>NZ_JAFLJN010000014.1:0-377551 GCF_018682595.1 Janthinobacterium sp. JC611
AGGCCGTGACGCAGCGCTGGCCGGCCTCGACGGCGGCCGGGGCGGAATTCGCCATGCCGACCCTGAAGTAAAATCCGCTGTAAAAGATGGCGGCGCGCAGCATCAGCGCGTCAGCGCGCCGCCACGTGGCCGTAGCAGGTTTTCAGTTTCGCATAGTCGTAGAAGACGCTGCCGGGCGCGATGCGGGCGCCGTCGCAACTGGCCTGGAAGTCGGTTTCCTTTTCGTTGTACAGCAGGCGCACGATCAGCCGGCCTTCGCCGTTGCGATACACATCCCACTGCATGTTGGCCGCCAGCGGCGAGACGCTCTGGCCGCGCCACGGATTCGTCGCATAACTGTAACCGACTGATGCCGGCAGGGGCGCCAGCATCTGCTGCAAGCCCATGGCCGAAGCGAGCGGGATGATCATCTCGGCGTGCGTGAAGCGCAGCTTGGCCGCGTGGCGCAAGTCGCCCCTGGCCAGCGCGTCGACTTCCTTGAAAAAATCCTCGCGCAAGGCCAGCGCGAAACGCCACGTCACGCCGCCGCTTTCCGTGGTGGCCGGTCCCTTCTGGTAAAAATCCTCGTAGTCGGCCACATACGCGTAGTAGCGCGCATCCTCGATGGGCATGTAGCGGCCGAAATCGGCCGGCACTTCATGCCGCATGCCGGCGGCGATCGCATACAGCTCATACAGTTTCGTGGCGGCCGCATTCAGGCTGCGGATGACGGTCTTGCCGCTGCCCGTCATGGTGCGCGTGAGCTTGCCGTCCGCGCTGGTGAAGGTGTAGCTGCCCGTGTCCGCATAGCTGGCGCGGCCGCCTTCGAACTGGTCGAGGAAAGCGGGCGCGAACAGGCGTTCGAGCACATGGCGCGCATGCGCGGCCGCTGCTGGCAGCCTGGCGGGAGCATCCATCAGCGCGTGCAGCTGCTTGCTTCTTTCATAGTACTGGTAGGCCTGGCTGGCGGCATAGGTGGCGTAATGCGGGTTGGCCCGATCGGTGACAAGATCCGTCCGCGGCGCCAGCTTGTGCGCATACAGCAGGAAGCGGTTCACGCCATCGGGCTGCAATATCGGCTGTACCGCGGCCTTGCGTCCCTGCGGATACGGCGCCGGCGCGGGCGGCAGGTAGAGCAAGGGCGCCAGCGCGGGTGCGTGCTCGAGCAGCGATTGCGTGAAGAAGCGCGAACTGTCGCGCGCGCGGTCCACGCCCGAATTGATGGTGACGAGCTGGCGCGGCGCCGTCGCCGACTCCTGCGCCACCTGCGCGAACAGGGTGGGCAGGCGCGCCAGCATGCGCGCGGCCAGCTGCCGGTGTTCGTCGATGCCCGTCTGCGACAGATTGCCATAGCCGGCTTGCTCGATGCCTGCCACGCCATGGCCGAGCAAGGCATTCGCCTTCATCAGGGCCAGGATGTCGGGACCCAGTTCGCGTCCCAGGGGCGTGAGCGCATCCTGCGCGGCCGCTTGCTGCCACATCGCATACAGGGCCGCATCGTTTTTCATGCTGGTGAGCCCCCGTGAGCCGTGGCGCGCCACGAGCTGCGTGAAGACGGGCTGGAAGCCGTCCGGCGGCGCGGCATAGGTGGCCGGGTCCTGCTGCGGCGCATACGGCGTCTTGGTCTGGTAATAGCCTTCGACGGCCAGGGCGGGGCTGGCGCAGAGGGCCAGTGCCAGGGCCAGCATCGTGCTGGTCGGGGTAGGTGGTGGGCGCATGGAAGTCCGTAGCTGAGTTTAATTTCCTACGTGCAAGCCTAGCACCAAACGTGAAACAGGCGGGCACGGCTGCCCGCCTGCCTTCCCTGTTTACTGTGCCACGTGGCCGTAGCAGGTCTTCAGCTTCGCGTACACATAGAAATGGCTGCCGGCGGCAAAGCGGGCGCCATCGCAGGCGGCCTGGAAGTCCGTTTCCTTTTCGTTGTACAGCATCTTCACCAGCACATTGCCGCTGCCGTCGCGGTACACATCCCATTGCATGTTGGCGGCCATCGGCGCCACATACAGGCCGCGCCAGCTGCTGTTGTCATAGCTGTAGGTCTGCGCCGCCGGCAGCGTGCCGACGACGGACTTCAGGCCCATGGCCGTGGCCAGCGGGATGATGGCTTCGGCGTGCGTGAAGCGCAGCTTGGCGCCGTGCGACAGGTCGCCGCGCGCGATGGCGTCGACTTCCGTGAAGAAGTCTTCGCGCAGCGCGCGCACGTAGTTCCAGGTGACGTTGGCGCTCTCCGTGGTGCCGGGACCCTTGTTATAAAAATCCTGGTAGTCCTGCACGAAGGCCTGGTACCTGGCCGCATCCGACGGCATGTACTGCACGAAGTCGGCTTTGACCTCGTTCGTCATGCCGGCCATGATGGCGTACAGGTTGTACAGCACGGAAGCGGCATCGGCCAGGCCCTTGATGGTGGTCTCGCCGTCGCCCGTGACGGTGTTGGTGAACTTGCCGTCGTCGCTGGTGAAGCTGTAGGTGCCCGTATTGGCGAAGCTGTAGGTGCCGTTGTCGATCTTGTCCACGAACGCCTTGGCAAACAAGCGTTCCAGTACTTCGCGGCCCAGGGTGCGCGCCGTCGCATCCGTGTCGATGGCCGTGTATTTGGCCAGGAAGTCGGGGCTTTTCAGGTAGGCCTGGTAGGCCTGGCTGTCCTGGTAGGTCTGGTAGTAGCGGTCGAGGGCATCGGTGACGAGGTCCGTCTTCGGCACCAGCTTGTGCGCATACAGCAGGAAGCGGTTGGTGCCGGCCGGCTGCGCCACGGGCTTGCCGGCCGGGTAGCCCGTGGGGGCGGGCGGCAAGGTGATCAGCGGGGCGACGCTTGGCGCCGTGCTGGCCAGCGACTGCGCGAAATACGCGGCGCTGTCCTTGGCTCGGTCCACGCCGGAGCTGACGGTGACGATCTGGCGCGGCGCGCTGGCGGCATTGCTACCCAGCTGCGTGAACAGGGCGGGCAGGCGCGCCAGCATGCGCACGGCCAGCTGCTTGTGTTCATTGATGCCCGTCTGCGACAGGTTGCCGTAGCCGGGCGCCGTGATGCCGTCCACGCCATAGCCGAGCAGGGCGTTGGCCTTCATCAGTTTCAGGATGTCGGCGCCCAGTTTTTGCCCGAGCGGCGTGAGCGCATCGTCGGCAGCCGCCCTTTGCCAGACGTTGTAGAAGGCGGCGTCGTACTTCATGCTCGACAGGCCGCGCGAGCCGTGGCGCGCCACCAGTTCGGTGAATACGGGCGCGTAGCCGGCCGGCGCGGCCTCGTAGGTGGCGGCTTCCTGTTGTGGCGTGTACGGTGTCTTGGTCTGGTAGTAGGTGGCGGGCGGCGGCGTCACTGGTGGCGTCACCGGCGGCGTTATCGGTGGCGTGGCAGGGGGCGGCGTATCGTCGCCGCCGCCACAGGCGGCCAGGGCGAGCATCAGGAGGGAGAGGGGCAGATGGCGTGCGTGCAGCATGGCGTTTCCTTCAGGTGTGGTGAGCCCGGGCGCGCCGCGCAGGACGGCGCACCCAGGGTAGACAGGCAGGGGGGGAGTTACAGCTTGAGGGCCTTGGCCAGGCTGTTGGCGCGCGCATCGCGTTCGCTCAATGGCGCCAGGCCGTGGCGTTCCTCGATGAACTTCAGGATCGACACGGTTTCATATTCGGTATGGTCGATATGCCCGCCTTCGCTGAAGGGCGAGATCACCAGCGCGGGAATGCGCGTGGCAGGGCCGAAGCGGTCGCCTTTCGGGGGCGCCACGTGGTCCCAGAAGCCGCCGTTTTCATCGGTGGTGACGATGACGACGGTATCCTTCCATTGCGGGCCTTCCATGATGGCGCTGATGATGGCCACGCCCTCGTCGTCGCCGGCCGCCACGCTCGATTTTTCCATCCCCGGATGCATGTTCTTCTTGCCCATCGGCTTGTAGAACGAGACGGGCGGCAGCTTGCCTGCCTTGATGTCGGCGATCATGTCGGAGCGGTCCTTCAGGTGCGTGGCGCGCTGCTGCGGGCTGTCGATGAAGCGCTTGAAGTAGGTGAACGGCTGGTGGTGGTACGAGAAATCCTCGGCCTTCTTGCCCGACTTGGTCGAGGCGACGGCGATGTCGTAGCCGTCCGCATAGTAGACCCACGAGATGCCCTTGTCCGTCAGGCGGTCGCCGATGGTGGGCATGGTTTGCGGCGGCAAAAAGGTCTGCTTCTTGGTGGGATCGAACAGCAGCGGGCCTTGCATGGTGTTGACGGCGTAGCCATCCTGCGTCACTTCCGCCTCTTCGCCCTTCTTGTGGCCCGTGCCGCGGTCGTCCTGGGCGACGATGGAGGTGGGCGCGTTCGGGAACACGGGCGTGCAGGCGCAGGTCAGCCACATGTGGTTGAGGAAGGAACCGCCGTAGGCGGACTGGAAGAAGCGGTCGGCCAAGGTGTAGCGCTGCGCCAGCGCCCACAGTTTGAGCTTGCTGCCGTCGAAATAACCCATGGGCAGGGCGCCCGTATTGCCCTCGACGACGAAGCGGTCATTCTTGCCGTCGTTGATCTGGCGCTTGTGCGTCCAGAAGGCATGCACGGGACTGGCCGTCTTGTCGCCCAGCGAGACGCTCGGCTCCATGCGGAAGGCCTGGTTGCCGATGTCGCCCTTGAAGCGCGGATCCAGGCCGCCCTTGTCGAACGCCACGGCGGGCAGCAGGCGGTAAGGCTTGCCATCGGGGCCTGTCTGCGTGGTGGTGTCGGGCGCGTGGCCATTGGCGATGCCGTCGGCGCCGGGGAAGGTGCCGAACAGATGGTCGAAGCTGCGGTTTTCCATGTACACGACGACGATCTGGCCGATCTTCGCCAGCTTCGGATCGGCGGTGGTATTTTGCTGCGTGCCGGCGGGGGTGGTGCAGGCCGCCAGGCCGATGGCCCCGGCGCCGAACAGGGCGATTCTTAGAACGTGGTTCAACATCACAGTCTCCTTGATACGCCTCCGCGGATGGGGCGCTTTTTTAATGGTGTGGCCAGAACTGGCCTGTCTGAAGAAATTGCACACGTGTGCAGCACGCGTGTGCAAACAGTAACCCGGATTTTTTTTGATGTCAACAAGTACAGGCGGGGGATGAAAAAGTGTGGAAAACGGGGAACGGCGGGCGGGCAGACGGCGGCGCGCCATCTGCCATGCTGCATCGTTTAGCGCGTCGTGCCGCGCCGCACCAGGGTGACGGGCACTTCCTTCAGGCGGCCCGGCATGGCAAATTTTTCCATGCGCTCGACCAGGCTCTTGACGGCGCGGCGCGCCAGTTCGCCCGCATCCTGGCGGATGGTGGTCAGCTGGTAGGCGTCCAGCGCGGCCATGGGAATATCGTCGAAGCCGATCACCTGCAGTTGCGCGGGCACGTCGATGCCGTACTTGCTGCGCGCCGCGTCGATGAAGCCGCAGGCGATCAGGTCGGTGGCGCAAAAGACGCCGTCGGGCAGCTTGCCTGACGCGAGCAGGGCGTCGGCCGCTTCCTGGCCCGCCTGGTAGCCGATGGCGTCGGCCAGGTATTCGCCGGCCGTGCAGCGCTTCTTCGCCACGGCCGGCGCCAGGTGGTCGAGGAAGGCCTTGCCGCGCGCGATGCCGCTGAAACTGCTGGCGCGCGTGTTGACGAAGGCCAGCCGTTTGGCGCCGCTGTCGAGCAGGGTGCTGGCCGCCAGTTCGCCGCCATGGCGGTTGTCGCTGTTGACCACGTCCACGCCTTTCAGGTCGCGCGCGCGGTTGATCATGGCCACCGGCACTTGCCGCTGCAGGTATTCCGTGGCGACGGCGGATGGCGGCGAGCCGGACGTCATGATGACGCCGGAAATCTTGTAGCTGAGGAGGATGCGCAGCAATTCGCTGAGGCGTTCGGGGTCTTCCGTATTCATCAGCAGCGGCACCAGCGCATGTTCGCTCAGGCTGCGCGTGATTTCCCCCAGCAGGGCCACGCGGAACGGGTCCGTGAAGCCCGTGATGACGACGCCCACCAGGTTGCTTTGTCCCTGGTTCATGCTGCGCGCCAGGATGTTGACCTGGTAGCCCAGCGATTGCGCCGCCTCCATCACGCGGGCCCGTGTTTCGGGCGCCACGCTGGCGCCGGGCGTGAACGTGCGCGAGACGGCGGAGCGGGAGACGCCGGCCCGTTTGGCGACGTCCACCGAAGTGACCCAAGACTTGTCTTTTTGTTCCATTGACGGTGTAGATGAATGAGAGGCCGATGCACGATGCGGTGCGGCGCAATGCCGCGCCATCATCTTAGCCGAAAATCCCGGCCGCGGCGCGAACTGAATGCCAGTCCCGCGCCATGGCCAGCGCGCCGGCTCTCAGCCTCCTGGTCGTCTTACCACTTCGGCGTGTACTTCAGGGTGAACTGCACGTTGCGCGGCTCGCCATAGTAGTTGTTCGACCCCGTGGTGTTGTAGGCAGGGATGATGTAGCGCTTGTCGAAGGCGTTGTTGACGTTCAGCGACAGGACCATTTGCGGCGTGGCTTGCCAGGCCAGGCGTGCATTCCAGATCGAGAAGCCGGCAACCTTGAAGGTGCGCTCGGTATCGACCGTATGGCTTTGCAGGCTGGCGCCGGCGCCCACGCTGAACTTGTCCCACGCGCCGGGCAGCGCATAGCTGGACCAAAGGCGCAGCATGTGCTTCGGCGTCCAGGTGGAGAAGATCTGGCCCTTGTTGTCCGGATCGTCGAGATAGGTCGTCGTCGTGTAGGCGTAGCCGGCCGACAGCTGCAGGCCGCGCGCCGCCTCGCCCGACACTTCCGCTTCCAGGCCCTGGCTGCGCACCTTGCCCGAGGCGCGCGAGCAGTACCAGCCATCGCAGGCGAAACCGGCGGCGTAGTCGGTGACGGCGCGGTCCTTGTGGTCATAGCGGAACACGGCCAGCGAGGTGTTGACCTTGCCGTCCCGCAGTTCACCCTTGATGCCGCCCTCGTAGTTGCTGCCCGTGATCGGCTTGAGGGTCCGGCCGGCCACATCGTGGTTCGTCTGCGGCTGGAACACGTCCGCATAGCTGGCGTAGGCCGACCATTGCGGCGTCAATGCATGGATCAGGCCTACCGATGGCGTGAACCTGGCCGTGGCGCGCGTGGCGTCGCGGTAGCCGTCCGGCGTGGCATACAGGAAGTCGTACCAGCTGAAGCGCCCGCCCAGCAGGGCTTTCAGATTGCTGGTCAGCTGGCCGTTCCAGGTGGCGTACAGGCCTTTCTGGCGCATGTCGTAGGTGCTGTAGCTGGTCACGCCCGCTGGGCGCGCGGCGATGGTGTCGAAGTCCTGCCACGGGCGATGGTGGTTGATATGGAAGATATCCGCCCCCGTTTCCCACGCGCGCGCATAGCGGTCGTTCGACGTGAAGCTGACATAGCTGGCGCCGACGACGACTTCCTGCGCGATGCCCAGGCCGTCGAATTGGCCGCGCACGAAGGCGTCGATGCCGCGCTTGCGGTTGTCGAAATCGGTGGAAAAGTCGCCATAGCGCGCGCCGCTGCCGTCGGGATTGATGGCGAAGGCCGTGCGCTGGTGCGTGGAGCTGGTGCTTTCATTCATGCCCAGCGCCGAGGCCTTCAGGCTCCATTGCGTGTTGAAGTGGTGTTCCAGGTCCAGGTAGACCGTGCTCTGTTCCACCAGGCTGCGGTTCCAGTCGGCACCCGTGAAGGTGGAGCGCGGCAGCGGCAGTTCGCTGCCGTCCGCGTAGCGGGGCAGGCCGATGAAGGTGGGACGGCCGTGGGCTTTCACATGGCTGGCGGCCAGGCCCAAGGTGGTGGCGGGCGCCAGGTCATAGTCGAGCGCCGCATACAGGGTGCGGTTCTTGCTCCACACCTGGTCGATGAAGGAGTGGCTGTCGTCTTCGTCGACGATGGCGCGTCCGCGCAGGCTGCCTTCCGCGTTCAGGGGGCTGCTGATGTCGACCTGGGCGCCGTAGTGGTCCCACGAGCCGGCGCGGCCCGTCAGCGTGATCGCGCGCGTGGCCAGCGGACGCTTGCGCACCAGGTTGACGGAGCCGCCCGGGCTGCCCGTGCCGACCAGCATGCTGGAAGCGCCGCGCAGCACTTCCAGGCGGTCGTAGATGACCATGTTTTCCTGGCCCCAGTTACCCAGCGCATAGGTGTTGCGGTCGATCGGCACGCCGTCGTACTGCCACTGGTCGATCTGGAAGCCGCGCGCCGTGATCACCACGCCCGGTCCCACGCCATGCACGCCCACCACGCCGGTGACGTTGTTGACGGCTTCGCGCAAGTCCGTGATGCCCTGGTCGTCCAGCCGCTGGCGCGTCAGCACGCTCACCGATTGCGGGATGTCCTTCATCGCTTGCTCGCCCTTGCCGATGGTGACTTTGCGCGCCGTGTAGGAGCCGCTGCCTTCCGTGGTGGCGCCTTGCTCGGCCTGGCCGACGATGGTAATCGAGGGCATGGTACGTTCGGCCGCCGAAGCGGCGCTGGCTGCCGCGGTGGGCGCGGACGCCGGCGCGGCCACCAGCACATAGCCGGTGGCCGTTTTGCCGATGGCGTAGCCGCTGCCGCGCAGCAGCGCGGCGAAACCGTCCTCGATGGCGTAGCTGCCCTGCAGGCCAGCCGTCTGCAGCCCCTGCACCCTGGAGGCGTCGATGACGATGGAGACGCCCGCCTGCAGGGCGTAACGGTTCAGCGCGCCGGCCAGCGGACCGGCGGGGATGGCGTAGCTGATGGCGGCAGGGCTGGCCTGCGCCTGGGCGGCTGCCTGGGCGTGCAGGCCGGCGCCGGCCAGCAGCATGGCCGCCAGGGCCAGCGGGCGCAGACGCGTGCGCAGGGTGTGCGGGGATGAAACGGCAACGACTTGAGCGTACATGGTGACAGCCTTTTTGGATTGATCTCAGCTGCCTTGACGCGCGAGATGCGCAAAGTGGAACCGCGAATGCAAAAAAAATGTATTTATTTTTTTGCGGGCGCGTCCACCATCACCAGGTAGCGCGTCAGCATGCGGATGCGCAGCTGCGGGAAATTGTCGATCAACAGCTGCAGCGCCTTGTCCGTATCGTCCAGCGGCAGCACGGCCGCCACGCGGATGCCGGCGATCTGCGCGCGGTCGTAATGCAGCTGGCCCGGGCGGTGGCGCGCCAGCTCGTCGAGCACCTCGGCCAGCGGCTGGTCGTCGACCACCAGCTGGCGCGTGCGCCACGCTTCCTGCACGCTGGCCGCATCGATGGCCGTTGGCTGTCCCACGCCGTCGTCCGTGATGCGCGTGCGCTGGCCCGCCTGCACCACGACGGCCGGATGTTGCGGCACCTGCGCCAGCACCTTGGATTCCAGCATGCTCAGGATGGTGGCGCCGTCTTCCCTGCGCACGGTAAAGCGCGTGCCCAGGGCGCGGATCGCCGCCTGCTCGCTGTCGACGATGAAGGGGCGCCGCGCATCCCTGGCCACGTCGACGAGGATGTCGCCACGCACCAGCTCCACATGCCGCTCGCCTGCATGGAAACGCACGTTGACGGCGCTGTCGCTGCCCAGGGTGATCCGGCTGCCGTCGGCCAGCGTGTGCGTGCGCCATTGTCCGGTGGGGCTGCGCAGGTCGGCCAGCAGGCAGGCGGGGTGCTCGCCGAGGGCCAGCGCACCGGTCAGCACCAGCATGGCCACGGCGCTGGCGGCGGCCAGCCGGCGCAGACGCTGGCGGGGGCGGTCGGGGGCGATGGCGGCCAGGGCGGCGCGCGCGGGGCGGTGGTCGCCGCCGGCCGGCTCGCGCACGGCGTGCAATTGACGCAGCAGGTTTTCCATGCCGGCGGCCGCCGTCGCGTGCAGCGGGTCGGCCGCCTTCCACGCGGCGAAGCCGATGCGCGCCTGTTCGCGCTCGGCCGGGTCGCCGGCGCTGAGCCGCACGATCCAGTGCGCGGCCTGCTCGGCCGCCACCTCGGCGCCGGGGCGATTCATGCCGCCATGGCCGGGCAGGCGTGGCGGCAGGCCAGCAAGGCTTGCACCAGGTATTTTTGCACCATGCGCGTGGAGACGTTCAGGTGTGCGGCGACGGCGGCCTGCGATTGCTCTTCCAGGTAGTGCAGCAAGAAGGCGTCGCGCGCCTTGCTGGACAAGCCATCCAGCGCCGTGGCGATCTGCCCGAGCGCCTGCACGGCCATCAGGATCTCGTCCGGCGAGGGCGCGCCGGGCAGGCCGTCGGCCAGCAGGGCCAGTTCCGCCAGGTAGCTGCGCTCGAGTATCTGGCGGCGCGTGCGGTCGAGCAGCAAGCGCTTCGCCGTCGTCGACAGGTAGGCGCGCGGCTCGCGCATGCCGAACAGCGCGTCGCGCGAGGCGATGATGCGCACGAAGGTGTCTTGCGCCACGTCGGCCGCGCCATGCGGGCAGCTGAGTTTTTTGCGCAGCCAGCCAAGCAGCCAGCCGTGATGTTCGCTGTAGAGCGACTGCACTTGCTGTTGCAGGCTGGGCTGGATGGCGGACATGGGCGATGAATAATATAAATGAGAATTATTCTCATTGTAAGCGCCAGTGGCCGCTTGCCACAATCCCCGCTTGCATGCGAGTGGCGCAGGTGTTGCGCCCAGGCCGCATACGCGGCGGCGCCGGAAATGAAAAAACCCGCCGCTGCACGGGGCAGTGGCGGGTTTTTCGATGCTGCTAATTCTTGGTGGTGATAGGTGGACTTGAACCACCGACCCCAGCATTATGAATGCTGTGCTCTAACCAACTGAGCTATATCACCAAACAGACCGGTCAGACCGGATGCTGGTTTTGACCAGGGCAAACCTGATCGATGTTCTTTGGTGGTGATAGGTGGACTTGAACCACCGACCCCAGCATTATGAATGCTGTGCTCTAACCAACTGAGCTATATCACCCAACAGCCGAGCATTATCCAGTCTTCGCATTTCCTTGTCAATGCCGGCGCAAAAAAATGTGCGGATTTTTTGCGTGCTGCCGCGTTCATGATTATTTCAGCAACGGCTGGATCTGTGCCAGCATGGCGCTGGCCGGGTCGGCACCGAGGCAATCGATGACGATGCGTTCCGGCATGGAGCGCAGCCAGGTCAGTTGGCGTTTCGCCAGCTGGCGCGTGGCGATGATGCCCGTCTCGCGCAAGGCCGCACGGTCGATGCGGCCGTCGAGGTATTCCCAGGCCTGGCGGTAGCCCACGCAGCGCATCGAGGGCAAACCCGGATGCAGGTCGCCGCGCCGGCGCAGCTGCTCCACTTCGTCGAGCAGGGCGTCGTTTTTCAGCATGAGGTCGAAGCGCGTGGCGATGCGCGCGTGCAGCACGGCGCGGTCCGACGGCTCCAGCGCGAACGATTGCAATTGAAATGGCAGCACGGTCTTTTCGCGGCGGTCCAGCAGGGCCGACATGGGCTGGCCGGACAGGGCGATGATTTCCAGCGCGCGGCCGATGCGCTGCGCATCCTGCGGCGCCAGGCGCGCGGCCGTGACGGGGTCTTGCTGCGCCAGGCGCGCATGCATGGCGGGCCAGCCGATGGCGGTCGCATCCTCTTCCAATTGGGCGCGCAAGGCGGGATCGGCGCCGGGCAAATCGTCGAGGCCATCGGCCAGGCCCTTGAAGTACAGCATGGTGCCGCCGACGAGCAGCGGCAGCTTGCCGCGCGCGGAGATGTCCGCCACCAGGCGCAGGGTATCGCTGCGGAACTGCGCCACGGAATACGCGTCGAGCGGGTCGATGATGTCGATCAGGTGATGCGGCACGGCGGCCAGTTCTGCGTGCGACGGCTTGGCCGTGCCGATATCCATGCCGCGGTAGACGAGGGCGGAATCGACGGAAATGATCTCGGACGGGATGGCTTGCGCGATGGCCAGTGCGCTGGCCGTCTTGCCGCTGGCCGTGGGGCCCATGATGGCGACGGCCAGGGGGAGGTGTGGGGTGGTTTGCATGTTGAATCTTGTAAGGTGGTGCGCAAGTCTGCGTAGGTCTTTGTCAAACCCGGCGTTAAGGGCTGGGGTCGGACCCTCAGGGGCCGACCCCGGTATTCGCCGTTTGGGGGAAACTCACTGTCCCCGTAAAAATAGCTTGTCCAGCGCATTGATCTCGACCTGCACCCACGTCGGCCGGCCATGGTTGCACTGGTCGGCGCGTTCCGTGCTCTCCATCTGGCGCAGCAGGGCGTTCATTTCCTGCACCGACAGGATGCGGTTGGCGCGCACGGCCGTGTGGCAAGCCAGGGTGCCCAGCAATTCGTTCTGGCGCTCGATCAGCACGCGCGAGCCGCCGTATTCGCGCACGTCGCGCAGCACGTCGCGCGCCAGCGTCTGCGCGTCGGCGTTTTTCAGCAGGGTCGGCACGGAGCGCACGGCCAGGGTGGTGGGCGACAGGGCGGCGATGTCGAAGCCCAGCGCTTTTAATGTGTCCTGGTTTTCATTCGCCGTCGACACTTCGATGGCGTCCGCGTAGAACGTCACGGGGATCAGCAGCGACTGCACCTGCATGTCCTGGCCCGACACCTGCGCCTGCAGCGCGTTCTTCAGTTGTTCGTACAGGATGCGCTCGTGCGCGGCGTGCATGTCGACCAGCACCAGGCCCTTGGTATTCTGCGCCAGGATGTAGATGCCGTGCAGCTGGGCCAGGGCAAAGCCCAGCGGATATTCTTCGCGCGCCATCGCCTCGGGCGAGGCGATGTAGGGCTCCACCTGCGTGATGGGCGAGGATGCGCCGCCGCCGAACAGGGCGCCGTAGGCCGCCGTATCCTGGGCGACGCCTGGCGCCTCGGCAAAGAAGGGGCGGTTCGCGCCGGGCGAGGCGGGCGCGAAGGTATTCGTGAATTGCGCGCCGAACGACGTTTGCGTCTGTTCGCGGCGCCAGATGCCGGGGCCGCCGCCAGCCGCGCCGGCGTCGCCGCCCAGGCTGGAAGCGGCCGGCAAGGGCGCCGGCACGCTGCCGAACGCCGTGGCCGACGTCTGCGCCAGCGCGCGCTGCACCGCGTGGAAGACGAACTGGTGTACCGAGCGGCTGTCGCGGAAGCGCACTTCGATCTTCGACGGGTGCACATTGACGTCGACCAGGGCCGGGTCGAGGTCGAGCGCCAGCACATACGAGGGGAAGCGGTCGCCGTGCAGCACGTCCTGGTAGGCCATGCGCACGGCGTGCACCAGCAGCTTGTCGCGCACGAAGCGCCCGTTGACATAAAAGAACTGGCCATCGGCGCGCGCCTTGGAGGCCGTCGGCAAGCCGGCAAAGCCGTGCAGGCGCAAGGTGCCGGCCGACTCGTCCAGCGCCAGGCGCGCCTCGGCGAAGTCGTTACCCAGGATGTGGGCGCTGCGCTTGGCCAGTTCGCTGATGTTCCACTGGTCGATGGTGCGGCCATTGTGCGACAGCGAGAACGCCACGTCCGGCCGCGCCAGGGCGATGCGGCGCACGACTTCGGCGCAGTGGCCGTATTCCGTCTGCTCGGACTTGAGGAATTTGCGTCGCGCGGGCGTGTTGAAATACAGGTCCTGCACGTCGACCGTGGTGCCGTGCGCGCCCGACGACGGCGAGACGCTGCCGTTGTGCGAGCCGACGATTTCCCACGCGTGGGCCGCGTCGGCCGTGCGCGAGGTCACGGTGACGGCGGCCACCGAGGCGATCGAGGCCAGCGCCTCGCCGCGGAAGCCCAGGGTGCCCACGTTTTCCAGGTCGTGCAGCGAGGCGATCTTCGAGGTGGCGTGGCGCGCCAGGGCCAGCGGCAGCTGATCCTTGTCGATGCCGCGCCCGTTATCGGTAATGGCGATGCGTTTCACGCCCCCTTCTTCCAGCCGCACCGTGATCTGCGTGGCGCCCGAGTCGAGCGCGTTTTCCAGCAGTTCCTTGACGACGGCCGATGGCCGCTCGACCACCTCGCCGGCGGCGATTTGCGAAATCAACTGGTCAGGCAGGGCCTGGATCGGGCGGTGGGGCGTGATGGGAGCGTTCATCCCCTGATTATAACGGGTTGCGAATTGCCGGGCACCGGCTACTTCCCCACCTCCCGCACCGGTATCGGCGCATTGCACACGTCGACGTGGCCGGCCGTGACCTTGCTCCACGGGCCGCCGCGGTGGCGCTGGGCTTCCAGCACGGCCTGGTAGGCGGCGCTATCGGTGCGCATCACTTCCAGGTTGCTGCGCTGGGCCAAAGGCACGCTGGCGGCCAGGCGGATGGCCTGGATCGGCACGTTTTTCTCGGGGCTGTCATAAAAGCCCATGGGGCCCGTGCCGCGCGGCAGGGTCGACAGCAATGGCATGCCGGAGACGACTCGGCCGACGACCGTGATGTCGCGGTCTAGGTGGCGCGGCGACTGGCCGATGACGGCGTACAGCTCCGTGCCGCCGCCGCTGTCGCTGGCGCTGTCGCGGCCCACGCCCACGGTGGCATAGCAATGTGTGAGCCAGGCCGTGCCGGACTTCGGATCGCGCGCGGACGGGAAACCGTTCGAATGGCCCACTTGCGGCGCATAGCCGTCAACGTCCGGCAGGCGCGTGAAGCTCTTGACGCTTTTCAGGGGCACGGTGAATTCGCCGGGCAGGGTGCGCTGGGCATGCTGGATCGGCTTGGGATTTTTCTCGTTCGGATCGCCCCACTGCGCCACCCAGTTGTCCTGCGCGCGCGTGATGGCCAGGCCGTCATAATACTGTTCCGCCACCAGGGCCTTGATGTTGGCCACGTGCCTGGGCGCGAAATCGGGCGCCAGTTCGATCACCACGCGGCCGGCGGGAATGTCGAGGTACAGGGTGTTGTCCGGGTCCAGCGCACGCCAGTCGGACGGCTTCGAGGCCTTGATCGCGTCGGCCAAGGTCGCCTTGGCGGGCAGTTCGGCGGGCGCCTTGATCTGGACGGGCGCCGCGTGGGCGGTCAGCTGTGCAAGGCCCAGTACGGTGGCCATGGTCAGGCCGCTCAGTGGGGTTCGATACATGTTTTCTCCTGGTCGGCGCGGGTTGCGCTGGTCAGAAAGTGTATACCGGAATGGCAATATTTCGTTGGAAAAACATTGCGGATAGCAATCCTGGCAGCGGCCTGCCGCGACGGCGTTTCCTTAACCTTTACTTAAAATGCCACGCCGCCAAGGGCGCTGCCGAATTAATCACGAAATATCGGCCGGGGGACTGCCGTTGCGCCGGCCGGGTGGTGTATGATTCCGCCGCTACCTTTAGGGAAAAATATATGGATTTTGTGCAATTCCTCGACATGATCGTGCATGTCGACAAGACGCTGGGTCTCTTGATCGAGCAGTACGGTACCCTCGTGTATGCGGTGCTGTTTGCCATTATTTTTTGCGAGACAGGCCTCGTGGTGCTGTTTTTCTTCCCTGGAGATACCTTATTGTTTATCGCCGGCGCGTTTTGCGCGACGGGACAGATGCACCTGGGCTTGCTGATCGCCTTGCTGGTGACGGCCGCCGTCACGGGCAACACGCTCAATTACTGGATAGGCGAGGCCATCGGGCAAAGGGTGTTCACCCACGATTACCGCTGGATCAACAAGGATGCCATGCGCCGCACGCATGAATTCTTTGAAAAGCATGGCGGCAAGACCATCATCCTGGCCCGTTTCGTGCCGGTGGTGCGTACCTTCGCCCCCTTCGTGGCCGGCATTTCCGACATGACGCATGCGCGCTTCCAGATGTACAACGTGACGGGCGCCCTGTTGTGGGTGGTCGGTCTGGTGACGGCGGGCTACTTCTTCGGCAATATCCCGTGGATCCGCGACCACCTGACCTTGATCGTGCTGATCGGTGTCGGCGCCGCCGTCGTGCCGGTGGTACTGGGCGGCTTGTGGAAACTCTACAAGCGCATGGTCGGCAAGTCGGCTTGACGCTCCGTCGATCCAGGGCAAGCACGCTGCGGCGCCGTCCGCAGCTGGCCCTGGATTAACTTTCTTCTCCGCATTTCTGCGCATTTCTGTTTTACTCCGCCACTGATTCAAGTTTTGTTGCTTTCCAGCCGTAAACCAGAGGGTATTCTCACTTTCTGGATTTCCATGCGACATTTGAGCGCCCTGTTAGCTTGCAGCCTTGCAGCGATGACGGTCATGGCAAGCGCCAAAGATGCCCCCGCTTCGGCGAGCGCCGCCGCATCCGCGCCCATGTCCGCGTCGGCGCGCGCGGCCGCCATGAAAACCCTGACCGAATCGGTGAAGGGCAAGGAAGCCAAGGCGCCTGTCGTCGTCGCGCCCACGGCGCGCGAGAAGGAAGAAGCGGCCGAAGTCGACCTGTCCGAACGCATCGCGGCGCGCCTGGCGGAAATGCGCGCCACCCAGGCGGCCCGCGCCGCCGCCCGCGCCAAGCGCGCCGCCGTGGTGAAGGCCGCGCCGCCGCCACCGCCGCCCGTGCCGCGCGGCACGCACTGGTCGTACGAGGGCGACAGCGGCCCGGCCTACTGGAGCAAGATCAATGTCGACTGGGCCAAGTGCGGCAATGGCAGCCGCCAGTCGCCGATCGACATCCGCGACGGCATGAAGGTGGAGCTTGAGCAGATCAGCTTTGACTACCACCCCTCGTCGTTCAATGTGGTCGACAATGGCCACACGGTGCAGGTGGGCGTGAGCGGCGGCAATTACATCACGGTGCAGAACCGCATGTTCGAGCTGCAGCAATTCCATTTCCACCGTCCGTCCGAAGAGCGCATCAATGGCAAGGCATTCGAGATGGTGGTGCACCTGGTGCACCGCGACGCGGAAGGGCGGCAAGCCGTGCTGGCGCTGCTGCTGGAACGGGGCGCGCCGCAGGCGACCATCCAGACCGTGTGGAACAACCTGCCGCTGGAAAAATTCGAGACCATGCAGCCCACCATCCTGCTCGACCCGGCCGAGATGCTGCCGGCGCGGCGCGACTACTACACCTATATGGGATCGATGACGGAGCCGCCTTGCAGTGAAGGCGTGCTGTGGATGGTGATGAAGCAGCCGGTGCAGGCTTCGCCGGCGCAGATGGCGCTGTTCAGCCGCCTGTATCCCTTGAATGCGCGTCCGATTCAGCCGGCCAACGGCCGCATCATCAAGGAATCAAACTAAGAGCGCCTGAAAAAAGCCCATGGCGTTGTTGCCATGCCTCGTCGTACATGCGTACTGCCTTCGGCAAGGCGCTTAGCCCTGGACTTTTTCAGTCACTCTTGCATAAATTTGAGGCGCTGGCGGCCGACCCATTCGGCGCCGGCTGCCAGCGTATCGGGCTGGATCAGGGCCGGCTCGATGCAGATAAAGCGCTGGTATTCGTCGCCAGCCAGGTCGGGCAGGGCGGCCGCGTCTTGCGCGCCCGGGTTCCACACGACGGCATCCGTAAAGCCCTGCTGCTCCAGGCGCAGGGTGGCGCCGCCGGACTGCAGCTGCAAGGCGCCCGGCAACTGGTAGTAGATGCGGTCCAGCTTGTCGTCAAATTGCAGCAATTCTTCCGCTTGCAGGGCATCCTGCGGCGTCTCGTCCGAATAGCGCACGCGCTGCAGGCCGCCAATGCACGCCTCGCTCAATTGATCAATCGCAAAATAGCTGTGCAGGGCGGCCGAGAACGGGAACGCCTGCTCGCCCGTATTGTGCACGGACAGGCTCAGCTCCAGCGATTGGCCTTGCACCGCCACGCGCAGGCGCAGGGTGAAGGCCCAGGGCCAGCTGGCGGCGATCGCTTCCGGCAAGTCGGCCTGGGTCAGCGCAAATTGTGCCCACGCGGCGCCATCGGCGTCGCCGGTCGATTCCAGCTGCCACGTCGCCACGCGGGCAAAGCCGTGGCGCATGCCCGTGCCGCGCGCGCCGAACTGGGGGAAGATCACGGGCACGCCGCCACGGATGGCGCGGCTGCCGTCGAGGGCTGAAGCGCGGCTGCAGAACAGGCGCTCCTGGCCATCGCTGGTCTGCCACGCGACCAGGTGGCCGCCGTACAGGGTGACGGTCGCTTGCGCGCCATCGGCGGCGCGGATGGTCACGGCCGGCAGCTCGCCAAAGGTGCTGTTGCTCATGCTAGGCTTTCATGTCAGGTCAGGCGGCTTTTCGCCAGCGGCGGATTCTTGGCAAAGTAATTCTTGATGCCCGTGACGATGGCGTCGGCCATCTGGTCCTGGTAGCCGTTGTCGGTCAGCTTGGCTTCCTCTTCCGGATTCGAGATGAAGGCCGTCTCGATCAGGATGGAAGGGATGTCCGGCGCTTTGAGCACGGCGAAGCCGGCCTGTTCGACAGAACCCTTGTGCAGGCGGTTGATGCCGCCGATTTCGCGCAGCACGGCCTTGCCCAGCTTCATGCTGTCATTGATCTGCGCCGTCGTCGACAGGTCGAGCAGCACGCTGGCCAGTTGCTTGTCGTGGTTCTTCACGTTCACGCCGCCGATCAGGTCGGCCTGGTTTTCCTTGTTGGCCAGCCAGCGCGCGGCCGTCGAGGTGGCGCCCTTTTCGGACAGCACGAAGACGGACGAGCCGCGCGCCGTCGGCTGGATGAACGCATCGGCATGGATAGAGACGAACAGGTCGGCCTGCACCTTGCGCGCCTTTTCCACGCGCATGCCCAGCGGGACGAAGAAGTCGGCGTCGCGCGTGAGCATGACGCGCATGTTGGGCTGCAGTTCCAGCTTGGTTTTCAGGCGCTTGGCGATGGCCAGCACCACGTCTTTTTCGCGGCTGCCCCGGCTGCCCATGGCGCCCGGGTCTTCGCCGCCGTGGCCGGGATCGAGGGCGATGGTAATCATGCGCACCACCTTCTGGCCCGGCAGCGGGCGCGCTTCCGGGCGCTGCTCGGGGCGCAGTTCCGCTGCGGGCGGCGCGATGGGCGCCACCGGCGGCGCCACAGCGGCCACGGGCGGCTTGCCGCTCTCGGGCAGGGGCAGCGCGGGCGGCGGCGTATGCGTGTCGGCCATGGGCGGCTTGGCCGGGTCGCTCGACCAGTCGCCCTTTTCGATCATTTGCGCGATCAGGTCCGGCTCGCGCACGGGATACAGGTCGAAGATCAGGCGGTGGTTGTAGGAACCGGCCGGCGGCAGGGTAAACAGCTGCGGCGTGACTTCTTCCTTCAGGTCGAACACCAGGCGCACCACGTTGGGCCGGTTCTGGCCCACGCGCACCTGCTTGATGTAAGGGTCGTTCGACTGGATCTTCGCCACCAGGCCTTTCAAGGTGGGATTGAGTTCCAGCCCTTCGATGTCGACCACCAGCCGTTCCGGGTCCTTGACGATGAAGTGGGTCGCCTTGAGGATGCTGTCGTTTTCCAGGGTGACGCGGGTGTAGTCCTCGGCCGGCCAGACGCGCACCGCGAGAATTTGCGCCGCCATCGCCGACATGGGCGCGAACACGGACAACAGCAGGGTGCCGCCGGCCTTGAGGACCGTGCGCCGGGTGATGGGCGAGGAGATCAAAGGTTCGGGGCGAATTTGAGACGGTGAAGGCATGACAGACCCAATTCAGAAGACGCTTGCAATTCTACATCACGTCCTGACCCCGCAACGTTCAAATAAACATTCAGGTCGGCCGGCGGCAGCACCGGTTCGGCTTTCTCCGGCCATTCGACGATGCAGATGTTACGGCCATCGAAGTCTTCGCGAAAACCGGCGTCGAGGAATTCCTCGGCGCTGCCCATGCGGTACAGGTCGAAGTGAATGACGTTGACGCTCTGGCCGTCGAGCTGCACCGTGTACGGTTCGGACAAGGTGTAGGTGGGGCTTTTCACGTGGCCCGCATGGCCGGCCGCGTGCAGCAGCGCGCGCGTGAGGGCCGTCTTGCCGGCGCCCAAGTCGCCGTGCAGGTAGATCGCCAGGCCCGGCGCCAGCGCGCGCGCCAGTGCGGCGCCCAGCGCGGCGGTGCCGGCTTCGTCGTGGAGGTGGGCTTTGAAGTGTTCGGTCATTATCTTCCGTATCGCATAAAATGGAGGCTGCTGTCATTGTAACCGCCCGCGCGCCTGCCGTTTTCCGTAAAGTCCCCTATGTCCGCCACCGTCACCGATCTCGCCGTCCTGGCGCGCACCATTAAAGAATGGGGGCGCGCGCTGGGTTTTGCCGAGGTGCGCATCGCCGACGTCGACCTGTCGCACATGGAAGCGCCCTTGCAAGCCTGGCTCGATGCAGGCTACCACGGTGAAATGGATTACATGGCCAGCCATGGCATGAAGCGCGCGCGCCCGGCCGAACTGGTGCCGGGCACGGTGCGCGCCATCAGCGCGCGCATGAACTACCTGCCGCCGGCGCTGGGGCCCGACTGGCGCGCCCACGAGGCGGCGCGCGACGCCGATCCGTCGGCGGCCGTGATCTCCGTGTATGCGCGCGGCCGCGACTATCACAAGGTGATGCGTTCGCGCCTGCAGCAGTTGGCCGAGCTTATCCGCGGCGAGATCGGCGACTTCGGCTACCGCGTCTTCAGCGATTCGGCGCCCGTGATGGAAGTCGAACTGGCGCAAAAGGGCGGCCTGGGCTGGCGCGGCAAGCACACCTTGCTGATCAACCGCCAGGGCGGTTCCTTCTTTTTCCTCGGCGAGATCCTCGTCGATGTGCCGCTGCCCGTCGACCCGCCGGAGACCCCGCGCTGCGGCCAGTGCTCGGCGTGCATCACGGTGTGTCCCACGCAAGCCATCCTGGGGCCGTACCAGCTCGACGCGCGCCGCTGCATCTCCTACCTGACGATCGAATTGAAGGGCGCCATTCCCGTCGAGATGCGCCCCCTGATCGGCAACAAGGTGTACGGCTGCGACGATTGCCAGACCGTCTGCCCGTGGAACAAGTTCGCCCAGCGCGCCGTCGTGCCCGACTTCGACGAGCGCCATAGCCTGGGCAGCGCGGGCATGGTGGAACTGTTCGCCTGGACGGAAGAAGAGTTCAACCGCCGCATGGAAGGCAGCGCGATCCGCCGCATCGGCCACGAACGCTGGCTGCGCAACCTGGCCGTCGGCATGGGCAACGCGGCCGCCAAGGCCCGTGGCCAGGCCGACATCGTCGCGGCCCTGCTGTCGCGCCGCGCGCATCCGTCGGCCATCGTGCGCGAACACGTCGAATGGGCGCTCGCCTTGCACGGCATCGTTTAACCCCCTCTCAAGCCTGCTTCAGGCGCAGCGCCGACCACTCGCCGTCGATGGCGACCATCGCCACGCTGTCGAGTCCCACCGATTGCGCAAAAGCGCGCAGATCGTCGCGCTGGATGTCGCTGCCCGCTTTCATCCCGCCCTTGCGGTACGCCACCCACAGCGCGCCACCGGGCGCCAGGCGCGCCTGCGTCACGGGCAGGAAGCGCTCCAGTTCCGCGCGGCTGCGCGCGAACAGCAATAGCCAGTCCGCGCTTTCTCCTTCGCTCACCAGCTTTTCCGCCGGCAGCTGCGCCAGCAGGGCATCGTGCGCGCCGCCGTCATTGAGCACGGCCAGGGTCCTGGCGTTTTTCACGTACATTTTTTCAGCAATGGTTTTGTCAGGCATGGCAGGAGCGTGGGCTGGGAAAAAGACCAGCATAACAAATTTCTCCTTGACTTATCGATATATCGTTATAAAATGACGATACCTACTAACGATATATCTTTAAAGAGAAAACATGAGAAACTCACACCACACAGAACACGGCCACGGCGGCCATCACCATCATCACGGCCATTGCGGCTGGCATCACCATCACGGCGAGCATCGCCACGAACACCGTCATGAATACTTCATGCATGGCCGCGGTCCGCGCGGCTTCGACGAGCGCGGTGATGGCATGGGCGGCATGGGCGGTGGTGCCGGTGGCCGGGGCGGGCGCGGCGAGCGGGCCGAGCGCGTCTTCGGCCGCGGCGACCTGCCGCTGATCGTGCTGGCGCTGATCGAGATCAGCCCGCGCCACGGCTATGAAATCATCAAGGCCATCGAAGAGCGTTGCGGCGGCGCCTACGCCCCCAGCCCGGGCGCCGTGTATCCCACGCTCACCCTGCTGGAAGAGCAGGACTACGTCACGTCAAGCGAAAGCGCCAGCGGCAAGAAGCTCTACACGATCACGGACCTGGGGCGCGCGTATCTCGACGAGAACCGCGCCCAGGTGGACGGCATCCTGGCCCGCCTCGACATGTTTGCCCGCGTCCAGGCGAAAAACGCCTTGCCCGAGCGCGTGCGCCAGGCCATGCACACCCTCAAGCATGCGCTGTTGCTGAACAAGAGCAACTGGAGCGACGCGGAAGCCGAGCGCGTCTCCGCCGTGCTGGAACAGGCGGCGAACGCCATCGTCGATGGCCACTGAGCCTACTTTACAAGGATAAGCAATGACTACTGCATCACCTGCTGCATCCCGCCCGCACGCCATCGAGCGCGTGCGCCACGACTTGAAACTGCGCGTGCTCACCGTCGTGCGCACCGAGCAACTGACGCCGCACATGCGCCGCATCACCCTGGCGGGCGACGACCTGGAGGGCTTTGTCTCGCCGGCGCACGACGACCACGTGAAACTGTTCTTCCCCGCTCCCGGCGAAGACAAGCCCGCGTTCCCCGTGCTGGGCAATGACGCCAATCCCATCGAGCATGCGGAAGGGCCGCGCCCCATCGCCCGCAACTACACGCCGCGCCGCTACGACGCCGCGCGGCGCGAGCTGGACATCGACTTCGTGCTGCATGGCGACGGCCCCGCGTCGCTGTGGGCGGCGCAAGCCGCACCCGGCCAGACCCTGGGCGTGGGCGGCCCGCGCGGCTCCATGCTGGTGCCGCTCGACTTCGACTGGTATGTGCTGGTGGGCGACCAGACGGCCTTGCCGGCCATCGCCCGTCGCCTGGCGCAGTTGCCGGCCACGGCGCGCGCGATGGCCGTGATCGAGATCGTCGAAGACGGCGAACAGATCGCCTTGGAGTGCGCCGCGCAGCTGGACGTGCGCTGGGTGGCGCGCAATGGCCGCAAGGGGCCGCTGCTGCTGGAAGCGTTGGCGCAGGTCGCCTTGCCGCAGGATGGCGACGGCCATGTGTGGGTGGCGTGCGAGCATGCGCAGGTGCAGGGCTTGCGCGGGCATTTCATCGATGCCGGCGTGCCGAAGCAGCACCTGCATGTGGCCAGCTACTGGAAGCATGGGGCGGCGGAGCACCACGAGCGCCATGACGAGTGATTAAGGCCGGGGTCAGACCCCCGGATGCGCTGGCACCGGGCTTGACGCCAGCGGCATTGGGGGGCTGCCCCCAGATTTACTTCAACAACCCCGCCAGCTCCACCGCCGTCTTGACCTGCATCTTGTCGAAGATGTGCGCGCGGTGGACTTCCACGGTGCGCATGCTGATGCCCAGCTTGTCGGCCACCACCTTGTTCATCTTCCCCGCCAAAATCAGGTCCAGCACTTCGCGTTCGCGCGTCGACAGGGTGGCCAGGCGCGCGTGCACGGCGGCCAGCTCGCCGGCCTGGCGCGAGTTGGCCAGGCCCTGCTGCACGCGGTCCATCAGGTCGTTGTCGTTGAACGGCTTTTCAAAGAAATCGAAGGCGCCCCGTTTCAGACTGTCGACGGCCATCGGCACGTCGCCGTGGCCGGTGAGGAAAATCACCGGCAGGCGCGCCGTCAGGTCGCGCTTGACCAGCTGGTCGAACAGGGCGATGCCGTTCATGTCGGGCATGCGCACGTCGAGTAGCACGCAGTCGCCGGCGGCGTCGAAGCTGCCGTCGAGGCTATCGAGGAATTGCTGGGCGCTGGCGTAGTTGCGCGCTTCGATGCTGCGCGAGGCGGCCAGCCAGGACAGGGAGTCGCGCACGACCTCTTCGTCGTCGATGATGTGTAGCATGGTGTCTCCGGCTTGTCGTTATGCGTTATGCGTTAATGCGAGTGCGGCGCGCGCGGCGCGGCCGGCACGCTGAAGGTAAAGATAGTACCGCCAGCGGGGTTGGCCTTGAAGGTCAGCGCGCCGCCGTGAAATTCGATGGCGGTGCGGCAGATGTTCAAGCCCATGCCCATGCCTTCGGACTTGGTCGAGAAAAACGGCGAAAACAGCCGCTCGGCCACGTCCTGCGCAATGCCGTGGCCATGGTCGATCACGTCCACCGTCACCATGCCTTGCTGCGCATCGTGACTGGCCCGCAGGCGCATGATACGCCGTCCCGGCGCCGCATCCTGCATCGCCTCGATGGCGTTGCGCGTCAGGTTCAGCAGCACTTGCTCGATCATCACGGGGTCGGCGCGCAGCAGCGGCAGGTCGGCCGGGATGTCTTCCTGGATGGTGACATAGTATTTGCGCGCCTGCAGGTCGATCAGCGCGCGGATGCCGTCGATCAGGGTGCGGATGGCGATATCCTGGCGCTGCGGCTCGCTCTTGCGCACGAAATCGTGCACGCTGCGGATGATCTGGCCGGCCCGCTGCGCCTGCGCGCTGGCCTGCTCCAGCGCCGGTTTCAGGGTGCCGGGATCGACGGGGGCGTCATGCTCGATGGCGCGGCGGATCAGGTTCAGCGCCCCCGTGGTGTAGCTGGAAATGGCCGCCAGCGGCTGGTTCAGTTCGTGCGCCAGCATCGACGCCAGCTCGCCCATGGTGGCCAGGCGCGAACTCGTTTGCAGCTTTTCCTGCTGCTGGCGATTCAGTTCCTCGACCCGTTTGCGGTCCGAGATATCGAGCACGGAACCCATCCAGCCCGTCTGCTGGCCGTTCTTGTCCACCAGCGGCGCTTCGAAGATCAGCACGGCCACGCGCGTGCCGTCGGGGCGCTGGAAATACGTTTCGAACTGCGGCGTGGGATTGCCCGCCAGGGCCTGGACGAAGCGCTGCTGGTATTCCTCCAGCGCCTCGGGCACCCAGTAGGGCATGGGCGGCAGGCGGCCCAGGATTTCCTCGGGCGGATAGCCGACGATCTGGCAAAACGCGGGATTGACGTACGTGACTCTTCCTTCCAGGTCGCGCGCGCGCATGCCCGTCACCAGCGAGTTTTCCATCGCCGTGCGAAACAGCATCTGCTGGCGCAGCGCGCCTTCGGCCACCAGGCGGCGCGAAATATGCCGCCACAGGGCCAGCAAGCTCCACAGCAAACCCAGCGACAGGGCGATGACGGAGCCGACCAGCAGATTGGGCAGCAGCTTGGGCTGGCTTTTCACGCTGTCGGTAAACAGGGTGATGCTGGCGCCCGGCACGTCGAGCGCGCGCTTGTGCGTGTACACGCCGTGGCCGGGACCGGCGGCGGCGCGTCGCGCCAGCACCTTGTCGTCGCGGTCGATCAGCGAGATCTGGTTGTCCTGCGCGAACCACCACGGCACCATTTCATCGAGCAGACTGCTGATCTGATAGGTGGCCACCAGGCTGCCGACATAGCGCTGGCCATCGAACAGGGGCTGGTGGTAATCCATCAGCATGGCGCCGGGCGGCGCGTCGGGAAAGCCGCTTTGCTGCGACGGCTGGGCGTATTGCCCCCGGTGCAGGCGGCGCGCATTGTCGGCCGCCGTCAGCGAGGCGGGCGAAAACGCCAGCGCGTGCGGCAGGCTGGCGTCGCTGGTGGCCAGCACCTTGCCGCTGGTGTCGAGCCACAGCACGCGCTGCAGTTCGCGGCCATTGCGCAGCATCTGCTGCAGCCGCTCGTGCACTTTTTCCGCCGACAGGGAGCCGCTGGCGATGTCCACGCCCAGGTTGAACAGGCTTTCCTCGTTGCGCGCCAGCTGGAAACGGATGGTTTGCTCCACCCACAGGGTGTCGGCGATCAGCTGCTCCTGGCGCTCGTTGCTTTCCATCTGGCGCGCCTGCCAGGGCAACCAGAACAGGATGGAGAGGAACAGCAGCAGCAGGATGACGGGCAGCAGCCAGCGCATCGGACTCGACAGCTTGAAACGGCGCGCAAAGGTGGGGGAGGTCGGCATGGCAGGCAGGGTAGCGGCTTATCGGGAGCCGGCTATTGTGGTTAACCACAATAGCCTTGGCAGTTTCTTTGGCACAATATCCAAGTAGACAAATAATAAAGTTTTTTAAAAATCACTCAGGAGACAAAAATGCAGATGAAAACCATGTTCGTCGCGCTGTGCGCGGCGATTGGCGCCACCGCCGGCGTCCACGCTTATGCGCAAGCCCCCATCGTCATCAAATTCAGCCACGTCGTGGCCACGGACACGCCGAAAGGCCAGGCCGCCGAACGCTTCAAGCAGCTGGCCGAGAAAGCCACGAATGGCAAGGTCAAGGTCGAACTGTACCCGAACAGCCAGCTGTACAAGGACAAGGAAGAGCTCGAAGCGCTGCAGCTGGGCGCCGTGCAGATGCTGGCGCCGTCGCTGGCCAAGTTCGGCCCGCTGGGCGTGAAGGAATTCGAAGCGTTCGACCTGCCCTATATCTTCCCCACCAAGACGGCGCTGTACAACGTCACCGAAGGCGAAATCGGCAAGAGCCTGCTGAAAAAGCTGGAACCCAAGGGTATCACGGGCCTGGCCTACTGGGACAATGGCTTCAAGGTGATGTCGGCCAACAAGCCGCTGCACACGCCGGCCGACTTCAAGGGCCTGAAGATGCGCATCCAGTCGTCCAAGGTGCTCGACGCGCAGATGCGCGCGCTGGGCGCCAACCCGCAGGTGCTGGCCTTCTCGGAAGTGTATCAGGCGCTGCAGACGGGCGTGGTCGACGGCACGGAAAATCCGCCGTCGAATATGTACACGCAAAAGATGCATGAAGTGCAAAAGCACGTGACCGTGTCGAACCACGGCTACCTGGGCTATGCCGTCATCGTCAACAAGAAATTCTGGGATGGCTTGCCGCCCGAGATCCGCACGCAGCTGGAAAAAGCCATGCGCGAAGCGACCACGTTTGAAAAAGCCATCGCCCAGCGCGACAACGACCAGGCGCTCGATGCCATCAAGAAAGCCGGCAAGACGCAGATCTATACCTTGACGGTGCAGGAACAGGCCGAGTGGCGCCGCGCGCTGGCGCCCGTGCAGAAGGCCATGGAAGGGCGCATCGGCAAGGATCTGATCTCGGCCATCAACAAGGAAAGCGCGAAGTAACGGCGCTGGCCGCGCCACCCGGCGCGGTTGCCAGGGACATCCCTGGCTTTCCGCAGCAACGGCACCTGCGCGTCCTGCGCGGGTGCCAGCGTACCCGCATTCTTTGAAAGTCCACCATGAAATTTCTGGATCACCTGGAAGAGTGGCTGATCGCGTCCCTGATGGGCGCCGCCACCTTCATCATCTTCGTCGCGGTCGTGCACCGCTACCTGGCAGGCTTGCCCATCCCCGGCCTGCAAGACTTCCTGATTCAAATCAATACCAGCTGGGCCCAGGAACTGTGCATCTACATGTTCGTCTGGATGGCCAAGTTCGGCGCCGCGTATGGCGTGCGCACGGGCATCCACGTGGGCGTTGACGTGCTGATCAACCGCATGAACCCGCGCTGGCGCGACCGTTTCATCGTCTTCGGCCTG
Organism: Janthinobacterium sp. JC611; assembly: GCF_018682595.1. Taxonomy (NCBI): domain Bacteria; kingdom Pseudomonadati; phylum Pseudomonadota; class Betaproteobacteria; order Burkholderiales; family Oxalobacteraceae; genus Janthinobacterium; species Janthinobacterium sp. JC611. The sequence goes on from NZ_JAFLJN010000014.1 coordinate 27,131, forward strand.
GGCGCCGGCGCCCTGTTTACGGGCATCGTGGGGACGCTGGGCGCCAGCTTCGTGTGGTCGATCGGCCACACGGACCAGACCTCGGCCGACATGGAAATCCCGATGTGGCTGGTCTACCTGGCCGTGCCGCTCGGTTCCTACCTGATGTGCTTCCGCTTCCTGCAGGTGATGGTGCATTTCATCAAGACGGGCGCCTTGCCGAAACACGACCACTCGCACGTCGAGGGGCTGGAAGACGAATTGACGGCGGAAGAAAAAGGAGCCAAGGCATGAACGCGCTGATTATTTTTGTGTTGCTGCTGGCGCTGATGCTGACCGGCATGCCGATTTCCATTTCGCTGGGCCTGACGGTGCTCACCTTCCTGTTCACCATGACCAGCGTACCCATCGAATCGGTGGCCCTGAAGATTTTCACGGGCATCGAGAAATTCGAGATCATGGCCATCCCGTTCTTCATCTTGGCGGGCAACTTCCTCACGCATGGCGGGGTGGCGCGGCGCATGATCAACTTCGCCAGCTCCATGGTGGGGCACTGGCATGGCGGCCTGGCGCTGGCCGGCGTGATGGCGTGCGCGCTGTTCGCGGCCGTCTCCGGCTCCAGCCCCGCCACCGTGGTGGCGATCGGTTCCATCATCCTGCCGGCCATGGTCAAGCAGGGCTATCCGCGCGGCTTCGGCGCCGGCGTCATCACTACCTCGGGCGCGCTGGGCATTTTGATACCGCCATCGATCGTGATGGTGATGTATTCCGTCAGCACGAATACCTCGGTGGGCAAGCTGTTCATGGCGGGCGTGATTCCCGGCATGATGCTGGCCATGCTGCTGGGCCTGACCACGTGGTTTTTGGCGCGCAAGCACAATTATCCGCGCATGAAAAAAGCCAGCTGGGGCGAGCGCTTCGTGACGTTCAAGAAGAGCGCCTGGGGCCTGCTCCTGATCGTCATCGTCATGGGCGGCATCTATTCGGGCGCGTTCACGCCGACGGAAGCGGCCGCCATGGCTGCCGTGTATGCCTTCATCATCGCCGTCTTCGTCTACAAGGACTTGAAGATCAAGCAGGTGGGCAAGGTCTTGCTCGATTCGGCCGCCATGTCGGCAATGCTGTTGTACATCATCACGAATGCCGTGCTGTTCTCGTTCCTGATGACCAGCGAAAACATTCCGCAAGCGATGGCCGAATGGATCACGGGCAAGGGCCTGGGCGTGATCAGCTTCCTGCTGGTGGTCAACGTCTTGCTGTTGTTGGCTGGTAACGTCATGGAGCCCTCGTCCATCGTGCTGATCATGGCGCCTATCCTGTTCCCCGTCGCCATGAAGCTGGGCATCGATCCTGTGCACTTCGGTATCTTAATCGTGGTCAATATGGAGGTGGGCATGTGCCATCCGCCCGTGGGCCTGAACCTGTATGTGGCGTCCGGCATCACCAAGATGGGCATCTCGGAGCTGACCGTGGCCGTGATGCCGTGGCTGCTGACGATGCTGGCCTTCCTGGGCCTGATCACCTACGTACCACAAATCTCGCTGTGGCTGCCAAATTTAATTTACAACTAAAACAGTTGTCCCCGTCATGGTGCAAAAAAAGTCGATCCGGCCGAATAAATGCGCTATGATGGGCGGCCTCAAGGGGAAAGACGTATATGCATATGCGCCCGTGTAGCAAGGCTGAAAGACAGAATTGGCAATAAAGTTAGTGGGGGAGTGGTCTATAAAAACGGTATTGATACCGGGGATATATTGAGGAGACACACGTTTCACAGAAGTTGTTGAGTCATAGCTGTCTGCGGCCACAAGCCGGCACCGGCGGACCCAAACGACCGGGAACGTGAAGCAATATTTGAAGCGCACCGACTGGTGCGCTTTTTTTTCGTGCGGGGGAAACGTCCGCCGGCACGCCCGAAGTCGGTGCATAATTCCCGTGGCGCGGCTTCTGGCGCCGGCAAGTTGCATATATGCCACACTTGAATAATGATCAGCAGATGAAAAAACAACAGGGCAGTGAACTGTTCAGTGCCATCGTGGCCGCGCCCTTCGGCGCCATGGGCGTGCGCGCGCAGGACGGCCAGCTATGCGAACTGGTCTACCTGCCGCCGCACTTCGCGGAAAAAGACGCGCAGGACGCCGTCTCCGAGCGTGCTTGCCAGCAACTGGCGCGCTATTTCCACGATCCCGATGCGCCGTTCGACCTGCCGCTGGCAGGCTTGGGCAGCGCCTACCAGCAACGGGTCTGGGCGGCGATCGCCGGCATCCCGCGCGGCCAGGTGCGCACGTATGGCGACGTGGCGCGGCTGATCGGCTCGGCCCCGCGCGCCGTGGGCCAGGCATGCGGCGCCAACTGGTTTCCCGTGGTGATCCCCTGCCACCGCGTCACGGCCGCTGGCGGCCTGGGCGGCTTTGCCCACCACGACGACGCCACGGGATTCCACCTGGGCGTGAAGCGCTGGCTGCTGGCGCATGAAGGCGTGGCGGGCATGGGGTGGTCAACACGATGATGAACAGCCTGCTGGCGCCCGACAACGCCACCCTGATCGATGAATTCTGCGACAGCCTGTGGCTGGAAGACGGCCTGTCGAAGAACTCGCTGGACGCCTACCGGCGCGACATGCGCTTGTTTGCGCGCTGGCTGGAAGTGGCGCGGCCCGGGCGCGAGGGCTTGTACGAGGTATCCACGGCCGACATCGAGGCGTATTTCGCGGCCCGCCACGACGAGAGCAAGGCGACCTCGTCGAACCGGCGCCTGTCCGTGCTCAAGCGTTTTTACCAGCTGGCCCTGCGGCACAAGCATATCGCGGCCGACCCCTGCCTGAAGATGGTCTCGGCCAAGCAGCCGGCGCGCTTCGTGCATACCTTGAGCGAAGCGCAGGTGGAAGCGCTGCTGGCGGCGCCCGACGTGAGTACGCCGCTGGGCTTGCGCGAGCGCACGATGCTCGAACTCATGTATGCGAGCGGCTTGCGCGTGTCGGAACTGGTGGACTTGAAATCGGTGGAGCTGAGCCTCAACGATGGCGTGCTGCGCATCACGGGCAAGGGCAGCAAGACGCGGCTGGTGCCGTTCGGCGAACAGGCGCGGCTGTGGATCGAGCGCTACCTGAAGGAAGCGCGCCGCGTCATCCTCGACGGCCAGATGGACGATGCGCTGTTCGTCACGCGGCGCGGGGGCGCCATGACGCGGCAAATGTTCTGGGTCATCATCAAGAAACACGCGCTGAGCGCCGGCATCACGGCGCCGCTGTCGCCGCACACCTTGCGCCATGCGTTCGCCACGCATTTGCTCAACCATGGCGCGGACTTGCGTGTTGTGCAATTGTTACTGGGGCACTCCGATATTTCCACCACGCAGATTTACACGCATGTGGCCCGCGAACGGCTGAAACTGCTGCATGCGCAGCATCATCCGCGCGGCTAAACATTTGGTGTTTGGCCCAACTGCGTCATAATGTGCCTTATGTGCATATCTGTAACATCTAAAAACTAAAGAGGTAGTAAATGGCCAAGACAAATTTCCAATACGAAAAACGGCAAAAAGAGCTGGAAAAGAAGAAGAAAGCCGAGGAAAAAGCCAGGCGCAAGCTGGAAGCGAAGAACAATCCGAAGCCGGCCGAAGGCGAAGAGGGCGCCGAGGGTGAAGAGCCGGAAGCGGACGATGACGCTGGCGACGCGCCCGCCCAGCCGCAGTAATCTCCCGCCTTCGATTGACCGGTGCGGCATCATCGCCGCGCCGGTATCCCCTCGTTTTATCTTCCCCCGCTACAAGCTCGGCCGCTGGCCGATGGCCAGTTGCAGCTGCGTGCTGGCGATGGCCGCATCGGCGCGCGCCTGCACATAGCCCTGGTACGCCTCATCGGCCGAACGCTGCGCCGCCAGCCATTCCAGCAGAGAGGCATTGCCTTTGACGTAGGACAGGCGCATGCCATCGACCACCTTTTGCGCATCGACCAGCACGCCGTCGCGGTAGCGCGCCAGCCTGTCCTGCGCCGCCCGCAACTGCCGCTGCGCCGTGCGCACTTGCGTTTCCGCTGTCAGTTCCGCCTGGCGCAGGGCCAGCATGGCTTGCGTCACGCCGGACTCCGCCTGCACGATGTCGCCCTTGTCGCGCCGCGACAGGGGGATGGGGATGGCCAACGAGAGGCTCAATGCGCGTGAGCGCGGTGACCCGTCGACGGGATTGCCGCCGGCATCAAAGCCGTCGTGATAGCCGCGCGCGGCGGCCAGACCCAGCGTGACGGTCGGGTCGACGGCGCGGTTGGCGCGCACCAGCGCCGCGCCATCGCGCAGATTGTCCACGGTGGCGCGGGCGATGCGCACGTCGCTGCGGGCCTCGAGCGCCTGCGGCACCAGCACCGTGGCATCCTGGTCCTGGTACGCGGCGAAGTCGCACGCCAGCTGCGCGTGCGGGAACAGGGTGTCGAACTGGCGCCCCAGCGGCGGCGACAGGGCCAGCATGGCGTTATCGGCCTCGCTGCGCGCCTGCGCCAGGTCGGCCTGGAACTGGTCGCGCTCCACGCGCGACTGCAGCAGCTCGATGCCGCCCACGTCGCCCGCCTTGCGCCGCACGGCGTTCGCCTCGACCACCTTCGACAGGGCCGCCATGGTCTGCTCCTTGCGCGCGAGGACTTCGCGCGTGCGGCACGCTTCCGTGAATGCGTTGGCGGCCGCGCCATACAGTGCGCTTTTGAAACCGGCCACCGTTTCCTCGGCCAGCGCGACGTTGCTCCGTGCGGCTTTGACGCGCGCGGCGCGCTTGCCGCCCGTCTCGATGGCCATGCTGATGGCCGGGTTCCACGTGACGGGGCGGTGCCCGACGCTGCGCACCGTCTCGCGCGTGGCGCCCAGCGTGAATTCCGGGTCGGGACGCAGGCCGGCGATGCCGATGCCGGCCTTGGCCGACGTGATGCCTTCCTGCTGCGCCTGCAGTTCCAGGCTGTGGCTTTCCACGGCGGACAGGTAGCTTTCAAAACTCAGGGGCGCGGCGAAGGCGCAGGGGGCCAGCAGCCAGGCCGCCAGCAGTACGTTAAAACGCGTCATGGTTCACTCCTTCGGTATCGGTCCGGCGTTTTTGCACGTGCGCCTCGATCAGGTAATACAGGGCCGGCAACAGCAGCAGGGTCAGCGCCGTCGCCGTCACCAGCCCGCCCACCACGACGGTGGCGAGCGGGCGCTGCACGTCGCTGCCCAGGCTAGTGGCCAGCATGGCCGGGGTCAGGCCCAGGGCGGCCACGGTGGCCGTCATCAGCACGGGGCGCATGCGGTCGCGCGCGCCTTCCAGCACGGCCTCGCGCAAGCTTTTTCCCTCGTCGGCGCGCAAGCGGTTGATCTGCGCCAGCATCAGCACGGCATTCAGGACGGCCACGCCGAACAGGGCGATGAAGCCGACGGCGCTCGACACATTCAAGGTCATGCCGCGCAGGTGCAGCGCGGCCAGGCCGCCCAGCATGGCCAGCGGCACGGCCAGCAAGACCAGCGCGGGCTGGCGCAGGTTGCGGAACTGGCCAAACAGCAGCAGGAACATGGCGCCCAGGGTCATCGGCAGGATCAGGGCCAATCGGCTTTGCGCGCGCTGCAGGTTTTCGAACTGGCCGCCCCATTCGACGCTGATGCGCCGGTGTTCATCGGCCACGGCTTGCGCCACGCGCGGACGCGCCTCGGCCAGGAAACCGGCCAGGTCGCGTCCGCGGGCATTCAGGCGCACGATGATGTGGCGCCGTCCCATCTCGCGCACGATCACGCTTTCGCCCGAGGTGGTGCCGATGCTGGCCACCTGCGCCAGCGGTACCTTGGCGCCATTCGCTGCCGTGAGCTTCAGGCTGGCGATGGCGTCCGGGCTGGAACGCGTGGCCGGCGGGAAGCGCACGGCGATGTCGTAGCTTTTCTCGCCCACGTAGACCTGGCCGATGGGCGCGCCGCCGATGCCGGTGGCAATCAGGTCGGCCACGTCGGCCGCGTTGATGCCGTAGCGGGCCGCCTTCGCCCTGTCCAGTTCCACCTTCAGGTTGGGCAGCGGGGGCTCCACGTCCACCGCCACGTCGGAGGCGCCGGGGATGGTTTTCAGGACATTTGCCACCTTGCCGGCGATGGCGCGCACTTCATCGAGGTCGTTGCCGAAGATTTTCACCGTCAGGTCGCTGTGCGCGCCCGACAATTTGTCCTGCACGCCGTCGATCATCGGCTGCATGAAGGCCACCGTGATGCCGGGCATGCGGGCGAAGCGCGCGTTCATTTTGGCGATCAGCTGCTGCTTGCTCATGCCCGACTTCCAGCTCTTGTACGGATGCAGGCCCACGCTCGCCTCGATATGCGACGGTGTCCAGTAATCGGTGCCGTCGTCGTTGCGCCCCGTCTGCGTGACGATGGTCGACACCTCCGGAAACTCCAGCGCGGCGCGGCGCAGTTCGCTGGCCATCTCCGACGCCTTGTCCAGGGTGATCCCTGGCGGCATCTGCACCTGCAGCCACAGCGAGCCTTCATCGAGGTAGGGCAGGAAGTCGCGCCCGATGCTCGCGCCCAGGATGGCAAGCGCCGCGAGCGATGCTGCGCACACCATCGCCACCCAGCGCTTCCTGCCCACCATGCGCTCGAGGAAGCGGCCATACGCGGCCGCCAGCTTGTCCAGCGCGCGGTTATGGGGCATGCGGCGCGGCTTGCGCAAGGCCAGCCATGCCAGGCCCGGGATCAGCACCAGCGCCACCACCAGCGCGCCCACCAGCGCCGCGCCCACCGCGTACGCCATCGGCGAGAACAGCTTGTATTCGATGCGCTGGAAGGCGAACAGCGGCAGGTAGGCGGCGATGATGACGGCCATGCCGAACATGATGGGGCGCGCGACCTGCAGGGTCGCCTCGATGGCGTCGTGCAGGGTGAGGGGCCGCTGCTGTTCCTGCTCGCGGCGGCGCAGCATGTTTTCCAGCACCACCACGGAACCGTCGACGAGGATGCCGAAGTCGATCGCCCCCAAGGACAGCAGGTTGGCCGGAATTTTAAAGTGGTGCATGAAGATGAAGGCGATCAGCAGGGCCAGCGGGATCGTCAGCGCGACGATGGCGGCCGCGCGCGGGCTGCCTAGGAACAGCAGCAGCACCAGGGCGACCAGCAGCATGCCTTCGCCCAGGGTATAACTGACCGTGTGCAGGGTGGCGTCGATCAGCGAGCTGCGGTCCAGGTAGGGCACCACCTTGACGTCCTTCGGCAGCAGGTTGGCATTCAGGTCGTCCACGGCCGCATGGATGCCGGCCAGCGCCTCGGATGCATTGAAATCCTTCAGCAGCAGGGTGATGCCTTCGATGGTGTCGGGGTTGTCATCCTTGCCGAGGATGCCGCGCCGTTCCACGTTGCCGTAATCGAGCTTGCCCAGGTCCTTCACATGCACCGGCACGCCGTCCTTGCTGCTGACGACGACGTTGCCCATATCGTCGAGCGAATGCAGCAGGCCCACGCCGCGCACCACGTACGATTGCTGGCCGCGGTCGATGACGCTGCCGCCGCCGCTGATGTTGTTGGCGTTGATGGCGTCCTTCACCTGCGCCAGCGAGAAACCGTAGCTGTCCAGTTTTGCGGGATCGAGTTCCAGCATGAACTGCGTCGTCAGGCCGCCGAAATTGCTGACGTCCGCCACGCCGCGCACCTGCTGCAGGCGCGGGATCACGGTCCAGAACTGCAGCTCGGACAGCTCGCGCAAGCTGCGCGTTTTCGATTCCAGCGTGTAGCGGTAGATCTCGCCCGTCGGCGAGGTGTAGGGATCGAGGCCCGGCTTGGCGTCATACGGCAGGTTCACGCTGGCCAGGCGCTCCTGCAGCCGCTCGCGCGTGAAGTAGCCATCGCTGCCATCCTCGAACACCACCGTGATCAGCGACAGCGCGAACAGGCTGCGCGTGCGCAGCACGTGCATGCCGGGCGTACCGAGCAGGGCGCGTTCGAGCGGAATCGTGATCTGCTGCTCGATTTCCTCTGCGCCCAGGCCCGGCACCTGCGTGACGATTTGCGAGGTGACGTCGGCGATGTCGGGATACGCTTCGATGGGCAGCTGCTTCCAGCAATACACGCCGTAGGCGGCGACGAACAGCAGCACCAGCCAGACGATGCCGCGCCGCTGGCAGCAGGTGGCGATGAAACGGTCAATCATTGAGCAGCACTCCTTCCTTGACGACGATGCGTTCGCCCGCGCGCAAGCCCGAGACGATTTCCACCTGGTCTCCATGGCTGGCCCCGACTTCCACCGTGCGCGGCGTGAACACCAGCGGGCTGCGTTCCACCATCACGCGCGTCGATGGCCCGCTTTGCAGCACGGCGGACGCGGGCACGAGGAGGGCGCGGCGGGGCGCGCCGGCGAATCCCGCGTGGGCGAACATGCCGGGCTTGAAGGCGCCGGCGCGGTTGTCGATGGCCACGCGCACCTTCACCGTGCGCGTCTCGGGATCGAGCACGGCGCCCACATAGGCGACCTTGCCCTCAAAAGTCTTGGCGGGCCAGGCGTCGACGGCGATGGCTGTCTTTTGTCCCACGGCCACCTGCGCCAGGTCCCTCTCGGCCACGTTGGCCGACAGCCACACGGTGGACAGGTCGGCCACCGTCATGACGGGCGCGTTGATATCGTTCCAGTAGCCGCCTTGGGCGCCTTCCATGGCGATCACGGTGCCGGCGATCGGCGAGCGCAAGACGTAGTCGCGGCGTGAACCGCGTGCGCCGGCGCCGTACTGGGCCAGCTTGTCGGCGCTGGCCCGGGCATCGCTGCCGGCCTGCGCAAAGGCTGCCTGCGCCGCTTCGTACTCCTTGCGCGCGGCGATTTCCGCCTCGAACAGGGTTTTCTGGCGTTCCAGTTCCTGGCGCGCCTGCAGCAGGGCGGACTTCGCCTTGCTGTCGTCCGCGTAGGCGGCGCTCAGTTCCGCGGAATCGAGCGTGAACAGCGGATCGCCCGCCTTCACGCTGTCGCCCAGCGCGCGCTGCAAGCGCGTGATGCGTCCGGCCAGGGGCGGCGTGATCTTCACCAGTTTTTCCGGCATGGCCTCGATGCTGCCCGGCGCCTCCGTCTGCGTGGCGATGTCCCGTTCCTGCACGGCGGCGATCCGCAGGCGCTGGCGCAGCGGCGACAGCTTGTCGACGGCGATGCTGCCGTCGTCCAGATGCGTCGCCTGGGCGGGCGGCGTGGAAGCTGGCGTCGGCTTGGAGCAGCCGGCCAGGGCCGAGCAGGCGAGAGCGAGGGCGCAGCTGGCGCCCAGGGCGTTGCGGGTGGTCGTGTTCATCCCGTGTTTCCTTGTTATCGATGGTGATGGGGCATGCGTGGATGCCATGCCCAGGCGGGCGTTCAGAAGGGGGCGCGGGCAGCGTGTTACGAATAGGGGCACTGCAGCGCCGGGAAAGCATAGCAATGCCGTCCTGAAGAAGCGCCAAAGAACGCCTGAATCATTCTTCAGGTTCGGTGCGCGCGCGGTGCTGCGCGGTAAAATGGCGGCATGAAAAACACGGTGCAACGGGAAAGGCAGGCATGAGAATCCTCCTGGTGGAAGACGACCGCAAGGCGGCGCGCCTGCTGGCGCGTGGCTTGCAGGAAGAAGGCTTCGTCGTCGACGTGGCGCACAGCGCGGAAGAGGGCGAGGACGACAGCTACGCCGTCGACTACGACGCGATCGTGCTGGACTGGATGTTGCCGGGCAAGCAGGGCATCGACTTTTGCCGCGACTTGCGCGCGCGTGGCATCCAGACGCCCGTGCTGATGCTCACGGCGCGCGACGCCACGGCCGACCGGGTGGCGGGCCTGAACACGGGCGCCGATGATTACCTGACCAAGCCGTTCGAATTCGAGGAGCTGCTGGCGCGCATCCGCGCCCTGCTGCGGCGTTCCGACATCAGCCGCCCGCTGGTGCTGGCGCTGGCCGACCTGACGCTCGATCCCGTCAGCCACCAGGCGACGCGGGCCGGCGCGCCGCTGGTGCTGACACCCAAGGAGTATGCGATTTTATTGATCCTGCTGCGCCAGGCGGGCGAGGTGGTCAGCCGCGCGCGCCTGGCCGAGCAGATATGGCAGGCGGACCTGATCGGCATCGACAACCTGATCGACGTCCATGTGCGCAACCTGCGGGGAAAAGTGGATGTGCCGGGCTTGCCGCCATTGATACACACGGTGCGCGGACGCGGTTTCCGCCTGGCGGAAAACAACGGTGGCTAGCTTTCGCAAGCGCTTGCTGCTGGTGCACCTGGCCGTCATCCTCGCCATCGTCGCCTGCACGGCGCTGGCCGGCTACTGGGGCCTGTCGCGCGCCGTGCATGGCCAGCTCGATGCGGCCCTGCTGGCGCTGGCCGAAACGGAAATGGCCATGCTGCCGGCCGCGCCGCGCCAGCCCGTGCAGGTGCACGAGGTGGCGCCGGGCCTGGCGCCGCCGTCATTGACGCGGCTCGACCGCCTGGTGCAGATCATCGATGGCGAAGGCCGCGTGCTGGCGCGCAGCCGCAACCTGGAGGCGGCGCAGCTGCCGGCGCCGCCCGCCCTGCTGGCGCGCCTGGCGGCCGGCGACACCGTTTTTGAGACCTTGCCCAAGTTCGGCGACGAACCGCTGCGCATGGTCTCGATTCCCGTGCCTTCGTCCGGCGCGGGCCTGGCGGTGCAGGTGGCCGGTTCGCTCGACGACACCAATCACGTGCTGGCCGCGGCCACCGTGCTGTTTGGCGCCATGGCGCTGGCCTTGCTGGCGGCCGTGGGGCTGGCCGGCGAAATGCTCACGCGCCGCGTGCTCGGCGCCATCGACGACGTGGTCGACCAGGCGCATTCGATCGGCGAAGCCAGCCTGCACCAGCGCCTGCCCCATCCCGGCACGCGGGACGAAATCGGCCGCCTGGTCGATACCCTGAACGCCATGCTGGACCGCCTGGAACACGGCTACGATGCGCAGCGCCGCTTCACGGCCGACGCCTCGCATGAACTGCGCTCGCCCCTGTCGCGCCTGCGCACGGAAATTGAAATCACCCTGCGCCGCCCGCGCGAAGCGCCCGAGTATGTCGACGCGCTGGCGTCCTGTCTCGATGAAGTGCGGCGCCTGACGACCCTGGTGGAAGAGCTCTTGATGCTCACGCGCCTGGACGTGGGGCAGGAGCGCAATGCGGTGGAAACGGTCGCGCTCAATCCGCTCGTGCGGGCGGCCGCGCAGCGCCTGGAAAAGGCGGCGGCGCAGCGCGGCATCCGCATCGTCTTCGATGCCGGCGTGGACGTGCAGGCGCGCGTGGCGGCCGGCCCGGTGGACCTGGTGCTGGCCAATCTGCTCGATAACGCCGTGAAGTTTTCGCCGCCCGGCAGCAGCATCACGGTGCATGTGGCGCGCGAGGGCGGGCATGCGCTGGTGGGCGTGGCCGATGCGGGACCGGGCATCGGCGTGGAAGACTTGCCGCACCTGTTCGAGCGTTTTTACCGGGGCGCCCAGGCGCGCGCTGGCGAGGCGCCCGGTTTCGGCCTGGGCCTGGCCCTGTCGCAAGCCATCGTGCACGCGTACGGCGGCAGTATCGAGGCGCAGAACCGCCCGCAGGGCGGCGCGCTGTTCCTGCTGCGCCTGCCCGCCTCAAGCTGAAGGCGCGACGCCTTCCCAGCGCACCTGCCGCACTTGCGGCCAGGCGCCCGCGCGGTTGACGAAGCGCACCAGCACGGCGCGCTGCACGGCCTGGCACAGCACCGTGGCGATCAGGCGCACCACCTGCCGTGCCGCGTCCCAGCTGCGCAGCATCTGCGACGGCGCCAGGCCCGCGCCATGCAGTTCGGCCAGCAGCAGGCGCGCGACGTGGTCCGCTTGCGCCGCGGGGCAGGTGATGGTCAGGCGGTAGGTGGCCACGACAGGGCCGCGGCGGGCAAACCAATGGAAGAATTTTTTCATCGTCACACTCCCCGCTCGGCGACAAATTCCGCGTTGTTGACCAGCGCCCAGCGCACGGCCGAGACGCTGCCTTCCAGGCTGACCTGGCTGACGATCTGCTCCAGCAATCCCAGGCTGGACAAGGGCGTGAGCAGGTCGGCGCGCACTTCGATGCGCCCGGCCTGCGCCGCATCCTCGCTATGCAAGGATTGCAGCATCAGCGCCGGCATGCCGCTGATCAAGCGCAGCATCAGCTTGCGCACCTGGACTTCCTGCTCCGCCTCGCACACGGCCGTCACGCGGTAGATGCTTTCCGTCTCGATGCCCGCTTCGCTGCCATGGGCGTTGATGCGCTGCGCCAGGTGGCGCAGCACCAGGTTGGCGATCAGCACGAAGCCCGTGCCGATGGCCGCTTCGAGGGCGAATCCCAGGCCGCACAGGATGCCGATGGCGGCCGAGCACCACAGCGTGGCGGCCGTGTTCAGGCCGCGCACCGTCATGCCTTCGCGCATGATGACGCCGGCGCCCAGAAAGCCGATGCCCGACACCACCTGCGCGGCGATGCGCATATGGCCGGCGCTGTCGCCTTCGAGCACGGAGACCATCACGAACAGCGAGGCGCCGACGGACACCAGCGCATTCGTGCGCAGGCCCGCCATGCGCTGGCGCAGCTGGCGTTCAGCGCCGATCATGGCGCCCAGGGTCAATGCCGCGGCAACGCGCAGCGCAAAGTCAAATACCACCATCAGTTTCTCCCGGCTGGGAAGGAACAGGCGAGTGCAAGGGCGAAGACAATCCGCCCGGATTGGGTCAGCAGGCGATCACGGGGGAACGATGAGGAGGGAAGGGGCGGCGAGAGAGTACTGCCGCTGATAAAACCGCACCTTGCCATGGGCAGGGCGGGCGGAATGCGCGCGTCTTGCCTAAGGCCGATCGCCGATGGTCAATCGACTACTGTCACTGGAACAAGCACCCACGAGTCACTCCATATCATTGATAACGGGGACAGTCTAGCCAGTGGGGCAGCTTTGGTCAACTGAAGCTCTCTTCAGGAAGCCGCCGCGTCGTCCCCGCCAATGCGGGGACGGTGAAGGCGACCGGTCGATCAGTGGGCGTGCGCCTTGCCGCCGTCGGCGGATTCGGCATGCTCGCCGCCGAAGAAGCGGGCGGCGCGCTTGCCCAGGCTATCCAGATAGGTGTAGGCGACGGGTACCACCACCAAGGTCAACAGGGTTGAGGTGATGACGCCGCCGATGACGGCGCGGCCCATCGGCGCCTGCGATTCGCCGCCGTCGCCCATGCCGATGGCCATCGGCAGCATGCCGAACACCATCGCCAGGGTCGTCATCAGGATGGGGCGCAGCCGCACTTGCCCCGCTTCCATCAGCGCCTCGAACTGCCCCAGGCCTTCGCGCTGGCGCTGGTTGGTGAAGTCGACCAGCAAGATCGCGTTCTTGGTCACGAGGCCCATGAGCATGATGAAGCCGATCACGGAGAAGATGTTCAGGGTGCTGCCCGTAATGAGCAGGGCGGCCAGCACGCCGATCAGCGACAGCGGCAAGGACACCATGATGGCGATCGGCTGCAAAAAGCTGCCGAACTGCGACGCCAGCACCAGGTAGATGAAGATCACGGCGATCCCCAGCGCCATCATCGCGCCGCCCATGGTCTCGGCCATCTGCTGCGCATTGCCGGCCACGTCGAAGCGCACGCCGGGCGGCAGGTCGATGGACTTGATGGCCTTCTGCACGTCGGCGTCGACGTCGCCGGCGGGCCGGCCCTGCACGCCCGCATAGATGGCGACGCGGCGCTGCAAGGCTTGGCGTTTCAGCACTTGCGGGCTGGACGACGGCACGAAGTCGACCACCTGGCGCAGCGGAATCATGATCGGCTTGCCATTCGCATCAAGCTTGCTCGACGCCAGCGACAGGTCGGCCAGGTCGGCCACCTTCTGGCGGCCCGATTTGGGCAGCTGCACGTTGACGTCGTAGTTTTGCCCGTCGGACGCCAGCCAGTGGCTGACCGTGTCGCCCGCCACGAACGGACGCAGGGCATTGCCGATCTGCTGCACCGACAAGCCCAGGTCGCTGGCCAGCTCGTTGTTGATCTTCACGGTGGTCGACGGATTGGCGCCTTCCTGGCTGTATTCCATGTCGGCCAGGCCCTTGATGGTGCGCATCTTGTCCATCAGGCGGTGCGCCACCGCATCGAGCTTGCCTTCATCCGTGCCGAGGATGGCGATGAAGATGGGGCGGTTGCCCACCGACAGGGTGATGCCGGCGATCGGCGCCAGGCGTTCGCGGATCAGCTTTTCCAGTTCCTGCTGCGAGCGGCGCTTGTGCGTCTTGATGTCCGTCAGCTTCAGGTTCACCTCGGCCGCGTTGCGTCCATCGGGCGTGCCGATATTGGCCACCAGGCTGTCGATCTCGGGGAATTCCTTCAGCGCCGTTTCGATCTGGCGCACTTTGCTATCCGTGTAGGCGAGGCTGGAGCCGACGGGGGTCTTGAAGCGCAGGTTCACCCAGCCCTGGTCCGTTTCCGGGAACATCTCGCCGCCGATCATCGGCACGAGCATCAGACTGCCCGCGAACAGCGCCACGGCCGTGGCCAGCGTCGTCTTGCGCCAGCGCAGGGCCACTTTCAATACCTTGCCGTACCAGACGTGCAGGCGGTCGATGCCCGTCTCGATCCAGGCCATGAAGCGGCCCAGCCACGGCGCGTACTTGAAGCGGTCCTTGACGGGGTCGCGCCAGACGGACGACAGCATGGGGTCGAGCGTGAAGCTGACGAACAGGGAGACGAGGACGGCCACCGCCACGGTGATGCCGAACTGCAGGAAGAAGCGGCCGATGATGCCGTCCATGAAGGCGACGGGCACGAACACGGCGACGATGGCGAAGGTGGTGGCCATCACGGCCAGGCCGATTTCATTGGTGCCGTCGTTGGCCGCCTTATAGTGGCTCTTGCCCATGCCCAGGTGGCGCACGATGTTTTCGCGCACGACGATGGCGTCGTCGATCAACAGGCCGATGCACAAGGACAGCGCCATCAGCGTCAAAAAGTTCAGGGTGAAGCCGAAGGCCTTCATGGCGATGAAGCTGGCCAGCACGGAGATCGGCAAGGTCAGTCCCGTGATGATGGTCGAGCGCCACGAGTGCAGGAACAGGAAGACGATCACCATGGTCAGCACGGCGCCTTCGATGATGGTGCGCTTGACGTTATTGAGCTGGCTTTGCACGCGTTCCGATTCGTCGTCCAGCACACGCAGGGTGATATCGGGCGGCAGCGTCTTTTGCAGGTCCGCCGCCACCTTCAGGATGCCGGTGCCCACTTCCACCACGTTGGCATCCTGCACCTTGGTGATTTCCATGGTCACGGCTTGCTGGCCGTTCATGCGCGAGATCGACAGTTCTTCCTGTTCGCCGTCGACGACAGTGGCCACCTGGTCCAGGTAGACGGGACCGACGGCGCGGCGCGCGACGATGATCTTGCCGAATTCGCGCGCATCCTTGATCTTGCCTTCCACGCGCACCAGTTGTTCGGCCGCGCCATGGCTGATCGAGCCGGCCGGCAAATTGGTATTCGTGGCCTGGATGGCGCGGATCACTTCATCGACGCCGATGCCCTGGGCATTGAGTTCGATCGGTTTCATGCTGATGAGGATCTGGCGCGCGCGCAGGCCGCGCAGCTTGACTTGCCCCACGCCGGCCACGCCCTGGAAGCGCTTGCTGATGATTTGTTCCGTCATGGTCGACAGCGCGCGCAGGTCATGTCCGGTGGATGTGAGCACGATGGTGGCGATGGGACGCTCGTTGTCGCCCTCGGCGCGCGCGATGAACGGGTCCTTGGCTTCCTTCGGGAAGCGCGGTCGCACCAGGGCCACCTTGTCGCGCAAGTCCTGCATGGCCTTGTCCATATTGGTCGACAGCTCGAATTCCAGGTAGACGCCGGCGCGTCCTTCCCACGAGTTGGCGCGGATGGTCTTGATGCCGCTGACGGTGTTGACGGCGTCCTCGATGGGGCGCGTGATGTCGTTTTCCACGGCTTCGGGTGAGGCGCCCGGGTAATTCACTTCAATGGCGGCGAACGGGAACTGCACGCTGGGCATGCTTTCCACGCCCAGGCCGCGGTAGGAGAAGATGCCCAGCACCACCAGCGCCACCATGACCATGGTGGCGAAGACGGGGTTCTGGATACTGACTTTGGTCATCCACATGATTTAATCCTTCCGTGCCAGCACGGCCGCCGGTGTGGCGGGCGCGGTGGCCGCTCCGGCGAAGGTCACGCCGTGGCCCGGCTGGACGCCATCGAGCTTGGCGATGATGACTTTCGCGCCCGGCGCCAGGCCGGATTTGACTTCCGCATAGCCTTCATCGTCGTTGCGCAGTCCCAGGGTGACGGGCTGGGCGACCACCTTGTTGTTTACCAGCGCATATACGACGGGACCCTGCTTCTCATTGCGCACGGCCGTCAACGGCACCAGCGGCGCCACGGGAGAGCGCTCGGTGACGATACTGCCCTTGGCGAACATGCCGCCGCGCAGCGCGCCATCGCCATTGTCGACGGCGATGTAGACGAGCATGGCGCGCGAGCCGCTCTCGGTGGTGGGGTTGATGCGCGTGACCTTGCCGGCGAAGTCGCGCGCGCCGAAGCCGTCGACCTTGAAATGCACGTCCTGGCCCAGCTTGATGCGGGGGATGTCGGCGCTGGGCACGGGCGCTTCCAGGGTCAGCTGCGCCAGGTTGACGATGGTGTACACGGGCATGTCGGGCGCGACTTTTTCGCCGGCCTGCAGGTGGCGCTTGCTGACGATGCCGGCCATCGGTGCGCGGATCACCGTATCGGCCAGCGCGATGCGGGCGATGTCGAGCATGGCGGCGGCGGACTTGACGTTGGCGCGCGCCAGGTCGACCGAGTTTTGCGTCGTGTCGTAGGCCGTCTGCGAAATGTATTTTTGCTTGAGCAGGGCCTGGCTGTTCGCTTCATTCTTGCTGGCCATCGACAGGCGCGCCTGCGCTTCGTCGAGCATGGCTTGCTGCTGCGTCAGGCGGGCGCGCTGGTCGGCCGCATCCAGGCGCACGAGGACTTGCCCATTGGCCACTGACTGGCCTTCCTGCAAGGTCGTTTCCTGGATCACGCCGGAGACCTTGGCCTTGATGGTGGCCTGGGTCAAGGGCGCCAGCGAACCGGACAGGGGCAAACTGATGCTGAGCGCGCGCGCCGCGATGGCGGCCACGTCGCCCTGCGCCAGTTCATGCACGGGCGTCTTGGCCTGCTCCTTTTTCTTGCTCGCTTGCAGTTCGGCCGCCTTGGCGGCTTGTTGCTTCGATTGCATCACCGTCCAGCTGCCGCCGGCCAGGCCCAGCACGACCAGGATCAGCACGGGGGTGCGCCAGCGCCGGCGGCGCGTGGCGGCAAGGGGAGAGGCGGGGGGCAGGGTCTCGTTTTTCA
Source organism: Janthinobacterium sp. JC611 (assembly GCF_018682595.1). Lineage (NCBI taxonomy): Bacteria > Pseudomonadati > Pseudomonadota > Betaproteobacteria > Burkholderiales > Oxalobacteraceae > Janthinobacterium > Janthinobacterium sp. JC611. The sequence continues at coordinate 44,403 of NZ_JAFLJN010000014.1, forward strand.
TAGGTTTTTTTGGTCAGGAGCGGCGCAGGGGTTCGGCGCCAGGTCTCGGTGCGGATCCGGCCTGTCGCTGGCCGGGGGAAATTCGGGTAGCGCATCACCGTGGCGGCCGCAGACAACACGCCTGCCGCTGCGGCCGTTCACGGCGATGCGCATGTTGCCACTTTAGGAAGATTCAAGTCCGGCCGCCATCGCCGTGCGACAGATTGCACAAAACCGGGGCTGGAATGCAAAAAACGGCGACCGGAGACCGCTGCCGGCCTCGGCGCCGTGCGCGTGACGATGCTTGCGCATGCTCAAGAAGCCGATTCGCCGGCGCGCAAGAATGGTCGGGATGGTTGCGCCACCGGACAGGCCATTCGCCCGCCGGTTGCCGCGCGGCCACGTCACGGGGGGCCTGATGTCTGATCGGATTGCCGGAGCCGCCCCGTCGCCGGGCCGTTTGCTGGCCGCGGCCGAACCGCAGGCGGGGCCGGCCGCCAAGGCGCTCGATTTGCTGTCCATCATCGTCGCCGCCGTCGAGCAGGCACCTGGCCTGGCCGTGCGCGGCATCGACCGCGACGGCATCGTGCGCTACTGGAGTTTGGGCGCGGCGCGCCTGTACGGCGTGACGGCCGAGCTGGCGCTGGGCCAGCCATGGGCCAGGGTGGCCGCCGCGCTGCCAGGCGCCGCCACCGTGGCCGAAGAGGTGGCCGGCGAATTGGCGGCCGTGTGGGACAGCGGCAAGGCGCGCGGCATGCGTCTGTGGAAGCTGGACGCCGATGGGGCCGCGCCGCGCTGCATCTGTTCCACCGTGTTTCCCGTCATCCAATCCGGCCGCGTGCGGCAAGTGGTGTGCATCGACGTCGACATCACGGCCAGCGGCCTGGATGGCGCCGCGCAGGGCGCCTTGTTGCTGATGGGGGACAATTTCCGCCAGCTGTACGAGAAATCCGCCGACGCCATCGTGCTGCTGCGCGACGAGCATATCGCCGAAGCGAATCCGGCCGCCATTGCCCTGTTTCAATGCGAAGACCGGCAACGCCTGCTGGGGCGTCGCCTCAGCGACTTTTCGCCGTTGCGCCAGCCCGATGGCGCATTGTCCTCGCTGCGCGGTACGCAACTGGCGGCGCAGGCCCACGCCGACGGCAACTGCCGCTACGAGTGGCGCTACCAGACGTGCGCGGGCGAGCTGTTCTGGGGCGAAGTGCTGCTCACTTCCGTCACGCTCGACCATACCTATCTGTTTTACGCCGTGATCCGCGACATTTCCTCGCGCAAACTGGCCGAGCGTTCCCTGTACCTGGCGGTCAAGGTCATCGAGCATGCCAGCGTCGCCATCGTCGTGCTGGACCCGCAGCAGCGCGTCGTCAGCATGAATCCCGCGTACAGCGAGATCAGCGGTTACAGCCTGGACGACATGCTGGGCAAGCCTTTCGTCCTGCACGGCGTGGAGCCGGACGCGCCGGCGTTTTTCGACCACGTGTGGGACGAGGTCGATGCCAACGGCTATTGGCAAGGCGATATCGTCGGTCAGCGCAAGGCGGGCGGGCGCTACCCGGCCTGGCTGTCGCTGACGGCCATCCGCGACCTGCAGGGACAATTGAGCAATTACCTGGCCATCCTCAGCGATATCAGCGAGCGCAAGAAGAACGAGGAGCACACGCGCCACCTGGCCGAACACGATTTCCTCACCGACTTGCCGAACCGCGTGCTGCTGCTGGACCGGCTGTCGCTGGCGCTGGCGGCCGCGCGGCGCAAGCTGAGCATGCTGGCCATCCTGTACCTGGACCTGGACCACTTCAAGCACATCAACGACAGCATGGGGCATCACGTGGGCGATTTGCTGCTCAAGGAAGTGGCGCGGCGCCTGGTGCGCTGCGTGCGCGGCGTCGACACGGTCAGCCGCCATGGCGGCGACGAGTTCGTCATTATCCTGGCCGAGGTGGGCGGCATCGACCAGGTGGCCCATGTGGCGGCCAGCCTGCTGCATGCCGTCACGCAGCCCTATCAGCTGGGCGAATACGAATTGCAGGTGTCCACCTCGATCGGCGTGGCCATCTTTCCCAGCGACGGCGACGGCATCGATACCCTCGTGCACAACGCGGACGTCGCCATGTACCACGCGAAGGAAAGCGGACGCAACAATTTCCAGTTTTTCAATGCCGAGATGAATGCGCAAATCGTCGAACGGGCCAGCCTGGAGCAAGGCTTGCGCGAAGCGCTGGGGCGCGATGAGCTCGTGCTGGAATTCCAGCCCGCGCTCGATGTCGCCAGCGGGCAGATCGTCGGCGCCGAAGCGCTGTTGCGCTGGCGCCACCCGCAGCTGGGGCTGCTGCCGCCCGAGCGCTTCATCGCCGTGGCCGAGGAGTGCGGCTTGATGGTATCGATTGGCAACTGGGTGCTGCAGCAAGCGTGCCGGCGTGCGCGCGCCTGGCACGATGCGGGCCAGGACTGGCGCGTGGCCGTGAATCTGTCGCCGGCGCAATGCCTGCACAATAACCTGTTGCTCAGCGTGCAAGAGGCGCTGGCCGTGTCGGGTCTGCCCGCCGGCAGCCTGGAACTGGAAGTGACGGAGTCCTTGCTGATGAAGGGCGGCGCGCGCCTGGCCGGCGTGCTGGCGCAATTGCGGGCGCTGGGCGCCAGGCTGGCCATCGACGATTTCGGCACCGGCTATTCGCGCCTGGCCAATCTGCGCCACTACCCGGTGGACAAGCTCAAGATCGACCCATCCTTCCTGCCGGGGGCGCCGGATGGCGGCCTCGCCGACACGGCCGTCGCCGCCACCATCATCGCTATGGCGCGCGAACTGCGATTGACGGTGATCGCCGAAGGCGTGGAAACGGCCCAGCAGCTGGCGTATCTGCGGGGCCAGGGTTGCCAGCAATACCAGGGGCGCTACGCCAGCGCGCAAGTCGCGGGCAGCGCGCTGGCGACGCTATTGAACTAATGAAGGTTTCCCAGCAACTTGATGCGCGCCAGTACCTGGCCATGGTCGGAGGCGTACGGCAGGCCCAGCAGCAAGTGGTCGTTGAGATACGTCACTTCCTGCAGCACGCCGATGGCGCGCGGCGAGGCGGGATGAAAATGGTCGGACACGAGGATGTGGTCGATCGTCATGTAGGCGCTGTCGTGGATATTCGTGTAGCCCACGTGGCGCAAGGCGTCCTGGCGCAGCTGGATGGCGTTGGCGTCGTACAGGCGCGCGTGCATCTCCATGCCCGCTTCGCACGGCGCGCCCGCCCCCATGACGATGGCCGTGGTGACGGCATTGGCGATGTCATTGAAGTCGCCCAGCACGATGCGCGGACGGCCGCTGTGGCCCAGTTCGCTTGCCAGCACGCGCAGGGCCACGGCCTCCGCCCCGCGCCGCTGCAGCGAGCGCAGGTTGGCCAGCGCATAGGCGGCCGCATCGCTGCCGTCGCCATGGCGGTAGTCGGGCCGGCGCGATTTCAAATGCACGACCACCACGTCCGTGAGTTGTCCGCCAGGCAAGATGACCTGCACGTGCAGGGGCGCGCGGGCGAAGCGGCCGGCATTGTCCTCGGCGGGCACGCTCACGCCGGCGGGGAAGTTCGCCCAGACAACCCCCGCGCCGGCCAGCGGCAGGCGCGACACGAGCGCCACCGCAGGCAGCATGCGTCCGGCGGCATCGATGGCATCGTGGCCGGCCAGGGTGGCCGTGCGGTAATGGCGCGTGCGCGACAGCACGTCGCGCAAGGCCGCCTGCGAGAAAATTTCCTGGAAAGCGATCACGTCGGCGTCGAGCAGGTCGATTTGCCGCGCCGTCCATTCCGCCTTGGCTTCGTATTGCGCCGGGCTCAACGGTTCCAGGTTGTCATACAATTTCGCCCCGGCGGGAGCCAGGTTGCAGACATTGAATGTGGCAAAGCGGATTTCTTCCTGCATAATTAGCACTCCTCACTGAACGATCAGCGTATCACGCATGGCTAAAAAAGAGCATATTTCCGAAACCCAGGCGACGCAGTTGCTGCGCAAGCATCACGTTTCCTTCGACGAGCACCCGTATCCGTACGAGGAGCACGGCGGCACCAGCGTCTCGGCGCGCGAGCTGAACGTGCCCGAGCACGCGGTGATCAAGACCCTGGTGATGCAGGACGAGGCGGCCAAGCCGTTGATCGTGCTCATGCATGGCGATTGCAAGGTGTCGACCAAGAACCTGGCGCGCGGCATCGGCTGCAAGTCCGTCGAGCCGTGCAAGCCGGAAGTGGCGCAGCGCCATTCCGGCTACATGATCGGCGGCACCTCGCCCTTCGGCACGAAGAAGGTCATGCCCGTATACGTGGAGCAATCCATCCTGGAGTTGCCGCGCATCTACATCAATGGCGGGCGGCGCGGTTTCCTCGTCTCGCTGGCGCCGCAAGTGCTGCTCGATGTACTGAACGCCAAGCCGGTGCAGTGCGCTTTGCAGGACTAAAACGCCTGACCGAAGGCCTGGCCCCTGCGGCCATGGTGTATATTCTGCTGCGCCAGCCTCGATGCTGGTGTAATAAACACAATAAAGGGAAGAAATGAATCCAGTAATGACAACCGTGGCGATGACAGTGGCCGCTTACTTGCTCGGCTCGATATCGTTTGCCGTGGTGATGAGCAAGGTCTACGGCATTGCCGATCCGCGCACCTATGGCTCGAAAAATCCGGGCGCCACCAACGTGCTGCGCAGCGGCAACAAGGGCGCCGCCATCATGACCCTGCTGGGCGATGGCGCCAAGGGCTGGCTGGCCGTGTTCCTGGCCGACCACTTTGCCGGCGCGCTGGGCGTGGGCGACATGGCCGTGGCCCTCGTCGCCATCGCCGTCTTCCTCGGCCATTTGTGGCCCGTGTTCTTCCGCTTCGTCGGCGGCAAGGGCGTGGCGACGGCGCTCGGCGTGCTGCTGGGCATTAATCCCTGGCTGGGCCTGGCGACCCTGGCGACCTGGCTGATCATCGCCTATGCCTTCCGCTATTCCTCGCTGGCGGCCCTGGTGGCGGCCCTGTTCGCGCCGTTTTACTATGGCTTGCTGTTCGGCGTCGACCCGATCTTGCTGTCTGTCATCGTGATGAGCGTGCTGCTCGCTTACCGCCACAGCCAGAACATCGCCAACTTGCTCTCTGGCAAAGAAAGCAAGATCGGCGGCAAGAAGGATGGGGCCAAGGCGCCCGTCAAGAAGAAGTAAACGCTTGATTTCCCGCGGCCCGCACGCATATGCTGTGCTTGCGGCGCCGCGCGGTGCGGCCGCCACCGACTCGCGCAAAGGCTGCCCACCATGACTGTCCCCACCTCCTCCGCCACACCCGTTCCCATCCGTATCGATTTCGTTTCCGACGTTTCCTGCCCCTGGTGCGTGGTCGGCCTGAAATCGCTGGAGCAGGCGCTGGACAAGCTGCAAGACACGGTCCAGGCCGAGATCCACTTCCAGCCCTTCGAACTGAACGCGCATATGCCGCCCGAAGGCGAGGATATCGGCGAACACATCGCCCGCAAATACGGTTCCACCCCGGAACAGATGGCGCAGTCGCGCGAAGCGATCCGCGCGCGCGGCGAGCAGCTGGGCTTTACCTTCGCCATGGACAAGCGCGGCCGCATCTACAACACGTTTGACGCGCACCGTCTGCTGCACTGGGCCGGGATCGAAGGGCGCCAGAAAGCATTGAAAATGGCGCTGTTCGACGCCTATTTCACGCAGGGCCAGGATCCGTCCTCGCACGCGGTCTTGCTGGCCGTGGCCGGCAAGGTGGGCCTCGACCCCGTGAAGGCGGCCGAGGTGCTGGCATCGAACGCCTATGCGGACGAGGTGCGTGCGCAAGAGCGCTTCTACCAGCAGAACGGCATCAACTCGGTGCCCGCCGTCATCATCAACGAGCGCCACCTGATTTCCGGCGGCCAGCCGCCCGACGTGTTCGAGCAAGCCTTGCGCCAGATCATCGCCGGCGCCTGAACGGGACGCCAATGGCGCGCGCCATGGCGGGCATTTTCGGCTACACTCGCTCCAGGAGGAGGATAGTCAAATGCCAACAGCCCGCTGGAATGGCGCCGTCATCGCGCAAGCTGCCGACGACCAGGTGCAAGTCGTTGAAAACAATGTATATTTTCCTTTAGCTACAGTGACGCAGGCCTGCCTGCGTCCCAGCAGCCACACGAGCGTCTGCCCGTGGAAGGGCACGGCCAGCTATTACGACCTCGTCGTCGATGGCGCCGTCAATGCCAACGCGGCCTGGTATTACCCCCAGCCCAAGGATGCCGCCAAAGCAATTGCCGGCCACGTCGCCTTCTGGCGCGGCGTGAGCGTCGAGCGCTGACGCTTTCCTGCTACCAATCAACCTGAAAGCAGACGATGGATTTACGCCTCGCCGTGTACCAGCTCGCCTCGGCCCATGCGCTCGACGCCCAACAAACCCGGCAATTGCAGGAAGTGGCCGGCTTCCAGCGCGAACCGGCGCGCCTGGCCTACTGGCTGCCGCGCGGCGTGGCCGTGCTGGGCGCCGCACTGCTGGGCATGGGCTTGATCTGCTGGGTGGCCGCCAACTGGGAAGAGCTGGGGCGCATCGGCCGCTTTGCCCTGCTGCAAGGAGTGTTTGCCGCCGCCTGCGTGGGCGCCTTCGCCGTGCCCAAGGCGCGCGCGCCTTTGCTGCTGCTGGCCCTGCTGGCCATCGGCGGCCTGTTCGCGTATTTCGGCCAAACGTACCAGACGGGCGCCGATCCGTGGCAGCTGTTCGCCCTGTGGGCCGCGCTGGCCTTGCCGCTATGCCTGGTGGCGCGCAGCGACGTGCTGTGGACGCCGTGGATGCTGATCGTGTCGACGGCCGCCGCCTTGTGGATGCAGGCGCATGCGCACCACAGCTGGCGCGTCGATTCGGCCGATCTGGCCATTTTCGTCAGCGGCTGGCTGGCCGTGCTGCTTGCCTGCGCGTTCGTTTCGCCCCTGCTGGCGCGCTGGACGGGCGCGGGCAGCTGGGCCTTGCGCCTGGGCCTGGTGCTGGCCACCATCCTCATCACGGGCACGGCCGTCAGCGCCCTGTTCGGCAGCGAGATCGAGTCGCCATACTGGGCGGGACTGGCTTTGCTGGCCGTCGCCGGCGTCCTGCTGGCCGCGCCTGCCTTGTTTGACGTGTTCGGCCTGAGCGCCGTGGCGCTGGGCGTCAACACCCTGCTGGTGTGGGGGCTGGGGCACGTGCTGTTCCATGACGGTGGCAATGGCGATGGCGTCGGCAGACTGGTGATGCTGGGCTTGTTTGCGGCCGTGCTGCTGGCGCTCACCGTGCAAGGCATTTTGTGGCGCGCGCGCCGGGAGGCGGCATGAGCAAGATGAGCAGTCAGCGAGCCGATGCGCTCGCCACCCTGATCGACGACGCCACGCGCGCCGGCCTGTTGCCGCCCGGCGCCGCCCGTCCCGTGCAGGATGTACGGCCGTGGCCGCTGGTGCTGATGACGGCCTTCGGCGCCTGGCTGGCCGCCATCCCCCTGGTCGTGGCGCTGGGCGTGGGCCTGGAAAGCGTCGTGCGCCACGGCCCCGGCGCGTATGTCGTGGCCGCCATCGTGCTGGTGGCGGCCGTGCTGCTGATCCGCACGCGCGGCGTGGCGCTGTTTGTCGAGCAACTGTCCGTGCCCTGTCTGCTGGTGGGCGGCGCTTTGCTCGGTTATGCGCTGTACCGCGACTGTTCCACGCAGACGGCGTCGCTGCTGCTGTGCGTGGCGTGCCTGGTGGTGGCCGCCGCCTTGCCGCGCGACTGGCTGCGCGTGCTGCTGGGCTTGGTCGCCTGCGGCTTGCTGGGGTTGGGCATCGTCGATAGCACGCGCGACTGGATTTTCGAGAACGACCCCACGCAGCTGTATCTGGCCTGGATGCTGGCCCTGGCGCTGTGGCTGGGCGTGCATTGGCTGCAGAAACAGGCCTTCAACGACGGCCGCGGCGCGCCCGTCGCCGCCTTCCTGGAATCGCTGTCGACGGGGTGGGTCCTGGCAATCTTGCTGGGGCTGGTCTTCTGGTCTGGCATGACCTTCATGCTGGGCGGTGTCGTGGGTGGTGGCTTTACGGGCGAAGTGGCGCGCGAAGTGACCAGGCACCAGGGCGCTGCCTGGTATGCGCAAGCCTTGAACGGGGTGTCGCTCGTGCTGGCCATGGCGGCCGCCGTCTGGACGGGCTGGCGCTGGCCGGCGTTGCGCCAGCTGCCCGCCATCGGCGTGGCGCTGGTGCTGGTCGTGCTGGCGTGGTGCATGCCGGCGCTGGGGCCCGTGCTGCTGATCCTCGCGTATTGTTTGACCAGCGGGCGTTCGCGCGTGGCCGTGGCGGCCGCGCTGGCGGCGGCGTGGATCATGGGCAGCTTTTATTACCAGCTGGCCTGGCCGCTGGCCAGCAAGGCGGCGCTGCTGGCCGCGGCCGGCGCCGTGCTGTGCGCCCTGGCGTGGCTGGCCACGCGCGGCGCCGTGCTGCACCTGGTGGAAAATAAACCATCGGGCGTGGCCGCCCAGGGACGCCATGTCCGCCTGGGCGTGCTGACGGGCTTGCTGCTGGTGCTGCTGGTGGCCAATGTCGGCATCTGGCAAAAAGAGCAGCTGATTGCCAAGGGCGACGCCATCTTCGTGGCGCTGGAGCCCGTCGATCCCCGCTCGCTGATGCAGGGCGACTACATGCGCCTCAATTTCGTCAACCTGGGCGTCCTGTCCACCCTGGCCAGCGTGGAGAGGGCGCCTGGCCGGCCCCTGGTGGTGGCCAGGCGCGATGCGCGCGGGGTGGCGGAATTGCTGCGCCCGTACACCAAAGAGGCGCTGGCGCCCGGCGAATTCCTGCTCGAGCTGACGCCGAAAGATGGAAACTGGGTGCTGGTCAGCGATGCCTGGTTCTTCAAGGAAGGCGAGGCGGCGCGCTGGGAAAAGGCCCGCTATGGCGAGTTCCGCGTGCTGCCCGATGGTCGCGCCTTGCTGGTGGGCATGCGCGGTCCGGCGCTGGAGAAGCTGTAGCAACCGTAGCGCACAAGCACGCCGGGGCGGCCATCCTGTAAAATTGCCCGATGGATAATATTACACATTCGGTCATCGGCCTCGGGGTCGGCGAACTGCTACACCGCAGCCTGCCGCCGGAGCCGCAAGTCCCCGCCCAGCGCACCCGGCGCGCGCTGTTTCTGTTTACGGCCTGGTTTGCCAGCAACGCGCCCGACCTCGACCTGGTGCTGACGAAGCTGCTGCCGCGTCCGTTCGGCTACATGTTGCACCACCGTGGCCACACGCATACCTTGCTGCTGGCCTTGCCGCAGGCGCTGTTGCTGCTGGCGCTGTTGTGGCTGCTGTGGCCCGGCGCGCGCCGGTTGCTGAAGGAGAGCGTGCCCGCGCGCGTCGGCCTGGCGGCTTGTCTGCTGCTGGGATTCTGCTTGCACATGGGCATGGATTTCCTCAATTCCTACGGCTTGCACCCGTTCTATCCCTTCAACAGCCGCTGGCTGTATGGCGACATGGTCTTCATCGTCGAGCCCATGTTCTGGGTGTTGCTGGGCGTGCCCGTGATCATGTGCTTGCGTTATGGCATCGTCAAAAGCGTGCTGCTGGCCGCGCTGGCGGCGGCCCTGTGTTTCTTCACCTATCAAACTTATCTGGCGCCCGCCTCGCTGGTCGTGCTGCTGGGGCTGGGCGTGGTGCTGGCCGTGCTGCAGGGACGTGCCGGCGAGCGGGGGCGCGGACCGCTGCTGCTGGCCTTCGCGCTGGCCGCCACCTTCATCGGCACGCAGGGCGTGGCGTCGGCCCTCGGCCGCACGCGCATCGAGGCGGCCGTGCAGCGCCTGGACCCCGGCACGCGCGTGTGGGACGTGGCGATGACGGCGTTTCCCAGCAACCCCTTGTGCTGGATCTATGTATCGCTCGACAGCAAGACCGACGTGTACACCTTGCGGCGCGGCACCTTGAGCTTGCTGCCCGCCTCGCTGGCGCCCGCCGCCTGCCCGGCCGGGCTGGCCGAAACGGGCAGGCAGGGCCAGCAACTGGCGCCCGGCATCGCCGTGTCGGCACAGGCGGCCGGCAGCCTGGCCGCCTTGCGCGCGCTGCAGGAGGATAATTGCTATGTCGACGCCTGGTTCCGCTTCGCCCGCATGCCCCGCTTGAATGCGGACAAACTGACGGACGTGCGTTTCAACCCCGGCATGCTGCCCAATTTCACCACGGTCGAATTGCAGCAGTTCCGCAGCCGGCCGTGTCCCGCCTACGTGCCGGGCTGGGACCGCCCCCGCGCGGACATGCTGGCGCCGCCGCAAGCGCAGCGCCCGTAGCGGATTTATTTCCTTATGGAAAAATATCGTGTGTGCGCCCGCTTCACCATGGGGGCGCATGTGAAAATTGCCAATTCGGCATAGATGTCATTCAGTTAGGATTATCTTGGAAGAGCAACACGCCTTACCTTATTTGCGGGAAACCCTGCTGTTTCTCGCCCTGGCCGGGATTTTCATTCCGCTATTGCAACGCCTGAAGGTCAACCAGGTGCTCGGTTTCCTGGCCGTCGGCGCCCTGTTCGGCCCGTTCGGCTTCGGCCTGTGGGCCGGCGACTTCACGTGGCTGACGTATTTCTCGTTCGTCCGCGCCGAGCAAGTCAGCGGCCTGGCCGAGCTGGGCGTGATGTTTTTGATGTTCATGATCGGCCTGGAACTGTCGACGGAACGGCTGTGGGCGCTGCGGCGCTGGGTATTCGGCGCCGGCGTGGGGCAGGTGGCCGTCAGCGCCTGCCTGATCGGCGCCGTCGCGTATTATTTTGGCCTGTCGCTGGAAGCGTCCATCGTGCTGGGCCTGGTGCTGTCGCTGTCGTCGACGGCCGTGGTGATGCAGTTGCTGACCGACCAGCGCTCCTTGCAGACGCCAAGCGGCCAGGCGGGCTTTTCCATCCTGATGTTTCAGGATTTGATGGTGGTGCCGCTGTTCATCCTGATCGACGTGTTCGCCAGCGGACGCAGCGACGACCTGGCCTATCTGCTCAGCTTTGCCGCCGTGAAATCGGCCGGCGCCATCCTGCTGATCTATCTGCTGGGACGCCGCGTGATTCGCCCGCTGTTCCAGTTTTTCGTCAAGAAGCGCCAGCCCGACGTGTTCATGGCCCTGACCCTGCTCAGCACCCTGGGCATCGCGGGCCTGACCTACCTGGCGGGACTGTCGATGGCGCTGGGCGCCTTGCTGGCCGGCCTGTTGTTGGCGGAAACGGAATTTCGCCACGAAGTGGAAGTGACGATCGAACCGTTCAAGGGCTTGTTGATGGGCTTGTTCTTCATGTCGGTGGGCATGCAGATCGACGTGCGCGAAATCCTCAAGTCGCCGGTCTTGATTCCCCTGGCCGTGCTGAGCCTGTTTGCCGTGAAAACCCTGGTCATCGGCGTGATTTTCCGCCTCGGCGGCTTTCACTGGGGGCGCGCCGTGGAAACGGGCGTGCTGCTGGGGCAGGGCGGCGAGTTCGCCTTCATCGTCGTCGCGTATGCGCTCGGTACCAAGCTGATCGGTCCGCAGGTGGCGCAATTCGTCATGCTGGTGGTGGGCCTGAGCCTGTTCGCCACGCCGGCGCTGGCCAAGGCGGCGCGCGCTTTCGGCAACTGGTGGGAACGGCGCCACCACCATCAGCTGGCCGACCTGGCGCACGGCGCGCTGCCGCCGCAGGGCAGCACCGTCATCATCGCCGGTTTCGGCCGGGTGGGGCAGTTGCTGGCCAAGGTGCTGACGGAGCAGGACATCGCCTATGTGGCGATTGAAAATGATGCGCGCCTGGTGACGACCCTGCATCCGCGCGGTTTCCCCGTGTATTTCGGCGATGCGTCGCGCGCGGAATTGTTGCAAAAAGTCAATGCGGACCGGGCCGCCGCCGTGGTGCTGACCATGGATCATGCGGCCTCCGTGCTGCATGCCGTCAAATCGATCCGCCGCGAATATCCGCAACTGCCCGTGTATGCGCGGGCGCGCGACGAGGCGCATGCGGTGGCCCTGATACAGGCGGGCGCCACCCTGGTCGTGCCCGAGGCGCTGGAATCGGCGCTGCAACTGACGGCCACCGTGTTGCACACGGTGGGCCTGTCGGAAGCGCGCACGACGGACATCGTGCAAGCCGAGCGCGACCGGCGCAATGCCGTGCTGCTGGCGAAAAAGCTGCCGTAGTGCAATCGTGCGTGTCGCCGTGCTTTGTCAATTATCTATACAATAATAGTATATGAGCACACTCACCACATGAAAGCCGCGACGAAGAGCGGAGCGGCGCCCCTGACGCCGCAGCAGCTGGCGGCGCAGGAAACGCAGCAGAAATATGGCAAGCCGGAGCGGGGCTGGCGCGAACAGGTGTACACCGTCATCTTCGAGGCGGAAACGCGCACGGGCCGCGCCTTCGACCTGGTGCTGATCGGCGCCATCCTGATCAGCGTGACGGTGGTCGTGCTCAGCAGTGTCGCTTCCGTGGCCGAGCGCTATGGCGCCTGGCTGACGGCGCTGGAATGGTTTTTCACCATTTTATTTACCATCGAATATGTCGCCCGCCTGTCGTGCCTGCGCCATCCGGTGCGTTACGCCAAGAGTTTTTTCGGCATCATCGACTTGCTGGCCATCGTGCCGACCTACATCGGCTTGCTGTTGCCGGGCGCCCACGTGCTGATCGACGTGCGCATTTTGCGCCTGCTGCGCATGTTCCGTATCCTCAAGCTCACGTCCTACGTGCATGAATACACGGTGCTGGGACGGGCCTTGCTGGCCAGCCGGCGCAAGATCCTCATTTTCTTGTCTTTCGTCATGATGGTGGTCTTTCTGTTGGGTACTGTGATGTATGTCGTGGAAGGGCCGGATAACGGTTACAGCAGTATCCCCACGTCGATCTACTGGGCCATCAGCACCATGACCACCGTCGGCTTCGGCGATATCACGCCGCGCACCGACATCGGGCGCACCATCGCTTCGCTGATGATGCTGCTCGGCTGGGGCATCCTGGCAGTGCCTACCGGCATTATCAGTGCGGAGATGACGGTACAGCGCAGTTCCAAGCTGGTCACCACGCGTACCTGTCCCACGTGCCTGAAAGAAGGGCTCGATGACGATGCACGTTTTTGCAAGAGTTGCGGCGTGGAACTGCCGCCGCTGGCACTCGATTAAGCGCATTCAGCGCATTCACTTTACTTTTTTATTAAGGCCAACATGATTCCAGTTCGCCTGATCGCGACGGGCAAGGCCGTGCCGTCGCATAGCGTGACGTCCGCCAGCCTCGACCTGACATTGGGCCATCCGGCCGGCTACACCCAGCGCAAGAGCGGCGTGCTGTCGCGCTTTGTCGCCGCGCCCGATGAATCGCAAAGCCAGCTGGGCGCCGCCGCCCTGCTCGACGCGCTGAAGAACGCCAGCCTGCGTCCGGCCGACATCGACCTGCTGATCTGCGCCAACGGCGTGCCCGAGCAGGCCTTGCCGAACACGGCCTGCTTCGTGGCCGAACACGCAGGCTTGCCGCCAGGCACGCAAAGCTTCGACGTCAACGCCAGCTGCCTCAGTTTCATGGCCGCCTTCCGCGTGGCGGCGTCCATGCTGGCCGGCGGCGCCTACCGGCGCATCGCCATCGTTTCGTCCGACCTCGCTTCGCGCGGTGTCGACTGGAGCGAGCCGGAAGCGTCGATGATCTTTGGCGACGGCGCCGCCGCCGTCATCGTCGAGCAGGGCGATGGCAGCGCCGGCATCCGCGCCTACAAGATGGGCACGTATCCGGAAGGGCGGCGCTACTGCGAAATCCGCGGCGGAGGCACCGAGCGCAACCCGCGCAACGGCTGCGAACCGGGCGACTATCTGTTCCGCATGGATGGCAAGGCCGTGTTCCGCCTGGCCGTCAAGGTGATGCCGGATTTCCTGACGGAATTGATGGCCGAGTCCGGTGCCGGACTGGAAAAAGTCGACGTGGTCGTGCCGCACCAGGCCAGTCCCCTGGGACTCGCGCATGCGGCGCGCATCCTCGACGTTCCCGATGCTAAAATCATCAAGATCTTCGAGACGCATGGCAACCAGGTGGCCGCGTCCCTGCCTACCGCCCTGCACGAGGCGGTAATGACGGGGCGGGCCAAGGCGGGCCAGCGTTTGCTGATGATGGGCACGGCCGCAGGCCTGACCATCGGCGGCATGATTCTTGACCTGTGAAGGTGATGTGATGAGGCGGATACTGGTCACGGGAGCGACGGGCGGGCTGGGGCGCAATGCCGTGCGCACCCTGCTGGCGCAGGGCGTGGAAGTGCGCGCCACGGGCCGCAACGCCGCCGTCGGGCGCGAACTTGAACGCATGGGCGCGCAATTCGTCGCGCTCGACCTGGCGCAGGCGTCGCCGCGCCAGGTCGACGAGCTGGTACGCGGCATGGACGCCGTCTGGCACTGCGCCGCGCTGTCGTCGCCGTGGGGCGCGGAGCGCGACTTCATCGCCGCCAACGTCACGGCCACGGCCCAGTTGCTGCGCGCGGCCGCCAGCCTGCACGTGGCGCGCTTCGTGCACATTTCCACGCCGGCCATCTATTTCGATTACCACAACCGCTACGAGGTGCCGGAAACCTTCCGCCCCGATTCTTTTGTCAACGCGTACGCGCGCAGCAAGGCGATGGCGGAAAAGCTGGTGCAGGAGTCGGTCGACCGCCACCGCGGCATGACGTGCGTGATCCTGCGCCCGCGCGCCATCTTCGGCCCGTACGACCAGGTGCTGATCCCGCGCCTGGCGCGGGTGCTGCAGGAGCGCGGCGGCAAGCTGCCCCTGCCCAACGGCGGCGCGGCCACCATCGACGTCACCTATGTCGACAATGTCGTGCATGCGATGTGGCTGGCCACCGTGCACAAGACCATCGCATCGGGCGCCGCCTTCAACATCACGAATGGCGAACCGGCGCGCCTGTGCGACATCTTGCGCAGCCTGTTTTGCGAGCATCTGCAGCAGCCGTTCGAGATCGTCAGCGTGCCTTACCGCGTGCTGGCGGTGCTTGCACGCCTGATGCAGTTCGCTTCGCGTTTTACCCGCCGCGAACCATCGCTCACGCCCTACAGCATCGGCGCGCTCAGTTTCGACATGACGCTCGATAACGCCAAGGCGCGCAAGGTGCTCGGTTATCGCCCCGTCGTCAGCCTGCAGGAAGGCATCGCCCGCACGGCGCAGTGGATGCGCCAGGAAGCGGCGGCGCACAAGGTGGGCAAGGAGCGCAATGGCTAGCATCACCGCGTTTCGCGTCGGCCACTGCACCCATCCTTCGTGCATGGTCTTGAAAGGCAGCGGGCTGGCCAGCCGCTGCTTCCCCTCGCGCGCCTACCTGATAGCGACGCGCGCGGGCCTGTACCTGTGGGACACCGGTTACGCCGAGCACTTCCGCGCCGCCACGTCGAAAGGCGTGTACCGCATGTATGCGTGGGTGACGCCGATTTCGTTTGACGAGAAGGAGTCGCTGCACGGCCAGTTGCGCGCGCATGGCGTGTCGCCCGGCGACATCCACACCTTGCTGCTGTCGCACTTCCACGCCGACCATATCGCCGGCCTGCGCGACTTCCCCGGCGCGCGGCTGATGGCCTCGAAAACGGGCTGGGACGCCGTGCGCGGCCTGTCCGGCGTGGCCGCCGTGCGCCAGGCCTTCGTGCCCGAGCTGCTGCCGAACGACATCGCCGACCGCCTGGATTTCGTGGAAAGCGTGCCCGAGACGGCCTTGCCGGCGGCCCTGCTGCCATTCACGCACGGGCGCGACGTCAGCGGCACGGGCGAGATCTACATCGTCGACCTGCCCGGCCATGCGATCGGCCACCTGGGCGCCTTCGTGCTGCAGGACGA
The DNA here is from genome assembly GCF_018682595.1 of Janthinobacterium sp. JC611. NCBI lineage: Bacteria > Pseudomonadati > Pseudomonadota > Betaproteobacteria > Burkholderiales > Oxalobacteraceae > Janthinobacterium > Janthinobacterium sp. JC611. The sequence continues at coordinate 60,146 of NZ_JAFLJN010000014.1, forward strand.
AGGCTGGACCTTGCTGGCGTCGGATGCGGCCTGGGTGCCGGAAAGCTTCCAGCAGCTGCGTGGGCCGTCGGAACTCTCGTTCATCATCCAGCACAAGCGCGCGCCGTACTACGCCACCCTGAACCGCCTGCACCAGCTGCACCGGTCGGGCAATGCGCAGATCCGCATCACGCATGAAGACACGCCCGACTATCTGCCTGTGGCGGGCCGCCCGTGAAGCGCATCGTCTGGCTGTTGCTGTCGTACTGGCGCACGCGCCGCCTGCGTTTCACCAGCCGCGCGCGGCTCGACGCCTACCAGCGCAAGCAGCTGGCCCGTTTCATCGATACCCTGTGCGCGCGCAGCGCTTACTTCGCCCCGTACCGCGACCAGCCCCTGGCGCAGTGGCCGACGATGAACAAGGCCTTGATGCTCGAGCATTTCGACGCCATGAACACCGAGGGGGTGACTTTGGCGCAGGCGATGGACGCGGCCATGGCGGCCGAGCATAGCCGCGACTTCACGCCGGCCGTCGGCGACATCACGGTGGGCCTGTCCTCGGGCACCTCGTCGCGGCGCGCCGTGTTTACCGTCAGCCCCCGCGAAAAGGCCCAATGGGCGGGCGTGATGCTGGCCAAGGCGCTGCCCGAGGGCCTGTTTTCCGGCGAAAAGGTGGCGCTGTTCCTGCGCGCGAACAGCAATCTGTACACGGCCGTGCGCTCGCCGTGGCTGACCTTTGCCTTCTACGACCTGTTCCAACCGTTAGACAGCCTGTGCGCGCGGCTGGCGCACTATCAACCGTCCGTCATCGTCGCGCCGGCCCAGGTGCTGCGCCAGCTGGCCTTGCGCGTCATCGACGGCAGCCTGGCGCTGGCGCCGAAAAAAGTCATCTCGGTGGCCGAAGTGCTGGAAGCGCAGGACCGCGCGCTGATCGCGCAGGCGTTCGGCGCCGTGCATGAAATCTACCAGGCCACCGAGGGTTTCCTCGCCAGCAGCTGCGAACACGGCGTGCTGCACCTGAACGAGGAATACGTGCACATCGAGCCGCAGTGGCTCGATGCCGAGCAACGTCGCTTCGTGCCCGTGATTACGGACTTTACCCGCATCACGCAGCCCATCGTGCGCTACCGCCTGGACGATATCCTGCTCGCGCGCGCCACGCCATGCCCGTGCGGCCGCGCCACGCGCGCCATCGACGGCATCGAAGGGCGCTGCGACGACATGTTGCTGCTGCCGTCGGCGCGCGGCGGCGAGCCGGTCGCCGTGTTTGCCGACGTGCTGACGCGCGCGTTTGCGCAAGCCTTGCCGCCGGACGCAGATTACCGCCTGGTGCAGCAAGGCGAATCTGCCCTGCAGCTGCACGCGGCCCTGGACGATGCCGGCCTGGCCGACCTGCGTGCGCACCTGGCAACCGTGCTGCGCGGCTTGGGCGTGGCCGTCGACGGCCTGGCCTGGACGAGCAGCGGCGAATTGCCTCCCTTTGACCCCACCATGAAACGGCGCCGTATCAGGCGCCTCGCAAGCGCATGAACTATTCATCCATGACGGTACGCGGCCGCCTGCTGCACCTGCTGGCCGGCTGGGGCAGCGTCGGCCTCGTATATTTTTCCAGCGACCTGCTGCAAGGGCAGGGCGTGCTGCTGCCCGAGACGGCCCTCGACCGCGCCATTTCCTACAGCGACTCGGCCATCTGGCTGTACCTGTCCTTTTTCATCCTGATCCCGTACGCCTATCTGGTGGCCGACGCGGCGCGGGTGCGCTGGCTGGCGCGCGCCATGGCGCTTTCCGCGCTGGCCTGCGGCGTGGTCTTCCTGCTGTATCCGACCACGCTCGCGTATCCGCCCGTCGGTGACGGCAGCGCCTGGAGCACGCAGGCGCTGCGCCTGCTGCAAGCGGCGGATTCCGCGCAGAACTGCCTGCCTTCGCTGCACGGCGCATTGACCCTGCTGTGCGTGTGGGCCTTGTGCGACAGGCGCCACCTGCTGCGCTCCGCGCTGGCCGTGGTGCTGGGCGTGGCCATCTGCTACGCCATCATCGCCCTGCGCCGGCACGTGAGCATCGACCTGGCCGCCGGCCTGGCTGTCGGCATCGCGGGCGGCATGCTGGCGAAAATGCAGGTATCCTTGGCTGCCCGCCGCGCCGTGTCCATGAAAACCGCACCATGATGAATCCCTTTGCCCTGTCATTTTTGATCATGCTGGCCTTCGTGCTGGCCGAACTGCTGATCCTGAAATGGGTGCGCAAGACCCCCGTGCCGTGGAAGGACGTGATTTTCAACCTCAATTCCGGACACATATTGATGTGGGCGTTCCGCGGCGTGGAGGTGGCGGCCTTCGCCCTGCTGCTGCGCCACGTGAACCTGCACCTCGTCGACCAGTGGCCCGTGGCCGCGCAATGGGTCTTCACCTTTTTCGCCTGGGACCTGTGCTTTTACTGGATGCACCGGCTGCACCATAAAATCCCCTTGCTGTGGGCCGTGCACGTGGTGCACCACCAGGGCGAGCATTTCAACCTGTCGCTGGGCGTGCGCAATTCCTGGTATTCCTCGCTGACGAATTTCCCCTTCATCGCCATCCTGGCCGTGCTGGGCGTGCCGCTGGAAATCTTCCTCGTCGTCTCGTCGCTGCATTACACGGTGCAGTTCTACAACCACAATGCGCTGGTGAACAAGTCCGGCATGCTCGACAAGTTCATGGTCACGCCGTCGCACCACCGCGTCCATCACGGCACGGACAAGCGTTACATCAACCGCAATTTCGGCGGCACCCTGCTGCTGTGGGACCGGCTGTTCGGCAGCTTCCAGCCGGAACTGGAGGGCGTGGAAATGCGCTACGGCGTGAAGGGCATGACGCCGACGCACAACCCCCTGTTGGCCAGCAACGGCAAACTGTTCACATGGCTGCGCGCGCGCTTTCCCGATTGGCAGTCGCGCGGCACGTTCGAGGTGCCCGAGCTGTTCATCGGCAGCGGCGGCGTGATCCTGTTTGGCCTGGTGATCTATTACGTCAACCACGAAGCGGCGCTGGCGGGCGCGCAGCAAGCCATCCTGTTCGCGCTGATCTTCGGCGGCACCCTGGCGCTGGGCGGCCTGTCCGATGCGCGCCGCTGGGGCGCCATCGCCTGGGTCGCCATCGCCGTGGCCATGCCGCTGCTGTTCCTGGGCTGGTATGGCGCGCGCGATGCGTGGGGCATGGTGTTCCTGGCCGCGCTGCTGGGGCATGGCCTCGACGGCGCGCGCCGCCTGTGGTGGCCGGCAGCGGCGGGGACGCGCGCGTGACGCAGCCTGTGCCTTCGCTGCCGCCGCTGCGCTTCCAGCCCGCCCGCGATTCCGCCTTCCGCCGCGAATTGCGCGCGCGCGCCGACGCCTACCTGGCCGATGAAGGAAAACACCGTTTTGGCGATTGGCGCCTGCACTTAAAAACCGTCTTCCTGGCCGTGCTGACGGTGGGGCTGTATGCGCTGGCCTTGAGCGCCGACAGCACCTGGCCGTTCGTCGCCAGCTATGTCGCTTGCCTGGTCGCGGCCATGGCGCTGGCCATGAACACCCTGCACGATGCGGCCCACAGCGCCGTCTTCCGCCAGGGCGCCTGGAACCGTGTGCTGATCCGCCTGGTGGGCTTGCCCGTGGGCGTGGACACGGATTTCTGGACCATCCGCCATGTGCACTTCCACCATACGTATGCGAACGTGGAGGGCTATGACCTCGACACGGAACCGAACCCGTTCCTGCGCCAGACGCCGTTCCAACGCTGGTCGCCGCAGTACCGCTATCAATACCTGTACTGGCCCGTGGTGGCGGCCCTGTCGCTGCCGTATTTGAACTGGTATGGCGACTGGCTGGACCGCTTCGGCAAGACGCCCGTGGCCGCGCACAGCCGCCTGCGGGGCTGGCGCGGCTGGCTGTCGTTCCTCGGCTGGAAGCTGGGCCACGTGGCGCTGGTGCTGGCGCTGCCCATGTGGGCGCTGCAGCCGCATGGCATAGCCTGGGGCGTGGTGCTGGGCGCGTATTTCCTGGGCCAGATGATCGCCTCGTGCGCGCTGGTGGCGCTGATCCTCGGGACGCACTGGGCCGAGGTGGCGTTTTTCCAGCCGGGGCAGGACGGCACCCTGCCGCACGACTGGTACCAGCACACGTTTTATACGGCCTGCGACTGGACGCCGAGGCCGCGCGCCCTGCGCTGGCTCGGCTACTGGCTGGGCGGCTTGAACCTGCACCTGACGCACCACTTGTTCCCCACCTGGAGCCACCGCCACTACCCGGCATTGGCGCGCATCCTGGCCGAACTGGCGCCGCGCCACGGCCTCGTGTACCGCGAACTCGGTTACGGCCAGCTGCACGCCTCGCAGCAGGCATTCCTGCGCGCCATGGGCCAGCCACCGGCACAGTCCTGACGAATCGCGCTTGACTCGGTTTCCGTTCCATCTTACATTTCTGTAACGACAGAAATAAGAGAAATCATGGAATTAAGCCCGACTACTCAGAAATACATTCTGCACTGGGGCGAGATGGGCACCCGCTGGGGCGTCAACCGCACGGTGGCGCAAATCCACGCGCTGCTGTTCCTGGCCAACGCACCCTTGACGGCGGAAGATATCGCGGCCAGCCTGAACGTGGCCCGGTCCAACGTCAGCAACAGCCTGAAGGAATTGCAAAGCTGGGGCCTGGTGCGCATCACCCACGTGATGGGAGACCGGCGCGACCATTTCGTCGCCCTGCAGGATGTGTGGGAAATCTTCCGCGTCATCATGGAGGAGCGCAAGCGGCGCGAGATCGACCCCACCCTGACGGTGCTGCGCGAATGCGCGATCGAGGGCGAGCACGATGCGGCGATGCCGCCAGAGACGCTGGCGCGCATGGGCGAGGTGCTGGCCTTCCTGGAAATGCTCAGCAGCACCTATAGCGACTACAAGAACCTGCCGCCGGCGACCCTGCAGCGCATGCTGTCGATGGGCGGCAAGGTGGCCAAGTTCCTCAGCCCGGAAGACAAACCGGGCAAGCGTGGCAAATCATGAACGGCCCCTCGGAAGGAGAACTGTTCAAGAAGGTGATGGGCGAACAGTGGCTCGCGCTGCACCCGGACATCCGCCGCCGCTTCGAGAAAAATCCCGCGCCGGGCCAGCCCCTGTACTACCGCGGTGAACTCGGTGAGCTCACCAGCTCGCGCCTGGGCAAGGTGCTGGGATGGCTGACGCGGCCCTTCATCGACGGCGCCCTGATCCCCCATGACGACCACGACTTCCCCGTGGATATCGAAGTCTATTCGCGTCCCGGCTGTCCCTTCATCTTCAAGCAGCGCACCTATCGCCTGCATGGTCGCGCGCCCATCCGCTTCACCTCCTACATGGCTGAAAGCGAAAAAGGCGAAGTGCTCGAATACGTGGGCATGGGGCTGGGCATGAAGCTGCTGCTCCACGTCGAGGATGGCAACCTGCACTTCACCAGCGACGGTTATTTTTGGGATCTTTTCGGCTGGCGCATGCCGCTGCCCGGCGTGCTCACGCCCGGCAAGACCTATCTGTGCCACCGCAACGACACGCCGCAGCAATTCAATATCCGCATCGAGATCCGCCACGCCCTGTTCGGCACCACGTTTACACAAGTGGGCGTGTTCCGCGAAAGCGCCGCGCCCACCCTTCACAAGGAGACACCATGAATACGCATCTGCTGGCCCTGCAACTGATGGCGGCGCAAGGCTGCCTGGGCGCCTTCGACACCATCTATCACCATGAAATCACGGAGGCGCTGCCGCAAAAGGCATCGGCGCGCCTGGAATTGACGATCCACGCGACACGCGCCCTGATCTACAGCCTGCTGTTCGTCGGCCTGGCGGCGTGGGAGTGGCATGGCGCCTGGGCCTGGGTCCTGGTCATCGTGTTTGGCGTGGAAATCGTGCTGACCCTGTGGGATTTCGTGGTCGAAGACCGGACCCGCCTCTTGCCCGCCACGGAGCGGGTCACGCACACGGTGCTGGCGATTAACGCGGGCGCCTTCATCGCCTTGCTGGCCCTGAACAGCAGCCAGTGGGCGACGTTGCCGACGGCCCTCGTGTGGCAGCCGTATGGCTGGCTCAGCGTCTTCCTCGCCCTGTGCGGCGTCGGCGTGGGCTTGTCCGGCCTGCGCGACGCGTATGCCGTGTGGCAGCTGGGCCGGCGCAAGGTGCAGGAAAAGCAAGAGCAGGAAGAGCATCTGCGCTTTGCCGCCGCGCCGCAGTCCGTGCTGGTGACGGGCGCCACGGGTTTCATCGGCCAGCAGCTGGTCAGCGCCTTGCTGGCCGATGGCCATGCGGTGACGGTGCTGACGCGCCAGCCCAAGCAGGCCGCCTGGACCTTCGATGGCCAGGTGCGCTGCATCCGCTCGCTGGACGAATTGTCGGATGCGCAGCGCATCGACATGGTGGTCAACCTGGCCGGCGCGCGCATCGTCGGTCGCCGCTGGACGGACGCGCGCAAGGCGGCCTTGCGCCGCAGCCGGGTGGCGCTGACGCAGGATCTGGTGGCGTGGATCGCGCGCGCGCAGCACAAGCCGCGCGTGCTGCTGTCGGCGTCGGCCATCGGCTATTACGGCGTGCAGCCGCAGGGCGACGCGACGGAATTGACGGAGGAGAGCGCGCCGCAAGCCATCTTCATGTCGCAGCTGTGCCAGGAATGGGAAGTGGCCGCGCGCCAGGCGCAGGCCTTTGGCGTGCAGGTCGGCTGCATGCGCTTTGGCCTCGTCTTCGGCCACCAGGGTTCGCTGCCGCAGATGCTGCTGCCGGTCCGCTTCGGCGTGGGCGGCCCGCTCGGCAGCGGCAGGCAGTGGGTCACGTGGGTGCATGTGCGCGACGTGATCCGCGGCATCGCCCACCTGGCGCGCCGCAGCGAAGCACAGGCAGTGAGCGGCGCCTACAACTTCTGCGCGCCGCAAGCCATCGAGCAGCGCCGCTTCGCCCAAATGGCGGGCGCGGTGCTGCACCGGCCTTCCTTCGTGCCCACGCCGGCCTTCGTCATGCGCGCCTTGCTGGGCGAGCAGGCCGACTTGCTGGTGGAGGGCCAGCGCGTCGCGCCGCGCCGCTTGCTGGCCGACGGTTTTGTCTTCCGCTATCCGCAACTGGAAGGCGCGCTGCGCAGTTTATAAGTTGGCGTAAGATGGGGATGGAAGGAACCGAACCATGCCCCGCTTCAGCCACACGATAGACAGCCATACCCATGCCTTCGCCAGCCTGAAGGAGCTGCTGGCGAAGGCCACGCCGCTGCGTTCCGGGGACGTGCTGGCGGGCGTGGCGGCCGCCAGCGCGAGCGAGCGGGTGGCGGCGCAGCTGGCGCTGGCCGACGTGCCGCTATCGCTGTTCCTCAACGAGGCGCTGGTGCCGTATGAGGACGACGAAGTCACGCGCCTGATCATCGATTCGCATGCGCGCGCCGCCTTTGCGCCGATCTCCCACCTGTGTGTGGGCGATTTCCGCGACTGGCTGCTGGACGACGCGACGGATACGCAAGCGCTGTCCGAGGTCGCCGCCGGCATCACGCCGGAAATGGCGGCCGCCGTCTCAAAAATCATGCGCCTGCAGGACCTGGTGCTGGTGGCCCGCAAGTGCCGGGTCGTCACGGCCTTGCGCAATACCCTGGGCCTGGAAGGCCGCTTGTCCACGCGGCTGCAGCCGAACCACCCGACGGACGACGCCACGGGTATCGCCGCTTCCATCCTCGACGGTTTGACGCTGGGCAGCGGCGACGCCGTGATCGGCATCAATCCGGCCACCGACAATGTGGCGCAGGTGGTCGCGCTGCTGCACCTGCTCGACGCCGTCATCGATCAATATCAGATTCCCACCCAGTCGTGCGTGCTCACGCACATCACCAATACGATTGAGGCCATCCGGCGCGGCGCGCCCGTCGACCTGGTGTTCCAGTCGGTGGCGGGCACGCAGGTGGCCAACCGCAGCTTCGGCATCGACTTGTCTCTGCTTGCCGAGGGGCAGGCGGCGGCCCTGTCGCTGGGGCGCGGCACGCTGGGCAACAACGTCATGTATTTCGAGACGGGGCAGGGCAGCGCCCTGTCGGCCGGCGCGCACCACGGCATGGACCAGCAGACGTGCGAAGCGCGCGCGTATGCGGTGGCGCGCGCGTATCGGCCGCTGCTGGTCAATTCGGTGGTGGGCTTCATCGGCCCCGAATACCTGTACGACGGCAAGCAGATCATGCGCGCGGGGCTGGAAGACCATTTCTGCGCCAAGCTGCTTGGGCTGCCCATGGGCTGCGACGTGTGCCACACCAACCACGCGGAAGCGGACCAGGACGACATGGACGCCTTGCTGACCATGCTGGGCGTGGCCGGCTGCAATTTCATCATGGGCGTGCCGGGCGCGGACGACATCATGCTGGGCTACCAGAGCACTTCGTTCCACGACGCCCTGTACGCGCGCCGCGTGCTGGGCTTGCGTCCGGCGCCCGAATTCGAGGCCTGGCTGGCGCGCATGCGGATCACGGATGCGCAGGGCCGTTTGCACACGGCGCTGGCGCCGGCCTTCCAGGCGGCCCTGCTGCGCCTGGACACCTAGGGAGGAGGCATGGACGAAACCGATCTGTGGCAGGCGCTGCGCGCGCATACGGCGGCGCGCATCGCGCTCGGGCGCCGCGGCGTGAGCGTGCCGACTCGCGCGCAGCTGGCGTTCCAGCTGGCCCATGCGCGGGCGCGCGACGCCGTGCACCTGGAACTCGATGGCGAGGCGCTGGCCGGCGCGCTGGCAGCGCAAGGGCACGACTGCGTGCAGTTGCACAGCGCGGCCGCCACGCGCAGCGAATACCTGCAGCGTCCCGACCTAGGGCGCCGGCTTGACGACGTTTCACGGGCGCGGCTGGCCGCCGGTGCTACGGCAATCGACCTGGCGCTGGTGGCGGCCGATGGCTTGTCGGCGCTGGCGGTGCAGCGCCACGCGGCGCCCTTCCTGGCCGCCTTGCGCGCACGGCTGGCGCTGGAAGCGTGGACGCTGTCGCCGCTGCACATCGTGGTGCAGGGGCGGGTGGCGGTGGGAGACGAGGTGGGGCAATTGCTGGGGGCGCGCGCCGTGCTGGTGCTGATCGGCGAGCGCCCGGGCCTGAGTTCCCCGGACAGCCTGGGCCTGTACCTGACGTGGGCGCCAAAAGTGGGGCTGCTGGACGAGCGCCGCAACTGCATCTCGAACGTGCGCCCCGCGGGGCTGGCGTATGCGCCGGCCGCGTACCGGCTGCATTATTTGCTGTCGCAGGCGTTCAGCCGGCGGCTGTCGGGCGTGGACTTGAAGGATGAAACGGTGGAAGAGGGCGCGGCCCTGGCGGGCGCGCGCAATTTCCTGCTGGAGTGATCAGACTTCGCGGATCTCGTCCAGCGGCCAGCGCGGACGCACGTTGAACGAGTAATCGTGCTTGGCGGCGTCGGGATTGATTTGCAGGCGCATGGCGCCGGCGAAGGCGATCATGGCGCCGTTATCGGTACAGAATTCCAGCTCCGGGTAATACACCTTGAAACGCTTTTTGGCGGCGGCCGCGTTGAGCGAGGCGCGCAGCTGTGCGTTCGCGCCCACGCCGCCGGCGATCACCAGGCGTTTCAAGCCCGTGTGCTTGAGGGCCGACACGCATTTGGCCGTCAGCACGTCGACGATGGCGTCGACGAAGCCGCGCGCGATGTTCGCCTTGTCCTGCTCGCAGATATTGGCGATGACCTTTTCTTCATGGTTCTTCACCACCGTCAGCACGGCCGTCTTCAAGCCCGAGAAACTGAAATTGAAGTCCTTCGAGTGCAGCATGGGGCGCGGCAGCTTGTACGCGAGCGGGTCGCCGAATTCGGCCAGGCGCGAAATGGCGGGGCCGCCCGGATAGCCAAGGCCCAGCAGCTTGGCCGACTTGTCGAACGCTTCGCCGGCCGCATCGTCGAGCGTTTCGCCCAGCATCGTGTACTGGCCCACGCCATCGACGCGCATCAGTTGCGTGTGGCCGCCCGACACCAGCAGGGCGATGAAGGGAAATTGCGGCGGCTCCGACGCCAGCAAGGGGGACAGCAGATGGCCTTCCAGGTGGTGGATGCCCAGCACCGGCTTGTTGATGGCCAGGCCCAGGCTGCAGGCGACGGAAGAACCCACGAGCAGCGCGCCGGCCAGACCCGGGCCCTGCGTGTAGGCGATGGCGTCGATTTCGGGCAGGGTGATGCCGGCCTTGTCCAGGGTTTCTTCGAGCAGCGGGATGGCGCGGCGGATATGGTCGCGCGACGCCAGTTCCGGCACCACGCCGCCATATTGCTCGTGCATGGCGACTTGCGAATAGAGGGCGTGCGACAGCAGGCCGCGTTGCGTGTCGTACAAGGCCAGGCCGGTTTCGTCACAGGAGGATTCGACGCCAAGAACAATCATGAAGGTGCTAGATAGGGAGGAGTAATCCGCCATTGTAAAGGAAAGCCGGGCAGTCCACCGTGCGGCCGGCGCACCATTTCGGCGGCAGTGTGCACTTGCGCAGTGCGCCGCGGTAGGGTTTTGCCTTGTATTTCACCGCTCTTGCGCCTGTGCCGCCACTGGCACCGCTCTTGCTTAGACAGGCGTGTGCCTTTCTCAAGGGAGTTCGCAATGTCGGAACAATGGAAAATGATTTGCCGCCTGAAGGACATGCCGCTGGCGGGCGCGCGCATGGTGCAGCGGGGCCTGGCCTGGCAGGACTTGCCCGGCGTGGCGCTGTTCCGCGCGGCGGACGATACGGTGTACGCGCTGCTCGACACGGTGCCCGGCCTGGGCGGCCCGCTGGCGCATGGCGTGTTGATGGAGAAAAACCTGATGGGGCCGAAGAACAGCTGGATCATCGAGCTCGATTCGGGCCGCCTGGTGGCGCCCGTGCAGGGCATGGCGCGCATGTATGCCGTGCGCCTCATGGACGGGCGCATCTACCTGGACGTCAATGAGCTCAATATCCCGGCCAGCAAGGCGGAACAGGCGCTGGCGGGATCGTTCGCCGTGCTGCCGCATGTGCAGATGGCATAGGTGTTTGGGGTCAGACCCTCAATGCCGCTAACGCCAGGTTCAGCGCCAACGCAAGAGGGGGGCTGACCCCAGCTGTTTACTTCGGGCGATTGAGCAAATGCGCATGCGCGTCGCGCAGCATGGTGGCCGTCGTGTCCCAGTCGATGCAGCCGTCGGTGACGGAGCAGCCGTAGGTCAGTTGCGACAGGTCTTGCGGGATCTTCTGGTTGCCGCCGACGATGTTCGATTCGATCATCACGCCCACCAGCGAGTGGTTGCCCTGGCGGATCTGGTTGACCACGTCGCCCATCACCAGCGGCTGCAGTTCCGGCTTTTTATAGCTGTTCGCGTGGGAGCAGTCGACCACCAGGTTGGCTGGCAGCTTGGCCTTGGCCAGCGCCTGTTCGGCGATGGCGATCGAGACCGAATCGTAGTTCGGACGGCCATCGCCGCCGCGCAGCACCACGTGGCCATACGCGTTGCCGCGCGTGCGCACGATGGCGACGTTGCCTTCGGCATTGATGCCCAGGAAGGAGTGCGGGTGCGCCGACGACAGGATGGCGTTGACGGCGATGCTGATGTCGCCATCGGTGCCGTTCTTGAAGCCGACGGGCGTCGACAGGCCGGACGACATTTCGCGGTGCGTCTGCGATTCCGTGGTGCGCGCGCCGATGGCCGTCCAGGCGATCAGGTCGCCCAGGTATTGCGGCGAGATGGGATCCAGCGCTTCGGTGGCGGTGGGCAGGCCCAGTTCGCACACGTCGAGCAGGAACTGGCGCGCCTTTTCCATGCCTTCGTTGACCTTGAAGGAATCGTCCATGTACGGATCGTTGATATAGCCTTTCCAGCCCGTGGTGGTACGCGGTTTTTCGAAATACACGCGCATCACCAGCAGCATCGTGTCCTTGACTTCCTCTTGCAGCGCTTTCAGGCGGCGCGCGTAATCGAGGCCGGCGACCGGGTCGTGGATCGAGCACGGGCCGACGACGACGAACAGGCGCTGGTCCTTGCGGTCGATGATGTTGCGCAGCGCTTCGCGGCCGCGGCTGACGGTATCGAAGGCGCTTTCCGACAGGGGCAGCTTGGCGTGCAATTCAGCCGGTGTCGGCATGGGCGCGAAGGAGGTGACGTTGATATTTTCGATGTCTGGCGTATTCATGATTCTGGCTCGGCTTTCGCTATTGCGTTCTTTAAGAGGCAATAGTGTAGCGGAAATGCGGGCTGGCGGAGGGGATGGGGCCAAAACGGGAATGGCTGAGTTGTTTTTATGGCAGGGCCGGCACGCCGCCGGCCCCTTGCAGCCGGGCGCTCAGTGGCTGCCCGGCAGGCTGGCGCCAACGCCGTAGCGGGCGATGCGCTGGTAGTTGCCGGCCAGCTCAGGCGGCCGGGGCAGGTCGGGATGGCGCCGCACATGCTCGAAGATGGCGCTTTCGTGCTGGCGTATCTGTGCATCCAGGCAGGCGATTTGCTTGCGCAATAATTGATGCAGCGCAATCTGTCCCGCATGGAAATGGCTTTCCAGGCGCGCCATTTCCTGTTTGCGCAATTGCCGCACGGCTTGCAGGCGGCGCAGCCATAGCCGCAATTCCACGTAGGCGGGCGAGGGCGGCGTCCAGGGGGCAGGGCGTGCCGCCGCGCAATAATGGGCCAGCACCACGGCGCTGCGTGCCGCATTCTCAGGCAAGCCCTGGTTGCGGAGATAGTCTTGCAGCGGCGCGGGCTGGGCATCGCAGACCAGCATGCCCATGCCGGCCAGCGCGTTGGCGGCCGCCTCGCTGTACGGCATATCGAGGCGCATGCAGACGCGCAAGCCCATGATGGTGACATCGTTCCTTTGCAGCCAGCTGCGCAGCCAGCGGTAGCCGGCCACGTCGTTTTCCAGCACCTTGCACAGCACTTCACCGCCCGAGAGCAGCACGGCCTTCAGCAGCAGCTTGTTCGGTTCGATGCCGACGAAGGCGGTTTCCTGTTTGATCGCGTGTTCCATGATGAGTTCCCCCCTGTACCGTCTTATACGCAGCGGCGGCGCGTTTGGATGCGCTCGCGATGCAGTTCACCCGAAAAATAGCGGGAAAGACTGTTGCATTGGCGCCTATGGCGTCCTCCAGCCCGTCTGCGAGGGAGAAAATCCGTGTAAGCTGGCGCCATGACGACTGTATCCATCCCCCATACCGATGTGGCCGGTGAGCCATTCCCCGCAGCACGTTTCATTAAGGAAATAGGACGCGGCAAGAACGGCGCGCGCAGCATGACGCGCGATGACGCCCGCGCCCTGTATCGCGCCATGCTCGAGGGCCGTGTGTCGGACCTGGAGTTGGGCGGCATTTTGTTGTCCATGCGCATCAAGGGCGAGTCCGTGGACGAGATCGCCGGCTTCCTTGACGCGGCCGAAGCGTCGTTCGCGCCGCTGGCCGCGCCGGCCGGCGAGTTCGCCCCGATCATCATTCCCAGCTACAACGGCGCGCGCAAGATGGCGAACTTGACGGCCTTGCTGGCGCTGCTGCTGGCGCGCGCGGGCGCGCCCGTGCTCGTGCATGGCGTGACGAGCGACCCGGGTCGCATCACGACGGCCGAAGTGCTGGCCGCGCTGGGCGTGCCGGCCTCGGCGGACCATGCGCAAGCCGAGGCCGCCATGGCGCGCGGCGAAGCCGCCTTCCTGCCCATCGCCGCGCTGGCGCCGCGCCTGGCGCACATGCTGTCGCTGCGGCGCGTGCTGGGCGTGCGCAATTCCACGCACACGCTGGTGAAAATCATGCAGCCGTTCGCCGGCCCGGCCCTGCGCCTGGTGTCGTACACGCACCCGGAATACCTGGAAATGCTCGGCGAATATTTCCTGACCGCCTCTGATCCGGCGCGCGGCGACGCCTTCCTGATGCGCGGCACGGAAGGCGAGACGGTGGCCAACGCCAGCAAGGCGCAGCAGATCGACTGGTTTCACGGGAGCGAACGCACGCTGCTGGTGGAAAAACAGTTGCTGGTGGAAGAGTTGCCGCATTTGCCGGCCGAGCGCGATGCGGCCACCACGGCCGACTGGATCGCGGCCGTGCTGCGTGGCGAGGCGCCCGTGCCGCCATCGATCGCCGCGCAGGTGGCGCAATGCCTGATGGCGTCGCGGCAGATTGCAGCACGGCCGCGCTAGCCGCGTCGCCGCGGTTTACAATGGCGTCTTTGTAATCAGCGGTGACCGGAATTCTTATGGCAAAACAATTTGATGTGGCAGTGATCGGCGCGGGCGCGGCCGGCATGATGTGTGCGGCTGTTGCCGCCCAGCAAGGCAAGCGCGTGGTGTTGATCGATCACGCGGCCAAGCTGGCCGAAAAGATCCGCATCTCGGGTGGTGGACGGTGCAATTTCACCAATATGAACGCCACCCCGCAAAATTTCCTCTCGGAAAACCCGCATTTCTGCAAGAGCGCGCTGTCGCGCTACACGCCGCAGGATTTCCTCGCGCTGGTGAAAAAATACCGCATCGGCTACCACGAGAAGCACAAGGGCCAGCTGTTTTGCAATGAATCGGCCGAGCAGATCATCGACATGCTCAAGGACGAGTGCGCCGCTGGCGGCGTGCACTGGCGCATGCCGTGCAAGATCGACAATGTTGCCCGGCAAGGCGACGGCGGCTTCGTGCTGCAGACCGATAACGGCGACATCGAGACGGCGAGCATCGTCATCGCCACGGGCGGCCTGTCGATCCCGAAGATCGGCGCCACGGACTTTGCCTATCGCATCGCCAAACAATTCGACCTGGCGATGGTCGAGCCGCGTCCGGCCCTGGTGCCGCTGACGTTCGATGCGGCCAGCTGGGCGCCGTTCGCGGAATTGTCGGGCATTGCGCTGGAAGTCGATGTGGAGACGGGCAGCCTGAAAGGCCGCAAGGCGACGGGCGCGCGTTTCCGCGAAGATTTGCTGTTCACGCATCGCGGCCTGTCGGGCCCGGCGATTCTGCAGATTTCCAGCTACTGGCTGCCGGGCGAGCCCATCGTCATCAATCTGTTGCCGGAAGTGGATGTGGCGCAGACCTTGATTGAAGGCAAGGGCACCCTGAAGAAGCAGCTGGGCAATATCGTCGCCCAATGGCTGCCGCAGCGCCTGGCCGACTGCCTGCTGGCCGTCAACGGCCTGGCGCCGGACGCGCGCATCGCCGACATGCCCGACGCGCAGCTGCGCAAGCTGGGCCAGGCCATCAATGCCTGGTCCATTGTGCCGAACGGTTCCGAAGGCTACCGCAAGGCGGAAGTGACGCGCGGCGGCATCGACACGCGCGAACTGTCGCAGCAGACCATGATGGCGAATAAAGTGCCGGGCCTGTATTTCATCGGCGAATCGGTCGACGTGACGGGCTGGCTGGGCGGCTACAACTTCCAGTGGGCCTGGGCCTCGGGCGTGGCGGCAGGTATTGCTTTGCAGTAAGCAACTCTGTAGGATGGGGTTCTGGCGCCCCGTGCGCCGCCCCGGTGCGTGGGGTTTACGCGACATTCACGTCACATTCCGGCAGCGACCGCAGGCTGCATCCCGCGCGCAAGTGGGGAGGGGCTTCCCTTTCCGAATAAAAGCTGCTACTATCTATCTCTTCCTATACACCACCTCAACGGTTTGAATTTTACATGACCACTATTCGCCTTAAAGAAAACGAGCCGTTCGAAGTCGCAATGCGTCGCTTCAAACGCACCATCGAAAAAACGGGTCTGCTGACCGAATTGCGCGCTCGCGAATTCTACGAAAAGCCAACAGCTGAGCGCAAGCGCAAGCTGGCAGCTGCTGTCAAGCGTCATTACAAACGCATCCGCAGCCAACAACTGCCGAAAAAATTATTCTAAGACTGTTCAGTCAAAACCAACCCGGGTAGTTCGGCGCATTGTTCGCCACGGGTTTTGTTTTGATTCGCCTGGAGTGATACTTCAGATGAGTCGCATACCCGCTCCGGTTCGCCGCGGCGGGTTTTCGCTTTTTTGGCCCCGTCGCATGCACGCGCACTGAACCCATACTGACCAACGAGGATTGCCATGAGCTTGAAAGAACAAATTACCGAAGACATGAAAAACGCCATGCGCGCCAAGGAAGCGGGCAAGCTGGGCACGATTCGCCTGTTGCTGGCGGAAATCAAGCGCAAGGAAGTCGACGAGCGCATCGAATTGACGGATGCCCACGTGACGGCCATCGTGGAAAAGATGATCAAGCAGCGCAAGGATTCGATCGCCCAGTTCGAAGCCGGTGGCCGTGCCGACCTGGCCGACATCGAAAAAGCCGAACTGGTGCACCTGATCGGCTACATGCCGGCCGGCCTGTCGGACGAGGAAGTGGCGGCCGAAGTGGCAGCCGCCGTGGCCGCCTCGGGCGCCGCTGGTCCGCAAGACATGGGCAAGGTCATGGCCATCGTCAAGCCGAAGCTGGCTGGCCGCGCCGACATGACGGTTGTTTCCGCGCTGGTCAAGAAAGCCTTGACGCCGGCGGCGTAAGCATACAATAGTAGCAAGGGCTGCCCGCCGTCGCGCTGGCAGCCTGTTAATAGCCCACACGTTGACCTGGCTCAACCTCCGGCCACGTGCGGTAGTATAGTCTGACCTAGAACAAGACCCGCCTTCGCCAGTGATACCTCAATCCTTCATTTCCGATTTGCTCAACCGCGTCGATATCGTCGACGTCGTGGGCCGCTATGTGCAACTGAAAAAAGGTGGCGCCAATTTCATGGGCTTGTGCCCGTTCCACAGTGAAAAGTCGCCCAGCTTTACCGTCAGCCCCACCAAGCAGTTCTATCACTGCTTCGGCTGCGGCGCGCATGGCACCTCGATCGGCTTCCTGATCGAGTACTCGGGCATGGGCTTTGTCGACGCCGTCAAGGACCTGGCGCAGAACGTGGGCATGGTCGTGCCGGAAGCGGACGACAAGATCCCGCCCGCCCAGCGCGCGCAGATCCAGGCGCAAAGCCTGGCCCTGTCCGACGCCATGACGCAGGCTTGCGATTATTACCGCGGGCAATTGCGCCACGCGCCGGAAGCCATCGCCTACCTCAAGAACCGGGGCCTGACGGGCGAAGTGGCCGCTCGCTTCGGCATGGGCTTCGCGCCCGGCGGCTGGGACAACCTGCGCTCCGTCTTCCCCGATTACGATGTGGTGGCGCTGGCCGAGGCCGGTCTCGTGATCGACAAGGTCGATGAAGAGGGCAATAACCGCAAGCGCTATGACCGTTTCCGCGAACGCATCATGTTTCCTATTCGCAATACCAAGGGCCAGGTCATCGCCTTTGGCGGCCGCGTGCTCGACCATGGCGAACCGAAATACCTGAATTCGCCGGAAACCCCCTTGTTTTCCAAGGGTTTCGAACTATATGGATTGTTCGAGGCGCGCCAGGCCATCCGCGACGCCGGCTACGTGCTGGTGACGGAGGGCTACATGGACGTGGTGGCGCTGGCGCAGATGGGGTTCCCGCAAGCGGTGGCGACCCTGGGCACGGCCTGCACGCCGACCCACGTGCAAAAACTGCTGCGCCAGACGGACAACGTGATTTTCAGCTTCGACGGCGACAAGGCCGGCCGCCGCGCCGCCCGCCGCGCGCTCGAAGCGAGCCTGGCCCACGTGTCGGACAACAAGACGATCAAGTTCCTGTTCCTGCCGTCGGAACACGATCCGGACAGCTATATCCGCGAATTCGGCGCCGAGGGTTTTGAGCAGCAAGTGCATGAAGCGATACCGCTGTCGCAGTTTTTGCTGAAAGAAGTGTCGGGCGAGCATGATTTGTCGGAACCGGAAGGGCGCGCCCGCGTGCAGTTCGACGCCAAGCCCCTGCTGCAGCTGATGGCGCCGTCGTCCCTGCGCCTGCAGATCGTGCGCGGCCTGGCCCAGCTGACGCAGTCCACGCCGGCCGAGATCGAAGCTCTGTTCGAGTTGGCGAAACCCGTTGCCGTGGCGCATCGCGCGCCGCCGAAATCGGGCCGCCCCGTACCCGTGGGCCTGGAATTGAAGATCATGCGCATGCTGGTGGCGCATCCGCCCCTGACCCTGCGCATCGATGAGGCCGCCCTGACGGCCTTCCAGCACCTGGGACCGGACGCGGCCCATAGCCTGGGACAGCTGGTGGCCGTCGGCCAGGCGCTGGGCGAGCATGGCAGTTTTGCCGCACTGGCGCAGCAATTGAAGGAGCTGGGCAGCGAATACGACGAGATCATCGGCGAGATCGCGGCCGGCACGGAATCCGATTACGACAGCGAATTGTCATGGCTGGTGAGTACCATCCGCGAGATCAAATTGAATGCCTTGAAGGCGGAATTGCAGCAATTGTTTGCGTCGGGTTTGCCATCCGAGAAAATTGGTGTACGCTACCGCGAAATCATGCAGGAGCAAGGCGAGCTGGAGCGCGAGCGCGACGCTGAGTTGGTGAATCGATAACGTTGTCCTGAGGGTATGGCGCGCACTGGAAAAACATTTTTCGCGTGCTATAATTAAATGCTAAGTATTGTGTGCTTTGGCAAGCTAGTTCTGTTTCGTAAATAGTATTTGTTTTCAGTAAGTTAGGCTCTTGATCGGCGCGGTGGATCGTGTCGGCGGCCAGAGCCAACTGGCGTTTTCGGCGTTGCGGGCAAGGCTCGCAGACGCTGGCAAGCCGCGCCACGCTCTCGCTCCCAACGCGGTCGATGCAGGAATTTTTGCCGAGGCGGCTGGCAACAGCCGGTGGACAGGAATTGCTGCGATTCCCGCGGATCGTGGCCGATGAGGTGTAAGTAACGTAACAGTGTCGAATTTGCGTAGTCGGCAGGTTCGAAGATGGTGGTTCCCGCAGGTAGACAGGGAACTGGCAGCAAACTTTATCCTAATCCACCGTAAAGCAAGTCGTTGTGTAATCGAAAGCGCCTGTGCCAATCAAGAAACCCGAATCCAAAGCGGCTGCAAAGCCCACTAAAGTTACCACGAAAGCCGAAAAGGCGCTCGACCGGCCAGAAGCGCGCGTCACCAGCGCGCCCGTGGTCAGCCAGACCACCGACGCCGCCACCCTGGCGGCCATCGATACGTCCGGTTATGTCTTGCCGTCGGTAAAAGTGCCAGGCCGCCGCGGCCGCAAACCCAAAGAATTCCAGCCAGAAAATGATGAAGTCGCCGCCCTGAACGCCGTCGAGCGGGCCGAACTGAAGGCCGTCGACAAGGCCAAGGCCAAGGATCGCAAGGCGAAAGAGCGCGCGCTGTTGAAGGATGCGTTCTCGTCGGACACGGAAGCGAGCGAGGAAGAACTCGAGCGCCGGCGTCAGAAACTCAAGACCCTGATCAAGTTCGGCAAGGAACGCGGTTTCCTGACCTACGCGGAAATCAACGATCACTTGCCCGAAAACATAGTCGATCCGGAAGCCATCGAAGGCATCATCGGTACCTTCAACGACATGGGCATCGCCGTCTACGAGCATGCGCCCGATGCGGAAACGTTGTTGCTGTCCGATAACGTCGCCGTCGTCACCAGCGACGACGAGGCGGAAGCTGCCGCCGAGGCCGCATTGTCGACCGTCGACTCCGACTTTGGCCGCACCACCGACCCCGTGCGCATGTACATGCGCGAAATGGGCTCGGTCGAGCTGCTGACGCGCGAAGGCGAGATCGAGATTGCCAAGCGCATCGAAGATGGCTTGAAAGACATGATCCAGGCTATTTCCGCCTGTCCCGTGACGATCGCCGAGATCATCGCCGCCGCCGACCGCATCGCCAACGAAGAGATCAAGATCGACGAAATCGTTGACGGCCTCGTCGATGAAAACGAACCGGTCGCCGCCGCTCCTGTCGTGGCCGCTCCCGTCGAAGAAGACGAGGAAGAGGGCGAAGCGGAAGAAGAGGAAGAAGAAGAGGAAGAAGAAGCGAGCGCGTCGGGCGCCGCCGGCTTCTCGGCCGAGCAGCTGGAAACCCTGAAACGCACGGCGCTGGAAAAATTCGCCGTCATTTCGCAGCAGTTCGACAAGATGCGCCGCGCCTTCGAAAAAGAAGGCTACAACTCGAAACCGTACGCCAAGGCGCAGGAAGCCATTTCGCAAGAATTGCTGGGCATCCGCTTCACGGCCAAGGTGGTGGAAAAGCTGTGCGACACCCTGCGTGGCCAGGTCGACGAAGTGCGCCATATCGAGAAGCAGATCCTCGACGTGGCCGTGAACCGCTGCGGCATGCCGCGCGCCCACTTCATCAAGGTCTTCCCCGGCAATGAAACCAATCTCGACTGGGTCGATGGCGAAGTCAACGCAGGACACGCGTACAGCGCCATCCTGGGCCGCAACATTCCAACCGTCAAGGAACTGCAGCAGCGCCTGATCGACCTGCAGGCGCGCGTCGTGCTGCCGCTGCCGGACTTGCGCAACATCAACCGCCAGATGGCGGCCGGTGAAATGAAGGCGCGCAAGGCCAAGCGCGAAATGACGGAGGCCAACTTGCGCCTGGTCATCTCGATCGCCAAGAAATACACGAACCGTGGCCTGCAATTCCTCGATCTGATCCAGGAAGGCAATATCGGCCTGATGAAGGCCGTCGACAAGTTCGAGTACCGCCGCGGCTACAAGTTTTCCACGTATGCGACCTGGTGGATCCGCCAGGCCATCACGCGCTCGATCGCCGACCAGGCGCGCACGATCCGCATTCCCGTGCACATGATCGAGACGATCAACAAGATGAACCGGATTTCCCGCCAAATCCTGCAGGAAACGGGCGCGGAGCCCGATCCGGCCACCCTGGCGATCAAGATGGAAATGCCCGAGGACAAGATCCGCAAGATCATGAAAATCGCCAAGGAGCCGATCTCCATGGAAACGCCGATCGGCGACGACGACGATTCCCACCTGGGCGACTTCATCGAGGACAACAACACCCTGGCGCCGGCCGACGCGGCCCTGCACGCGTCCATGCGCGGCGTGGTCAAGGACGTGCTCGATTCCCTGACGCCGCGCGAAGCGAAAGTGCTGCGCATGCGTTTCGGCATCGAGATGTCCACCGACCATACGCTGGAAGAAGTGGGCAAGCAATTCGATGTGACGCGCGAGCGCATCCGCCAGATCGAAGCGAAAGCGCTGCGCAAGCTGCGCCACCCATCGCGCTCCGACAAGCTGAAAAGCTTCTTGGAAGGCAACTAGAAGCCAATAGGGCTTGACGCGCGCCCCTGATACCCCTATCCTCGCGTGTCCGTTTCCAAAACGGCCGCGCGAGGCGGGCATCAACAGCGCCGCCACGCCGCAGTCCCCCGGGCCTCTAGCTCATGCTTGGTTAGAGCAGCGGACTCATAATCCGTTGGTGCCGTGTTCGACTCACGGGAGGCCCACCATTATCTTGCAACTGCAATTTGAAATTTTTCGATTTGTGGTTGCGTTCTTCTTCTGCCAGCGCCTCAAAGGCCACGGCAGGGTCTACGCCAGCTTCTTTTACGATCTTCAGGGCCGTATTGAAGTCTGGCATACGCTCCCCCTTCACATACTTCACCAACGTTGAGTTTGGCAGTCCCCACAGCTTGGACATCGCCAGCGTCGGGCGTCCCTTCATTGCATTTTCTATCAATTCTGCATAGTTCATAGTTATTTCCTGTTTGCAATTTACACGTTTGGACAATAATATGTATTTGTCCAAACGCGCAAATTCTTGTCCGTTTGGGTAAGTAAACGATAGCACATCTAGGTTGAATGTAAACCGCTCAGTCTCCGGCCCACGGGCCGCCTGTTTGCCCACTGGTACGCCTTGGGAGGTTTTTTCGGCTGCTGACTTGTGCAAAACGCAATCGCTCTAGCGGGCGACTCACTCCAAGGAAAAGACTATGAAAAACACTATCCAAATTTTGCATGTCACTCAAGTGGCTGGCCGTTCGAAAAAAACCGGCAATGACTACGATATGCGCATGGCGCAATGCATCGTCCACAAGCCAAACCGCGATACCGGCGTCATCGAGCCGTTAATCGGTGAGCTGGTCTTGCCGGAGCGCTTCAAAGACACTCAACCGGGCATGTATGAGGTTGAGTTCGAAGTCTCGATCTCGCAGGACAAACGTGTCGGCGCGCAGGTCTTTTCTATCACTGCAATTTCCGCTGCTTCCCAAGCAAAACCCGCTGCAGCGGCTCCCGCCATCAAGGCGAACCCAGGTCAACAAACCGCTTCGTAATTTCCCATGCCTTCCTGCGTCGATTCCACACAAATGACGGGGCCAGACGCTCCGTCAGGTGCTGTGCTTTACACGGTGTCTAGCGCGCCAACTGAGTTGTCCGCATGTGCCTATGTGGTCGAGTCAGGCGCTGAATACGTGGCGGCAGCGGCGGTGCAGGACAAGGCTTTGGATGCGTTTTTCGCAGCGGCCGTAGTGGTGCTGTTCGCGTTGGGCTGGATCGCAGGGGCGCAACGATGATGCTGCTTAAAAACCTCTGGCCCATTCTGTTTTTGGCTGGCCTGTTTGTCTGCGGCGTGCATTTGGTCAAGTATGTTATTGCCCGGTTTTTGGAGCACAAATAATGACTATTGCCGCCGCCGTTGGCTACGCCTTGAGCGCGTTCGGGATCGGGTATGCCGCTGGCTCGATACAGCGAATTATCCGGCGTTCTATCGAAATTTTGGATTAGCTTTCTTTTGGCGTTTGGTCGCCGTCAATCGTACTTGTAGGCCAATTTTTAAGGAATTGAACATGAACAAAAATATTCTGCGTGGTCTGGCTCTGGTGGGTGCTGTCGCTGTTTCGGCTGGTGCGTCGGCTGCTGATGATCAAGGTGTTGCCGCGATCACTGCATTGTCCAGCACTGCCAGCACGTACATCTCGGCGGCGTTCGCGGTTGCCGTCCTGGTCGCCGGTGGCTTCTGGGGTATCAAGATGATGAAAAAGGCATTCTCGAAGGCTGGCTAAGTCCGGCTCTGCGGTATGGGCGACTTCGGTCGCCTTTTTTTTTGAGGGGCCATTATGCGTTTTATTTTTGCATTTATTTCTTTGTTATTTGTGAGTGTGGCTCCGGTATATGCCGGTGGCGGAAAAGTCTATTTCTCAGATTATGCGATGCCTGTTGCAACGCCTAATTGTTCTGGCATTTTGGCCACTGTGAGAGCGTCTTATTCTCGTGATTATGGCTTTACTTGCGAAGGGCCTGACTCTGGCGGTGCTTATACGATTAAGAACTCGGATGGTAAGCAGGTTGCAAAAAGTACTCTCCGTGAGGATTGTGATCGTCCTCGCTTTCAGTATGATATTTCTAAGCCGATTGGTCAGCAATGCCAGCGAGTTAAATGTTTTGATGGCGATGCGCTCGGTTCGTACAAAGTGGCGACTGGATATTGGCAGATTGCGCCACCGGTACTAAAGCAAGCAATTATGGCCGATGCTGATGCAAAAAATTACAAAGTTTGTATTGAGGGTTGTGTGGCGCGCACTTCGTCTGTTTCAGCCTGCAATGATTCTCGTACTGTGTCGCCAAATTTGGCATTAGTTAGTTGTAATTTGGCAATGGAAGAAACGGGACAAAAATGTTCTATTTGGGCTGATCCTACTGATGTGCCTCCGTTTAATGGTTCTGTGGGGCCGGGTGACGGTAGCGGTACTGGTACAGAGACTCCTGATCCGAATAATCCGGGAACGGGTACAGGCACAGGCACAGGTACCGGAACAGGCACAGGTACCGGAACAGGCACCGGAACAGGCACCGGAACAGGTACAGGTACCGGAACAGGTACCGGAACAGGTACCGGAACAGGTACCGGAACAGGTACCGGAACAGGCACCGGAACAGGCACCGGAACAGGTACAGGTACCGGAACAGGCACCGGAACAGGCACCGGAACCGGCACCGGCACCGGCACCGGCACCGGCACAGGCACAGGCACAGGAACCGGTTCTGGTGGTAAGCAAGAGGCTGCTTGTGGCGCACCAGGGCAACCGGCATGCCGTATCGATGAGACCGGAGTTAAGGGTATGAATGGCGATGAGGGGGATTCGCAGTTAAGTGATATCAAAGCGAAGAATAAAGACGCGCTGGATCAGATAGGCGAAATTTCAAAAGATAAATTGATGCTTGGTGATTGGTTTCCGCAAATTAATACCGCTGCTTGCACGAATCCAACTGTCCCTAATCCTATAGGCCGTGGAACATATGAAGTCAGCATTTGTTCGTATGTTGACATATTTGCAAAGTTCATTTCCGGCGTTATTTGTTTCTTCGCCGTTATTGGTTCTGTTCAACAAGTTACCTCTGCTGCGAAAGCTTAATCATGCCTCTTCTCGGAAATTTACTTATCTCGATTGTTACTCTGCTGATTAATATTTTCGGTAAGTTCATGGTGGCTGAAAAAGCGTTTCGTGTCTCGGCTGTGCTGGTGATGTTGACGCTTTTTGGAATTCTCATGACTGCGATGTCCTCGTGCGCCCGTGGCGTTTGTGCGCAGGGTATTTCGGGGATTTCCACTTCACATCCAAACTTTGCCGTTGGTCTCGGCATTGCGTTTAACAGCACTACGATGGCTGCTGCTTCTTGTTACGTTTCGGTGTGGCTTGCTTGCCAGCTGTACGTTTTCCAGAAAAAGGGCCTGAACATTGTTACCAAGTAGGCGTTTGATATGGCTGTTTACGCAATTACGGGCAAGCTCGGCAGTGGTAAGGGGAAGGCGGCAATTGATCAGATCAGGCGTTACCTGCGCGACGGTAAAAGGGTGGCGACGAACTGTGACGTTTTCCTTGAGCACTTGATGCCATCGACGGATAAAAGCGTGGTCATACGCGTGCCAGACAAGCCGTCAGCGGTCGATCTGTACATGGTCGGTAGCGGCAATCGGTTTATCCAGTTTGAGCCTATTTTGCAGTATGGCCGCGCTGGTATCACGGCCATTGCACCATCACCTAAGTTGCTGCCGGGATTTGATGAACACCACAATGGTGCGCTCATTCTCGATGAGTGCGGATCCTGGCTCAATACGCGCAATTTTCAGGACAAGGGCAGGGCGGAAATGCTGGAATGGGCCATCCATGCGCGTAAGTATGGTTGGGACATTTTTTTCATTATGCAGAACATCAGTCAGGTCGATAAACAGTTGCGCGAATCGCTGCTTGAATATGTGGTGCGGTTGAATCGTCTTGACCGCATGAAGGTGCCGCTTCTGAGCCCCGCCATTGCGTTTATGACGGCTGGCGCCTCGTCGGGCAGCATGCCCCGCTTGCATATTGGTGTCGTGCGCTTGGGCGCTTCTCCCGATGGGCTGGTGGCGGATCGCTGGTACTTCCGGGGTGATGACTTGAACAATGCCTATAACACCACGCAAGTCTTTTCTGATAGCTACCCCCATGGCACGCATTCCTTGCTGTCGGCATGGCACTTATCTGCCGTGGTGGGTGTTCCTCCCGATTTCATCGGGCCATTGCAGGCTACGCCTGCTGCCTTGTCACTGTTGCGCCGTAGGGCGCTTCCTCCTAAGCCACCACACAAACATATGTCTAAATTTCTATTCTGTTCGCTGCTGTTGGGCGCTGCCCTTGGTGTTTTTGGATACCACTTCGGCGGCTCATTTTTTGCACATGAGGTTGTCCAGAAAAATGAGGAATTTGTTTATTCGAAGACGATTACAGGCGTCGGCTACATGAATCAGGGGCATAAATATATTGTCAGTTTGTCTGACGGGCGCGTGATACAGGCGTTGCGCTTCCGCTTCGTGGATGGCGGCTGGATAGCGCAGATTGAGCCGGACTTGTGGGTGCGAGGTGTCGCATGAAAAAATGGCTCTTGTACCTGTTGCTTTCGCCTTGCTTGGCGATGGCAAATAACCAGCCCATCGCCATCAATTTGTCCTCTGCTCCGCTGGTGGCATTTGCGCAGGCGACGTACAAAAATCTTCTCGAGCGCGATTTTGTGATTGCGCCGGATGCGCTGGCGTTGGATCGCAAAATTTCGGTTTCTGTGCGGTCGCTGACGCCCCAGCAATTGCCTGTTTTTATTGAAGGCGTACTTGCTGATCAGGGTATCTCGTCTGAGTTGCGCGACGGTGTGTACTACCTGCGTGCTGCGCAGTCTTCACGCTTTGCGCAAGCTCCGGTCGTGTCGCCTCCACCTGAGGTCACTACACAAAGCGTGTCGTCGTCTGCTGCAGCCTTGTTTGCGCCGCTGAACAGGCTTAAATCAGATGAGGGATATTTTGACGGTGGGTATGCCAGTGGTGGTGCAGGTAGTACCTCCGGCCGGCGCCGTGATGATGAGTCCGAGGTATACGCGCCGGCTGGCCGTTCGGCTGATTTCTTGGTGCAGGTAGTGGCGGCTGCGTTTGGCCCTCGCAGTGCGGTCGCGGCTGGCAATCAAATTGTGCTTACCGGCAGCCCGGCAGAGTTAAACAAGATGCGTATTCTGCTAGGTGCGCTCGATCAGTTGCCGCGTATGGTTGATGTGTCGGCGTCGTGGGTCGAGGTCACGGATAACGCTAGCTCGGGCCGCGGAATTTCCATCATGGCCAGCGTACTCGGTGCAAAGTTCGGTGCGTCGCTGGGGAGCGTCAATTCGGCGTCTGCGATCAGCTTACGCGGAACAAATTTTCAGCTGGTGATCGATGCGCTCAATACCGATGGCCGTTTCAAACAGGTATCGAACAGCCGGATCGTGGGTGACGACTATCAAAAGATGGTGCTGACGGTGGGCGATGAAACGCCGACGATTGCCAGCACTGGTAAAGACAATTCCGGCAACAGCGTGCAGAACATCGTCTATCGGCCTTCCGGCGTCATTGTCGACGTGCTGCCCAAGATACTCGGTAGCGGAAAAATCAATCTCGCCATCGATGGACAAATTTCCAGTTTTAAGCCAACGGCCAGCGGCGTGACGGGTTCGCCCACGCTGATTAAGCGCCAGGTCAAAACAGCGGTGACGGTGAACGATGGCGAGGTATTGTTGATCGGTGGGCTGAACGATGCTCAAACCGTCGATAGCTCCTCTGGCTTCTCCTTTCTGCCGTCATCTTGGGCCGCTCGATCAGGGACGAAGCTGCATACCGATCTGGTGCTGATCTTGAGCGCGCAAGTTCCGCGTACATCAGAAAAACAGTGACTTGTCACATTAATTCCGGGGTGGCTGCACAAGCGGCCCGAAGGGCAAAATCTTTGAGGGCATATCGAAGTCGGCGTTGGATTTTGGGGTGATGGCATCAGACGGCCCATGCGCATCGGAGCGAGGAGCGACACGTTTTCAAAGTTTTAGCGGGTAGTCCGCTGCCTCGCTTAGTGCCTCGTCGCTGCACGTTGGCCAGTGCAGCCCACTCTGAAAAACCGTTTTGAAAGTATGCACATGAAACAGCTTGAGGATGACAAGATGATTGATCTGCTCGGCCCGATTAAACGCGGCAGGGGGCGTCCGGCAACTGGTGCGGCAAAGACTAGTGCACAGCGGCAAAAAGAGCGTAGGGATCGCTTGCGTGACGATGGCAAGGCATTTTTGACGGTGCATGTGGATGCGCAGGTGCTGGAAGGATTGAAGGCGTATATCCGCTTCAAGGACATTACGCCGGATCAGGTGATAGAGAAATTATTGCGTCAGCAATTGCTGCGCAAACGGTAGCGGAAAGCTTGGTGCCGCTATCTGCGCGCAGCGCGGGTGGCGGCGCGAAGCGCCGCTAAACTTGTATTAGGGACACTTAAGAACACAGCAGTAGAAATCGCAGTTACGGGCAATTGCAGTACAGGATTTAAGACCAGTTTTTGATGGACAAAAAAAAGCCCCAGGCATCTACTAAATGCCCGGGGCCTTCGATAAACCTGCCGTTACAGGAGTACCGAATGACCGAATTAGATTATGAAAACGCTTTAGCGTCAATTGATTTCTCTCCTGTCGAGCCATCTACGCAACATCGCCCCGACTGGTGGGATGACGAAGGAATCAAGAACACATGGAACGACAACTATACGGCCCGTAAGCGCGTTTTTCCGGACGGGCAGTGCGAAGTGACAGTAACCAAGGAACGGCACTTTGTAGGCCCGGCTAGGCTGCTCAAAACGAAAGCCAAACGCGGCGAGTCCGAGAACCGCGAAGCAAACGATGATGATGCTGGCCGCCGTGCGAAAAAGAACGTCAAACACTGCTGCAAACAGATCGGCGCTGATCGCATGGTCACGCTGACGTATCGAGAAAATATGGTGGATCGTGAGACAGCACTCAAGCACTGGAAAGCATTCTGCCGCAAGCTCGGCAAGCACAAGCAATTTCACTATGTCGCAGTCATCGAGGAACAAGAGCGCGGCGCGCTGCACTTCCATGTGGCGGTGGCCGGTCGGCAAATGTATGCGCTCTTGCGCTCGATCTGGCAAAGCGTTTTGGGCCGTGGGCCGAACGGCGAGCAAATGGGGCAAGTCAACGTCCGCGATCCGCATCGCTTCGGCTTTGGTGTCACTGGCGCGCACAAAATTGCCAGCTATATTGCCAAGTACTGCGGCAAGGAAATGCAGTGTAGGGCGCTCGATCAAAAACGCTATTTCCGCTCTAAGGGCATTGTGGTGCCCGAAGTCCACTCTTGGCGCTTGTTGGGTTGCACGTCGATGCTTGGCGCCGCGCAGGCCGCTTTCCGTGCGATTGAAGGGCATTGCATGGACGGATTGCAGACGTGGTGCAACAATGGCCTTGGCGTCGTCTACCTTGCGACTGCTCCGGGTCTACCTGATGTCGTGCATGAGTGTCCGTTTTGAATGTTGTATAGTTTATTTAATGCAACATTTGGAGTTACCTGGCTATGGGAGTTTCGGAGTCGTCGCAGTTGGTTTTTCCGGTGGATGGTGGCATGCAGAAGACTTGGGATGATGCCGTCGCCCGGTGGTTAATCGAGAAGGCTGACAAAGCTTCTTTGAAGTCAGATCAATGCATCATTCGTTGGTTAGATACCCGTCTAGCTGGTCTTCCGATATGCGAGATTACGCGCACTGTAGTCGATTCGCTGACGCACCAAAAAATTGCCTCTGGTGCTGCAAACGGTACAGTTAATCGAATGCTCGCGTTGCTACGCTCTATCCTTATTCGTGCTTCTGTAGATTGGGAGTGGTTGCCAGTAGTGCCTAAGGTTCGGCTTTTGCGTGAACCAGTACGGCGCGTGCGCTACCTTACGAAGGCTCAGGCAGAGTCTTTGTTGTTGCAACTTCCCGCTCACCTTGCTGAGATGACGGCCTTTTCATTGGCGACAGGGCTTCGTAAGAGCAACGTCACTGGACTTTGCTGGTCGCAAGTTGATTTACCCCGTAGAGTTGCATGGATACATCCAGATCAGTCTAAGACTCGAAAGGCTATCGCAGTTCCTCTGAACGTCGATGCCCTTCGTATCGTGTTCTTGCAGATTGGGAAGCATCCTGTACGAGTTTTTAGCTATAAGGGTGAACCTGTGGCGCAGGTTACTACCGCTGCTTGGTATAAGGCTCTCAAGAGGTGTGGGATTGAGGATTTCAGGTGGCATGATTTGCGTCACACGTGGGCTAGCTGGCATGTTCAACACGGCACACCTTTGAACGTTTTGCAGGAACTTGGCGGTTGGGAAAGTGCTCAAATGGTTAGGCGATATGCTCATTTTTCCGCATCTCATCTGGCTTCTTACGCCGACTCACTACCTACCTTAACGCGTTGAGTTAGGCTGTCGTTTGGTGGCATTTTCTTCCAAAAAAAAGAACCCTTGCTCATATATGTATAATCCTTCTTATGGAACGAATATTCATCAACTCGCAGCGACTCACCTGGTGTTGTGCCGACTACGGCATGACGCTGGACGACCTTGCTGCTGAGGTTGGCATTGCTGTCGCGACACTAGAGAAAGTTGCTCTTGGTGAAGTGGGGCTTACCTTCAAGCAGTTGACGAACGTTGCCGAGTATTTTGGGCGTGGGGTGTTGTTCTTCTTGGAAGATGAGCCTGTACGTGCCGAGAGCGTACATACGCCTGCTTTCAGAACACTTGCGAATCAGAAGCCAGAATTGTCGGTGAAGGTTCGAGGCTTAATTGAGCGGGTAGAGAAGCAGAGAGCGGTATTTTTGGCACTAAAAGAAGAGTTGGATGACCCTGACTTGCCTGCATTTGTCCCTCCTGATTTCCCTGCCGCTGACCCCCGTGCCGCAGCTGCCATTGCTCGAAAATGGCTTGGGTTGAGCGACAGGAACGACTTTGACAGTTATCGCGCAGCTATTGAGGACAAGGGTGTCTTGGTTTTTCGAAGTAACGGCTATAACGGTAGGTGGCAGATAGCTAAAGATAGTCCTATTTTGGGCTTTACTTTGTACGATGAAGTTTGTCCCGTCATAGTTGTAAAAAAACTTCAGTGGGAGACTCAGCAGTCGTTTACCCTTATGCATGAACTCGGGCATCTTCTGCTTCATAGAACAAGTTCCATTGATGATGAAGCGGACATGAATTCGCATCAGGGGCACGAACGTGATGCGAACCTGTTTGCAGGTTTAGTGCTAGTGCCGGATGAGTTCTTACTCCGCGTGAACGACAATACGCGGCCAGCAGATGTAGATCAGTACGACGACTGGCTTGACTGGTGTCGGAAAGCTTGGGGTGTAAGTACTGAGGTCGTGCTTCGTCGTCTATTAGACTGTGGACGTCTGCCTCGGCATAATTATGTGGCGTATCGTGCGTGGCGTGCTGCGCTTCACATTGAGCAGAAAGATGGCGGATCGCGTGCTTTTAGGAACAGAGAGCCGAAGCATATTTTCGGTGACCCTTTTGTTCGCACGGTGCTGGGAGCATTAAACGGTCGCTACATCACTCTTGCCAAGGCTAGCCGATATCTCGATGGATTAAAAATTACCGATCTACACCAGTTAGAAAGGCACTATGCTGGTCTTTGATGCCTCTTCTATTATCTATGCATGGGACAACTATCCTGTGAGTCAATTTCCTGGCCTATGGTCATGGATTCGCGACGGAATTAATCAGGGGCACATCCAGATGCCTGCTGTCGCCTTTGCTGAGGTTGAGCACCCAGCGGATGAATGTGCTGGATGGCTAAATGACAGTGGCTTGAATCGCATTGCCATGACGAATGAAATTTTGCTCGATGCCATGCGTATAAAGAGGCTCTTAGGCATACTTGATGATAAGTATGGCAGTGGAGTCGGTGAGAATGACCTGTTTATTATTGCGACTGCCAAGGCGTCGCAGGCGATCTTAGTGTCTGATGAACGAGTACAAGCTGGATTGCCTAAGCTCATGGCAAATTACAAGATTCCAGCTGTTTGCAAGATGCAAGAAGTGCGCGTTGAGTGCATTAGCTTTTTAGAGTTCATCAAGCGATCAGGTGCCGTGTTTTAGGACTGGCTGTACAGAGTGCCTGGTGAAAAAAGTAATTTGAACTGCAGTATAGCGTCGTGAATTCTGTCGAGCATGTGTCTCATAATCCGTTGGTGCCGTGTTCGACTCACGGGAGGCCCACCAGAATTTGCAGTAAAAACAAGGGGTTGCGCGATTGCGTAGCCCCTTTTTTTATCTGGCGTTCATCAAAGGTTCAACAGAAGTTCAACAGAGATTTAGTCGTGCCAGCGGATTGAGGTGGCGGGTCTCTTGTAAGTGTTCGGGTGACAGGTGAGCGTACCGCATCGTCATCGTTAAGCTGTGATGCCCCAAGACTTTTTGCAGGGCTAAGATATTTCCGCCATTCATCATGAAATGGCTCGCAAACGTATGGCGCAAGATATGCGTTAGCTGGCCTACCGACAACTTTAGTTTTGCCTGATTCAGTCCTTCCCGAAATGCGGCATAAGCAGTAGTGAAAAGCCGCTCGCCGTCGCCTGCGTCTTTGTGGTGTGCTTTGAGTGCTTTCTCAAGTTCGTCGGTGATTGGAACCGCTCGCGCCTTGCTCGATTTGGTTTGTACGAACTGAATCAAGCCGTTCCGTATCTGAGTAGCGCGCAGACCTTCTGACTCACCCCAACGCGCACCGGTCGCCAAGCATACTTTTGTGACCAGCGAAACGTGCGCATTTGTAGATTTATCCAGCTGTGCTAGCAGGGTGATGATCTGGTCATGTTCCAGATATGACAGCTCTTTTTCCTGAATCTTGAAGGCGCGCAATTTAGTCAGCGGGTTTTCCTTTTTCCAGTGGCCGAGTCTGATCGTTTCATTGAATACAGCCCTTAGATACGCTTGCTCACGGTTCATTGTGTTAGCAGTGATGCCGGCCGCCATGCGTTTCATCCGATATTCAGCAAATTGGTCGGGTGTAAATTGATCGGCACGCGGATTTCCCATAGCTTCACACATCACCAGCAAGATGCGCTTCCGTCCCGCGCCATCTTTCAGGCCAGAACCGTGGTGCTGGTGCCATACGTCGACGAGATCAGAAACCCTCCGAGCGTCTTTCTTCGGAGGAGCCCATTCTGGCGTTTCTTGCACTCGTGCCTGTATGTGCCGTTCCCACGCTATGGCCTCTGCTTTGCTCGGAAAGGTTTTCTTAAGTCGTTTTCCAGCACGTCCCCCTGGCTGAATATTTACCTGCCAACCTGTTTTTACTGGCTTGATTGTCATGAGTCCATTTTTCGTAGTTGCTTAATTTGCTCCGCAAAACGAGCAGCTTCTTCCTGCGTTAATCCGCCTTCGCTGTATCGGATCACACCGGCCTTAAAAGGGAAGATCTGGCGCCTGTCAATTCCGTGATGAGCTAAGTAATCGTCAACTTCCGCAAGAGACAATTTGGCGATTGTTTCAACTTGCTCGTCGGTTAATGATGAGGGCGCAATGTTGAGCACGCTTCTTGCAAACTTTTGTCGGATTGCTTCTTGCGGTTCATAGAACAAATCGGCATTGTCCTGGTGGCGTGTTCGCGGATCTATGCCCAGGAACGGGGTTTCAGTTAGACCCTGTTGCTTCTTATCTTTCCGAGCTATTATCCTATTTGGTTGAGATGCTGTCGCCGCTGTTCCAGTCCGGCGGCTTCGCGTTGAACCGCAGCATTCGTGCGCCTGCGCATGACAAGATCAATATCAGCGCCGCCGGTCCTGCGTCGCCTATCCCCTCCGGTTCGGCTGCGTCGCTGATTGATCAGGACGCCGACACGTTGATTTTCAATGGCACTGCTAAGGAGATAGCTACGTTGGAAAAGCTGCTGCCGCAGGTTGACGTTGCCGCCGGTGAGGTGATCATTAAAGCGGTGGTGGTCGAGGTCACGACTGGTAAGGCGGACGGCACGGCGTTTTCGTTGGTGGCGAGTGTACTTGGCGGTAAGCTAGGCGTTTCCGTGGGTTCGCCTTCCGCGCTGGCCAACGCAGTGACTATCCGCAGTGCTAACATTGAGGCAGCATTCTCAGCGTTATCGGCTGATTCGCGGTTCAAGGCTGTAAGCACACCTCGCGTGCGCGTCAAGTCCGGCCAGCAGGCCCGTTTAGTGGTTGGCCAGGACGTGCCTACGCTGGGCGCAGTCACAATGCCGCAGGGCAGCGGACAGGCTATTCAATCCATTGAGTACAGGTCGTCCGGTGTAATTCTTGGATTGTTGCCGACTGTGCGGCAGGAAGGTGTGGAGCTTTTAGTGGACCAGCAGATTAGCGACTTTGCCCGCACTGAAACTGGCGTCAACAATTCACCTACGCTTACCAAACGATCCCTTTCCACCACGGTGACGGCCAGCGATGGCGAGTTAATTATGCTTGGTGGTTTGACTCAGGAAAAGACCAGTAGGAGCACGTCCAGGCTATCGTTCTTACCTAAGTTCCTGCAAACGTCGAGCGAGAGCGATGCACGCACAGAGCTACTGTTGCTGTTGCAGGTTTCCAAAATTAGTCCTTAAACACGTGAGGTGACAGGTCTTTTTTTAGCCGCTAAAATTTTTGATTTTTATGGGTCGAGCCTCGAACACTTCACCAAAATTTCTGATTTCATGGGTCGAACCTTGAATACTTCAGCAAATACATGTTCAACTAACAGGTTTGGCGAGGGGGAGCACGGCCGTCGTAGTGGATTGTAGATTTTCACTTCGAGGTTTGACCCAGACTTTTGCCTTTGACTGGTTTGGCCGAGGACAACGCTAAATCTTCCTTGTTGCTGAAGCTAAGACAAGAAAATCATATCGATTTCCAACGGTGGAAATGCGAAGGAAGATGATTCCTAGCATTCTGCTAGACTGCTTGTTTCCAAGTGTTAATAAAACAAGTCGAGTTTAGGAGAAGTCATGGATGGTTCAAACGTTCTGAACAACGCACAGTTCAGCTTTGAAGGGTTAACGATTGAACGCATCATTGTTCATCGTGTCTACGATAGAGGGCCTGACAAGGCACGGCGTGACCCCAAGGTTAGCTCCAACATTATTCGACTTGGGCAGGAGGCACTTGATGCCCTTCAACTGCGTCTTCAGAAAGCTTTGGGAAGCAAGTCCCACGGTATCGAAATGTCGATACACGAGACGACTCCGCCTAGCTTTTTCCAGGTTGCCGCTAGCATGATGGGCGCTACTGAACTTGAGTTTGTTGAAGCATCTAAGATTTTGGCGCTTAGCCTTCATAAATCTCAACTCACCACTAGTTCGCCAGGCGGTATGTTGGCAATTATTGGTGGACGACTTGGCACTGGAGCAAAACCGTTTATCGGCGTTATCAAAGCAGAACCGCAAGACGGATTTAAGGCCAATGAATCTGATGATCAGGTCGATATGGAATATATCGCTGAGCTTGTGCTTACCGGAACTCAACGGCTGTACAAAATTGGATTACTTACCGAACTGGTCAGCGCCTCTGCCGTCGGCGGGCAGTACAGTGCCGCAAATTTTAGGGCATTTTTGTTCGATCACTTGATGACTGCGACGGAAACTCGTGCTGCTGCGGCATTCTTCTATCGAATCTTTTTAGGGATGGATATTCAAGCGTCTGCCAAAAAACTTACGCAAGATTTCTTTGAGTTGACACGTAATTTTATCGATACCAGCCGTCTGGAGAGCGAGAAAAAATTTGAGCTTCACGAGGCTTTGCGTTCTGAGATGCGTAGCCAAGAGGCCACACTTAGCGTTGCCACGTTTGCGGTTCGTCACTTGCCGGATACTGCGCGCCAAGAATACGAAGGATTCATGCAAACTAGAGGCTTCCCGCAGAACTCTGTAAGTAAAGACAATGACTACATTAAGAGCAAGCTGCGGCGCCGTCGTCGTTTCGTCTTTTCAAATGGGATTTTTATCTCAACACCGCCGGAGCGAACTGAGGATTACATGCAGATTGAAGATAGTGGTGAGGAGGGCGTTAGCCTGATCCGTATCAAAGGTGTGTTGCAAGGCCAAGAATGAAATGAATCTCGTGGAATTTCGCACTTATCTTGAGGAAAACCAGGCGGTATTTAATGCTTGGGGGAAATTTGTTGCTCAAGAAATTAGCTGTGCTATCAAGTCTATTGCTGTGAGTAATCCTGCCTTCTATGTCCGAATTCCTGTGGTCCCACGAGTTAAGGAAATAGAGTCGGCTTTGCATAAGGTTGGTCGCAAGGGCTACTCTGATCCAGTGGCTCAAATGACTGATTTGGTTGGAGCAAGGTTCGTTTTTTTGCTAGCGGATCACGTTCACG
Source organism: Janthinobacterium sp. JC611 (assembly GCF_018682595.1). Classification (NCBI taxonomy): domain Bacteria; kingdom Pseudomonadati; phylum Pseudomonadota; class Betaproteobacteria; order Burkholderiales; family Oxalobacteraceae; genus Janthinobacterium; species Janthinobacterium sp. JC611. The sequence continues at coordinate 95,533 of NZ_JAFLJN010000014.1, forward strand.
AGGTCAGCAATGTCGTACTCGGGAATGCTGGTTGGAAAGCGCAAGTTTCGAAGGATATCGCTGATGAAATACGGAAAAATCCAAAGACATTTGATTACCAGTCTCAGCATTTTGAAGTTCGCCCCTTAAAGGATGTTGAAATAGACGGAGTTGTTGTACCTTCGACTGTTTGTTGTGAGGTTCAGGTCAGAACGTTGCTTCAACATGCATATGCTGAATTGGTCCACGACAGCATATACAAGCCTAATGGCGTTGTGCCACCGATGGCTGAGCGACAAGTCGCCAAGAGTATGGCACTCATGGAAACCACAGACGAATTGTTCTGTAAGACGATGGCGCTTCTGGCTGAGGCGGGTCGTCCACGAGATGAAATTTACGAAGATTTACGGCAACTATTTCGCTCTCTCATTGGCGTTGAGTATATGCGTCCAGATTTGAGAAGCAATCTATGTGTTCTTGAAGAATACGGAGAAATGCTGACTCAGGGAGTGGTTGCGGACATCAAGGAATTCATTCAATCTAAAAGCTATTTGGTTCCAAAGATTCAATCTCGATCGGCATCTGTTGGGCTATTTTCTCAGCCGATTGTGCTGTTTGTATATTGGCTAGTAGCAAAGCACGATGTTGACAAAGTCCTTCAGACTTGGCCGTTGCCTGGGTTTTTGCGCGACCTCAATATGGTTCTCAGTGACCTTGATCGTAGCCCAAGTTACTAGTCGGTTTTTTTGCGGGGATCTCGCACATCGTTGCGCATGACCAATTTTGCGGTTTGACGTTTGGACATGCTGGAGTTTTTTTTCTGGTGAATTTCAGCTTTGAACAAGGATTTTAGTATGAAAAATCGTGCTAGGAAAAAGCATCTTGCGATGCGTCGAAAGTTGAGACCGCAGTTCGTGAAGGATACTCTTCGGGGTCTTGCTGAAGCTAAGGCAGGAAAATTGCTCCTCTACCGCTTTATCGATGAGGATCGTGCGTGGCTGGACATGGTGCCGGTCGGCAGGGAGTTTAGATACTAGCGTACATGAAAAAGGGCGATTTGAGGCCCGCGAGGGCTGGAGCGAAGCGGAACCCTTTTCTTGTCATGGGGACATGCAGGAGCGTTTTGGCCGGCCGTCCCGGCCAGCGACGATGTCATCCATCTGCAGGCTGAAAATTTCTTACACTGAGCATCTAGATTTGTAATGCTCTGGAGCTAGTGTCATGAACGCCACAAGCAGAGACTGAGACATTTGTCAAGGGCGCGCCTGGCATCGTTATTGACAGGGCTGTCAATAAGAAGTACACTTGTTTTAACACAGTCGCCACACGTCCTCCTCAACGGGGAGGGTCTTCGAAAGAAGTCGTGCAAAAGGCGACTTTTCTATTTCAGGAAGCTAATTGGCAACATTTTCCAAGACTGCGCAAACCCCGGCCGCTTTACTGGCGAAGCTAATTGCGCAGAAGCTTTCCGTTACCGATCCCAAGCTTGCAGAGCAGTACATCACCTTCATCGGGCACTACCGACTAAAAGGTTACTGGTTCCATTTCATTGATCCGGCTACTAAGGAGTTCAAGGCCGGAACTACCTTCGAGAACATCCGTGACCGATATGAATTCGACCGCGAAATCCGAGCCTTCATTCTTGAGGCTGTTGAGCGTTTGGAGGTTGCCATTCGTAGCTCGCTGTGCAATTTCTTATGCCTTAAGCATTCGCCGCACTGGTATCTGGATACTTTCTTGTTCAAGCCAGGTCGAAAATTTGGTGTTGGTCAAATGCTCTCTAAGATTGAAGGCGAGGTCGCTAGATCAGGGGACAAGCGGTTCATCAAGGCCTATTACAATGAATACGACGATCCATATTTGCCTCCAAGCTGGGCGATGAGCGAGTGTGTGACGCTAGGGATGTGGTCGAAAACTTATCAAATGCTGCGCGATGCCGCAGACAAAAAATCGATAGCCTCAAAATTTGGTATAGGACAGGTTGAAGTCTTTGAGAGCTGGTTACATACCTTGACAGTATTACGTAACATGGCGGCCCATCACGATAGATTTCTTGGACAGAAGCTACGTGTAGCGCCAACGAATCTGAGAGCCAAGCACATCAATTTTGTGGACAATAAATCTGTGTACGCAGCCCTTACTGTTATCCATGTCTTGCTTGTCTCTATTGGATTCAATAGCACTTTTCGTCAACGACTCATCGATTTAGAGGTTAAGTATGGTATGGGGCTGATGCAAGAGCTGGGATTCCCTAACAACTGGCCGAATGGTGCTGCTGGCTGGTAGATAGGTTTTCCTCAGCATCTCGGGGTCAACAAAGGTTCAACTGCATTGTTGTGTAACGGTATTGTAAAGTTATACGATGGTTGCTAAGTCTATGTAAAGTAAGACAAAGTTGAACATAGTTGTATGTCAGTAAGGACTCATAATCCGTTGGTGCCGTGTTCGACTCACGGGAGGCCCACCAGAATTTGCAGCAATAGACGAGCCCCGGCGGGCCACTGCCGGGGCTTTTTTTATGCGCGAAACGGTTACTGCAAGGTATTGTTGTTCGGACAAAGCAAGCCAGCTTAGCCTGACCCTGCCTCCATGACCCTGCCCCCTCGCTAAGACCTTAGCACGGCGCACGCGATTCATCGCTGTAGTACCACAGCGTCCCGAATCGGTGACCTACCGAAAGCCTTTTTGTACTCACGACTGAATTGCGAGGCGCTCATATATCCGCTCGCGAAGGCGGTTTCAGTCACGTTGGCACTACCGGACACAAGTCGTCGTCGCGCATTAAGTAGCCGGATCTGCCGCTGATAGGCGAGCGGGCTGCATGCGGTAACCGCCTTGAAATGCCGGTGGAATGAGGTAATGCTCATTCCAACATGTGACGCAAGCCACTCGACACTCATGGGCTGGTTGGCGTTCGCGCCAATCCAATCTGCCGCCAGCTTGATCTGGCTGAACCTCGCATTGCATTGGCCGACCTGTCGAAGCCTTGCTCCCAGACGGCCCGACAGCAACCGATAATAGAGCTCGCGCTCAAATTGCGCGGCGAGCACGGGAATCTCGGAGGGCGTGTCAAGGAGTCCTAGCAGTCTCCCCAACGGCTCTACGATGCTCTCCTCAACCCGTTCGACTGATATGGCTCCAGAAGGCACACCAGCCTGCCGATCGGCAGAATTTGGTTCGCGCATGTCGAGAAGCAAGCCAGCGACGATGCCCGCATCCAGTTTGAGCTCAATGCTCAGGTAAGGCTTCGTCCTGCTTGCTGTTACCACGGCGCTGACGAAAGGTAACCCGACCGAGGCCACTGCACATGTACCCGCTCCGCAGTCGAACGTGTTCCCACCAATTGTCATTCGCTTGGAACCCTGCAAGAGTAGATAGAACTTCGGTTCAAAGAGAGCCGGTGCCGGGACGGTTGGCGCATCTACCGAGCGGATGATCAGGCCCGCGTGCGCCGATGGCAAGCCGTCAGCGTGACCATGTCGGTTTGCAATGGCGATGAGTTTGCTCAACATAATTCCGTCCTTCCTGGAGGCGCATTCTGACCTACAGACTATAGAGATTGGCAGGATTAGGCAAATAATTGGAGCGATCGGGGATGGCACGCCTTGAAGCACAGGACATAATTCGGAGTGTCGAATTGCGACGAATACCCGGGAGCAAACATGTCAGACCAACAAACGCGCTTGCAGCAATTCTTGGACGAGGCGTCCATTCGTAATACCATTGCCCGTTTCGCCGACAGCGCGACTCGATGCGACTATTCGATGTTCAGAAGCGTATGGGCTGAGGATGGCGAGTTCATCATCGGCAGTGCCCCGCATGGCCAACACTCAAAGGGCAGCGAAAATAACGTCGCTTTGCTGCGGAAGCTGCGCGCAGATAAAGACTTCTTTGTACAATTTGCATTGCCTGGCGTCATCGAAATCAACGGTGATAAAGCAGTCACACGAACTTTCGTGCATGAGGCGGCACGCGGACCCGGCGAGAAGTTCTATCGTAATCATTGCATCGCATTTGATCAATTGCAACGAGCGGGAGTTGACTGGGTCTTTACAGTTCGATCATTCCAATACATCTGGCTCGATACTGGACATTTTGCTGGTACTGGCTTCCCGCTGTTTCCTGACGCATAGAAAGCTTAGGCAAACTCGTTGCATGGGAATGAAGATCCGAAATTAGCAGTTAGTGGCTATGGCTGGGCTTGTGTCTGAATGGCGGACCTGACCCTGTTACCCAGGTAACTGCCGGGGCTTTTTTCGTGCTGTCGTACAATCGCGGCTTGGCGCTTTGATGAAGGATGAAACGAGATGACGGCGGAAGTGAAGATGGACGATATCGTGGTGGGTAATGGCAAGGCGGCTGCGCGCGGCGCGCTGATCACGGCCCACTACCGGGGCTGGCTGGAAGATGGCACGGAGTTTGACTCGTCCCACAAGCGGGGCGAACCTTTCCGCTGTGTGTTGAGCAATAATAAGGTCATCCAGGGCTGGATTCTGGGTTTGCAGGGTATGCAGGTGGGCGGCAAGCGCAAGCTGTGGGTGCCGGCGGCGCTGGCGTATGGGGAGCGGCAGGTGGGCTTGATTCCGCCAAACTCCAATTTGGTCTTCGAGATCGAGTTGCTGGAAGTATTGACGCGCGATTGATACGCGATGGTGTCATCAGGCTGGAACGACGTCGCCCCTTTGCCGCAACAGTTGCTCGACATCGGCGCGCAGCGCCTGCTGGGTGGGGACGTTGGCATAGCGCAAGGTCACATAGCTTGCCAGCCTGAGCATGGCGTCGCGCTCCCTGTCCTGGCGTTCGCGGCCGGCGTGGCTGCGGTCGTCGAGCTCGATGACGGCGATGACGTTCAGTTGCTGGTTGCACAGAACAAAATCGGCCACCTTGCGGTCGAAACGGTTTCTGTTGGCCCATCCTTTCGCCGTCACCAGCGCGGAAAACGCCACTTGCGCCAGCACCGCGCATTCCGGCAAGACTGTCTGCAGCAGCTGGTACATCTGTTGCTCGCGCGTCGTCATGACGGGTTTTCTGTGCAGTCGCAGCGGCGCACGTGACTTCGCGTTCCCGCGCACGGCCAGCATGGCAAAGAACAGGATCAAGGCCGCGATGGCGAGCAGGATGGTGTAGGAAGGCATGGGCTGGCATCAGGAGGGAGGAGTCCTGATGGTACGCGAACAGCGGCGTGTTTTCGTGCCGCTGCCGGCGTATTTCAGGTGGTGCGCTTGTGGAAGATCAAGCCTGATTCAGCTTGACTTGCATCGCGTCCAGCGCCGGCACGATGTCGTGCAGGCTGGCCACTTCACAGGTGGGAATGGCGGCCGAGGCGTTGGCCATGCTGTCCGGGTTGAACCAGCAACTGTCGATGCCGTAGCGGTTGGCGCCGAGGATGTCGGCGTCCAGACGGTCGCCGATGATGATGGTCGTATCCTTGCTGAATGCGCGCGCCATGTTGGCGGCGTATTCGAAGAAGCGCACGTCCGGCTTGGCGTGGCCGCACGCTTCCGAGGTGGCGACGAAGGAAATGTAGTCGCCCAGGCCCGATGCGGCGATGCGGCGGTTCTGGATGGCTTCGACGCCGTTGGTGATGATGCCCACTTCGCCGATACGCGACAGCGTTTCGCACACTTGCTTGGCGCCATCGATGAGCACGACCGTGTCCGGCAGGGATTCCAGATACAGACGGCTGGCCAGTTCCGGGGCGATGGCGATGCCGTTCAGTGCAAACGTCTTGCGGAAGCGCTCCACCTTCAGGAAATCCTTGCTCACGTCGCCCGTCTCAAAACGTTTCCACAGGTCGACGTTGATCGCCTGGTATTGGGAAAACAAGCCGTCGATGCCGTCGCGCAAGCCCAGTTCATGCATGGTGTGCAGGAACGAGCGTTTTTCGGACGCCTTGAAATCGAGCAGGGTATCGTCCAGGTCAAACAGGAATAGCTGGTAGGTCATGGTATGTATTGAATGCGTGGAACTTGTCTTGCATCGTAGCACGTAGCGCTGAGTTCGGTTGGTCATGTCCTGCGTGGGCGATCCGCTACAATCGCTGCCAGACCCATCACCCTCACTGCTTTCCTGCCCATGACCCAGCTCTCCGTCAACGTCAATAAAATCGCCCTGCTGCGCAATTCGCGCGGCCGCAACTTCCCCGACTTGCTCGCGTTTTCCGCGCGCTTTCTCGATCTGGGCGCAGCTGGCATCACCTTGCATCCGCGCCCGGACCAGCGCCATGTGCGCTACGATGATGTTGCCCCGTTGCAGCGCCTGTGCGCGGAGCGGGGACGCGAACTGAATGTGGAGGGCTATCCGGCGGCGGAATTTTTGGCGGTGGTGAAAAGCGCGCGCCCGGCGCAGTGCACCCTGGTGCCCGACATGCCGGGGCAATTGACGTCCGACCACGGTTGGGATATTGAAAAGCACGCGGCGCTGCTGCGTCCCGCCATTGCGCAATTGAATGACCTGGGCATTCGCGTCAGCCTGTTTGTCGATGCCGACTACCCGGCGCTGGAATGGGCATGCGAGGTGGGCGCGCAGCGGGTTGAGCTGTACACGGAGCGGTTTGCCGAGAGTTTTGGCGGTGCGCAGGCCGATGCCGTGTTTGATGCCTATCTGCAGGCGGCGCGGCGGGCCCAGGCGTTGGACCTGGGCGTGAATGCCGGACATGACCTCGACCTGCACAACCTGGCGCGCTTCCTGGACATTCCCGGCATCCTGGAAGTGTCGATCGGCCACGCGCTGGTGGTCGAATGCCTTGAGTTGGGCATGGACAAGGTGCTGGGCCGCTACCTTGAGATATGTCGATCGTAGGGGACGCGGGCGGTGACGCTGGCAGGTGGCGGAATTGGGCTACAGCCCGTTTAACGGAATACGACGATCCGGTGGCGATAGCCGCTTCGCTGAATCCCAGCCGCGTTGACTACTTACACTGAAGCCTGACCATTTTTGGTCGTTGTTGATTGGCTGCGACGCACTTCCTGACGCCTGGCAAAGCCATGCGCAGGTAACGCTCGGTACCCGCATACAGGCAGTCCACCTGAAACAGGTATTGGGGAGCATCGAAGTTGATATTCCAGCGTTGATACAAGGTGCCGTCGCGAGTCCATTCCCTGTCCGGGACCAGGATAGGCAAGGCTTCGCCATCTGCTGGCGGCTGATCCGCCGGGTAGGACAGTACGCGCACGCCGTCAAGTCGGCTACCGGGCAGGTTCCAGCTTGATGGAGCGGCTGGTGGACAAGAAAGGGGGGCTGCGGCAGTTGGCTGCATTGGCGCGGCAGAGATGGCCAATGCCAGCAGTGCGAGCGGCTTCATTCGACCACCGAATAGCGTTCGGGGCGATTCGATGCTCCGGCCGCCGAACGGCCGAAGTAGATCACGCGGGCGCTGGGCTTATGGTTACGCCACTGGTCGAAAATTTCTATGCCGCCAGGCACCTGACGGATGAACAGTGCCGCATGGTTGCCTTGCCGCAGATTCTGATAGCGGCCATTGACGAAGGTGGCAATCAGCGTGCCTTTCGCGATGCCGCCTTGTTCCAGCAGGTCCGGCACTTTGTCGCCTTCGCGCCAAAGCGAAGAGGCACGGGCGCCGGTGAAGTGTCTGGCCAGCGTCACACACTCGCCATTTCCCACGATTTCTTTTTGCTTCGCATAGTCGCCGCGTGCAATGTAGGGCATATCGTTGCTCTCTGTGGTTGACGATGGAGAGAGCGTACGCAAGTCACGGGCAAGCAGTTTGATGTGTGCCAGAGCAATACGGAGCATTGACATGTGTCATGGCCCCGCCTGTCGCACGGGCATGCTTACATACCCACCCACCAGTTGAGCAAGGTTTCATCATCGTCGTCATCGAGGTTGACGTAGATATTGGAGAAGTACCATTCCACGCCCGTCGCCGTGCGGAAGGCATCAAAGGGGCCGTTGACGTTGTAGATGCCGTGGCGCCCCGGCACGCTGAAGGTGAGGTTGCCCTTGTACTGGCCGTCCAGGGTGCCGCCCAGCTGGCTTTGCACATCGCGTTCGAGCTGGTCCACTGCTGCTTGCGGCACGTCGTCGGCGTAGATCTGGATGCAGAAGTTGCCGCCGCGCTTTAAGACTTCGGCGGGGGCGAGCGGGTCGGCGATGCTGATGATGTCGCCGCGCGCCAGGTTCAGGGTCAGGCCTGGCGAAGCCAGCAGTTCGTAGACGTGCTCGTCAATTTGACGCGCAGGCAGGGTTTCATACACGGGACCGCTGGTGTTTTCGCCTGCCAGTACGCGGATGTGCGGCAAGCCTTCGCAATTGATGTCTTCCATTGATTCTTTCATAGTGCCGGCGCCATGTGCTGTGACGTGCGGCAGGGTGCGCCAGCAGGGTTTATTGCAATATTGTACCGGGTACCTGCCAGCTGGCGCGGTACGCAACGGTGCAAATGAGGAGAGGCAATGGAGCATGTGGTGCGGGCTGGTGGCGGCTTCTGTCTGGCCTGCCGCGTCTCAAGAACACGAGATATGCAAAAGGCACGCCGTGGCGTGCCTTGATATTTTGCCTGACGGCTTGGCGTCAGACTGCGCACTTAGAAGCGGTAGCTGGCGCTGATGCGCAGCACCGGGTACGCCTTGAAATCCTTGACCTTGTCGGCCAGTTTTTCGTTTTCAGCGGCCACGTCCGTTTTCAGGGCGGCGCATACCAATGGGTCGCAGCCGGTGTTGCGCAGCGAAGTCTTTGGCGAACCCTGGAACAGCACGCCGATGTCGCTGGAAATGCCCCAGCCAGCTTCTTTCACCGGATTGCCCCAGCCGATGCCGATGTAGGGCGCGACCTTGCGGAAATCGATGGTGCCATCGAGCTGGCCTGCGCTGGCTGCCGTGTAGGTGTTGCCGTTCAGCGTGTAGCTGCCGTTTTTGTTCGGCTTGCCTTTGGCGTCGATTTTATTGCCGTTGTACACGACGCCGGCGCTGACGCGGAAGGCGCCGTCCATGGGGAAGTAGTCGAGCAGGGCGTCGACGGTGCGCAGCTTGAGTTTCAGCTTGTAGTCGACGTCGTCGGTGCTGGAGTCGTAGGAGTAGTTCAGGAAGCCGACGCCAAAACGGGCATTCAGGTTCGATTGCAGCGGGACGCTCAGGTGCGCGCCGACGCCAGTCGTGCCCAGGTCGGCCGAGATGGCCATTTCTGCCTGGGCTTGGCTTGCGCAGAACATGCCGGCCAGCAAAGCGGCGATCAGGTGTTGCTGTTTCATGCTTACGGACTCCAGTTGTTGGTCAAACCACGTGATAAATGTGCCAAGCAGAAACTAAAGTTTCCACTTGGTAATTTCTGCAGGGATGATAGGGGCTGGAATGGCGTAAGGCAAGAATGGCGGTGCAAGGTGTTGCTTTCCTGCCGCAAGACCCTGCACATTTTTCAGTTGTGTGCGCTGATGCCGCTGCGGAACTGTTCGAAACCGGCACGCGCTGCCTTGTAGCAATTGCCGGCGGCCGCTTCCAGGCCTTCGCGGTCCAGCACTTCGACCGTGCCGCGGCGATACTGGATCAAGCCTTCGTCCTGCAATTTGCGCGCCGTGACGGTGACGCTTTCGCGACGCACGCCCAGCATGTTGGCCATGGTGTCTTGCGTCACCTTCAACTCGTTCGACAGCGAACGGTCGAGGCGGTCCAGCAGCCAGCGGCACAGTTTTTGTTCGATGCTGCAATGACGGCCGCCCACCACGTTCTGCGCCATTTGCGCAAACATGGCGCTGGTATAGCGCATCAGCAATTGCGCCAGCGCGCCGCCTTCATTGAACACTTCGCGCAGGAAGGCTGTTTTCAGGCGGTAGCCATAGCCGGCCGTTTGCACGATGGCCGTGCACGTGGCGCGCTCGGCTTCGTACAGCACCACGCCGGCCACGCCTTCGCGGCCGATGACGGCGATTTCCGTGGTGGCGCCGTCTTCCATCACATACAGCAGGGAAACGATGGCGTTGGTGGGGAAGTAGGCGTATTCAATCTTGCCGCCGCAATCGAACAGGTGCTTGCCGGCAGGCAAAGCGACCAGTTCCAGTTGGCAAAACAGGCGCTCCAGATCGGCGCGCGACAAGGCGCGCAGCAATTCGTTCTGTTGCGCGCCCGTGATGCTGATCATGGGCGTGGCGGGCGCCGCTTGCCAGTGGTGCTGGGCGGTGGCGTGGGTATGCGTTGCTGGTGTCAGGTTGCTATAAGCTTTGTACATGGTAGGGCCTCGTCTTCTGATTTTGTTGGATGGCGCTGCTTTTCTGGCTTGCTAGCGTTGTGCTGAATCTTGTATCCACTATAGAACCAGGGGCCGCGCACGGGCATCGGATGAGCCGACGCGCTTATGTAGGCTAGGAACATTGCCTCTTGTCATCCGACTCCTACGCCTGTCGCTGCATTTTTCCCTGTGGACACAATGGTGTCCGGACAAAACAAAAAAATACCGTGCCTGCGAACTTGGCCGCGAACTTTGGCCGCAGGCAGCGATCAAACCACGCTGCGTCGCCATACGACGGTGATAAAATGTTGCATTGCGGAAATTTGACCGGTGTTTCGGGATGGGCTGCTATTCCTGGCTATTGCTGGCTACTCCTGCTCCCCATCACTGATCACTCCCGCCGCAATCTGCGACGCTGGCCTTGGTCGCCTCGCCGCCCGCGCCCTGCCTTTGGGAGCGTGCGGTTGTCTTGTCCCGTTTACCCGTTTAATGAAAGAAAGCAACGCATGAAATGGTTCTTTGATTTGAAAATTGCCACCAAGCTGATCTTGTCGTTTGGCGCCGTGCTCTTGTTGACGGCGGCTTTGGGCGTGTCGGCGATCTTTTCCATGGCGCGCATCAATACCGCGTCGACGGACCTGTCCGCCAACTGGATGCCCAGCGTGCTGGCAGCCATGTCCATGCGCAGCGATGTCAGCGATTTCCGCCGCTGGGAACTGGCGCACATGCTGGCCGCGCAGGATGCCGACATGGTGCAGAACGAAACGCGCATGACGGAAACGCAGGCCAAGCTGAAGGCCGACGGCGACAACTACCGCCGCCTGATTTCCGAACCGGGCGAGAAGGAAGCGTTCGAGCGCTTTCTGGCGCTCAACGATGAATTCATGCGCCTGCATGCAACCATGCTGAGCTTGTCGCGCGAGATGAAAAAGGAAGAGGCGCGCGCCTTGGCTGTGGGGCCGTCGGCCAAGGTCATGACGGACATGATGGCGACCCTCGATAAACTGGTGTCGATTAACACGGACGGCGGCGTGCGTTCGAGCGCCAGCGCCGATGCCACCTATGCGGCCTCGCGTGCCAGCCTGATCGGTTTACTGGTGGGCATCGTCGTCATCGGCATGCTGCTGGCGCTGTGGGTGGCGCGCAGCGTGGCGCGTCCGTTGATCGCGGCCGTCGGGGTGGCGCGGCAGGTGGCGGCCGGCGATCTGACGGCGCATATCGTTGTGCAATCGCAAGACGAAACGGGGCAATTGATGCAGGCCCTGAAAGACATGAATGCCAGCTTGCAAAAGCTGGTGGGCCAGGTGCGCAGCGGCACCGATACCATCGCCACGGCGTCGAGCCAGATTGCCGCCGGCAACCAGGATTTGTCGTCGCGCACGGAGGAGCAGGCCAGTTCACTGGAAGAAACGGCCTCGTCGATGGAAGAGCTGACCTCGACCGTGAAGCAGAATGCGGACAATGCGCGCCAGGCCAACACCATGGCGCTGACCTCGTCGAGCATCGCCATCGAGGGCGGCAAGGTGGTCGGTGAAGTGGTGGGCACGATGGCGTCGATCAATGCCTCGTCGCGCAAGATCGTCGACATCATCGCCGTTATCGACGGCATTGCATTCCAGACCAATATCCTGGCCCTGAACGCAGCCGTCGAGGCGGCGCGCGCAGGCGAGCAGGGGCGTGGCTTTGCCGTCGTGGCCACGGAAGTGCGCAACCTGGCGCAGCGCTCGGCCGCCGCGGCCAAGGATATCAAGGTCCTGATCGGCGATTCGGTCGAGAAAGTCGAGGCGGGATCGAAGCTGGTGGACCAGGCGGGCCGCACGATGGACGACATCGTTGCCAGCATCACCCGCGTGACGGACATCATGAGCGAGATCACGGCCGCCAGCAGCGAGCAGAGCGCCGGTATCGAGCAGGTCAACCAGGCCATCGCCCAGATGGACCAGGTGACGCAGCAAAATGCGGCCCTGGTGGAAGAGGCGGCGGCAGCGGCCGAGTCGATGCAGGAGCAGGCTGCCAGCCTGAGCGCCGTGGTCAGCATTTTCAAGCTCGACGCGGCCAGTACCGTTGCAACCCGGCCGCGCGCGCCTGTCGCCGCCAAGACGCCGGCAAGCGCGGCGCCGGCGGCGGCGCCGCGTCAACTGGCTGGCACGGCGCGTCGCGCGGCGCCAGTGGATGAGTGGGAAAGCTTTTAATTCAGAAATTTAAGCGCTTGCGCGGTTTCCTGATGCCCTGGTCGGCGGCGGCTTGCTGGCGCTGTTGCCACGCCCTCAGGGCCTCTTCGTAGGCGGCCAGGTCTTCCTGGTACATCTCCAGCACGCAAAAGGTGCAACCGCTGTGGCAGCACTCGTCATTGCCCGGTTTGCTGGGCGCTTGCGGTTGCGGATCGTGGAGTAATGGCGGCGTGGGCATGGGGCGGCGGAGCAGGCATCGACGTTGGCATAGGAGCTGGCATGATACGGTATCCCGGCGTGCCGTTGCTGGAACGCTTTTTGCTCAAAAATCACGGTTTCCGTGTACAGTTGCGGTGAATTAGGGTATCGTTTACAGCACTGATATTGTATCTTCTGCGCGCGATGTTCCGCCGGCGCGATCTCCGCCGCCATCGCAGCACATCTCTTCGACGCTCCCGCATACGCCATACAGCATGTCCCGGAGCACGGAGGTGCCGCAAGAACAATGATCCATGGCTTGCAAGACGGAGCTGCCTGTGCCCCGAAATGTTGTTTATTGAGAAAGCATGGCTTCCGCAGTGCGGAGGCACACCAGAAAATTTATGTCTGAAACCGAATCGACTCCTACGCCCAGCCCGGCGATTGCCCCTGAAGCGGCGCCCGCCGCTGCACCTGCACCAGTACCTGCCGCATCCACGGCCCCCAGCCTGACTTTTGCCGACTTTGGCCTCGCGCCTGAAATCCAGCGCGCGCTGACCGACCAGGGTTACACCCATCCGACACCGATCCAGGAACAAGCGATCCCCGTGGTGCTGCAAGGCCGCGATGTGATGGGTGCCGCGCAGACGGGCACCGGCAAGACGGCCGGTTTTTCCTTGCCGATCATCCAGTTGCTGATGGCGCATGCCAGCAGCAGCATGTCGCCGGCACGCCATCCGGTGCGCGCGCTGATCCTCACGCCGACGCGTGAGCTGGCGGTGCAGGTGGCCGAGAACGTCAAGGCCTACGCCAAGCACACGCCGCTGCGCTCGACCGTCGTCTTCGGCGGCATGGATATGAAGCCGCAAACCGTCATCCTGCGCGGTGGCGTGGAAATCGTCATCGCCACGCCGGGCCGCCTGCTAGACCATATCGAGCAAAAGAACATCAGCCTGAGCCAGGTGCAGATGCTGGTCATGGATGAAGCCGACCGCATGCTGGACATGGGCTTCTTGCCGGACTTGCAGCGCATCATCAACTTGCTGCCGAAGCAGCGCCAGAACCTGATGTTCTCGGCCACGTTCTCGCCAGAAATCAAGAAGCTGGCCGCGACCTTCCTCAACGATCCGCTGACGATCGAAGTGGCGCGCAGCAACCAGACGGCCGACAAGGTCACGCAAGTGGTGTACAAGGTGACGGAAGACCAGAAGCATGCCCTGGTCGCCCATCTGCTGCGCCAGCGCGACTTGAAGCAGGTCATCGTATTCTCGAATACCAAGATCGGCGCCTCGCGCCTGGCCCGCGTGCTGGAACAGGAAGGCATGAGCGCCACGGCGATTCACGGCGACAAGAGCCAGCAAGAACGCATGGCGGCGCTGGAAGCGTTCAAGAAAGGCGAGATCGACGTGCTGGTGGCCACCGACGTGGCGGCGCGTGGCCTGGACATTTCCGACCTGCCTTGCGTCATCAACTTCGACTTGCCGTACAACGCGGAAGATTATGTGCACCGCATCGGCCGCACGGGCCGCGCCGGCGCCTCGGGCGACGCCATTTCGATCTATTCGGACAAAGACGAGCGCTTGCTGGCCGACATCGAGAAACTCATCAAGCAAAGCATCAAGCGCGGCGAATTGACGGGCTTCAATCCGGCACCCGCCCGCAGCGGTGACAGCGAGCGCCGTCCGCCGCGCCGCAGCGAAGGCGGCGAGGTGCGTCCCGCGCGCGCACCCGACAGCCGCCACGCTGGCGACAGCCGCGATAGCCGCTCCCCCGAGCGTGGCGCGCGTCCCGCCTTTGGCCCCGGTGCCCGCCGCGAGAAGGCCGATCCCTGGTTCCTGAAGCCGTATGAACCCGCCAAGGCAGCAGCCCCGGCTGCCGCCAGCATGGCGCCTGTCGCAGCCAAGCCGAAACAGAAGGTAGCCGCGTTGTTGGGTGGGTTGTTGAAGCAATGATGTTGCATGGGAAATGATGAGGGGTGTAGCTTTTATTCATGGTGTTGATATGGATAGTACTTGTCGCCTGTCAGTATGAAAAAGATGCCCGCCTTCCAAGGTGGGTTTTTTTTCGCGATGCAAATATATTTTTCGATATTCAATCAATGTCCGGCAGTTCCTAATGCCTATGATCATAAATGATTAATTTAGATATTCATCTTCATTTTTCATGTCGCCCGGCTTAGGCTGCAGTTAATAGATATTGTCTTTGTAATTTTTCATATCCATTATTTGAGTGGATACGGCATTCAAGTCCTGCATTCTTTTGCTGCTATATTTCACCTTTTTCCGCCTATTTTTCCTGTGGGGCGGGGCGAGATGGCTGTGGTTCTGCTTGTGCCGGCGGTTCTGTCGTGTGACGACTGATGCAGTCGGCCAAGCCGCAGAGGCGCTTTCCTGATTGTCCTGGGGAGGGCATCGGACGGCTTGAGTGGTCGACATTTTTTGTGACAAGGTGTAAGACACTTTTTTCATTGGATAAATTTGGCATAGGCTATGGCGGAGTTGAACTGCAAGCTATTTTTGTTGTGAAAAGCACCATTTTATTCTGGTCTGCTCTGGTTTCGCTCTGTGTTGCCGTGCCCGCTGCCCGCTCCCGCTGCCCGCTGTCTTGATGATCCTGTGCGCATTGCGAGCCACGTGGCTGTATCTCTGTGCGCGAAAACACCGCAACAGATATTTCCTCTCGCCGCAAGTGCATTTCTCGTGGCGTTATCCTGAAGTGTCACGATTATTTTTTGATAATCTTGATATGTCGCTTGATAGGGAGAGGTTATTCTGTTTCTGGTGTTTTGAGTGCGTTGCTGCTGTATGCATTCTTGAAAAATTCAATATATGCATTGTTGGTGTGTTGCAGTTTCTGTTGGGGGTGATTTAATTTCCGTTGCCCGGCTCTGGTAATAAAGGTGTGTTTCATTTAAAATGAATGCCCGTATTTTGCATTGCTGGTCGTTGATTTTTTTTCAACTTCCAGAGAAAGTTTTTTCTTTCGCAATGAAATGCTTGACCCAGCACAAGGATTTCGGGAACTTTCTTTGTGGGGCGGCGCATGCGAGTCCCACGCGCTGTAGTGTCCGCGCTGTAGTATCTCTTGAGTGCGATTGATGTCACGAGTTGCATTGCATGTCGATCTGCATCCATTCGTGGTGCATGCGTGTCTGGTGTGATGTTGCCAGCATGTGCGGCTTTGGTGGTGCGTCGCCCCATGATCTTGCTGAGATCAAAGAAATTGATCTCGCAATTGATTGTCAAGGCGTTGCACATTGCCTACGCGTGGCAATGTGCGGTGTGACTATTTTATGTCAGCATTGGCGTAGGGGGGGCACAGGAAAGTCGGGGTGCTGCTGCCCCTTTGCGTTGCTGCCCATTGTTTAATGCCTTTGGTAAACCGAGAGTTGAAGATGATTCCTTTAGTAAAAGTTGGCTTCCCTGACAAGCAGGTCCTGATGCCTGCGCTTGAGCAAGTGCTGTATAGCGGCCAAGTCGGGGAGGGGGAGCTGGTCTACGAATTTGAGCGGCGTTTCGCCGAGCATTTTGGTTTGCCTTTTGCATTGGGGATGAGCAGTGGTACGGCAGCATTGCATGCAGCATTGCATCTGGCTGGGGTAGGACCTGGCGATGAGGTCATTTCGACCAGCATGACGGCGGAGCCAACGAATGTCGTTATCCTGCAAATGGGCGCTGTGCCCGTGTTTGCCGATGTCGATGCGCTTTCCGGCAACCTTGACCCCGCCGCCATCGAGGCAGGCATCACCAGCAAGACCAAGGCTATCCTGGTGGTGCACTATGCCGGCATGCCGGTGCGACTGGCCGAGATCGCCGCCATCGCGCGTCGTCACGGCATTGCGTTGATCGAAGATTGTGCGCATGCCATGGGGGCGCGCTACGATGGCGCGGCAATTGGCACCATTGGCGACTTTGCCATTTTCTCGCTGCAAGCCATCAAGCACATGACAACCGTTGACGGTGGCATGTTGACCATGCGCGATGCGTCGCTGATCCGGGAAGCAAAGAAATTCCGCTGGTTCGGATTGGAAAAGGGCGTGCCGCGTACCGAAGTCGACATCACGTCCATCGGTTACAAATACAATATGAATAATGTGACGGCCACGTTTGGGCTGGCGCAACTGCAAGACATTGATGCCCGTGTATTGAACCCGCACAAGGAAAACGGCCGTTATTTTGACCGTGCCATCGGCGCCATCCCGGGTCTTGCCGTGGCCGCGTTCGACGAGCTGGCCGAGCCCAGCTACTGGCTGTACACCGTCTTGTCGGATGACTCCGCCGATGTCGAGCGCCGGCTTGCCGCCATCGGCGTGTCGGCGTCGAAGCTGCATCGCCCGAACCACTTGCATAGCATTTTCAAGGAACTGGCCGCTCCCCTGCCGCAGCTCGATACCTACTATCGCCGCATGGTGCATATCCCGTGCGGCTGGTGGCTGGGTGCGGAAGATCGCGAGCGCATTGTCGAAGCCTTGAAAAAAGGGTGACGTCCATGTCCGTACTGCCTTTGTTTGGCGTGGTAAATACGCCCGAGATGGAAGCGGCGGCCCTGGCCGTATTGCGCTCGGGGCGCATTGCCTCCGGCCCGCACGTTGCCGCATTCGAGGCTGGCCTGGGGGAATTGCTGGACCAGTCGCATGTCGTGACCACCGTGGATATGACCAGTGCGCTGCACCTGGCCTTGTATCTGGCGGGCGTACGTCCGGGCGATGACGTGCTGACCACGGCTTTTGCCTGCATGTCGACCAATTCGGCCATTGCCGGCTGCGGGGGGCGCCCCGTCTGGGTGGATGTGGCACCCGCATCGGCCTGTATGGACGTGGCCGATTTTGAGCGTGCCATCACGCCGGCCACGCGCGCAGTGATTCTGTATCACCTGGCCGGCTATCCTGGCCCGGCGCAGGCGATCGCTGAAATTTGCCGCCAGCGCGGCATCGTTTTGATCGAAGATTGCGATAACGCCTTGCTGGCGACAGTCGATGGTCAACAGGTGGGTACGTTCGGTAATTTTGCGGTGTTTTCTTTTTATCCGAACCGGCAAATCAATACCACCGAGGGTGGCGCGCTGGCGTGCCGTGACCCGGACGATGCTGCGCGCGCGCGCAAGCTGCGCCGTTTCGGTATCGATGCCGGCAGTTTTCGCACCTCGGCTGGTGAAATCAATCCGCAGTCCGATATTCCCGTCATTGGCTGGTCGATGGCCATGAATAATTTGTGTGCGGCGCTGGGCTCTGTACAATTGCAGGGAGTCGCGCAGCGCATGTCACAAACGCGCCTGCATGCACAGCAGATCAAAGATGGGCTGGCTTCCTGTGCCGGCTTGACCCTGTTGACGCCGAGCGCCGGAGCGCTGCCGTCATATTGGGCCGTACTAATTGCGGTTGAGCAACGTGACGTTGTACTGCCAGCGCTGAAAGCGCGCGGCGTAGCAGCGTCAATCTTGCATCAACGCAATGATATTTATTCCGGGTTTGCGGCTTGTCGCCGTGAATTGCCGAATACCGACATATTACAACGTAGCATAATCGCCCTGCCGTGTGGCTGGTGGCTTTCCGCGCAGGACATCGAGCAATTGATCGCTGCCGTGAAGAGCGCGCTGCACGAGTCTGCCGGTCAGGCCTGACGGCAGCGCCATTTTTAATTCTACCTTTACCTGGACTGACATGTTTGATAATAAAGTTTTAATGATTACTGGCGGCACTGGATCGTTTGGCAATACCGTGTTGAACAGATTCTTAAACACGAATGTCAAAGAGATCATTGTTTTTAGCCGCGACGAGAAGAAGCAAGAGGACATGCGGATCGCGTTGAACAACGATAAGGTCAAATTTCATATCGGCGATACGCGCGATTACCAGAGTGTCGCGCAGGCGATGGCTGGTGTGGATTATGTTTTCCACGCGGCGGCACTCAAGCAGGTACCGTCCTGCGAGTTTTATCCCATGGAAGCGGTGCGGACCAATGTGCTGGGTACGGAAAATGTGCTGAATGCGGCGATCGCCAATAACGTTCAAAAAGTCATTTTGCTGAGTACTGACAAGGCGGTGTATCCCATTAATGCAATGGGTATCTCCAAAGCCATGGCCGAAAAAGTGCTGGTTGCCAAGTCGCGCATGGTGCGCCCAGGCGGCCCGGTAATGTGCGCCACGCGTTATGGCAATGTAATGGCATCGCGTGGTTCGGTGATTCCGCTGTTTATTGAAAAGCTCAAGGCTGGCGTGCCGCTGACGGTGACCGATCCGGAAATGACCCGTTTTCTGATGTCCCTGGAAGATTCGGTTGACCTGGTCATTCATGCTTTCGAGCATGGACAGCAAGGCGATATTTTTGTGCAGAAGGCGCCTGCCAGCACCATCGAAGTACTGGCGCAGGCGATCCAGGAACTGTTTTCCAGCAATGTGCCCGTCAAGGTGATCGGTACCAGGCATGGTGAAAAGCTGTACGAGTCGCTGGTGTCGCGCGAAGAGATCGCCAAGGCAGAGGACATGGGCGATTATTATCGCGTGCCGGCCGATAACCGCGATTTGAACTACGATAAATTCATCCTGGATGGACAGCCAGAGGTGAACCAGGCGCAGGACTACACCTCGCATAATACGCAGCGCCTCGATGTCGAAGGCGTCAAGAAATTGCTGCTGTCGCTTGATTATGTGCAGCAGGAATTGAAAAATAGCTGATAAGCAGCGGAAATGGTACGGCATCGATAACTGATGTCGAACATATTGCTTTAATAATTATAATAAAAATGTAATAAAAATGAAATCTCCTATCTTGCTGCACCATTCCCCGGATATTCATGATTAAGCGGAATATCACTGCCAATATCGTGGGACGTGCATGGGGCTTCATTTCAGTGTATCTGTTTGTGCCCCTGTATCTGCACATGCTGGGGGCGGAAGCATATGGCCTGGTAGGGTTTTATTCCACACTGCTCGGTGTCATGGCCTTTGCCGACATGGGATTTTCCGCCACCTTGAATCGCGAGATGGCACGCCTGTCAGCGAGCGCGAATGCGGCGCAGGAGCGGCGCGACCTGTTGCGCACCTACGAGTTGAGCTACCTGGTGATTTGCTGCGTGATCGCCGTGGCGCTGTGGCTGGGCGCGCCATTGATTACCGAGCATTGGTTGCAGGCCAGCACCCTGCGTTCCGACGACATCACCTTGGCGATCCGGCTGATGGGTGTTGCCATTGCGTTCCAGTTGCCATCCGGCTTGTACATCGGTGGCTTGATGGGCTTGCAGCAACAGGTACGCGCGAACTTCCTGCAGATCGCCTGGAGCGCCTACCGGGGCTTTGGCACCCTGTTGGTGCTGTGGCTGTTTTCGCCAACGATCGTCACCTTTGCTATCTGGCAACTGGTGGCGAACGCGATTTATTGCATTACGGTACGGCATGGCTTGTGGCATGCGCTGAAAACCGATGGTGTGCGTGCCGTCGGCTTTTTCCGCAAGCAAGTGTTTCACAATACCTGGCGCTATGCGTCAGGAATGGCGGGCATGGCGCTGCTGTCGATTTTGCTGACCCAAATCGATAAGTTGACGGTTAGTAAAATGCTGTCGCTTGAAATGCTGGGCTTTTATACGCTGGCCGGGACGCTTGCATCGGTCCCGTTGATATTGGCCAGCCCAATTGCCTCGGCAATTTTCCCGCGCTTTACAGAATTGGTCGCACGCAATGAGCCCGAGCAGCTCATTGCCCTGTATCACCGGACCTGCCAGTTTGTTGCCATCGTAACCGTGCCTGGCTGCCTGGTAGTGGCGCTGTTTTCGCAAGATGTGATTTATTTATGGACCGGTTCCGCAGCCAGTGCCCAGGCCGCCGCACTCGCCGCCTCGCTGTTACTCGGCGGGCAAGTATTGCAGGCGCTGACAGTGGTGCCATATTACCTGGCCCTGGCGCACGGCAATATTCGCTTGAATTTGCAGGTCGGCATTGTATCCGTCGTCGTCGTGACGCCGATGATGATTTACCTCGTGCTGCATCATGGTCTGGCCGGGGCTGGCTTGTCATGGCTGATCATGAACCTGTGCACGATGCCGCCGTATATGTATTTCTTGCATCGCAATTTTTTGCCGGGCCAGTTTGGACGGTGGTTCCGGCAAAGCCTGGCATTGCCGGTGCTGGCCAGTTTGCCATGCCTGATGTTGGGTTACTGGTGCCTCTCTACCATTGATGACCGCTGGCCGCGCTTGTTGCTTATCGCTGTGACGGCAGTACTGTCCGTTGCATGCAGTGCGCTGTGCGCGCCAGATATCCGGCGTTGGCTGGCTAACACCAGATTTATCCGACGGCTGCCGCATTAAGGCAGCATCTGACATTGTTGATACACCACCCATTTGTTTATACATAATACTTATAATGCCTCTTCTGTCTGCCATCATTCCTACGCATAATCGTCAACGCTATGCGATCAATGCGATTACCACCATCCTGACAAATTTTCCGGATACGGAAGTCGTTGTGTCGGATACCAGCGATACGATGCAAATTGCTGAAGAACTGGGGCATTGGATCGAATCGGGACGGCTGATTTATCACCATCCGCAACGTCCGATGGATGTGGTCAGCAATTTTCAGAATGGACTGCGCCTGGCAACCGGCGATTATCTGATCTTCCTCGGCGACGACGATTGCCTGGGACCCGGTGCGGAAGAGCTGGCGCGCTGGGCACGCGATACGCAGGTCGAAGCGGCCGCCTGTTCCCTGGGCGCCGCTTACTTCTGGCCGGACTTCAAGTCCCTGTATTTCGGGGCCGACTTTACGGCCAAGCTGACGGTGCAGCCATTTGCCGCCACCATTTCCCCGCTCGACGGACCGCAGGTGCTGCAGCAGGCATTGAAAAATCTGGGAACGGGCGTCATGTCCATGCCACGCGCCTATCTGGGCATGATGTCGCGTGCGCTTGCCGAACGTATCGAGCAAAAATATGGTTCGCTGTTTGGCGGAGTCAGTCCGGACATCTATAGCGCGGCACTGATTGCCGAGGAGTCGCGCAGCAGCGTGCAGATCGACTTTCCCTTTATTATCGCGGGTAGTTCGGGTGGCAGCACCTCGGGACAAAGTGCGGAAGGCGGGCACAAGGGTGGCTTGCGCGACAATGCGCACATCGGCGCCTTCACCAATCTGGTGTGGGACCCCTTGATCCCCGAGTTCTACAGCGTGCCAACGGTCTGGTCTTACTCATTCAAGGCGGCGATCGATAAGATCGGCAAAGCCGAGTATCGGCCCAATCTGCCCCGCATGTATGCCAAGTGCTGCCTGCATCATCCTAAATATTGGCGTGAAACGAAGGCTTCCCTGTGTGCCTATGTCAAGCGCGAACGTTATAGCCCCGCCTGTTTATCGTTCATATGGGAACTGGGCCGCGAGTTTTCACGCCGGGCTTATCGTTTTATGCAGATCAAATTCAAACCTGCCATTAACCGCCAGGCATATGCTCAGCAAAATCTGACGAATATTGGCGAGGCATATGCGCATTTGTTGACGCATGTGCAACCGAGTCTGAGCCAGTTGCAATCCGCCATGAAAGAATTCAAGCGCTGAGATGGCGTCGGAGTGCGTAGCCGGGCCCTTCGGTGCCTGGCACGCAGCGCCGCAGATGTTGCGTTTCTGTAGCGCAAGTTCGGCGCGCCCCCGTTTGAAAAAAGAAAAATGCCAATCGGTCAAGTTTATATACTCGCTTTCCTGCCGGTCTTGATACTCGGGATGTTTACCCAGGATAAGTCGCGTCTGTCATTTCAGATTGCGATGTGCTGCCTGATCACCTTGTGCGCCTTTGCCTTCCGTTCGCCGGAATTCGGCACGGATTCCTCGACATACCTGAACTATTTCTTGACGGCTTGCCAAGGAGGCGGCGGCGCCATCGAAGCCGATGACTATTCCTTCTATGTCATGGACTTCTTTTTCTCGATGGCGCCCGGGGCATTGTGCAACCGGTATGCATTCGCGAGCATCTGGATTCTCTTCATCGTGTTGCCGATTTTGTTTATGAAAGGAAATATCCGGGTCAAGTTCTTCATGCTGTTTTTCCTGGTTATTTCTCCGGTCGGCACCGAGTTCTTTACAAATGCATTCAGGCAATCCGCATCGGCCATCCTGTTTTGCGTGGCTGTCTCGCGCGGAATGAAAAGCAAGTCTGGCCTGGTCTTCCTGGTCCTGTCGCTGCTGTTGCACAAAAGTTCATTGCTATTGCTGGCAATTTATCTGTTGTCATGCTGTGACATGCGGCGTTTGCTCCAGGGCGGCCTGGTGGCCTTGCTTTGCCTGTTTATTGTCCCGGCGGACAGCGTCCTGTATGCACCCGTCAACGGTTTTATCTACGAGGTCACGAAATATCTGGCGCATGATAACGATGAGATTTTGGCGCGGATCAGTATCTATGCCAGTTTTTTCTGTCTGTATGCGTTCATGCGCCATTTGAACAAGCGGGAATATATCGACCTGAAGCCCTATGCGAGTTTCCTGTGGCTGCTGTTTATCGCCAGCGTGCTGCTGTTCCCGCTGCCGTACTTCAGCTATCGTTTTGTGTATTCGATATATCCGATCTTTGTGTGGTGCTTTGCCTATGAGCTTGAGCGCAGCCGAGCCCTGGAGATGTACCCGCGCGTGTACTGCTATGTTCTCGTGTCATTTGGACTGACCATCGCTTTCCTGCTTGGTTCGTCTTCCATTAATTCGGTGAGCTTCTTCTAATTATGACTATCGGAAAAACATTTGGCATTACCGTGGTCATTCCCGCGTATGCGCGCCATGAGGCTTTGCTTGATGCCATCGAGTCCGTCACGACCAGCGCCATTGAGCAGGTTGAGATCGTGGTTGTCGACGACTGCTCGCCCAATCTGGTGCTGGCCGAGAAATTGCCCGTTTGTAATTCGTCGGGCGTGCCGGTACGGGTTTACCGCCTGGCGAAAAACAGTGGCCCCCAGTCGGCACGCAACCTGGGCGTGCGCCGCGCGCGCTTCAGTTTCGTGGCGTTTCTGGACTCGGATGACCGGTTTGCTCCAGAGAAGATTGATTTCCTGCTTGGCTACCTGAAGCAGGGGACGTGTGACATTGTTTATCATCCCGTCGATACACCGACGAATATCAATGCCATCAATGCGCGCTGGTATGCGGGGCGCCTGCGCCATTTGCCGTTCAAGTATCTGCTGGCGGCGCTCAATCCCGTGTACACCCCCTGCCTGGCAGTACGGCGTAACCTGGGCCTGGGCGTGCCGTTGATGCGCTATTGCGAAGATTATGCGTATCTGCTCAATATTAATGCGCGTGCCAAGGCGGTACATTTCGTTCCTCTGCCGATGACGACGCTGTCGCGCGCGCCGGGCAGCACGGGCGGCCTGTCCTCCGCACTGTTCAAGATGCGCATGAATGAATTCCGCGCAAAGAAAGTGATGCTGCGCCATTGGCGCTTTTATGGCATCGGCTGTCTGATGATTTCCGTCGCATTCGGTTGCTTGAGAATATTGTCAGATGTGCTGAAGCTAAGGTATTTCCGGAAATAATTACCTGTATTGCCTATCGTATCGTCTTGCCGCAGGCCGTGTGCAGAGGATACGCGAGAGGCATTTGTGTTGAATGACAAGTTAAAAATGAAGGTTGGTAAATGAAGATTGCAATTATTGGAACGGTGGGCTTGCCGGCAAAATACGGTGGCTGGGAAACCCTGACCGAGCACCTGACGGATAATCTGAGCGACAAGTTTGATATCACCGTATACTGCAGTGGTAAAAAATATGCCGAGCAGCCGCCGACGTACAAGGGCGTCAAGCTGAAATATGTCAATCTGGACGCGAATGGCGTGCAGAGTATTCCATACGATATCGTTTCCATGCTATCCGCATTACGCTATGCGGATGTGCTGGTGATCCTCGGGGTCTCAGGCTGTATTTTCTTGCCTGTTATTAAGTTGCTGAGCAAAAAGAAAGTCATCGTCAATATCGATGGCATGGAATGGCGCCGCGCCAAATGGGGACGTTTCGCCAAATGGTTCCTGAAGCTTTCCGAGGCGACGGCGGTGCGTTTTGCCGACGTGACGATTGCGGACAACAAGGCGATTCAGCAATACGTCAGCGCGCAATATGGCCGCCCCAGCGAACTGATTGCGTATGGTGCCGACCATGTGACGCAGCAGCCCATCAGCGGCGAGGTACTGCAGCGCTTTCCCTTCTTGCAGCATGACTATGCCTTCAAGGTATGCCGCATCGAGCCGGAAAATAATGTGCACTTGATCATCGATGTCTTTGCTGCGCAGACGCGCATGCCCCTGGTGATTGTCGGTAATTGGGCCAATAGCGCGTACGGGCAGGAGCTGAAGCAAAAATATGCGCACGTGGCGCATGTGCACCTGCTTGATCCGATTTATGACCAGGCCATCCTGAACCAGTTGCGCAGCAATTGCCGCATGTATGTGCATGGCCACAGCGCCGGTGGAACGAATCCTTCGTTGGTGGAAGCGATGTACCTGGGCTTGCCCATTCTGGCATTTGGCGTGAGCTATAACCGGGAAACAACGCAAAATCAGGCACGGTACTTCGACGATGAAGCCGGCTTGCTGGCCATTCTCAATACCGTGCAGCCAGATGAGCTGCAAGCGATTGGGCGTACCATGAAGCGGATCGCCGAAGAAAATTATACGTGGAGCACCATTTCGGCGAAGTATGCCGCCTTGTTTGACACGCCGCGCCAGCTGCGCTAATGGCAGGATAAGCCGCCCATGCGGCGCGCAGGATGCCGGCCCGGTGTCCTGTCCCGAGGTTTTTGATTAGGAATGTATTGTGGTGTTATTGACTGGAGCGACCGGATTTGTCGGCGCCGCATTGATTGAACGGCTGGCCCGCATGGGCGATGGACACATTCGTGCCTGCACGCGCGATGCCGCCGCCGTGTTTCCCGAGACGGTGGAAACGTTTGTCATCGATGATCTGTCCGGCCAGACATGCTGGGATCATGCTTTCGACTCGGTGAGTGTCGTCGTGCATGCCGCGGCGCGCGTGCATGTGATGAACGAGACGGCGGCCGATCCGCTGCAGGAATTTCGCCGCGTGAATGTCGATGGCACGCTGCACCTGGCGCGTTGCGCCGCGCGCGCGGGGGTACGGCGTTTTGTGTTTATCAGTTCCATCAAGGTGAATGGCGAAGCGACGCTGCCTGGACAGGCCTTCTCGGAAAGCGATGTTCCGGCACCGTCGGATCCATATGGTATTTCCAAGCTGGAAGCCGAGCAGGGATTGTTTGCGCTGGCCCAGGAAACCGGCATGCAGGTGGTGGTGATACGGCCGCCGCTGGTGTATGGGCCTGGCGTCGGGGCCAATTTCCTCAGCATGATGCGCTGGCTGCGGCGCGGCGTGCCGCTGCCGCTGGGAGCGATCCAGAACCGGCGCAGCCTGGTTGCGCTGGGCAATTTGGCGGACCTGGTTGCCGTATGCGCGGAACACCCGGCGGCGGCCAATCAGGTCTGGCTGGCGGCCGATGGCGAAGACTTGTCGACGAGCCAGCTGCTGCGCCGTATGGGCCAGGCGCTGGGCAAGCCTGCGCGGCTGCTGCCGGTGCCGGCATGGATGCTGGGCGCGGCATGCGCGGTGATCGGCAAGCGCGGCTTCGCACAGCGCTTGTGCGGCTCCTTGCAGGTGGATATTTCAAAGGCGCGACAGCTGCTTGGCTGGGTGCCGCCGTTGAGTGTGGATGAAGGTTTGCGCCGTGCGGCGCGGGGAAATTAAATGAAACGTTTGTTTGATGTAAGTGTTGCCTTGCTGGCTATTGCCGTGCTGTCCATACCGCTGCTGGTGGTGGCCGTGCTGGTCAAACTGACCTCGCCCGGGCCCATCGTGTATTGGTCGGACCGGGTGGGACGCCATAACCGTATTTTCCGGATGCCGAAATTTCGCACCATGCGTGTGGATACCCCGGCGGTCGCGACCCATTTGCTGTCCGATCCCAAGCGTTTCCTGACGCCGGTCGGCCCGTTCCTGCGTAAATCCAGCCTGGATGAGTTGCCGCAGCTGTGGAGCATCCTTGCCGGTGACATGAGTTTTGTCGGCCCGCGTCCCGCGCTGTTCAACCAGGATGACCTGATTGCCTTGCGCACCGAATATGGCGTAGACCAGGTATTGCCGGGCTTGACCGGCTGGGCGCAAATCAACGGCCGCGATGAATTGCCGATACCGGACAAGGTTCGCCTGGATGCCGAATATCTGCAGCGCCAGTCGTTTTTACTCGACTTGAAAATTATCTTCCTGACTTTCCTGAAAGTGGTGCGTCGCGATGGCATCACGCATTGATGCCCAGGTTGCGCCTGCATATTGAGATTGGTAAGAATTGATGACTCCTTTATCGAATTTCCCGCGCTTGCAAAAGCAGCTGATCGCCGCCTCTGCGGACATGTTCTTTTTGCCACTGACATTTTGCGTGGCGATACTGCTGCGCTTTGACGGTGTCAGCCTCGCCGTATTCCGCCCGTACTTCTGGCTGATTCTGCTGGCGCCACTGATCTCGATTCCGATCTTTATCAAGCTGGGACTGTATCGCGCGGTGATCCGCTTTATCGACTACAAGATAGTCTACGTGGTGGTGCTGGGCGTGACGCTGTCGGTGGCGGTCTTGCTGGCCTTCGCGGCCTTCTCGACGCACATGATCGGCCTGTCGCGCGGTGTCTTTGGCATTTACTGGGTCAGTGCGATCATGTACGTGACGGCCAGCCGTTTCATGGCGCGCGGTTATTTCGCGCGGGTATCGGGCGTGACCGGTGGCATCCCTGTCGCCATTTATGGCGCCGGCGCTTCCGGCAGCCAGTTGGCACAGACGCTGAGCTATGGCACCGAGTACCGCCCGGTGGCGCTGATCGATGAGAAAAAAGAGCTGCACGGCGCAATCATCGCCGGCATTCGCGTGTATGCCCCTGAAGACTTGCCGGAACTCGTGGCGGACAAGGGCATCACCAAGATCCTGGTGGCCCTGCCATCCTTGTCGCGTGCACAGCAGCGCCGTATCCTCGACAAGCTGGAACCGCTGAAGATCAAGACGCTGGTGACCCCGCCGATCAAGAGCTTGATCAGCGGTCTGGTTCGCTTGCAGGACTTGCGCGAGATCGAGATCGAGGATTTGCTGGGCCGTGACGCTGTCGAGCCTGACCATGACTTGATGGCCATGTGTATCACTGGAAAGACCGTCATGGTCACGGGCGCCGGCGGCTCCATCGGTTCCGAATTGTGCCGCCAGATTCTGCGGCAGCGGCCTGCGCGCCTGATCTTGCTCGAGATGTCGGAATTTGCCCTGTATACCATCGAACAGGAATTGCAGGGCTTGCGCAAGGCGCAGCATATCGAACTCGAGCTGTTGCCATTCCTGGGCTCCGTCCTGGAAACCGAGAAATGCGAAAAGATCCTGCGCACGTTCAAGGTGGAAACGGTATATCACGCAGCCGCCTACAAGCATGTGCCGTTGGTGGAGCATAACCCGATCGAGGGGATACGCAACAATGCCCTGGGGACGCTGAGCATGGCACGGGCCGCCATCGCCGCCGGAGTGAAACGCTTTGTGCTGATTTCCACCGACAAGGCCGTGCGCCCGACCAATGTCATGGGCTCGACCAAGCGCCTGGCGGAATTGATCTTGCAGGCATTTTCACGCGAACAGGACAAGACGCGTTTCTGCATGGTGCGCTTTGGCAATGTGCTGGGCTCATCCGGTTCTGTCGTCCCCCTGTTCCGCAAGCAGATCATGGCAGGCGGTCCCATCACCATTACCCATCCGGAAATCACGCGTTACTTCATGACCATTCCGGAGGCCGCACAGCTGGTACTGCAAGCGGGCGCCATGGGCGAAGGGGGCGATGTCTTTGTGCTGGACATGGGCGATCCCGTGAAGATCGTCGATCTGGCCAAGCGCATGGTGCATCTGAGCGGCCTGGAAGTGCGTGGCGAACAGACGCCGAATGGCACCATTGATATCCATCATGTGGGCTTGCGTCCCGGTGAAAAATTGTATGAGGAACTGCTGATCGGCGATAACGTTGAAGGTACCGATCATCCCTTGATCATGCGTGCCCAGGAAGCCGAATTGCCCTGGCCGCAGCTGGAGTTGCTGCTCGATGACTTGACGCAAGCATGCGCACGGTTTGATCATGAAGCCGTACGCGCCTTGCTGCTGCAGGCGGTCACCGAATATGCACCGCAGTGCGGTATTGAAGATTTGATCTGGTGCGCCCGTGGCGATGCCGCATCGCCGCCGCCTTGAGCAAGCAGGCACAGTCTGCACACCTCGTGCCTTGCGGTACCGGTGATGGATATATTTACTTTCTAGAGAAGAAACATGGAAAATTTGAATCAGCTTGACACGCAGAATGGCGAAAACGTTGTCAATTATGTCAAAGCCTTGCGCGACGCGCGCAAGTGGATAGGCGTTGCCACGATCGCGGTCATGGCCATCGCCGTGTCCGGTGCCTTGTATCTGGGGCAGTATCGTAGCGAAGGCTTCCTGCAGTTTGGCGGTCCGATTCCCTTGCCGCTGGAGACGCTGGACAAGGACAAGGATCCGAAAAAGGACAAGGACAAGGAAGGTAATCCGGGTATCGTATTGGCCGATTACAAACGCTACGCCGCCGCCTTCAGTACCAGCGAGCGCTTTGACGCCTTTGTGCAAGCGAACAAGCTGCAGGGAGTCGACGGCATCGGCGGACTGCGCAAGGCCATGGCCAGCGGTGACGGATTCAACAAGATGGTGGAGCCGATTTTCCCCTTCACCAAGATGGACGCCAAGGAGTTGATGGAACAACCGAAGGATGGCGGCAATAATGTGATTGGTTTGCGTATTTCGTATGCCGCAGGCAGTGCCGAGAATGCCCAGCGCATGGTGGGCTTGCTGGGGCGCTATGCCATCGACAGCATCATCTACTCCAATTATTCCGATGTGCTGCGTTTCAAGCATATTGAATTATCGGCCAAGATCACCAAGCTTGATAACGACATCATCAGCATGAATGAGCGGCTGGAGATGTATCAGCGCAAGGGCGTGGTACTCAAGAAAATCGTGGGCAGTTATCCGGAAGCGGCGAACAAGTCGGCAACCTCGGTGATTTCCGTCACGGAAGACAGCGCCCGTTATTTGTCGCCCATTACCCATCTGATGTCCGGCGAAGTGGAAGCCTTGAGCACCAGCGAAACCATCATCCGCCTCAAGCGCGAGCAGGCGCAGAGTATTCTGTTGCGCGAGTACTACGACCAGGCCAAGAGCCTGCTGGATACCAACCAATCGGGCGAAGCGTTGCTGCGCGGCCTCGAAGCGGTGAAGGAAGGCGTCTTCAAGAACAAGAATCTGAACGATGAAGTGGTCAAGGAAGTGTATAACATGATAACGATTGATAACCAGCGCTCCATCAATTTGTATCTGGAAAAGAGCCGCTTCATCGCTGGTCCTACCTTGCCGGAGAAACGCAATATCCGCTTATCCGCGGTATTGCTGCTCAGTCTGCTATTCGGCTTCTTCCTGTCCTCGGCGATCGTCTTGCTGCGTAAATGGTGGGCGCTGAATATGGATGGCGTTCGTCCTTGAGTGGAACGCGGCAGTCGCGAGGCGCCTGGCAGTTGTTTTGGCCGATGCATGCATCGGCTGATGGCATCGGCCGGACGCGCCGCTGCGAATGCCGTCTGCTGCCTCTTCTCACTGTTCATGTTGGAGCGGATTAACTCATGGAATCGTCGAAAATGGTGCATGCAGAGGGTGTGACAATCACACTCTCCACGGTGGCATCCGAGGCTTTGAAAGCGTTGTTTTGGGATGTTTTTTTCCACAGTAAAAACCGTGGCGTGACGCTGCAGCGTCATTTTCCCTGGCTGTCGGCGGCGTCGGACGGCGTGGTTTTTGCCGAAGCGCGCATCGGCACGGTGACCGTCGGCGGGCTGGTGTTGCGGGAAAAGCAGCATCAGCTGGGTGAGCGCACGCTGCGTATCGCGATGATCGGCCTTGTCTGCGTGGCACAAGGGGAGCGCGGCAAGGGTATCGCCAACAGCATGCTGGAAACCATTATTGCCCATGCGAGAGAACAGCAGTTCGATTACCTGACGCTGTGGACCAGCCAGTATGCGGTGTATGAAAAACATGGCTTTCAAGTGGCTGACCGCTGGATGTATGGCTGGGTCAGGGGCGCCGAAGGCAACGAACAGCAGCCATTCGAGCCCGATGGCAGCCTTGTGCCCGACACCAGCTTGCCCTTGCCGCCGTTTGCGCGCGCCGTATATTGCTATCGCGATCCCGTGTGCTCGATGGTCGTGCTGGAGGATGCCCATGGCGCCATTGTCACGGCATACGAAGGCTTGCCTGCCGCCGCCGCTGCGGCGATGGTGCGCCATCTACCCGCTTGCTGGCGCCTGAACGTGCTTGCGCAGGATGCGATATTGCATGCGTTGCAGCTGCATGGCAAGACGCTCGAACTGGCCCCCGTCCGGCTCCAGATGTGGCTTCCACTGCGCGATGATCTGCCCGTGGAGCAGGTACTCGGGCATGTGACGTTCGCCGTGCTGGATAGAATTTGACGCTATCGCAGCTTGGCAACGCCGGGAGCATTCCCCCATCTGATGGTGACTTAGGTCTGGCTGGTTTTTGGCTTGGCCAGGCCAGCGCGTGCCGCCAGCCAGATGATGATGGACAGGCTGGTGGCTATGATGCACCAGTAGATATAGCGGAAATCGGCTGACGGCACGCTCGCCAGGTAGCCCAGGAAGTAGCCGAGCGCAGAGGCGTTCAATGCCAGTATCTGGGTCCTCTCCAGCGACGGCTGCATGCGCCAGCCAAGCACCATCATGGCGATGGATAGCAGCAGCCAGGAATACGGCTTGAAGAGCTCTCCGAGCGGCGTGGCCTGGCTGCCTTCGACATAGGCTTGCATCAGGTGCGCCAGTTTCGGATTGTCCAGTTTGATTCCCAATTCATTGTCCATGATGCCTGGATGCCAGGCATAGTAGGGTTCCAGCGTGGGCGAGCGCAGGAAATACAGGAATGCCCCGCCCTTGATCTGCAGGTACGGCAGCGGATGCTCGAAGATGGTCTTTTTCCATAAGGCATGGGCTTGCGTATGCGGCATGCCGGCAAACAGGCTGCCGCTAGGGTCATAGCCTTTGCGGACAAAGCACATCGCCCGCTCATATTGGATAGGCAGGGGTGAGCAGGCGGCATTGTCTTCAGGCTTCACCCATGGCATCAAGTTTTCGCCCGTCATGAAGGCGATCCTGGCCACTTCATCCCCCATCGTTAACGTTTCAAAGTGTTTTCTCTCCGCATGCAGGACGTTGTAGCTGAGAACCGACGTGGCCAGGGGCAGGGTGGCGGACAGCAGCACGCTCAGGATCGCCATTTGTACGATGGACCGTGTCGGCCAGAAGTGGCGCAGTGCACAGTAGATGAGGGGCACGATGGCCAGGATGGCATTGTGCCTGACGGCGGAGGCATAGAAAATGAAAGGGATGGCCAGGGCGGCGACGCGCCAGTTCTTCGTCCTTGTATACAACAGTCCCGTCGCCACGAGCAGGGCGAAGGCCATGCCCACGTCTTTCCACAGTACACCGGCAAAATTGACGACCCATGGCAGCAAGCACATGGCGGGAATCAGCAGGGCCCAGCCACGCTGTGCCATATTGCCGTACCAGATCAGGATGCCTGCTGCCAGCAAGGCGAGGTGCAGCATCAGCAGGCTTTGCGGGCCGGAAACCAGGTACAGGCACAGATGCCACACGTAGGACATGATGGCGGGATTGCTATCCGTATAGTACTGATTCAGGGCCGTCTTGTATTGGACCATGGAATCATATGACATGAAGCCGGGTGCAAAGCAGAACCAGATGACAGCCAGGACGACGGCTGTCAGGGCAATGGCCAGGGGAGTAAAAACCTGATTTTTCATGGGTAACTTCAAATTCGAGCAAGAGAATGGAGCAGCACCGCGGGTGGCGGCGACAGCGTGCTTATGCCTTCGTGGCAACAAGGATGCCGACGATGATCAGCGCGACACCGATCATGTATTGGGTCTGGAAGCGTTCGCCAAAAAGAAAATGGCTGCCGATCGGCACCAGCACAAAGGCCAGCGCCATCAGCGGGTAGATTCGGCCCAGTTCGACGCGCTGCAGTACCCAGACCCAGGCCAGCGTCGTCAGCCCATAGAGGAAGATTGCCGCCGACAGCGCAGTCAGGGTTTTGAGGGAAAAAAAGCTGCCGCTTTGCAGCAATCCATTCGCACTGACTTTAAACAGGATTTGTCCAGCTGCAATGCCAAGCACACATAACAGGGCTACGATGTACGTCATTTATTTATCTCCATAGAGTTGCTGGGGCGCGCTGCCCCGTGCGCCGTATCCAGCGCACGGGCACAGTCTTCTGCCATTGCCTGCGGTTTGTCTGTCAGGCGATGCAATCGCGCCGTCACTTCCTGCCACGCCGAATGCGGTGGAACGGTTTTTTAGGAATCGCGCTGATATCGTGTCCGAGAAAGGCCAGTATTAATTGCAGGCCGACAATCACCGGCAAGCCTGACAGCATGACTGTCCCTGCCGAGGCGGGCATAGCGTCATGCACGGAATGCAGCCATTGCGTCGCGCCAAACACGCACCCGAAGACAAGCATCAGGACACCGATGGGCAGTTCAATGGAGGCAATGGACAGGTCCCGCAAGTAATAGTTGTAGAAAATGCGTTTGAAGAAATTGCGTAGATGCTTGGCAAAAAATTCCAGCACCACCTGGGAAATCTTCAGATTGCTAACCTCATCGCCATATTTTGCATCCATGGGGATGTCGACCACGACGGCGCGCAAGGTATTGAGGCGAAACAAGATATCCGTTTCAAAAAAATAGCGGCGGCTGATTTTTTCCATCGGCAGGTGGCGCACCACTTCGCAGTGGATGGCGGTGTAGCCGTTGGTCGGATCGAAAATGTCCCAGTAGCCGGAAGAGATCTTGCTCATGAAAGACAGGATCGCGTTGCCAAAAAGACGCGCCTTGGGCATGCTGCGCACGCTTTCCAGATCGTAGAAGCGGTTGCCCTTGGTGTAGTCGGCTTCGCCAGCAATAATGGGCGCGACAAAGTCGGGAATGCATGCGGGATCCATCTGGCCATCGCCATCGACCTTGACGATGATATCCATGCCGTCATCGAGTGCGGCGCGATAGCCGGTCATGACGGCGCCTCCGACACCCTGGTTTTCGGCATGGCGCAACACGACCACGCGCTTGTCGCCGCAGTGGCGCTCGACCAGGTCGCCTGAGCGGTCCGGGCAGCAGTCGTCGACGACATAAATGCGGCTCACTTCGGCGCCAATCTGACTGATGACCGAAAGGATATGCCGATCGACCTTGTAACTGGGTATGACGACCGCAATGGCCAAGCCTTGTTTTGTCATCTTGTTATTGCTTGTCTCTACTATGCATGGTGGCGTTTCACGGAATCGGGCAACATTGTGAATTATGACATGCGCAGTTGGTGCGCCTTTGGCGCGTTGCTGCGCGCCACCAGGCGCTAGTTCTTTTTTTCGTAGCAATGCGGGCAAGACACCTCATACACATATTCCGGCGCCAGTTGCTGGCGCGGAGTGACGACGGCGCGGCAGACGAAACATTGCACGGTTTCCGTCGGTTCCAGTTTCGGGTTCAGCGCCGTGCGGTAATCGAAGACGAAGCAGTCGCCCGTGTAGTGCTCGCCGCCGACCTCTTCGAAGTATTTCAGGATGCCGCCGTCGAGCTGGTACACGCTGTCGTAGCCGATTTCCTTCATGTGGATGGCGGCCTTTTCGCAGCGGATGCCGCCCGTGCAGAAGGTGACGACGGTCTTGCCTTCCAGTTCATCCTTGTGCGCGGCAGCGACGGCCGGGAATTCCGTAAACTTGTCGATGCGATAATCAAGCGTGTTGTTGAACGTGCCCACGTCCACTTCAAAGGCGTTGCGCGTTTCCATCATGACCACGGGTTTGCCAGCATCGTCGACGCCGGCGTCGAGCCAGCGCTTGAGCGTATGCGCATCGACGGACGGGGCGCGGCCCAATTCCGGCTTGATCAGCGGCATGCGCATGGTGATGATTTCTTTTTTCAGCTTGAC
Organism: Janthinobacterium sp. JC611; assembly: GCF_018682595.1. Taxonomy (NCBI): domain Bacteria; kingdom Pseudomonadati; phylum Pseudomonadota; class Betaproteobacteria; order Burkholderiales; family Oxalobacteraceae; genus Janthinobacterium; species Janthinobacterium sp. JC611. Next base: position 130,128 of record NZ_JAFLJN010000014.1, read on the forward strand.
CAGCATGCGCTTGTGCGATTGCTCGTTCGACAAGCTTTCCTTCCACTCCAGGTCTGCCAGGCGCGCGTCGCTGCGCACCCAGGCGAGGAAGCTGTCGATATGCGCGCGCGTGCCCGACAGGAACATGTTGATGCCTTCCGGCGTCAGCAGGATCGTGCCTTTCAGGCCCAGCGTCAGACATTGCTCCTGATACAAGGGACGCATGGCTTCCGTATCGGCTAGCGTAATGAATTTATACGCTGCAATATTGACAAACGTGGCGGCGGGCGGGCTGACAGCGGCGGAAACGGCAGGTGTTGCGGCAGGTGTTGCTGGGGTGATGGCTTGCATGATGGCGATCGGCTTAGACTGAACAGCCGATATTATAAGCCCGGCAGGCCAGTCGGGATACCCGGTCCGTACGCGCGACGCGGTAGAATAGACCCCATTGAATTTTGCACGAAACGGTACACAGGATGGAAATGGTAATGCAAGAGGCCGGCGCTCCGGCAGGTTCACAGCAAGCGATGCAGCCCGGTCCCGCTTTCGTCCACTTGCGCGTGCACTCGGAGTACTCGATCGTCGATGGCCTGGTGCGCATCGACGACGTGGTCAAGGCGGCGGCGAAGGACAAGCAGGTGGCGCTGGCCGTCACCGACCTGTCGAACCTGTTTGGCATGGTCAAGTTCTACAAGGAAGCGCGCGGCAAGGGCGTCAAGCCGGTGGTCGGCGTCGAGGTATGGATCACCAACGACGATAACCGCGACAAACCGTCGCGTTTGCTGTTGCTGGCGAAGAACCGCATGGGCTATTTGCAGCTGTGCGAGCTGCTGTCGCAGGCCTGGCTGACCAATCAGCACAAGGGGCGCGCCGAGGTGCGCTACGAATGGCTGCAGGCGCTGCCCAGCAAGCGCTACGAGCTGTATCCGGACGATAGCGCGGCCAATGGCCTGATTGCGCTCTCCGGCGCGCACTTTGGCGATGTCGGCACGGCGATTGAAAACGGCAACCTGGCGCTGGCCGAAGCCCATGCCAGCAAGTGGGCGGCGCTGTTCCCCGGCCATTTCTATATCGAAATCCAGCGCGCCGGCCAGCCCAACCAGGAGCTGCAGGTACGGCATTCGGTCGCGCTGGCGTCGAAGCTGGGTCTGCCGGTGGTGGCTACGCATCCCGTGCAATTCATTTCGCAGGAAGAATTTATTGCCCACGAGGCGCGCGTCTGTATCGCCGAAGGCGAGATGCTGGCCAACGCCAAGCGTGTCAAACGCTTCAACGAGCAGATGCGCTTCCTCACGCAGGATGAAATGAGCCAGCTGTTCCACGATCTGCCGGCCGCGCTGCGAAACTCGGTGGAAATCGCCAAGCGATGCAATCTGACGCTGACCCTGGGCAAGCCGCAATTGCCGAACTTTCCGACGCCGGGCATGACCATCGACGATTTCCTGCGCGCGGAAACCAAGAAGGGCCTGGAAGAGCGCCTGATCCAGTTGTATCCGGACCCGGAGCAGCGCGAGAAGGAGCGCCCACGCTACGAGGCGCGCCTGGAGTTCGAGAACAACACCATCATCAACATGAAGTTCCCTGGCTACTTCCTGATCGTGGCCGAGTTTATTCAGTGGGGCAAGAACAATGACGTGCCGATCGGCCCGGGCCGTGGCTCGGGTGCTGGCTCGCTGGTGGCATATGCGTTGAAGATTACCGACCTCGATCCGCTCAAGTACAACCTGCTGTTCGAGCGTTTCCTGAACCCTGAACGGGTATCGATGCCCGACTTCGATATCGACTTCTGCCAGGAAAAGCGCGAACTGGTGATCCAGCACGTCAAGGATTTGTATGGCAAGGAGGCCGTCTCGCAGATCGCCACCTTCGGTACCATGGCGGCCAAGGGCGCGATCCGCGACGTGGGCCGCGTGATGGACTTCGGCTACAACTTCTGCGACGGCATCTCCAAGCTGATCCCGTTCAAGCCCGGCAAGCCCGTGTCGATCGCCGACGCCATCGAGGAAGAACCGTTGCTCAAGGAGCGCCTGGAAAACGAGGAAGAGGTCAAGCAACTGCTGGACCTGGCGCAGCAAGTCGAAGGCATCACGCGCAATATCGGCATGCACGCGGGGGGCGTCCTGATCGCCCCGGGCAAGCTGACGGATTTCTGCCCGCTGTACACGCAGGGCGGCGACTCGGGCGTCGTGTCGCAGTACGACAAGGATGACGTGGAAGCCGTCGGCCTCGTGAAGTTCGACTTTTTGGGTCTGACCACGCTGACGATTCTCGACCGCGCCGTGCGCTACATCAAGCAGCTCGACCCCGCGCAGGCGAACTTCGACCTGGCGACCTTGCCGCTGAACGACAAGCCGTCCTACGACTTGCTGACCAAGGCCAAGACCGTGGCCGTGTTCCAGCTCGAGTCGCGCGGCATGCAGGGCATGCTGAAAGATGCGCGTCCCGACCGCTTCGAGGACATTATCGCGCTCGTGGCGCTGTATCGTCCGGGCCCGATGGACCTGATTCCCGATTTCTGCAAGCGCAAGCACGGCGAACGCTTCGACTATCCCGACCCGCGCACGGAATCGATTCTGTCCGAAACCTACGGCATCATGGTGTATCAGGAGCAGGTGATGCAGATGGCGCAGATCGTCGGCGGCTATTCGCTGGGCGGCGCCGACATGCTGCGCCGCGCCATGGGTAAAAAGAAAGCCGAAGAGATGGCCGAGCACCGCGAGATCTTCCGCGCCGGTGCGGCGAAAGACGGCTTGACGGCGGAAAAGGCCGACGAGATCTTCGACTTGATGGAAAAGTTCGCCGGCTACGGTTTTAATAAATCGCACGCCGCCGCCTACGCCTTGCTGTCGTATCACACGGCATATTTAAAAGCGCACCATACGGCCGCCTTCATGGCCGCCAACTTGTCGCTGGCCATGGACGACACGGACAAGATCAAGATCCTGGTGGAAGATTCGCTGGAAATCTGCAAGCTGACCTTGTTGCCGCCGGATATCAACGAATCCGATTACCGCTTCACGCCGAGCGGCGCGCCGCCATCCGTGAGCGGCAAGAAAGTCACGCAGATCCGCTATGGCCTGGGCGCCGTGAAGGGCTCGGGCCAGAACGCCATCGAAGCCATCATCGCCGCGCGCGAGGCCGGCGGCCCCTTCACGAGCCTGTTCGACTTCTGCAAGCGCGTGGATAAGAAACAGATCAACCGCCGCACCATCGAATCCCTGATCCGCAGCGGCGCCTTCGACTGCCTGAAGGTCGACCGCGCCATCTTGCTCGCTTCCGTGGCGTTCGCCATGGAGTGCGCCGACCAGGCCGCCAAGGCGGCGAACCAGGTGAGCCTGTTCGGCGGCGACGACAGCGACATGGTGGCGCCGCCCGAGTACGTCAAGGTACCCGTGTGGACGGATAAACAGCGGCTGACGGAAGAAAAGATCGCGCTGGGCTTCTACCTGTCCGGCCACCTGTTCGACTCGTATGCGCCCGAGGCGCGCCGCTTTGCCCGCACCAAATTGTCGGAACTGTCGCCGTCGCGCGAGCCGCGCATGATGGCGGGCGTCATCACGGGCTTGCGCACGCAGATGACGCAGCGCGGCAAGATCCTCATCGTCACGCTCGATGACAAGAGCGGCACGGTGGAAGTGACGGTGTACGGCGAATTGTTCGACGCCAACCGGAAAATCTTCAAGGAGGATGAATTCCTGGCCGTCGTGGGCAAAGTGTCGGAAGACCGTTTCTCGGGCGGCTTGCGCATCACGGCCGAGAGCGCCTTCGACATCATCGCCGCGCGCGTGCAGTATGGCCGCCAGCTGGGCCTGACCTTGCCCGCCACCCTGGACGCCAAGCGCATCCGTGACGTGATCCTGCCGCACCGCGCCGACACGGGCTTGCCGATCGCCGCGCGGGTCAGCCCGCAAGGCGTCAGTTGCGTGCTGCAGTTTGGTGACGAGTGGAAAGTGGCGCCCTCGGATGAATTGCAGATGGCGCTGGAGCAAATACTGGGCGCGCAAGAAGTGGCGGTCGAATACTGACCGGCACCGCGCGGCGCAGACAAGCAAGCCAAACCGCAGACATGCTGGTTTGGCTTTTTTCGTTTACATGTCTTTCAGGCCCGTGATCGCATAGCCCTTGGCGGCGATCTGCTGGTGCGGTTGTTCGATATGGTAGTCGGGCAAGGCCTGGGCATCGTCGGCCACTTCGCTGGCGCGTATTTCCAGCTGCCAGTCGGTATTGGTCACTTCTTCTGGAATGAGCTTTCCTTCCGGCACGGCGAGGTAGGAAAAAATGCCGTCGTGCTCGGCCCGGCGGTAGATGTCTACACGCATGACTTGCCTCCTAGTAAGCGTTGGGGGAACCGGCGCACCGCGGTGCATGCCGATAACGCTAGCGTAACAGGATTGGGCCGCGCATGGGTTGTAGCGTGTGCCGCAAGAGGAGAAGTCGCTCAGGCGACAGCGGAAGCGTAGTCGTCGTCGTCCAGATCGACCGCTTGCCGTCCCTCGTTGGCAGTTGCCGCAGTGCCTGCCGTGGCGGCCTGCACCGGGCTGCGATGAGCGTCGAGGCCGCTATGCAGGCTGCGGATCATGGCCAGCGTCAGTGCGTGGCGTTTGCGTGCTTCCGAGCGCTTCTTCGAGGGCATGTCTTCCAGGGCAGGCAGGGGCAGCTTATCGCATGGCAGTTCAAAATCGCCATCCTGGCGTACCTGGGCGCCGAGTTCTTGCCAAAGAGCATTGTAGTCGGCAAACAAACGGCCCTTTTTTGCGGAATGATGGACGGCGCGGTTGGCGTTGCCTACAAGTACCATATTGCGGCAGCCATGTTCATATCCCAGCTGGCGCACCAGGCGCACCATCAGTGCCTTGGGGCGCATGCCATGCAGGTCGCGGGTTGCCTCGCGCACGCGGCGCAAGCCTTCCGCGCCGCGCGGCCCCTGGATGCAACCGATGCCCACGCTCATGCTGGCGCGTGTGCGGGAACCGAAAAAGGTAAACGCGACCGAATAGATCACGTCATCGCCGCGCGTCAGTTGCAGGACCATCTCGCCTTCGCGGTCCATCGGTTGTAGCGAACACAGCTGCAGGTGGTAGGGTGCGCCCGACTTTCCCGGCACGGAGCCCAGCCGCACCGGCGCCCGCGCCGCCTGCGCCATCAACTTGCCCCAGCCTTGCTGCAGGATGAAATGATAGTGCTCGACCAGCAAGGCGACGCGCTGGCGGCACGACAGGTTCGTGCTCAGATAAGGGCGGTACACCTTGTGCATCATGCGCGGATAGGCTTGCAGCAAATCGTGGAACACGGGGTGGGAATTGAGCAGTTGTAGCCAGATGCGCGTCTGCCGGCGCTGCAGCTGTGCCCGCAATTGCAGCTTGAGCAGCTCGCGCACGCGTGACATGCCTGGCGGCATATTGCTCAGGCCCGCGTGCAGGGTAATAGCTTGTGTCATCAAAGTTCCATGTGTAGGTGGAGGGCCGGGCGCCGGCGACGCTTCAGGCCGGCGGCCCGCTCATGCCGTCCGTATCGGCCAGCAATACCGTGGCGCTGCGCGTGGCGCGCGCCAGCTTGCGCGCCAGCGCACCGGCAAAGCGGCGCTGCCAGGGAGCGTGACGCAGGGCCGGCAGGACGATTTCGTGGCAACCGAGCAGTTCCGCCGTATCGAGGATCGAAAACAGCAGCTCGCCGGCGACAATATGGGTGCTGAAGGCGAGCTGCGAACGGCTCAGATACAGTCCCGCCTCGTGCATCATCTGCTGCGTGGCCGGATCCAGCGCATGGCATGCAGCGGGGCTGTGCCGGGGCAAGCCATCGGCCCGGCGTGGTGGGGGCGGTGTCACGTGCAGCAGGCTGACGCTGACCTGGATACCCCATTCCCGCAGGCGCCTGGCGTAGCGCGCGCCGTAGATGATGTCGCTGGCGCGCTTGACCGGCAAGAGCAGCAGCAAGGTATCCTGGCCCGGCTTGCCGTCCGCGGCGCGGTGACGTTGCGTGGCAAGGCGCGATGCATGCATGGAAGGGATGGCCATAGTCGGAAAACCATGTCATCTTAGCCATGCCACCCCCCGCTGTAAATTGGCGAAACAGCGTACGGGTTTCCCTTATGCCAGCGCCCGCTTCAAGCTTGTTTAATAGCGGTAGGTGACATACACGGCGCCGACCGGGGAAGTCTTGCGCTGCACGATGGGGCTCTTGGCCGCGTCGCCCAGGCGGCTCTCGACGCCGACCAGGGTATTGACGGCCCAGCGCGCATCGAAGCGGTGCTCCCAGTTGATGGTGGCCTGTGCTTCATAGAAACCGCCTTTGGGCGTGTATTGCTTGAACGAAGTGTTCGCGGCCTGAGTGGCCGTGACGCCATACATGGTCTGCACATACTTGCGCTCGCCCCAGCCCAGCTGGCCGCCGATGGTCACGCTATCCTGCTGCATGCCCTTGGCATCGCTCCGGCCGTAGACCTGGCCCGTCGCGCCGAAATGCACGTTCGCGCCATTTTCGCGGTTCGACAGGGGAATGTCGCTCGAGATGCTCAGCGACAGGCCCGGCAAGGGCGAATACCCTGCGCTGAGCAGGGCGCTGGCGTTGCCCTTGACTTCGCCCATGCCCTTCAGGTAATCGCTGCCGCCCCAGCCATTGACGCCCTTGCGCTTGTGGTCTTCGCGGTTGCCGCGGTAGCCCAATGCAGCGCTGTAGCTGAGGGGGCCGGCCTGGCCGCCATAGCCGATGCCGCGCGAAGTGCTGAAGAACAGGCCATTGGCCATGGCGTAATCGAGGATGATCAGGGGCGAGGCCGACAGCTTGTCGGCGCCGGAATAGCTGGACACGGCGGCGACGCCGCCGCCGATGGTGAAGACATTTTCCGCAGCCGGTTCGGCCGCCGCGGCAGCCAGGGGGTTCAAGCTCAGGCCGCAGGCCAGTGCCAGCGAGGTCAACAGGGTTGTAGATGCGTGCATGGAGTTTTCCGTCAGGTGGAGAACCGAGTCCGGAGTGGCTCGATTGACTGTCGACAGTATCCATCCTTGCCATGAAGGAAAAATGAGCCTTTTATTAAGATTGTATGAAGAACGCTTCTTTACCCATTCTTCAGCTTGCGGTGGTTTAATACTCAGCATGAAGATACTGCTGATTGAAGACGATATGGACCTGGGCAATGGCGTGCGGATCGCCTTGCGCGACCAGGGCATGCAAGTGGTCTGGGTGCGCAGCCTGGAGGATGCGGCGCGCAGCATCGAGCACGACAGTTGCGAACTGGTGCTGCTGGACCTGGGCTTGCCCGATGGCGATGGCCTCGATTTGCTGGCGCGGCTGCGCGCGGCGCGCCTGCCCGTGCTGATCCTCAGCGCCCGCGACACGCTGGAACAGCGCTTGCGGGGCCTGGACGGTGGCGCCGACGATTACCTGGTGAAGCCCTTCGTGCTGGCCGAGCTGCTGTCGCGCGTGCGCGCGCTGGCGCGCCGCAGCTATGGCTTCGATGGCGACACCATCGAATTGCGCGGCCTGCTGCTGCAGGTGCCCACGCGCCGCGTCAGCGTGCATGGCCGGCCCGTGGAGCTCACCGCCAGTGAATATGCACTGCTGAAGACCTTGCTCATGCGCGCCAACCGGGTCATCACGCGCCGCGTGCTGGAAGAACACATCCTGCCCGGCGGACTGGCCAATGCCAGCAACACCCTGGATGTGCATATGGGCAACCTGCGCCGCAAGATAGGCGAAGGGTATATCCGTACCGTGCGCGGCGTTGGCTACGTCATCGACCAGCAGGGCGAGACCTCGACTGCGCCGGGCGGCGGCGCATGATGGGGCGTTTCTGGGCCATGCTGCGCCGGCCTACCCTGGTGCGCCGCCTGATGATGGCGCAAATGCTGATGCTGACCGTGCTGTGGAGCCTGGCCGTGGCGTATGTGCTGGTCGAGGGCGCCGGCGAAGCGAGCAATGTGACGCGCGGCGTCCTGCACGCCATTGTCAGCGTGGCAGATAACCTGGCCGAGCAGCCGCAGCGCCAGCAACAAAGCTTGCGCGCCATCGACGAAGCCTTGCGCGAGGAATTTGAAATGGGCCAGGTGCCTGAGCTGGCGCCGCGCATCCTGGTCTGGCGTGCGGGCAAGCTGGTCTACAAGTCGCCCGATGCGCCCAGTGGTATCCGCAGCGCCGGCCCGGAGCAGATGGAAGTGGTGTACATCAAGGGCCAGGCCTGGCGCAGCCGCAGCCTGGTCGAAGGGGCCACCCGCGTGACCGTGCTGGAAGTGGGGGGCGCCTGGCAATTTTTCATCACGATCAATTCGCGCGGCTACTACTTGCTGCCGCTGCTGATCAGCCTGCCGTTCCTGCTGGTGCCGGCCTGGCTGTCGATCCGCCTTGCCATGCGCCCGTGGCGCAAGGTGGCGCAGGAGGTGGCGGCGCGCGGGCCGCAGGATTTGCGTCCGCTGGCGTTCAAGCCGCCGCATGGCGAACTGGCGGCGCTGGTCGACAATATCAATGCCCTGTTGCAGCGGGTCGACGCCAGCGCCGCGCGCGAACGCAGCTTCATCGCCGATGCCACGCATGAGCTGCGCACGCCGCTGGCGGCCATGCGCGTGAATGTCGAGGCCTTGCAGGGGCAGGCGCATGATGCGCGTCAGCAAGAGCTGCTGGACGGTATCTTGAACAGCGGCAAACGCGCCGCGCGGCTGGTGGGGCAGTTGCTGCAGCTGACGCGCAGCGAAGTGCAGGCGGGCGGGGGCGAGTTGCCGCGGCGGCAGGCGCTCGATATCTTGCTGCAAGACCGTCTGGCGGCCCTGTCCGGCCTGGCCCAGGCGGGCGATATCGAGCTCGAATTGCAAGCCGGGGTCTCGCTCAGCGTACCCGGACAGCGCGAGAGCCTCGTCTCGCTGATCGACAACCTGGTGGAGAACGCCATCAAGTACAGCCCGCGCGGCAGCAGCGTGACGGTGTCGCTGCATGCGGAGCGGGGCCAGGCCGTGCTGCATGTGGCCGATCAGGGCCCGGGCATCGCGCCGGCGCTGTATGAACGCGTGTTCGACCGCTTTTTCCGCGCGCCGCAGCAGGCGCAGCCGGGCAGCGGCCTGGGCTTGTCCATCGTCGCTTCCGTCGTGCGCCAGCACGGCGGCACGATTCAGTTGCACAGCGGCAATGGCGGCCTGGGCTTGCTGGTGGAAGTGCGCCTGCCGCTGGCCGGGGCCTGACGGCGCCGGCGCGCCTTGCGACCTTGCCTGAAAATTATTTCATGTGCATATAACGCAAGATGGCATGGCGTGGCGCACGCTTGCGATGCATAATGCGGGACAGTTAAAAAACACCGTTATGCGCCCATTCCTGTCCCGCTACCTGCCGTATCCCGCCTTTGTCGGCCTGTATCTGCTGTTTGACTGGGCCACCTATATCGACCCGATGTACGGGCTCAACATCACCCCATGGAATCCCGATCCCGCGCTGGGCCTCGTATTTTGGCTGATCCACGGCCGCAAGGCGGCGCTGCCGTGGTTTATCGCCCTGGTGGCTGGCGAGGTGCTGGTGCGCGGCATGCCGGCAGGCCTGCCCCTGACCTTGCTCTGTTCGGCATGGCTGGTGCTCGGCTATGGCGCTATCGGCGTAGTCTTGCGCCGCAGTTTCAGCAGCAGCGATATCTTCGACAACCGGCGCCGCCTGAGCGCCTGGGTAGCCATCGTGCTGTTTGGCACCGTGCTTAACGCGCTCGGCTATATTTCCTTGCTGTCGCTGACGGGACGCATCCCGGCCGGCGAGTGGGCAACGGCGGTCTGGCGTTTCAGCATCGGCGACACGGTCGGCATGCTGGTGTCGATGCCACTGATCTGGGTGTTGTTCAGCGAGCGCGGGCGCGAACGCCTGCGCGCCGCCGTCTGGCGCTGGGAAACCCTGGCGTACCTTGCCCTGGCCAGCTTCGTGTTGTGGAGCCTGTTCGGTTCCATCGTGCGTTCCGAATACAAGCATTTCTATTTCCTGTTTCTCCCGGTGATCTGGGCCGCCTCGCGCCAGGGGCTGCATGGCGCCGTGCTGGCTGTGTTTGTATTGCAACTGTGCCTCATCACCCTGGTGAAGTGGACGCATGCGGTCGATATCCAGTTTTATGAATTGCAATTGCTCGATGCCGTGCTGGCGCTGGTGGGATTTTTTATCGGCATCGTCGTCGATGAAATGCGCCAGGTGGCCGACGAACTGAAACACACGCTGCGCCTGGCGGCCGCCGGCGAGATGGCGGCCGCCCTCGCGCATGAGTTGAACCAGCCGCTGACGGCCTTGTCGACCTATGGCAAGGCGTGCGAATACTTGCTGGAACGGGGCGAGACCGGCGCCTTGCTGCAGGGCGCCGTGGGGCATATGATCGTCGAATCGGGACGCGCCGCGGACGTGGTGCGCCGCCTGCGCGACTTTTTCCGCACGGGCGCGATGCAACTCGAAGCGGTGGAGGCGGGCGCCCTGATCGAGGGCATGGCGCGCCAGTTCACGCCGTTGTTCCATGAGCATGGCATCGAGCTGGTGCTGGCGCCGCCGTCGCCGCTGGCCGTCAACGCCGACCGCCTGCAAATCGAGCTGGTGTTGCGGAATTTATTGGCCAATGCGCAGGATGCGGTGCTGGGCCAGCCGCGCGGCCGGCGCCGCATCACGGTCTCGGCCGAGCGGCTCGAAGGCGGGCGCTTGCGCCTGTCCGTGGAAGATAGCGGTCCCGGCATTTCCAACAGCCTGGCGGCACGCCTGTTCGAACCGTTCGTCTCGACCAAGGCCAGCGGCCTGGGTCTGGGGCTGGTGCTCAGCCGCAGCATCGTCGAAGCGCATGGCGGCCAGCTATGGGCCGAAGTGGGCAAGCATGGCATTTTTCGTTTTGTCCTGCCCCTGGCGCGCGCCAGTGCGGCCGCTACAGGAGAGTATGGTGACAAGTAATATGACGGTGTTTATCGTGGATGACGATCCCGCCGTGCGCGATGCGCTGGGTTTGCTGTTGGGCATACGCGGCTACCGCACGGCCCTGTTTTCCTGCGGCGAGGATTTCCTGCACAGCTGGCGGCCCGAGTGGGCCGGCTGCCTGCTGATCGATATCCGCATGTCGGGCATGGATGGCCTGAGCTTGCAGCGACGCTTGCTGGAGCTTAAATGCATGCTGCCCATTATCATTATCACGGGACATGGCGACGTCGCCCTGGCGCGCCAGGCCTTCAAGGCACAGGCCAGCGATTTCCTGGAAAAACCGTTTGACCACGACAAGCTGCTGGCAGCCATCGATGAAGCGTTTTCGCGCGAGGCGCACGCGCGCGGCCAGTTGCTGCGCCAGGTGGAGGGGCTGGCCTTGCTGCGCGCCTTGACGCCGCGCGAACGGGAAGTGATGCAGCTGGTGGTGACGGGCCAGCACAACCGCGATATCGCGCCGGCGCTGGGCATTTCCGTGCGCACGGTGGAAGTACACAAGGCGCGCCTGATGGACAAGCTGGGGGTCGACAACGTGGCCGACCTGGTGCGTATCAGCATGCTGGGCAGCGGTTAGTCACTGCAGCACTGCCGCGTTCCCTAGGCGAGGGTCTGCAATACCTGCTCGACCGAGATCGCCTTGACCCAGTCGCTGCGCCGCGCCACCGTGATGACGGTGCTGTTGGCGCTGTCGAACGGTGCCCATTCCGGATTTTTCTTGCGCATCAACGCCACGACAGGCACATGCACGGCGTTCGCCAGATGCATGATCGACGTTTCCACCGAAATAATCAGGTCACATTGCGCCAGCATGGCCGGCAGCTGGAAAAAGTTGTCGACGGCGCTGAAGGCTTGCGTGCGTGGCAAGCCATGCGCTTGCACGACGGCATTCACCTTGGCCAGTTCCTGCGGCATGGCATTGATCAGGAAACAGGCATGCTGCCATTTCGGCATCGCCTGCATGCGCGCAATCAGTTCGACGATGCGTTCCAGCGGCCAGCCGCGCTTGTGCGACTTGGCAAACGGGTTCAGGAGTACGAGCGGCCCCTGGCGCGGGGCAAAGCCCCAGGCGGCCAGCTGCTGCCGCGCCTGCTGCAGCGCGTGCTCGGGGATGTGTACGAAGGGATAGCGCTCGGCCACGGGAATGTCGAGTCCCGTCAATTGATGGAACCAGTCCGCATACACGCTGCTGATATGGTGCTCGCCCGCATCCTGTCCCGCATACGAGGCCAGCACGGCATCGATCTTGCGGTACGCCAGGTAATGCCAGGGGCGCAACGGGCTGAACGGCTTGCGCGTGCCGATCACCAGCCCGTTCGGGCTGATCGCGCGGGCAAGGTCCGCGTATTGCTGTGGCCTTACGTGGGCCAGCGACACGACGACAGGATAGTCTTCCGCCTTGGCCTCGCGCAGTGACTCTTCGTACAGCGCCGGGCTGTAGGTCTTGCGGTAGACCTTGGCGAACAGGCCCGATTGCTCCACCCAGTCGTACAGCGAATAGGTGCGCAAGCCTTCCCATTGCCTGGCGTCGGACGTGCGGCGGACTTCGTCGACCCACAGGTGGATCTGGATATGGGGATAGGCCGCGGCAAAGGCGCGGAAACCGTTTTGCAGGTAGGTAAAGTCTCCCAGCGCCAGATGGGCGATGAAAAGAATTTTTTCCGACTTTTGTAGAAGTTCGGCGGGAATCAAAGGCGTCATGTATCAGTACGATTTCAGGTATTCGTTCGATGGTGTCAAACCACTTGCTGGGAAAACTGCAGGCGATGCAGATTGGCATACGCGCCGTTGGCATCCAATAATTGCTGGTGATTGCCGGTTTCCATTATTTTCCCATGTGACAATACCACGATACGGTCCGCACGTTCAATTGTTGATAGCCTATGAGCAATAACGAGGGTGGTTTTACCTTGCATCAGGTGTTCCAGTGCCGCTTGCACGGCCCGTTCCGCCTCCGTATCCAGTGCCGAGGTGGCTTCATCGAGGATCAGGATGGGCGCATCCTTGTAGATGGCGCGGGCGATGGCCACGCGCTGGCGCTGGCCGCCGGACAGGCGCGAGCCGTTGTCGCCCAGGCGCGTTTCCAGGCCATCGGGCAAGCCGTCGATGACGTCCGACAGGAAGGCGGCCGCGGCGGCCGCTTCGATGCGCTGCCGGTCAGGCGCCGCATCGCCATACGCGATATTGGCGGCCAGGGTATCGTCGAACAGCACCACCTGCTGGCTGACCATGGCGATCTGGCTGCGCAGGCTGGTCAGGGAGATGGTGTCGATATTCTGTCCGTCGAGCAAAATCTCACCACTGCTGGCCGAGTAAAAGCCCGGCAGCAGGCTGACCAGGGTCGATTTGCCGCCGCCGGACATGCCGACGAAGGCGACCGTTTGTCCCGGCGCAATGCTCAGGTCGATGTGCCGCAGGGCCGGCTCCTGATGCCCGGGGTAGGTAAAGCTCACGTCCTTGAACTCGATGCGGCCTTTGCCGCGGCCAGCGAGCGGCGTGCCGCCCGTGCGCTCCGGTGTCTTGTCGATCAGCAAAAAGACTTCTTCCGCGGCGGCCATGCCGCGCTGCAGGGGACCGTTGACTTCAGCCAGTTGCTTCAGGGGCGTCAGCAGCATCAGCATGGCCGTGATGAAAGAGACAAAGCCGCCGACCGTGATCTGTCCCTGCTCCGACTGGAACAGGGCCATGACGATGACCAGGGCCACGGCGGCGGCCGTGATCACCTGCGTGATGGGCACGGTGGCGGAAAAGGTGGTGGTCATGCGCATGCTGTAGCGGCGCAATTGCTCGGCACGCTCTTCGAAGCGCGACTTTTCGTAATCCTGGCCGCCGAAGATCTTGATCACTTGCTGGGCGCGCGTGGTTTCCTCGATGACCTGGGTCAACTCGGCATTGACGGCCAGCGAGTCGCGGTTGAGTTTTTTCAGGCGCTTGCCCGTGGTGCGCACGACGATGGTCAGCAGGGGCAGCAGCACCAGGGTCACCAGGGTCAGCACCCAGTTCAGGTACAGCAGCCAGGCGAGCAGGCCCAGCACGGTCAGCGAGGAGCGCACGATCGAGGTAAACACCTTGGTCACCATTTCGATGATCTGCTGCACTTCGAACATGATGGAGTTGATGACTTTGCCCACCGTGTGCGTGTTGTAGAAATCGATGGGCAAGTTCAGCATGCTGGCAAACATCCTGCGCCGCAATTCGTTGAGGATGCGCGTGGAGACATAGCTCATCAGGTAGCTGCTGGCAAACGTCGACGCGCCGCGCATGGCAAAGATGCCGATGACGATCAGCGGCACCAGCCAGAAGGAAAAACTCACCTTGCCGCCAAAACCGTTGTCGAGCAGCAATTTGAGCGCATAAGGCAGCAGCGGTTCCGTGGCCGCCGTGACGACCATCGCCAGCAGAGCCAGGGCCAGATGTTTCTTATAGGGCGCGTGCAGCGCGGTGAGGCGCTTCAGGTCGGGTGTGAGCATCGGTATGGTTCCTTGCAGGGACAGCAACAACGGTCAGGCGAAAAACGAGCTCAGGCAATGCGTTCTTGCTGGCGCAGCATGGCCCACAGTATCACCATCGGGAAGACCAGCATGATGATGCCGATATTTAGGGTAAGCGAGTTCGTCGTCAAGCCGAACGTGATATAGCAGGAAAGCAGGATGACACCGGCCAGCGCATAGGGTTGTGCCGTTTGTCCATTTCCGGCCTCCCGCAGGGACTGGGAAAACAAGCGCAGCGGGAGGAAAAACAGCACCAGCAATGCTAACAGGCCCAGCATGCCGCGCTTGACCAGGGAATCGATATAGTCGTTGTGCGCATTCGTGAAATCGCGTGCCACGGCATTCATCTTGCCTTCGGCTGCCAGTGCCTGCTTTTGTTCCAGATAGCCATTGCGACCGATGCCCAGTAACAGGTTTTCGTCCGACATGCGCAGCGCGGAACGCCACATTTCCACGCGCTGGCCAACTGAGGAGTATATGTTGCCGGAATCGTTGAAACTGTTGAGTTCGTTGATGGCGGCGATGCTGCGCTCCCGCACCGGTGAGTTGGGGAGGGCATAGACCAGGGTGCCCAATACAACAAAGGCGGCGGCGACACTGAATAGATAACGGTTGCCGTGTTTTTTAGCCTGATGCAGGGCAATGATGCCGACACAAACGGGCAATGCCAGCCAGCCGCCACGGCTACCGCTGATGATCGAACCTGCAACGCCAGCGACGCAGCCGCACAGCATCAGCACTGTCCACAGGCGCTGGCGCGATTGAGCGCGTGCCCACGCGACGCCGCACAGCGATAGCATGCCCAGCAGCATGCTCACATTGCCATAATGGATGGCGTTGCTCGTGGCTGCTTGGGGACGGCCAATATCATGGGCAAAGAATTGCCAAAAAGCCAGTGCGGCACCGCCGATGGCACCAATTGCAATACCGCTCCACCAGGCTCCCGGCCGCGGCGGATAAGCAATCAGCAGCAGCAGCACGGGCGCGGCCAGCAGCGCCCGCAGGGGCATATCGAGTTCTCGCGCCGGATCGGCGTGATAGAGCATGTTGGCCGTAAAAATGAAGAAGTACAGCAGCAGCGTACCGAGCATCAGATAATCGCGGCGTTGCAGGTTCAGACGGGGACGTTTCCAGAGCAGCCAGCTGCTGGCCAGCAGCAGCACCAGCGCGCCCAGGGAGTATCCGCTGTTGACAGCCAGCGCCAATGCCGAAAAGAGAAAAACAGAAACAGAGGTCAGGCCGAGCATGGATATCCTTGGTAACGCACGTCGCCGCCATGATGGCAACTGTAGCAACTAAAGTAGGCGTCATTGTAATCGAAGGTGGCTGAAAAAACGCCTTCGGGAGAATTTGCTCTTCGATAACTGTATAGGCGCTCTCAAGGGGGGAGAATGCAAAAAACCATGGTTCTTAGCCATGGTTTTTTTGTAAGCAATGGTAACTTGCTGTTATTTTGCCAAGGCCGCAAGGCCCGTCATGCGTCTCAGGCTTTGGCTGGCACGCGGGTGGCCACGCCGGTGGCGATGGCCGCTTGCGACACGGCAGGTGCGACCCAGCTGCGCAGGCGTTCGTCGAATGGCGACGGGATCAGTTGCAGCGGCGTCAGCGCGCTGCTCTCGTGGCCCGGCAATGGTTCCTTGGCCAGCGCGGCGATGGCGCGCACGCAGGCCAGCTTCATTTCTTCGTTGATGGTGGTGGCGCCCACGTCGAGCGCGCCGCGGAAGATGTACGGGAAGCACAGCACGTTGTTGATCTGGTTCGGGTAGTCCGAGCGGCCCGTGGCGACGATGGCGTCGTCGCGCACGGCATGGACTTTTTCCGGGGCGATTTCCGGATGCGGATTGGCCAGGGCGAAGATCAGCGGCTTGGCGGCCATCGATTCGACCATCTGCGCACTCACCACGCCGCCCTTCGAGACGCCGATGAAGATGTCGGCGCCGACCATGGCGTCGGCCAGGTCGCGGTCGCTCGTGTCGTTCGCGTAACGCGCCTTGTTCTCTTCCATGCTGGCATCGCGGCCCGGGTAGATCACGCCCTGGCTGTCGCACACTTTCAGCAGCGACTTGTTCAGGCCCAGCGAGACGAGCAGGTCCAGGCAGGCGATCGACGCCGCGCCGGCGCCCGAGACGGCCACTTTCACATTGCCGATGTCCTTGCCCACCAGTTCCAGGCCGTTCAGGATGCCGGCCGCGACGATGATGGCCGTACCGTGCTGGTCGTCGTGGAAGACGGGAATGTTCATGCGCTTGCGCAATTGCTGTTCGATGTAGAAGCAGTCCGGCGCCTTGATGTCTTCCAGGTTGATGCCGCCGAAGGTCGGCTCCATGCGCACCACGGTGTCGATGAACAGGTCGGGATCGTTCTCGGCCAGCTCGATGTCGAACACGTCGACGTCGGCGAATTGCTTGAACAGGCAGGCCTTGCCTTCCATCACCGGTTTGCTGGCCAGCGGACCGATATCGCCCAGGCCCAGCACGGCCGTGCCGTTGGTGATCACGGCCACCAGGTTGCTGCGCGACGTGTAGGTGCCGGCCGTGCGCGGATCTTCCACGATCGCTTCGCAGGCGAAGGCCACGCCCGGCGAGTACGCCAGGGTCAGCGCGCGGGCGTCGCCCAGCGGTTTGGTGGGGGTCACGGAAATCTTGCCTGCGCGGGGTTCGGCGTGATAGGCGAGGGCGGCTTCTTTCAGGTTGAAGGTTTCGCCGTTCTGTTCGGCGTGCTTGCTGTGGGAAGTAGACATAAGAATTCTGGGAAGGGCAACCGGGCCCGAGTGGTCAATCCGGGTCATGGTATGCAAGCGTTTGCACGCTGTCAAGGCTGGATTGTACTTAAGCCGGCCAAAACCGCTTTGGGCAACGGCATTATTTCAATGCAAGCGTTTGCTCGGTTTTTGACGGAGCGGGCATTTTTTGCGATAAAATCACCGTATTGCGATCCGGGAAGCCCATGACAAACAAGAACCCCACCTTAAGCGACGTCGCGCGGGCCAGCGGCGTGCACTTTTCCACCGTGTCGCGCGTGATGAACCCGGCCACGCGGCAGATGGTCAGCGCCGAGGTGGCCGCGCGCGTGCTGGCCGAAGCGGCCCGGCTCGGCTACCGCCCGAACCGCGCCGCCTCCACCCTCGTCACGCGCAAGTCGCGCATCATCGGCGTGGTCTTGCCCGACATTACCAACGCGGTTTTTCCGCCTATCCTGCTGGGCATCGAGGAAGGCTTGCGCAAGCATGGCTACCTGGCCATCGTCGCCAACGTGGGGGCCGACGAGGAAGAGCAGCTGTTCGTCATCAACCGCCTGCTGGGGCAGCAGGTCGATGGCCTGATTTTGGCCACCGCACGGCGCGACGATCCCGTCATCAAGATGTGCATCGACCAGAATGTGCCCGTCGTCACCGTCAACCGCAGCGACGAGACGGGCGTCGCTTCCTGCGTCGTCAGCGACGACGTGGTTGGCATGCGCCTGGCCGTCGAGCACTTGCTGGCGCTGGGCCACCGCCATATCGCGCACATTGCCGGCCCGGAAAACCTGTCCACGGGCCACGTGCGCCGCCTGGGCTTCCTGGCCGCCATCCAGGCCAGCGAACTCGATCCCTCGCAAGCCTTCGTGTTTGAAAGCAGCGGCTATTCGCGCGAGTGCGGCAAGGCGGCGCTGCTGGAATTGCTGCGCCAGTCGCCGCGCACGACGGCCGTGGTGACGGGCAGCGACCTGGTGGCCCTCGGCTGCTACGACGCCATCCGCGAACTGGGCTTGAGCTGCCCCGAAGATATTTCCGTGGTGGGCCACAACGACATGCCGTACATGGACATGATCCGTCCGCCCCTGACCACCATCCGCATCCGCCACCACGGCATCGGCACGGAGGCGGCCCGGCTGATCCTGCAAACCATCGCTTCGCCCGATGCCCCGGTGCTTGACGTGCGCTTGAAACCGGAACTGGTGGTGCGCGAATCGACGGCCGCCACCAGGGGCTGATGCAATGCCTGGGGCCGCGCCGCCGCAAGGTGGTACACTGGCGCCCCTCAACGTATTTTGCCCTCCATCGCCATGACCAAAACCAACACGCCCTCTCCGAAACGCCGCGAAGAGGGCGTCGCCAAGCTGACCGTCAATCCCTTCCTCGACGCCGAGTTTTACGCGCGCATGCGCGACTACACGGAGCGCGACGCGGCCATCATCAAGGAATTGAAGGCGATCGCCGAGATTCGCGCCGGCAACAAGCAGCCCGAGCCCCGCCTGGCGCCGTCGTTGCAAGCATTGCGCGATACCGTCAAGAAAGGTTTGACGTTCGGCGAGATGCTCGAGCGCATGGCCGCCGGCAAGGAAAAAGGCTTGTGGGAACCGTGGATGACGACCTTCGGCATCGAGATCCGCGCCGTCAATTATGGCGCCGGCCCGCGCAACGCCTGCCTGGTGCTGGACCTGGCAGCGAATGCCCCGGCGCACGCCATGTTCGCCAAGGCGGGCATCCAGAACTGGCGCAGCCTGGCCGCCGACGACTGCTCCGTCGTGCGTTCGGAAAAGGCGACGGAAACCACGCCGCTGAAAGTGTATGCCGTGTTTTACCTGGACCCGCTGCCAGCCTGATGATGCATCTCAGGCGGCGCTTCTGGCGAGATTGACCAGCAGCGCCGCCGCCATCAGTATCAGCATGACGCCGGACAGCCGCTCCAGCGTCGGCAGGGCACGCGCAAAGCGCTGCCGCAGCGCCGCGTTGCCGATGGCCAGCGCCACCGCCATATCCCACGCCAGCACGGCGCACACCATCCACACCGCGTAGAACAGCACCCAGCCGCTGCTGCTATGCCGGCTGGCGACCACGGACGCCAGGCTCGCATAGAACAGCGCATTCTTCGGATTGAAGATGGCGGAGAGAAATCCCATGCCCAGGCCCGTGCGCCAGCCGGTCCCGCCGCGCGTGGGAGTGCTGCCGGTGTCCAGGCGGCCGCTGCCCGCATGGCGCAGGAATAGCCAGCCCAGGTACAGCAGATAGGCACAGCCGGCCAGCTGCACGGCAAGGAACAGCATGCTGTCCGGGTGCAGCACGGCCACGCCGCCAAACGCCGCCACGATGAACACGCCATTGGCCAAGGTAATGCCGAGACACGCGCCCACCGCGCCGCGCCAGCCGTGCGCCAGCGCGCTGCGGGCGATGAGGAAAAAGTCGGGACCCGGCGACAGCAGGGCCAGGAAATGGGCGACGGCGATGAAGAGGAAATCCTGCATGAAGCGCGGCTCCGGCAATGGCGATGCGCGAGTATGCAGGGGCCGGCGACAGCCTGTATTGAAGAAAATTGCAGGCGCTTTAGCCGCCCTGGCCGCGATAGCGCCCCGGCGTGATGCCCGCATGCGCCTTGAAGACGCGCTGCAGATGGCTCTGGTCGGCAAAGCCCAGTTCACAGGCGATGTCGGCCAGGGCGCCGCCCGCCTGCAGGCGGCTGCGCGCGCGGTTGACGTGCATATTCAGCTGGTAGGCGTGCGGCGTCAGGCCCGTGGCGGCACGGAAGGCGCGGATCAATTGAAAGGGGCTCAGGCCTGCCGCCTGCGCCAGCTGCCGCAGGCTGGCTGAAGGGCGAGCCTGCAGCGTTGCGAGCACGGGCGCCAGTTGCAGCGGCAGCGGCTTGCGTTCCGAGGGCAGCCGGTCTGCACGGGCGTCGGCGCAAGCGCCCAGGAACGCCAGCAGCGCCGCATCCTTCTCTGCTGCGCCGACCTTTGAGAACAGCAGCGCATTCATGGCGCAAAACTGCGCGTACAGTTGCGGGCAGTGCAACACCGCCGCCGACTCGCCATCGAGCCCCGGCGCGTGTGCCTGCAGCCACCGCGCATCGAGATGCAGCATCTGGTAGCTCCAGACGGTGTCGGGCAGGGGATTGCAGGCGTGCACGCAGCCGGCCGGCACCAGCACCAGGCTGCCATTGCCGAGGGCGACCTGGCCGTCTTTGCTGCCCGTGAAGATGCTGCCGCCGGCATCGACGGCGCCGATGGAAAACGTGGGATGGCTGTGCGGCTTGTAGCACGCCCGGCTGCGGCACGCGCGCCGGCTTTCCACGTGGGGCAGACGCGGGTCGCGCCAGAAGGCGGCGGTGCCGGGCATGTCTACATCAGAATCACGTCGTACTGCTCCTGGTGGTAGGCATTTTCCACCTGCAGCGAGATTTTCTTGCCGATGAAGTCGCCCAGCATGGCCAGGTGCTGCGATTCTTCCTCCAAAAACAGGTCGACCACTTCCTGCGAGGCGAGGATGCGGAATTCGCGCGGGTTGAATTGTTTCGCTTCGCGCAGCAGTTCGCGCAGGATTTCATAGCAGATGGTGCGCGAGGTTTTTACCTGTCCCTTGCCGGCGCAGGCGGGGCACGGTTCGCACAGGATGTGGGCGAGCGATTCGCGCGTGCGTTTGCGCGTCATTTCCACCAGGCCCAGCGGCGAGAAATTGCTCACCGACACCTTGGTGCGGTCGCGCGACAGGGTGCGTTTCAGCTCGGCCAGCACGGCGTTGCGGTGCTCGGCATTGTCCATGTCGATGAAGTCGAGGATGATGATGCCGCCCAGATTGCGCAGGCGCAGCTGGCGCGCGATGGCGTGCGCCGCTTCCAGGTTGGTCTTGAAAATCGTGTCGGCGAAATTGCGCCCGCCCACAAAGCCACCCGTGTTGACGTCGATGGTGGTCATCGCTTCCGTCTGGTCGACGATCAGGTAGCCGCCCGATTTCAGGTCGACCCGGCGGCCCAGCGCGCGCAGAATCTCTTCTTCCACGCCGTACAGATCGAACAACGGACGCTCGCCCGTGTAGTGCTGCAAGCGCGTCAGTTCGCTGGGCGTGTAGATTTCCGCGAATTCGCGCAGTTTCACATAGTTTTCGCGCGAGTCGACCTGGATGGTGGCCGTTTCATCGCCGACGAAGTCGCGCAGCACGCGCTGCGCCAGGCTCAAGTCCTGGTGCAGCAGGCTGGTGGCGGGACGCGTGCGCGCGCCGTGCGTGATGGTGCTCCAGGTTTTTCTCAGGTAGTCGACGTCCGCCTTCAGGTCCGCGTCGGATGCGTCCTCGGCCATGGTGCGCACGATGTAGCCGCCCTTTTCATCGGGCGGCAGCAGGCTTTGCAGGCGCACGCGCAACTGTTCGCGTTCCGCTTCCTTCTCGATTTTCTGCGAGATGCCGATGTGCTTGTCCTGTGGCAGGTAGACCAGCATGCGCCCGGCGATGGAAATCTGCGTCGACAGGCGCGCGCCCTTGGTGCCGATCGGGTCCTTGATCACCTGTACCGTCAGCACCTGGCCGTCGAAGAGGATTTTTTCGATGGGAGCGGGCGTGGCGTTCTGGCCGTCGTGGCCGCGCGCTTCCCAGATGTCGGCCACGTGCAGGAAGGCGGCGCGTTCCAGGCCGATGTCGATGAAGGCCGACTGCATGCCCGGCAACACCCGCACCACCTTGCCGGAATACACATTGCCGGCCAGGCCGCGCGTGAGCGTGCGCTCGATGTGCAATTCCTGCACGGCGCCCTGCAGGATGAGGGCGACGCGCGTTTCTTGCGGCGTGATATTGATCAGGATGTCTTCGTTCATGGAGGCGCGGGAGTGGAGGCAACGAATGACATCATACCCGATCAGGGCAGGGGCAAACCTGCCAGCCTTAGCAACTGTGCGGTTTCGTACAGGGGCAGGCCCATGATGCCGGAATGGCTGCCTTCGATATGCTCGACGAACAGCGCGGCGCTGCCCTGGATGCCGTAGCCGCCGGCCTTGTCGTAGGGCTCGGGCGTGGCGCAGTAGGCGGCGATCGAGGCGGGCGAGAGCACGCCGAAGCGCACTTGCGACACCTGCGTGCGCTGTTCCGCGAAATCCTTGTAATGCACGGCGATCGAGGTCAGCACTTCGTGCGTGCGGCCCGACAGTTGCTGCAGCATCGCCACAGCTTCCGCCCGGTCGGCCGGTTTGCCGAGGATGACGCCATCGATGGTGACGGTGGTGTCTGCCGCCAGCACGGGGCGCGGGGGCAGGTGGCGGCGGCGCACCAGGTCCCAGGCGAAGGCGGCTTTTTCGTTCGACACGCGGGCGACATAGTCGAGCGCCGACTCGCCGGGGAGGACTTCCTCGGTGACGTCGGCGCCGCGCGGGCCGTCGCTGCGCAGCAGCAGCAATTCGAAATCGATGCCGATCTGGCGCAGCAGTTCGCGCCGGCGCGGACTTTTGGAAGCGAGGTAGATCTTGTGATCAGCCGTTTTCATGGGGGAGTTCAGACGCGGTGATAGGGGTGGTTTTGCGTGATCGACCAGGCGCGATAGAGCTGCTCGGCGAGGATCACGCGCACCACGCCGTGCGGCAGGGTCATGCTGGAGATGCGCAGCATGCCTTCGGCACGCGCCTTGAGTTGCGGATCGAGGCCGTCGGCGCCGCCGATCAGGAAGGCCGTGTCGCGGCCATCCTGCTGCCACGCCATCAATTGCTGCGACAGGCCGACGCTGGTCAGGTCCTTGCCGCGTTCGTCGAGGGCGATGATGCGCACGCCCTTGGGCAGGACGGCTTC
This sequence comes from Janthinobacterium sp. JC611, assembly GCF_018682595.1. Classification (NCBI taxonomy): domain Bacteria; kingdom Pseudomonadati; phylum Pseudomonadota; class Betaproteobacteria; order Burkholderiales; family Oxalobacteraceae; genus Janthinobacterium; species Janthinobacterium sp. JC611. The sequence continues at coordinate 153,015 of NZ_JAFLJN010000014.1, forward strand.
GATGCGTTCGCGTTCCAGCGCCATCGCCGTGGCGGCGGTTTTGCTGCCGGAACGTTCCACCGGCTTGATTTCTTTCAGCACGATGCGCAATTCCGGCGGCATGCGCTTCGCGTATTCCGCGAAGCCCGTCTCTATCCAGGCCGGCATCTTATGGCCGACCGCAGCGATGATGAGCTGCATCGAGGCTTACGCTTCGACTTTTTTGATACGCTTGATCACGGTTTTTGCCGGAGCGGCATCGGCTGCCGGCTTGGCCGCGCGCGGGGCGCGCACTTTTTTCTCCGGCAGCGCTTTCAGCGCTTTCACGGCGGCCGTTTCGGTCTTGGTTGGCGCGACTTTCACGGTCTTGCCGACGGCTTTGGAGGCGGTGGCTTTCTTCGCCGGGGCTTTCTTGGCGGCGGTGGCAGCCGTGGCTTTTTTCGCTGGCGCCTTTTTCTCGATCACGGGCGTTGCATCCACATTGGCCTTGCTTGCCGCCAGATGGCCGCTGACCTTTTTCGGCTCGTCGCCAGCCGCTTTTTTCGGCGCGCGCTTGGCGGCGCCCAGCTTGACCGGCTTGTCGCCCCAGATTTCTTCCAGGCGGTAGTAGGCGCGGATAGGCGCTTGCATGATGTGGACGATCATGTCGCCCAGATCGACCAGCACCCATTCACCGGTGTCCTCGCCTTCCATGCCGATGATGTCGCCGCCGGCGTCCTTGACCTTGTTGCGCACCGAGGCGGCCAGCGCCTTGGTTTGACGGTTCGAGGTACCGGAAACGATCGCGATGCGGTCGAACAGGCTGGTCAGGTGACTCGTTTCGAAGACGGCGATGTCTTGGCCTTTGACGTCTTCAAGGGCGTCAACGACGAGGGTTTGCAGTTTTTTGATATCCATTTAGCTTTTGTATAAATTATGTTGTTCAATATAGTCTAGCACTAGCGGGGAAACAAGCGGGTTTGCCCGATTCCCCCGTTGTAATGCCGCACGTATTTCGGTGGCGGAGATATCCACCGCGAAGTCCTGTGCCAGATAAGTCAGACCGTGCGGCGTGTTGCGGATGCTTTCCAGTGACCCCAGGCGGCGCGAAAATTCTTCGGCGACCACTTGCGGCACTGCGGTGTCATTCAGCGCGAAGCCGGGGCGGGCCGCGACGCAGATATGCGCGTATTCAAATAATTGCTGCCATTCGCGCCAGGTCGCGAGCCGCTGCAGCTGGTCGGCGCCCATCAGGAAAACGATGGAGGCGCGTTCTCCCAGCTCGGCGCGTACCTGGCGCAAGGTATCGATGGTGTAGCTGGCCTGGCCATGTTCGCTGCGCGCGATTTCCTGGCGGTCGATCACGACCGGCAGCGGCAGGCCGGCAAACGCCAGGCTGGCCATTTCGGCGCGCTGCTCGCCGGTGGCGCCCAGCTTGCCCTTTTGCCAGGGCGCGCCGGCCGGAATCACGCGCAGTTCATCGGCGCGCAGCAGGCTGGAAAAATGCGTGCCCAGCGCGACATGGCCCGTGTGCACCGGATCGTAGCTGCCACCGAGCAGCGTCACGCAGGGCGTACCGCTCGCCATACTGCCCGCCGTGCCATTCGCCGTGCTAACTGCCGTCACGCCTGCAGCCAGTCGCGATGCACGAGGAAGTCGGTATACAACGCCGCTTCGGGACTGCCCGCTTCCGGGTGCCAGTCGTAGCGCCACTTGACCACGGGCGGCATCGACATCAGGATCGCTTCGGTGCGTCCGCCCGACTGCAGTCCGAACAGGGTGCCGCGGTCGAACACCAGGTTGAACTCGACGTAGCGTCCGCGCCGATAGCACTGGAAATCGCGTTCGCGTTCGCCGTAGGGCGCGTCCTTGCGGCGCGCCAGGATCGGCACATAGGCCTTGACGAAGGCGTCGCCGACGCTGCGCATCATGGCAAAGCTGTCGTCGAAGCCCAGGGCATTGAAGTCGTCGAAGAAGATCCCGCCCGCGCCGCGCGCTTCGCGCCGGTGCTTCAGGTAGAAATAATCGTCGCACCACTGCTTGAATGCCGGATGCAGTTCCTCGCCAAACGGCGCCAGCGCATCATGGCACACCTGGTGGAAGTGCTTCACGTCGCCCGCGTCGCCATAATACGGCGTCAGGTCCATGCCGCCGCCGAACCACCATACGGGTTCGCCATCGGCATTCACCGTGGTGAAGAAACGCACGTTCATGTGCACCGTGGGCGCGTATGGATTACGCGGATGCAGAACCAGCGACACGCCCATCGCTTCCCACGCCTTGCCGCCCAGTTCAGGGCGCGCGGCCGCGGCAGATGGCGGCAATGCGGCGCCGGTGACGTGCGAAAAATTCACGCCGCCCCGCTCGAATACATTGCCTTCCTCGATCAGCCGCGAAATGCCGCCGCCGCCCTCGGGGCGCTGCCAGGCATCGGTCAGAAAGGGCTTGCCGTCCTGCGCTTCGAGCGCCTGCACGATACGGCTTTGCAAATCGAGCAAATAGGTCTTGACGGCCGAAGGAGAGGGAGTTGACGACATCGCGTGGGCCGACGAGGCCGAAATAAAAAAGTAAGGACGGATTGTACCCTGTTACGCGTTTTTGTGATAGGGCAGCGCTGGCGCTGTGGCTTATGTTGTGATTTAGAGCACGCGACGACGATCAACGCCGTTCCCGTTTCCGAGGCGCGCCAGCGGGGGATGTATTCATCTGCCGGGACAGGTTATTGGTGCGCTGGCGGCGTCGCATCGTCCTGCACGACGGTGATGGACAGGTCCGGTCCGGCGGCCGGCAGGCGCGCACCTTCCACGGCCTGCGCGGCGCGCTGCTGCAGGTCGCGCCGCTCGACGCCCTGTCCGGCGACGGGGACCGCGGCGGGAACGGACGCCTGCCTGGAGACGATGGCGCGGGCCGCAAAGGCGGCTGCCAGCACGAGCAGCGTGGCCATGGCCCATGTTCCCGGCCGCGCATGCGCGGGGCGTTCCTGGTGGGCCTGGCGCGCGGCGCCGTCGACGATGATGCGAGCCAGTTCCGCGCCGCGCCGGTTGGCGCGCAGGCGCAGCGCCTCGAATTGAGGCGCGGACAAGGTGCCTTGCCGGAGCATGTCGCACAGGGCGGCAATGGGCGAAGCGAGCAGGCGGTCCGACGGCAAGCTGGCATGCGCGGCGTCGCGCTGCCACTGGTCGATCAAGTCTTCGTCGTACAGGGTGTCGATGGCCTGGCCGTTGACCAGCTTGAGCGCGGCGGCGGCCAGTTGCTGGCGCTCGAGCAGGGCCGCGCCGCCATGCTGGCGCGGCAAATCGCGCACGCGTGGCAGAAATGCGTCCTGCGGCAGCAGGTCCGTGCGCAGCAGCCATGCCAGGGTCTGCGCGAGACCGGCGCCGGCGGCCAGTTGCGGCATGTCGATGTCGTCCTCGTCAGGCAGGGCGAGGATGTCCAGTTCGTCCATCGCCTCGTCGCGTTCCTGGGCAGTGATCAGGCCGAGCTGGCGCAGTTCGGCAAGGGCTGGATGGGAGCGTGTGGTCATTGAGCGCAACTTTGTCAGGGAGGCAAGATCTTAGCGCAAAGCCCGTTTTTCCGGCGCGTCTATGCAAACGGGGCCGGGGCGGATGCTGTCCGCGCCGGCCCCGCCGTATGCCGCAAACGGCGTGCTTAATGCTTCAGGCCGCGCCAGCCGATGTCGCGGCGGTATTGCGCGCCGTCGAAATGGATTTTTTCCACGGTTTCATACGCCTGTTTCTGCGCCATCTTGATGCTGTCGCCCAGGCCCACCACGCACAGCACGCGCCCGCCGTTGGTGACCAGGCGTTCGCCTTCGATGCGGGTGCCCGCATGGAAGGTGACGGAGTCCAGCGTTTCGGCCGGGATGTCGCCGATCGGCGTGCCTTTCACCGGATCGTCCGGGTAGCCGGCGGCGGCCATGACGACGCCGACGGCCGTGCGGCGGTCCCATTCCAGTTCCACGGCGTCGAGCGTGCCGTTGACGGCGTGCTCCATGACGGTGACCAGGTCGGTTTTCAAGCGTGCCATGATGGGCTGCGTTTCCGGGTCGCCCATGCGGCAGTTGAATTCCAAGGTCTTCGGCGTGCCCTTGTCGTCGATCATCAGGCCCGCGTACAGGAAGCCCGTGAACGTGATGCCGTCCTTGGCCATGCCCTGGATGGTCGGCACGATGATCTCGCGCATGACGCGCGCATGCATGGCCGGCGTGACGATCGGCGCCGGCGAATACGCGCCCATGCCGCCCGTGTTCGGGCCTTCGTCGTGGTCCTTCAGGCGTTTATGGTCCTGGCTGGTGGCCAGCGGCAGGATGTTCTTGCCGTCGCACATGACGATGAAGCTCGCTTCTTCGCCGGCGAGGAATTCCTCGATGACGATGCGCGCGCCGGCGTCGCCGAACTGATTATCTGCCAGCATCATGTCGACCGCCTGGTGCGCTTCTTCCAGGGTCATGGCAACGACCACGCCCTTGCCGGCGGCCAGGCCGTCGGCCTTGATGACGATGGGCGCGCCCATGGCGTCGACGTAGGCGTGCGCGGGAGCGACGTCGGAAAACGTCTGGTAGGCGGCCGTCGGGATGCCGTGGCGCTGCATGAAGGCCTTGGCGAAGTCTTTCGACGATTCCAGCTGCGCCGCTTCTTTCGTCGGGCCGAAGATTTTCAGGCCGCGCGAGCGGAACAGGTTGACGATGCCGCTTGCTAACGGCACTTCCGGGCCGACGACGGTCAGGCCGATGTGTTCCTGCTGAACGAAATCGGCCAGCAATTGCGGGTCGCTGATGTCGAGGTTGACCAGGCGCGCGTCGCGCGCGGTGCCGCCATTGCCCGGCGCGACATATACCATCTGTATGCGTTCGGACTGGGCCAGTTTCCAGGCCAGGGCGTGTTCGCGGCCGCCAGAGCCGACTACCAGAATTTTCATAAGGACCGTTCGTTCAATGTGGGTTGCAGGGCGGCGCCGCCGCCCTTGAGAGCAGAGTGATTAATTCTCTATCAGCGCGTTGGTGAAGACTTCCTGGACATCATCCAGCAGTTCCAGCGCATCGATCAGCTTTTGCATCTTGACGGCGTCGTCGCCCGTGTAGACGGTTTCCGTCGCCGGTTTCATGATGACTTCGGCCACTTCGGCCTTGAAGCCGGCCGCTTCCAGCGCTTCCTTGACGGCGGCGAAATCGTGCACGGGGGTCAGCACTTCGAAGCCGCCTTCCTCGTCGGCGATGACGTCTTCGGCGCCCGCTTCCAGGGCCGCTTCCATCAGCTTGTCCTCGTCGGTGCCCGGCGCGAACAGCAGCTGGCCGCAGTGCTGGAACATGAAGGCGACCGAGCCTTCGTTGCCCATGTTGCCGCCATTCTTGTTGAAGGCGTTGCGCACCTCGGCCACCGTGCGCACGCGGTTGTCCGTCATGCATTCGACGATGACGGCCGCGCCGCCCACGCCGTAGCCTTCGTAGCGCACTTCTTCGTAGTTGGCGCCATCGACGCCGCCGCTGCCGCGGTTGATCGCGCGCTGGACGTTGTCTTTTGGCATATTGGCGTCGGCCGCCTTGTCGACGGCCAGGCGCAGGCGCGGATTGGCCGCGATATCGGCGCCGCCCATGCGGGCCGCGACCGTGATTTCCTTGATCAGGCGCGTCCAGATTTTGCCGCGCTTGGCATCGGTGGCAGCCTTTTTATGCTTGATGTTGGCCCATTTGCTATGTCCTGCCATGTCGAATCTTCCTTAGACGGGTGTTCAATTGTGGCCGACATTTTAGCATATCGGCCCCCTGCGAAGCGGCATGGCCCCGTCATCAGGATGACACAATCTGTTGCTAAAGTGACGCGCTTTCACCATATTTAGGGCGCGACATCATGGCAAGTCAAATGGACAGGCGGCAATTTCTGAAATTCGGCGGCGCACTTGGCACATTCGTTACCGTGTCGGTGGCCACCGCCGGCCTCGCCGCCTGCGGCAGCACCGATTACAGCGAGCCTGGCGTGCCGCTCGCATCCGGCAGCGACTGGAAATTTCCGCAAAGCGTGGCGTCGGGCGATCCGCGCGCCGACAGCGCCATGCTGTGGACGCGCGTCGTGCCCGCCAGTGCCGATGCCGTCGCGCCCGCCGTGGCCGGCAAGTCCGACGTGGCCGTGCGCCTGATCGTCAGCGCCAGCGACAATACGGCCGCCCTGGGCGGCAACACGGCCCTGTTGGGTACGCCCATCGTCGACGCCAAGTTGCCATTGAAGGCCGATTTCGACAACACCCTGCGCCACAAGGTGACGGGCTTGCAGCCGGGCCAGGTGTACTTTTACCAGTTCATCGCCGGCGACGTGCGCTCGAACGTGGGCCGCTTCAAGACGGCGCCCGCCGCCACGGCCGATGTGGCCCAGCTGCAGTTCGCCTACCTGACGTGCCAGGACTGGAGCATCAACCACTGGGGCGCGCTGTCGCACATCGCCGCCAACGAAAGCCTGGACTTTATCGTCCACCTGGGCGATTACATCTATGAAACGGTGGGCGAGGCCTTCCAGAGCGGCGCCGTGGAAAGCCGCCACGACCAGCTGAAATTGCCCGACGGCACGTATAAAAGCGGCGCGTCCGGCGCCAAATACGCCACCACGGTGGCCGATTACCGCTACCTGTACAAGAAATACCGCACCGATGCGCGCCTGCAAGCCGTGCACGAGCGCTTCGCCTTCATCGCCATCTGGGATGATCACGAATTCACGGACGACGCCTGGCAGGACGCGTCCACCTACGAGGGCCTCGTGGCCGCAGACGGCAGCGATCTGCACCAGCCGGCGCGCCGCCGCAGCGCCAACCAGGCGTGGTTCGAGTACATGCCGGCCGACGTCACCTTCGACGCGGGCGCGACGACGTTCCAGAACATCCAGATCTACCGCGATTTCCAGTTCGGCAAACTGATGCAGCTGGTGATGACGGACGAGCGCCTGTACCGCGCCGACCATGCGATCGCCGAGTCGACCATCAATCCCGCCACGGGCAAGCCGCTGGGCAGCATCGGCAGCCGCTACCTGGTGCCGCAAGCGCTGTTCGACAGCGTGGAAGGGCAGAAGATGGCGGCCGCTACCAAGGCCGGCGCCGATCCGCTGGCGGCCGTGGGCATGCTGGGCAGCATGCAGCGCGACTGGTGGAAGGGCAAGATGAAGGCGGCCACGTCCACCTGGAAGCTGTGGGGCAATGAAGTGTCGCTGCTGCGCATGGGCTTGAATGGCACGGATGCGATCGCCACCTTGCTGGCGCTGGGCGCCATGGCGAACGTGGGCAAGGCCATCGCCAGCACGCTGCCGCTGGTGGGCGGCAGCGTGCCGCTGGCCTGCGCCATCGTGGCGGCCTCGACGGCGGGCGCGTCATCGACCCTGGCGCAAGCGGCGGCCATGGCGATTGCCGGCGCGGCGGCCAACGCCGGCGCGCAGGGCGCCGCCGCCGTGGGCGCCGGCTTGAGCGCGGCCCAGGCCGGCATCACGGTGGCGGCCTACAACAGCGCTTCGCCGGCCGCCGCCGCACAAGTGATCGCCTTCGGCTGGATCAAGCCCGACGTGCAAGCGAAGGGCGCCGCGTCCAGCTTTGTCGCCGCTTCCGGCCAGCAAGCCGCGCTGGCGCCGTTCTTCACGCGCTTCTTGCTCAATTGCGACCAGTGGGATGGCTACAACAGCGAGCGCAAGCACCTGATGGCGCACCTGAAAAACAATGCCATCGGCAACGTGGTGGCGCTCACGGGCGATATCCACTCGTTCTTTGCGGGCACGGTCAGCGACGATTTCGACGCGGCCGGCGGCGGCACGCCCGTGATGGTGGACCTGGTGTCGGCCGGCGTCAGTTCCGATTCCTTCTTCAGCTACCTGAAGTCGGCCGCCGGCGCCATGGGCGACATCGGCACCCTCGTCAGCTACCCGCTGGCCATTCCCGTCACGGGCGTGGGCACCGTCAACCTCGACGTCAACCTGCTCGACTACACCATGGGCAAGGCCGCGCCCACCGTCGACAGCCTGCTCGAGCAGTTGCGCGTGCAGCTGCGCGGCGCGCTGGCCGCCAAGGGCGTGCCGGAGGCGCAACTCGATGCGACGGTCGCTGCCGTACAGGCTGGCCTGAAAGCGAGCGCTGACTTCAGTACGACCTTGCTGGGCCTGGCGCAGCAATTGTCCGGCCTGGGCAACAACCCGTGGATCAAGCATCTGAACACGGATGCGCAGGGTTACACGGTGGTCACCTTGACGCCGGGCAAGCTGGTGGCGCAGTTCAAGCAGGTGAATAAACTGATCGGCACGGCGGCGCCGGGCAACGTGATCGCGCGCGTGACGACGGCGACGGTCAATGCCGGGACGGCGGCGGTGGTAGTGTCTTAATATTATTGATTAAACGTCAAGCCCAAAGCAAGGGCTGGGGTCGGACCCTCAGGGTCCGACCCCGGTTTTTGCCGCTGGGCTTATCAGCCGCCTGTCGCTTTTGCCTTACAATCTGGGCATGAGCTCCAGTTCCCCGCAAGCATCTTCTCCCTCGCTTCCCCGTTCCGTCTACCTCGGTGGCCTGGCCATCGCCGTGGGCGGGGCCGTGCTGTTTTCCACCAAGGCCATCGTCGCCAAGCTGCTGTACCGCTACCAGATCGACGCCGTCACCCTGATCGCCTTCCGGATGATCTTTTCGCTGCCCGTGTTCGCCGTCATCGCGTACTGGCAGATGCGCACGGAGCCGCCGTTATCAAACAGCGACCGGCTGCGCCTCGTCGGACTGGGCCTCGTCGGCTATTACCTGTCCAGCTATCTGGACTTTCTTGGCTTGCAATACATTTCCGTGGGGCTGGAGCGGCTGATCCTGTTCCTCACGCCCACCTTCGTGCTGCTGATTACCACCGTGTACTTCAAGCAGCGCATCAGCCGCCTGCAGTGGCTGGCCTTGCTGACCTCGTATTGCGGCATCGTGCTGGTATTCGTGCACGACTTGCAGGGCGGCGCCAGCAATGTGGCGCTGGGATCGACTCTCGTGCTGGGTTCGGCCTGTTCGTATGCCGTATATCTGCTGGGCTCGGGCGAACTGGTGAAACGCATCGGCTCGATGCGGCTCGTTTCCTACGCGATGTGCGTGGCCAGCTTTGCCTGCATCGCCCAGTTCTTCATCCTGCGTCCCGTCGAGCTGCTGATCCAGCCCATGCCCGTGTATGGCTTGTCCTTGCTCAATGGCATCTTTTGCACGGTGATGCCCGTCTTCATGACGATGATCGCCGTCGAGCGCATCGGCGCGCCCGTCGCCTCGCAGGCGGGCATGATCGGCCCCGTGTCGACCCTGTTCCTGGGCGCCTTGATCCTCGATGAACCGATCACCAACTGGCAGCTGGCTGGCACCAGCCTGGTCCTGGCCGGCATTTACTTGCTGTCGAAAAAGAAATAATTCCTCCACCCACTGAAATGGTCCTCACCATGAAAACACGCATCGCCCTGATTGCCCACGACAAGAAAAAAGATGACATGATTACCCTGGCGGGCGAATACCTGGACTTTTTGAAGGATTGCGAACTGTCGGCCACGGGCACCACGGGCGGCCGCCTGATCAATGAGCTGGGCCTGGCCGTCGAACGCAAGCATTCGGGGCCGTTCGGCGGCGACCTGCAAATCGGCTCGCTGCTGGTGGAAGGCTTGATCGATTGCGTGATCTTCCTGCGCGACCCGATGACGCCGCAGCCACACGAGCCGGACATCAACGCCCTGGTGCGCGCCTGCGACGTGCACAACGTGGCGTGCGCGACGAATCTGTCATCGGCGCACCTGGTGCTGTCGCAGCTGCAGGCGCGGGCCGTTGCTGCCGCCTGACGTTTTCCCGATTCTTCTTCAAGGAGCATATTGTGAGCGCAACGATTACCACCAAGGCCATCCGCGTACAGCGCGTGGGCGGCCCGGAAGTGATGGAATACGTGGATGTGGAACTGCCGCCGCCCGGCCCGGGCGAGGCGCGCGTGAAACACGAGGCCATCGGCCTCAATTTCATCGACGTGTATTTCCGCACGGGCCTGTATCCGCAGCCGCTGCCCAATGGCCTCGGCGTCGAGGGTGCGGGCATCGTCGAGGCGGTGGGCGAGGGCGTTACCGAAGTGAAAGTGGGCGACCGCGTGGCCTACGCGGCGCGCATCAATGGCGCGTATGCGCAGCAGCGCAACTTGCCGGCGGCCTTGCTGCTGGTGTTGCCCGAGCGCATCGGTTTCGACACGGCCGCCGCCATGATGCTGCAGGGCTTGACGGTGCAATACCTGTTCCACCGCACGGTGGCCCTGAAGGCGGGCGACACCATCCTGTTCCATGCGGCCGCGGGCGGCGTGGGCCTGATCGCCTGCCAGTGGGCGAAGGTGCTGGGCGTGAACCTGATCGGCACGGCCGGCTCCGATGAAAAGGCGGCGCTGGCCAAGGCGCATGGCGCGGCCCACGTCATCAATTACAACACGGAAAACTTCGTCGAGCGCGTGCGCGAGATCACGGGCGGCAAGGGCGTTTCGGTGGTCTACGATTCCATCGGCAAGGATACGTTTACGGGCTCGCTCGACTGCCTGGCGCCGCTGGGCATGATGGTCAGCTTCGGCAACGCATCCGGCCCCGTGCCGGCCTTCACCCTCGGCGAGCTGGCCTCGCGCGGTTCGCTCTTCATCACGCGCCCGGCCCTGTTCAGCTATGCCTCGAACCGCGCCAACCTGGAAGAGATGGCCACCTCGCTGTTCGGCGTCGTCAGCAGCGGCGAAGTGCAGATCGAGATCAACCAGCGCTACGGCCTGGCCCATATCGCCCAGGCGCACACGGACCTGGAAGGGCGCAAGACGACCGGCTCGACCATCATCGTGCCATGAGCGGCGACAATGATGGCACGCCGAAGTTCGGCCGCCTGCTGCTCGTGCTGTTGCTGGCCGTGGCCCTGATCGGCGCGCTCACCTTTGCCGCCGAGGCGTATTACTCATAGGCATAAAACAGACGTAAAAAAACCGGCTGGCGCATTGCTGCACCAGCCGGTTTTCTTGTCTTGCCAAGTCCTTACTCGATTTTGACTTCGACCTTGCGCGGCACGCCGCTCTGGCCGGGGAAGTCGGCAAAGGCGCTGGCCACCATGGCCGGCATCACTTGCGACGTGGCGCGCTTGTTGCTGGTCGATTGCACGGTCACGTCATACAGTTTCTTGCCGTTGCGGTCATTGATCGTCACGCGCAATTCGCGTTCGTATTTATGGCGCACGCTTTCTTCCACGTCCAGCGGACCATACCAGTAGGGGTTGTAGCCAAAGCGGCCATAGCCTGGCCACGCGCCATAGCGGTAGCCGTAGCGGCCAGGCCAGTAGCCTGGGCCATACCAGAATGGATCGGTCGCTTGCAGCACGCGCTCCGGATAATCGACGGTGGAAAACTGCATCGCCACGCGCAAATTGGCGGCCGCCGGGCCGGAAGCTTCACCGAAGCCGTGCTTGGCCAGTTCCGCGCGCACCAGGTTCTGGTAGCTGCGGTATTCCAGCGTGTCGTCTTCCGCCGCCGGCGCTTCAAACGCATACGATTTGTCCTGCAATTGCGCAGGCCACTCATGGAAGACGGTCACGTCGCTGCGTAGGGTGGTGGCGCAGCCGGTCAGCAACACGGTCAATGCGGCCATCATGATGGTGAGATATCGTTTCATTGCATGATCTCCTGATAGTAGACGCAATTCATCGGCTAGTATTATAAGAATAGTTCTATTTGTTTCCATGCATTATTACAGAATGTTACCTGGCATGTCGGCGTGTAAGGGAATCCAACATTCCTGAGCTGAATCGCGACCATCGGGGGCTGGTGTTGGTAAAATAGGCTTTTGCCTCCGCTCCCATCCATTCCCTATGCGCACAGACAGCCCACAGACGATTTACCGCAAAGATTACACGCCGCCCAGCTTCCTGGTCGACAGTGTCGAACTTGGTTTCGATCTCGATCCCGCCCGCACAGTGGTGGCGAGCCGGATCCGCATGCGCCACAACCCGGCCAGCGGCAGCCGCAGCATCGAATTGCACGGCGAACACATCGAACTGGTGATGGTGCGCCTGAACGGCAAAGTGCTGAAACCGTCGCAGTACACGCTGACGCCCGGCATGCTGACCATCCCCAAGGCGCCCGACGACGTCGAACTCGATATCGAGACCGTGCTGGCGCCGCAGGACAATACGTCGCTGTCCGGCCTGTACGTGTCGAACCATAATTTCTTCACGCAGTGCGAAGCGGAAGGCTTCCGCCGCATCACCTTCTTCCCGGACCGCCCGGACGTGATGGCCAAGTACACGGTCATGTTGCGCGCCGACAAGGAACACTATCCGGTGCTGCTATCGAATGGCAATCTGATCGAAGAGGGCGACCTGGGCGACGGCCGCCATTACGCCAAGTGGGAAGACCCGTTCAAGAAACCGTCCTATCTGTTCGCCCTGGTGGCGGCGCGCCTGGTGTGCCAGGAAGAGCGCTATACGCTCAAATCCGGCCGCGAAGTGCTGCTGCAGGTGTGGGTGGAAGACGGCAACCTCGATAAAACCGACTACGCCATGCAGTCGCTGAAAAACTCGATCCGCTGGGACGAGGAGCGCTTCGGCCTGGAACTGGACCTGGACCGCTTCATGATCGTCGCCGTGGGCGATTTCAACATGGGCGCCATGGAAAACAAGGGGCTGAACATCTTCAATACCAAGTATGTGCTGGCCAATCCGCGCGTGGCGACCGACGTCGATTACGCGGGCATCGAGGCGGTGGTGGGGCATGAATACTTCCATAACTGGACCGGCAACCGCGTCACGTGCCGCGACTGGTTCCAGCTGTCGCTGAAAGAAGGCTTGACGGTGTTCCGCGATCAGGAATTTTCGGCCGACATGATCGGCACGGACACGGGCCGCTCCGTCACGCGCATCGATCAGGTGCGCACCCTGCGCCAGGCGCAATTCCCCGAAGACGCCGGCCCGATGGCGCATCCCGTGCGTCCCGATTCCTTCGTCGAAATCAATAACTTTTACACGGTCACGATCTACGAAAAAGGCGCCGAAGTGGTGCGCATGTACCAGACCCTGGTGGGCCGCGACGGTTTCCGCAAGGGCATGGACCTGTATTTCGAGCGCCACGATGGCCAGGCCGTCCAGTGCGACGACTTCCGCGCCGCCATGGCCGACGCGAATGGCCGCGACTTCAGCCAGTTCGAGCGCTGGTACAGCCAGGCCGGCACGCCGGTGGTGGCCGCTTCCACGCGCTACGACGCCGCCAGCCGGACGTTCGAGCTGACCCTGTCGCAAAGCTGCCCCGCCACGCCGGGCCAGCCGAAAAAACTGCCGTTCCACATACCCGTCACCGTCGGCTTGCTGGCAGCGGACGGCCGCGACCTGCCGCTGCACGTCGACGGCGTGGCATCGAACGGCGCTGCCAGCGTCGTGCTGGAATTGACCGAAGCGTCGCAAACCTTCCGCTTCACGCACGTGGCGGAAGCGCCCGTGCCGTCGCTGCTGCGCGACTTTTCCGCGCCGGTGGTGCTGGAATACGATTACACCGACGCCGAGCTGCTGCACCTGTTCCGTCATGACAGCGACCCGGTCAACCGCTGGGAAGCGGGCCAGCGCCTGGCCATGGAGCGTCTGCTCAAGCTCACGGGCGCCGTCGCCGCCGGAGAGACCCTGGCGCTGGACGACACCTTCATCGAAGCGCAGCGCGCCCTGCTGGAGGACGACACGCTCGATCCCGCCTTCCGCGAGCTGGCCCTGATCCTGCCGTCGGAAACCATCATCGCCGAGCGTATGGCGCAAGTCGACCCGCAGGCGATCCATGCGGCGCGCCAGTTCATGCGCCGCAGCATCGCGGCCGCTCTGAAACCTGAATTGCTGGCGCAATACCACGCCAACCAGACGCCGGGCGAATACAGCCCCGACGCCCTGTCGGCCGGCAAGCGCGCCTTGAAAAACCTGGCCCTGTCCTATCTGCTGATCGCGCCAGGCCCGCAAGAGCTGGCCCTGGCGCAGCGGCAGTTCGACGGCGCCGGCAACATGACGGACCGCGCGGCCGCCCTGGGCGCCCTGATACATTCGGGTTCCGCAGCGCATGCGCAGGCCGCGCTGGCCAGTTTCTATAGCGACTTCGAGAACGAGGCGCTGGTGGTCGACAAGTGGTTCGCCATGCAGGCGGCCGCGCCATCGACCGACGTGCAAGCCGTGCGCCAGCTGATGACGCATCCGGCCTTCACCCTGAAGAATCCGAACCGCGCGCGCAGCCTGATCTTCAATTTCACCAACGGCAATCCGTCGCAGTTCCATGCGGCTGATGGCAGCGGCTACGCCTTCTGGGCCGAGCAGGTCATCGCGCTCGACGCCCTGAATCCGCAAGTGGCGGCCCGCCTGGCGCGCTCCATGGACCGCTGGCGCCGTTACGTGCCGGCGCTGCAGAGCCACATGCGCGACGCGCTGGAAAAAGTCGCCGGCCAGGCCAGCCTGTCGAACGACGTGATGGAAGTGGTCAGCAAGGCTTTAGCGAACTAGCACGGCAAATAATCACCAAAACAAAAGGGAATTCATGAAACGCATCAGTCTTACGCAATACCTGGTTGAAGAGCAGCGCTCGAACAACAGCATTCCGGCCGAACTGCGCCTGCTGATTGAAGTCGTCGCGCGCGCGTGCAAAACCATCAGCCACGCCGTCGGCAAGGGCGCCCTCGGTGAAGTGCTGGGCACGGCCGACACGGAAAACGTGCAGGGCGAAGTACAGAAAAAACTCGACATCATCTCCAACGAGATCCTGCTCGAAGCGAACGAATGGGGCGGCCACCTGGCGGCCATGGCGTCGGAAGAGATGGAATCGATCCACCCGATCCCGAACCGCTATCCGAAGGGCGAATACATGCTGCTGTTCGACCCATTGGATGGCTCGTCGAACATCGACGTCAACGTCTCGATCGGCACCATCTTCTCGGTGCTGAAGGCGCCGGACGGCATGGGGCAGCCGACCGAGCAGGACTTCATGCAGGCAGGCAGCAAGCAAGTGGCGGCCGGCTACGCCGTGTACGGCCCGCAAACCATGCTGGTGCTGACCTTCGGCAATGGCGTGAACTGCTTCACCCTGGACCGCGAGATGGGTTCGTGGGTACTCACGCAAAGCAATATGCAGATTCCGCCGACGACGAAGGAATTCGCCATCAACATGTCGAACGCGCGCCACTGGCATCCGCCCGTGAAACGCTATGTCGACGAGCTGCTGGCCGGCGACACGGGCCCGCGCGGCACCAACTTCAACATGCGCTGGATCGCCTCGATGGTGGCCGACGTGCACCGCATCCTGAATCGCGGCGGCATCTTCATGTACCCGGCCGACCTGCGCGACACCTCGATGCCCGGCAAGCTGCGCCTGATGTACGAAGCGAACCCGATGGCCTTCATCGTCGAGCAAGCCGGCGGCGCGGCCACCGACGGCCAGCAGCGCATCATGGACATCGCCCCGCACAAGCTGCACCAGCGCGTGCCCGTCTTCCTCGGCTCGAAAGACGAAGTGGCCCGCGTCACGGCCTACCACGCGGAGTAAAAAAGCCGCACTTTTCCACGATTTTCAGCGGCCCGCAGCCGGGCCGCTAAAAAAATGCAAAAAAGTTCGCGTTGACACTAGCAAATTTTGTGCATTGTTTGTAGAATGTGGGTCTTCGCCGTTGTAGCTCAGTTGGTAGAGCAGCACATTCGTAATGTGAAGGTCGCCAGTTCGATTCCGGCCAACGGCACCAAGTTTCATCAGAAAACCCGCTCACTTGCAAAAGTCAGCGGGTTTTTTGTTGTCTGTCACATTCCCGGGCTCAGATCCACTGATCGTTTTCCACCGTGCGCTCGCCCGCGTCGCCGTCGCCCGTGTTGACCACGCCGCGCGGTTCGATCAGCAGCAGCCTGGTTTCGGCTGGGGCGCACGGTTTATGTTCGACGCCCCTGGGCACCACCGCCATCTGGCCGGCGTGCAGCACGATGGTGTGTCCTTCCGCGTAGCCAGGGCCGCGCAGGGCGATGCGCAATTGCCCTTCCAGCACGATGAAGGTTTCGTCCGTGTCGGCGTGCCGGTGCCATTGGAATTCACCCAGTACCTTGACCACCTTGAACTGGTAGTCATTCATTTCGGCGATGACGCGCGGCTGCCAGTGCCCCTCTAACAGGGCGACCTTGCCCGCCAGGTCGATGGATTGGCCCTGGCCGCGCGCGGTGATGGTAGTGATGGTGGTGGACATGCTGTGCTCCGTTCAAGTGGCGATGCAGCCAGAATACGCATGCACTTGCCGGCCGTATTGAACGATCGTGGGTGTTTTCTTAGCCCTTGACGCTGCCGCCGGCGTAGCGCAGCCAGCGGCCAGGCGTCAGTCCATGGGTTTTCAGGAAATGCCGCGTCATGTGGCTCTGGTCGGCGAAGCCTGCGGCCATGGCGGCCGATGCGAGCGTGGCGCCAGCCAGCAGCAGGCGCCGCACCATCTCCAGGCGCCGCATCGTCAGATAGCGGTACGGGCTGGTGCCATAGAAGACGCGAAAGTCGTGCGACAGGCTCCAGCGGTCGCGTCCCGTTGCCGCCTCAAGTTCCGCCAGGGTGACGGCCTGCGTGCAGTGCGCCTGCAGGTAGTCGCGCGCGCGGCGCGCCGCCAGGAAGTCTCCTCGCAAACGCTGGGCCGGCGTGCCGGCCACCGCCGCCAGCGCATGCGCCAGCTCGGCCAGCGCCTCGCTCTGTTCCAGCGCTTCGAGCGGGTGGCCGTCGTGCGGCAGCAAGGCGGATGTGGCGGCCGCCAGGCGGGGATCGGTGGACACGCCGCCTTCGATGAAGGGCAGTGCGCGTCCGCCCAGCACGTCCTGGAACAGCGCCGGTTCGATATACAGCATGCGGTAACGGAAGCCGGCGTCGGTACCCGCCTGGCCATCGTGCGCCTCGTCGGGATGCAGGATCATGGTATTGCCGGGCAGGCTGTCGCGCTGCCCGCGACGGTAGCTGAAACGCTGCACGCCCGCCAGCGTGCGGCCGATGGCGTAGGTGTCGTGGCGGTGCATGGCATAGGCCTTGCCCTTGAACCACGCCTCGATGCGTTCGACCCCTTGTACCGGTTCGGCGCACTTGACCCAGTCGCTGCGCGCTGGCATTGATGCTCGCTTCATGGTGTTTGTCCGTGGATGCCCGCCCTGGTTGCAGAATGCCGACTGTACCCGCCGCGCGCGCGGCTGTCCACGAAAAACGCCGTACCGGAAATCGTGCCTCAGAAATTGTGCCGGATTCCCAGCGCCACGCCCGACAAGGCGGCGCCCTTGGTTGCCGCGTCGCGTCCCAGGCTGTTGATGGCAAAGTCGGCGACGCCGTTGCCGCCGTTGGCCAGGCGCGTGTAGTAGGCATACAGGCTGCTGCGTTTCGACAGCTGGTAGTCGTAGCCGGCGGTGGCGTGGGTGGCGCCCGTGCCGGCTCCCGCCCGCACCGTGCCGATGGTTTCCAGCGCGCCGCCGCTGGCGCTTTGGGCATGCGCCAGGCCGAAACGCAAGCCATGGCGGCCGAACTGGCGCGTGGCGGAGACATACACCGTGCGCCGGCGCAGCTCGCCCGTGGCCGTCGCATAGCGCAGGCTTTCCAGCGCCAGCGCCAGCTGCGTGGCGCCGTCGACACGCCAGGCCAGGGCCAGCTTGCTGCCACGGTCGGTCAGCCCCCGTCCCTGGTAGTCGTGATGGTCTTCCTGCGCCAGGGTGGCGTACAGGGCGCCGCCGTCGTAGATCAATGCGGCCGAGGTCAGGGCCGGATGCGCGCCGCTGGCGGGCCGCTCTTCGGCCATGCCGCGCGCCACGCGCAGCGACCAGCCCTGCCACTGCGGCGTCCAGTAATGCACGCTGTTCTGCTGGCGCCGGTCGAAGGAATACCTGTTGCTGGTATTGCTTTCGCTGGCGCCGGCGCCGTTGCCCATCAGGCTCATGTAGCCGGCCGTGGTGGGGTAGAACGGGTCGAGCGCGGACGTGGCGCTGTTGTAGGGCAGGGTCCAGTTCCCGCCAAACAGCGTGCCCCACGGGCCGGCAATGCCGACGCGCGTGTCGCGTGCGGCGATGGACCCCGTGCCCGTGTCGGGCGCCAAGGTGCCCTCGACCTGGAACAGCGCCTGCCAGCCGCCGCCCAGGTCTTCGCCGCCGCGAAAGCCGAGTACCGAGCGGTTGTTGGACAGGCGCTGCACGCTGTCGCCGCTGCCGGACGAGTGCAGCGCTTCGAGCGCCACGTTCAGGCGGCCGTACAGCTGCACATTCTGTTGTGCCGCGGCGGGCAGGGCCGCCGCCAGCGCCAGCGCGCCGGCCGCCAGCAAAGGCAATCGCGTCAGCATGGCATCAGAACGCAAAGCAGCTGCACCCCAGCGCGCCCCAGAAGCCGGAATGGCTGGAGACGGGCACGGAACTCTTGCGCGCCACGTCGTGGGCGTGGGCATGCACGCCGCAGGCGCCCTGGCACTGGTGCTGTTGCATGACGCTGGCCGTTTGCGGCGGCGCGGCGCGGTAGTGGCCGGCCACGTTTTTCACGGGCGACCAGTCCGGCAACACCGGAATGGGAGGCGGCGCCAGTGGCGCAAATTCCGCCTGGCCGTAGACGATCTTGCCGCCGACGATGGTGAGCACCGATTCGATCGACTTGATGGCCTCTTCATCGATGCTGAAAAAATCCGCGCTCAGCACGGCCAGGTCGGCCAGCATGCCTTCCTGGATGCGGCCCTTCTTGCCTTGCTCGCTGGAGAACCAGGCGCTGCCCGCCGTCCACAGTTCCAGCGCCGTGTCGCGCGACAAACGGCTGCCCGCATCGTACAGGCGCAAGCCGCCCACGGTGCGTCCCGACACCAGCCAGTACAGCGCCGTCCACGGGTTGTAGCTGGCGACCCGGGTGGCGTCGGTGCCGCCGCCCACCGGCACGCCCGAGGCAAGCATGCGCGCGATCGGCGGCGTGGCCTTGGCCGCTTCCGCGCCGTAGCGGTCGACAAAGTATTCGCCCTGGAAGGCCATGCGGTGCTGGATGGCGATGCCGCCGCCCAGCGCCTTGACCCGGTCGATGTTACGCGGCGTGATGGTTTCGCAGTGGTCGAACATCCAGTGCAGGCCGTCGAACGGGATATCGCGGTTGACCTTTTCAAACACCGTCAGCATGCGCTCGATCGATTCGTCATAGGTGGCGTGCAGGCGGAAGGGCCAGCGCTTGGAGACCAGGTGGCGCACCACCTTTTCCAGTTCGTCGTCCATGCCGGGCGCCAGGTCAGGGCGCGGCTCGAGGAAATCCTCGAAGTCGGCGGCGGAAAACACCAGCATTTCGCCGGCGCCGTTATGGCGATAGTAATCGTCGCCCTGGCCCGGCGTGACCATCTGCGTCCATTTTTCGAAGTCTTCCAGTTCGCGCCCCTTGTTCTGCGTGAACAGGTTGTAGGCGATGCGGATGGTCAGCTGCTCCTTTTGCGCCAGTTCCTCGACCACCGCGTAGTCTTCCGGATAATTCTGGAAGCCGCCGCCCGCGTCGATGGCGCTGGTCAGGCCGAGGCGGTTGAGCTCGCGCATGAACTGGCGCGTGGAATTGACTTGCAGATCGCGCGGCAGGGTCGGGCCCTTGGCCAGGGTCGCATATAAAATCATGGCGTTCGGGCGGGCGATCAGCATGCCGGTCGGGTTGCCGGCCGCGTCGCGTACAATCTCGCCGCCGGGCGGGTTCGGCGTGTTCTTGTCGTAGCCGACCACGCGCAGGGCGGCGCGATTGAGCAGCGCGCGGTCATATAGGTGCAGGATGAAGACGGGCGTGTCGGGCGCGGCGGCGTTGATTTCATCGAGGGTGGGCATGCGTTTTTCCGCGAACTGGAATTCGTTCCAGCCGCCCACCACGCGCACCCATTGCGGATTCGGCGTGCGCAGCGCCTGTTCCTTGAGCATGCGCAGGGCGTCGGCCAGCGAGGGCACGCCTTCCCAGCGCAATTCCAGGTTGTAGTTCAAGCCGCCGCGGATCAGGTGCAGGTGCGAGTCGTTCAGGCCCGGGATGACGGTGCGGCCACCCAGGTCGATCACGCGGCTGTCGGGCGCGCTGTGGCGCATGACGTCTTCAAAGTCGCCCACGGCGAGGAATTTGCCGTCGGCGATGGCCACGGCGCTCGCTTGCGGGCAGCTCTTGTCGACGGTATGGAAGCAGCCATTGAGCAGGATCAAGGGCGCGGTGGCGGGGAGGGTATGTTCTGGCATGGTGCAGCTCCATGGTTGCGGTGCGGGGAGGGCCGGCGTGCGCGGCGCGAAAGTCACGTCGGCCAGTGTAGCGGGCGTGCGGCGCCGGGACACGGGCCAAAAGATCAGGTGGCGCGTGGCGCACTGGCCGAAGGACGGGGGCGGCGGCCGGCCGCATGGCTTACCATGCTGGCAGTGGCGCCGCGGCCATGCCCGGGCGCGTTTTACAGTTATTGCATCGTTTCAGGAGTTTTATCAATGGATCAGCCACCACACAGCCGCTTGTTCGGCACCAGTCTGGGATTTTTAGCGGGGTATGTCGATACCCTGGGTTTTATTGCCCTGTTTGGCCTGTTTACGGCCCATGTCACGGGCAACTTCGTGTTGATCGGCGCCGCGCTGGCCGAGCCCACGCGCATTCCCATCCTGCTCAAGATACTCGCTTTTCCCGCCTTTATCGCAGGCATTGTCGTCACGCGCCTGATGGTGCTGGCCATCGAGCGCCGTGGCGGCCCGGCCTTGACCCTGGCTTTCCTGCTGCAGTGGGTACTGCTGGCAGGCTTCATGCTGTTCGGCATCCTGGCCGAACCGGTGGGCAGGGATGTCGGCGACCTGGCCATGCTGGCGGGCTTGCTGGGCACGGCCGCCATGGGCGTGCACAGCGCCACCAGCCGGCTGTTGCTGGCGCACCTGGCGCCCACCTCCATGATGACGGGGAACGTGACGCAGATCGTGCTCGATACGGTCGACGTGCTGCGCGGCGCGGCCGATGGCGCCACCCATGCGCGCTGCGGCAAGTTTTTCTGGCCGTTGCTGGCCTTCGCCCTGGGCGCCATCGCCGCCGCCTTTGCCTATCTGGCGCTGGGCTTCGTGGCGCTGGCCGTACCTCTGCTGCTGCTGGGTGGCCTGATCATCGTGCAGCACCGCAGCGGCCGGGCAGCCTGACCGTGCTCCCGCGCGCCTGCCTGCTATGGTTGGCACTGATGCTGGCCAGTCCTTGCGGGATGGCCATCGACGCGGGGCGCGGCGTGCATCAGTTGCAGCACACCAGCTGGACGGCCAGGGATGGCGCGCCGGACGATATCAGTTCCATGGCGCAGGGCAACGATGGCTTTCTGTGGCTCGGTACGCATGCGGGCGTCATCCGCTTTGACGGCCTGCGCTTCATGCCCTTGCAGGCGCGCCAGGGCCGCTTTCCCGACACCGTGGCCGTGGCGCTCAAGCGCGCCACGGATGGCGGCATGTGGATAGGCTGGCAGGTGGGCGGCATCAGCCACGTCAAGGACGGCGTGGTGCGCAACTACGGTGAAGCACAGGGCGTGCAGGCCGGTTCCATCTGGGGCTTTGCCTTCGATGGCAGCGGCGCCCTGTGGGCGGCCGGCGTGTCCGGCATCTCGCGTTTTGACGGCCGGCGTTGGCAAGCGATGGGGCCGGCACAGGGCTATACGGCACAAAAGGCATCGGCCGTGTTTGCCGACCGCGATGGCAAACTGGGCGTGTTCAGCGAGCAGGGCCTGTTTCTCTGGCAGCCGGGCCAGGCGCGTTTCGCGCCGCCCATCGGCAGCCTGGACTTGCGCGCGCCGCCGCAGCAGGGGCCGGACGGACGCCTGTATCTGCTGGAGCAGCGCGGCATCCGCATCATCGATTCGCTCGAGCGCTACGACCGGCTCGACCACCGCTGGATCTACCGCGACACCAGCGGCACCAGCGGCAGCATGCTGGTCGACCGCCAGGGCACGCTGTGGTTCGACAGCCAGTTCGGCCTGCACCGCACGCGCAGCGCCGGTACGCTGGCGCCGCGCCAGCTGGGCATCGGCAGCGACACCGAATCGTTCCTGCCCGGCGATGGCTTGAGCAATGCCTGGATCAGCGCCATGTGCGACGACAATGAGGGCAACGTCTGGACCGCCACCTATGCTGGCCTGGACCGCTTTCGCCAGGCCGCGCCCGTGGTCCTGCGCGCGCGCCAGGGCGCGGCGGTGCCCGAGGTGTTCCGCACGCAAGAGATGGTTGCCGGCCCCGCCGGCGCGATGTGGCTCTCGAAGGACGACAGCGTGGCGCCGCTGCTGCTGGCGCGGGCCGACGGCAAGGTGCTGCGCGCGCCCGCGTTTGGTCCCGTCAGCGCCATCATGGACGCGCCGCAGGGCGTGTGGGTGGCGGGCCGCGACGGCCTGCGACTGCTCGACAGCGCCGACGGGCGCGTGCTGCGCACGCTGGCCTATCCGCCTGGCGCGGCGGCGCTCAAGCGCATGCGCGCGGGCGTGGTGGCGCCCGATGGCAGCATCTGGGGCGTCTTCAGCGGCGCTGGCGTGTTCCAGTACCGCGACGGGGCGTGGCGGCGCGAACCCTTGCTGCCCGATGGCGGGCGGCGCGTGCCGCTGGCGCTGTTGGCCGACGCGGCCGGGCGCCTGTGGCTGTCCTATCCGGATGGCACGCTGGCCATGCTGGAAGCGGGGCGCTTGCGCCGCTACGGCCCGGAACAGGGACTAGACCTGGGCAAGATCCCCATGTTGAGCGAATACCAGGGGCAGGTGTGGGCGGGCGGACAGCGTGGCGTGGCGCTGTGGCGTGGCGGTCATTTTACGGCACTGCGCAGCGCGCCCGCCGCTGCCATCGAGGGCGTGGTGGGTCTGCTGCGCGCGCGCGACGGCAGCCTGTGGCTCAATAATGGCGTCGGCGCCGCGCACATCGCCGCCAGCGAGGTGGAACGGGCGCTGCGCGACGCAGGCCATGCGATGCAGGCCAGCGTGTATGACGCCACCGATGGGCTCAATGGCAGCATCGGCATGCTGCACAACCGCTCCGTTGCCGAAGCGGGGGACGGCAAGATCTGGTTTTCGCGGCAAAGCGCCACCTTCTGGATCGACCCGCGGCAGCCCGCGGCCCCGCTGCCGGCGCCACGGGTGGAAATCGCTGCGCTGCTGGCGCATGGCGCAATGGTGGCGGCGGCGGACTACGGCCATCTGCCGGCCGGCACGCGCGACGTGCAGTTCACCTACAACGCCAGCAGCCTGGGCACGCCGGCGCGCCTGCATTTCCGCTATCGGCTGGAAGGGTATGACAAGGACTGGCAGAACGCGGACGAGCGGCGCCAGGCGCAATACACGGGCCTGGGGCCGGGCGCCTACCGCTTCCAGGTGATGGCCATCAATGGCGACGGCGTGGCCAGCACGGTGGCGCAACTGCCGTTCCGCGTGCTGCCCGCCTTTTACCAGACCTGGTGGTTCCGCAGCCTGTGCGCGGCGGCGCTGCTGGCGGCCGCATATGGCGCCTGCCGCTGGCGGATGCGCCAGCACGCCGCGCGCCTGCAGGCGCGGATGGAGGCGCAGCAGGCCGAGCGCGAACGTATCGCGCGCGAGCTGCACGATACCCTGCTGCAGGGCACGCAGGCGATGATCCTGCACTTTCACAATGCCAGCATGGCCATCGCCGAGGATGATCCCGCGCGCGCCGCCATGCTGCGCGCGCTCGACGACGCCGACCGCATGCTGGGCGAGGGACGCGACCACGTGCACGACTTGCGCGCCGGGGACGACGCCGGCGCGCGCTGGAGTGCCATCCTGCGGCGCGAAGGCGAGCGGCTGGCGGCGCAGCACGGCATCGTGTTCCGCTATGCGCAGGAAGGCGAGGCGCGCATGCTGCATGCGCGCGCCGCGCACGAAATCTATCGCATCGCCAGCGAAGCGCTGCGCAACGCCTTCCAGCACGCGCGCGCGCAGGTGGTCGAGGTGACGGTGCGCTATGCGCGCGGCGGCATCGAACTGCTCGTGCGCGACGATGGCCAGGGCTTGCCGCCGGTGGTGGCGGCGCACGGCCAGATTCCCGGACACTGGGGCATGCCCGGCATGCGCGAGCGCGCCGCCAGGCTCGGTGCGCGCCTGGCGCTGGACGGGCGCGACGGGGGCGGCACGCAGTGGCGCTTGCGGGTGCCCGCGCGCCGCGCCTGGCCCACAGGGCACGGCCCGCTGCGCCGCTGGTGGCGGCGCTGGCGCCGCTCAGGCGTCGAGGATGCCGCGCCGTAGCGCGATGGTGACGGCGTGGGTGCGGTCCCTGGCGCCCAGCTTGGCCAGGATGGTGCTCATGTGCGCCTTGACGGTTTCTTCCTTGATCTGCAGCAGGGCGCCCGTTTCGCGGTTGGAATTGCCTTGCGCGACCTGCTTGAGCACGTCCAGTTCGCGGTTCGACAGCACGTCGCTGCAGGCATACAGCGCCAGCTCCGCCTCGATCTCGGGCGTGATGTGGCGCCGCCCCGCGTGCACGTTTTGTATCGCCGCCAGCAATTCGTGGCGCAGCGCGCTTTTCAGCACATAGCCGCAGGCGCCCGCGCGGATGGCGCGCAGCACCTGGGTGTCGCCCTTGTAGGTGGTCAGCACGATGATGCGCGCCTGCGGATGGCGCGCGCGGATGGCGCCGATGGCGTCCAGGCCGCTCATGCGCGGCATCTGCAAATCCATCAGCGTGACATCGGGCAGCAGCGCGTCAAATTGCTGCACCGCCTGCTGGCCATCGGTGGCCTGGCCCACCAGTGTCACGCCGGGAAAGGCGCGCAGCAGGGCCGTGATGCCGTCAAGCAGCAACTGGTGGTCGTCGGCGATGAGCACGCGTATCGCTGCCGTATCGCTGCGCATGATGGTGCCTGGCAAAGAGGAGTGATCGATCAAGAGTCGTCGGAACAGGGTGAGCAAAAGGTATTTTACCGCAGCGCCCGCCAGCCTGCAGGGCGGATGGCCCGGGGGAGCCTATATTTAGATAGTGGCGCGGGCGCGCCGCCAGGCATACGATGCATGGCAGTACCCACTCAACCCTACTTTGCATGGATGACATCATGACCAATCCGAAACTGGAAGTCCTTACCCCCGATAATTGCCAGATCATCTTCATCGACCAGCAGCCGCAAATGGCTTTCGGCGTACAGTCGATGGACCGGCAAGCGCTGAAAAACAATACCGTGGGCCTGGCCAAGGCCGCCAAGGTGTTCAACATCCCCACCATCATCACCACGGTCGAAACGGAAAGCTTCTCCGGCCATACCTATCCGGAACTGCTCGACGTTTTCCCCGGCAAGGATATTCTCGAGCGCAGCTCGATGAATTCGTGGGATGACCAGAAGGTGCGCGATGCGCTGGCCGCCAACGGCAAGAAGAAGGTCGTCGTCTCGGGCTTGTGGACGGAAGTGTGCAACAACAGCTTCGCCCTGTGCGCGATGCTCGAAGGCGATTATGAAATTTACATGGTGGCCGACGCCTCGGGCGGCACCTCGAAGGAAGCGCACGACTACGCCATGCAGCGCATGATCCAGGCCGGCGTGGTGCCCGTGA
Source organism: Janthinobacterium sp. JC611 (assembly GCF_018682595.1). Lineage (NCBI taxonomy): Bacteria > Pseudomonadati > Pseudomonadota > Betaproteobacteria > Burkholderiales > Oxalobacteraceae > Janthinobacterium > Janthinobacterium sp. JC611. The sequence continues at coordinate 178,451 of NZ_JAFLJN010000014.1, forward strand.
CGTGGCAGCAGGTGCTGCTGGAATGGCAGCGCGACTGGGCGCACAAGGCAACTTATGACGCCGTGATGGCCATCGTGCGCGAACATTCGGGCGCCTACGGCATGGGCGTCGACTATGCCTACACGATGGTGCACAAGGCGCCGCAGCGCATCCACGGCGAGCACGCCACGCTGGCGCCGGTGCCGGCGAAGTAAACCCCGCGCGGCCGTGCCATGCGCCGCGCGCCTGACCGCGCGCGGCGTTTTTTTTCATCGAAAGGAATGCGCCATGAAGTTATATGTGATTTCGCTGGCCGTGGGTTTGCTGGTCGGCATCATCTACGCCGTCTTGCAGGTGCGCTCGCCGGCGCCGCCCGCGATAGCCCTGATCGGCCTGCTGGGCATGCTGATCGGCGAACAGATCGTCCCCAGCGTCAAGCGCCTGATGGCGGGCGAGCCCGTGACCGTGTCGTGGCTGCGCAGCGAATGCGTGCCGAAGATCAGCGGCGTGGAAGCGAAGCCAACGCTGGCCAAGGCCGAGCAGCCGAAGGACGACGGCGCGGCCTGACCCCCGCCTGCCGGGTCAAAACGCTAGAACGCGCCCAGCAAGCCGCGCCGGGCGGCCACCGTGGCCGCCTCGGTGCGGCTTGATACGTTGAGCTTGGTCAAAATATTATTCACGTGGAATTTAACCGTGCCCACCTCGATGCCGGCGCTGCGCGCGATCATCTTGTTGCTCTTGCCCGCCGACAGGTGCAGCAGGATGTCGTGTTCGCGTTTCGACAGGCGGTTCGCCTCGATGCGGCCGGCCTGCTGCGCCGCCAGTTCCGGCGGCAGGTAGTGCCTGCCGGCAGCCACCTGGCCGATGCACTGCGTCAGTTGCTGGAAGCCGGAATCCTTCAGCAGGTAGCCGCGCGCGCCGGCGCGCAAGGCGCGGTGCACGCTGTCCTCGCCCTGGTAGGTGGTGAGGATGACGATCTTCGCCTGCGCGTCCTCCGCGCAGATGCGCTCGATCGCCTCGACGCCGTGCATTTCCGGCATGTTCAAATCCATCAGCACCACGTCGGGCCGCAGCTCCCGGTACAACTCCACGGCGGCGCGGCCCGTGCCGGCCTGGCCCAGCAGGACTAAACCCGGCAGGGAGGCGATCAGCGAGGCCAGGCCGGCCAGGATCAGCGGGTGGTCGTCGGCGATCAGCAGCGAGACAGGGGGCGCGGCGGCGTCGTCGCGGGGAGTGTGCATGCTTGGTTTCATGGTGCTGGCAGGGTGAAGTGGAAGACTGTGCCGTGCGGCGCGCCGGGCGCATGCCACAGGCGGCCACCGTGCGCGTCGAGGATGCGACGGCAGATGGCCAGGCCCATGCCCATGCCGTCCGGCTTGCTGGAATACAGGGCGTGGTACAGGCGCCCGGCCGCCTGCGGCACGATGCCGGCGCCGTTGTCGGCGACGCTGAAATGCTGCACGCCCGCCTCCAGGCGCGAGGACAGCAGCACCGTGCGCGGCCGGCCGCTGGTGCCCTGCAGGGCCTCGATGGCGTTCATCAGCAGGTTCAGGATGACTTGCCGGAATTGCGCCGGGTCGGCCTGCAGCAGCGGGCGGCCCGGCGCCAGCCGCGTTTCCAGGTGGATGGCGTGGCGTTGCAGTAGCGCGCGCAACAGCGGCAGCAGCTCCTGCACGGCGTCATCGGCGACAAAATGATCGTGGCCGCCCGGCGCGTTGCAGGCCAGGCCATGCATGCTGCGCAGCACGGCGCTGGCGTGGCTGCCGGCGCTGGCGACCAGGGCCAGCGCCGCGCGCGCCTCGTCGAGGCGTGGCGGATCGTGGTCGAGCCAGCGCAAGGCGGCATCCGCATTGAGCGCAATGGCGGCCAGCGGCTGGCGCACCTCGTGCGCGACCGACGCGGCGAATTCTCCCATGCCACCCATGCCACTCATGCGCTGTGCCTGCGCCTGCGCGGGGTCTTGCTGCTGAGGGAAATAATGCATGCTGGCCATCGCCGTGCTCCTGTCGCTGTCGCGGCGGATGCCGCATTGCGACAAGTATGCATGGCATCGTCGCCAGGGCACTTATACGAATGGGGGAGGCGGGCGGTTTTTTTATGCGGTGGGGACGAGAAACACCGCCGGGCGGGCCGGCGGTGCGGGAAGCGCAGAACGATCAGGACTTGATAAAGGCCAGCAAGTCTTCGTTCAGGCGGTCCTTGTGGGTGGCCGGCAAGCCGTGCGGCGCGCCTTCATAGATGACCAGCTTGGCGTTCTTGATGAGCTTTGCCGCCGCCTTGCCGGACGCGTCGATGGGCACGATCTGGTCGTCGCCGCCGTGCACCACCAGGGTCGGCACGGAGATTTTCTTCAGGTCGGCCGTGAAGTCCGTCTCGGAAAACTGCTTGATGCAATCGTAGGCGTTCTTGATGCCGCACTGCATGCCCTGCAGCCAGAAGGTGTCGCGCATGCCTTGCGACACCTTGTTGCCGGGACGGTTGGCGCCGAAGAACGGCACCGTCAGGTCCTTGAAGAATTGCGAACGGTCGGCCAGCACGCCGGCGCGGATGCCGTCGAAGACGGACATCGGCAAGCCGCCCGGATTGGTCTCCGACTTGACCATCTGCGGCGGCACGGCGCCCACCAGCACGGCCTTGGCCACGCGCTTTTCACCATGGCGGCCGATGTAGCGCGCCACTTCGCCGCCGCCCGTCGAATGGCCGACCAGGGTCGCGCCCTTGATGTCGAGCGCGTCGAGCAGGGTGGCCAGGTCGTCGGCGTAGGTGTCCATGTCATTGCCCTGCCAAGGCTGGCTGGACAGGCCGTGGCCGCGGCGGTCGTGCGCGATGACGCGGTAGCCGTGGCTGGCCAGGAACATCATCTGGTCTTCCCAGGCGTCGCCCTGCAAGGGCCAGCCGTGGCTGAAGACGACGGGCGTGCCCGTGCCCCAGTCCTTGAAATGGATGACGGTGCCGTCCTTGACGGTGATGCTGTTGACGCTGAGCTTGCCCGGCGCCGCTGCAGCGGCAGCGGCAGGCTTGGCGGCGGCACTGGCGCCACCGGCGGCCAGCAGGCCCGCGCCGGCGGCGACACCGGCGACGCTGACGAGCAGCTTGCGGCGGGAGTTGACTTCTTCGGCTTCGATTTTCTTCGACATGATGCATTTCCTTCGGGGATGGGGGAGGGGCCAGTTACGGCGTGGACCAGTGATGGCATCGGCGAGTCTAGGCCTTCGCGCGCGCGGGCGCCTCTGCCAAAAGACCAGTCGCGCCCGGGCCGGCGCTTGCCTATGATGGCCGGCAGCGGCGCGCCGTGCCGCCTGGCTTTTCAATGGAGCGAACATGAAGAACGACTGGATGGCGGCGCTGGCCGGCCCCTTTTTACCCGATGCCGGCTTGCTGTTTGCGCGCGTGGCGGGCGCGCTGCTGGTGCTGCACGTGCACGGCTTGCCCAAGCTGCTGCATTTTTCCCAGGAACTGGCGCGCATCGACGACCCGCTGCACCTGGGGCGCGCCGTCACCCTGTACTGCGCCCTGTTCGCGGAAATCCTCTGCCCGCTGCTGATCGCCGCCGGCTTGCTGACGCGCCTGGCCTGCCTGCCCCTGCTGTTCCTGCTGGGCGTGTCGATGCTGCTCGTCCACCCTGACTGGAGCATCGCCGAGGGCCAGTTCGGCTGGCTGCTGATCATCGTCTTCGGCAGCATCGCCATCGGCGGCGCGGGACGCTATTCGCTCGATGCGCGGCTGCGCGGCTAAATCACGCATTCCCGCGGCACGGCCGGTTTGTGCGCCAGCAGCAGCGATAATTTCTTCAATGCGTTGGCCAGCCGCGCGCGGTCGCGGATGCTGCCCAGAGAGATGCGGATGGCGTTTGGCGGGCGGCTGTCGTAGAAGGCGTCGGAAGCCGTGACGGCCACGCCCTGGGCGCGGGCGGTGGCGGCCAGTTCGCGCGAGCTCCAGTAGCTGGGCAGCGAAAACCATACATGGATGCCGTCGCTGCGCGGATGGCTGGTGCCCGTCAGGATGGTGCGGATGACGTCCTGGCGCGCATCGGCCTCGCTGCGTATGCCGGCCAGCAGCGCGTGCGCGGAGCCGTCGTGTATCCACTGCGTCGTCAGCGCCGTCGTCACGGGCGTGGCCATCAGGGAAAACGAGCGCAGGGCATGCAGGAAGCGCTCGCGCAGCTGCGCGTCGGCGATCAGGGTGTAGGCCATGCGCAGGCCGGGCGCGAGGCATTTCGACAGGGTGGCGATATGCGACACGTGGTCCGGCGCGTAGTGCGCCAGCGGGGGCGGCGCGTCGGAGGCCAGCAGCCAGTACGGGTCATCCTCGATGATGTGCATGCCGCAGCGCTGCGCCACCTGCGTGATGGCCAGGCGGCGCGCGGCCGGCATGGTGTGCGCGGTGGGGTTTTGCAGGGTGGGGTTCAAGTACACGAGGCGCGCGTGGTGCTTGCGGCCGGCCTTTTCCAGCGCATCGGGCAGCATGCCGTCGGCGTCCGCCTCCACCGCGACGGCCTTGCGCTTCAGCTGGCCCGCCGCCGTGCGCAAGCCCGGATACACGGCCGCTTCCGTCAGGATGCTGTCGCCGGGACGGCTGAGGGCCATTATCAGCGCCGCCAGCGCCGCCTGCGCGCCGGGACAGGCCACGACGTGCTCCGCGTCGACATCGCCGAACATGGGCGCCAGCCAGGCGGCGCCGGCCGCGCGGTCCGCTTTGCCGCCGCCGCCCAGGTGATAGCTCATCAATAAATCGCTGTCCGTGCGCAGCAGCACCTGCGCCAGTCCCTGTTTCAGCAGATCGTCGAAATCCACGCCCAAGGGCGGCGGCGGGATGTTCATGCTCAGGTCCAGCATCTGCGTCAATTCGACTTTCGGCGCCGCCACGTAGGTGCCGCGCGCGCCCTGTCCCTCCAGCAGGTTGCGGCGCTTGGCCTCGTCATAGGCGCGCGTCACCGTCGTCAGGTCGACCTGGAACAGCGCGGCGAGCCGGCGCTGCGGCGGCAGACGGTCGCCGGGGCGCAGGCTACCGTCGGACATCGCGCGCTCGAGCATGTCGGCGATCTGCAGGTAGCGCGGCCCGCCGTGCTGCACGAACGGCGTGAGCCAGGCATAGGCCTGGCTGTCATCTTGCATGGATTTTGGCGTGGACATTTTATCTCAATGTATGGATTTTATTGCAGGCATTATGCATAAAATCCGTGTTGAAATCCATACATTTGTGGGGCTGGCCTGGTCTTCGGATCAGCTCCACGCACGGCTCCTCGTTGCATCCCCCCGCACTCCCTCTTGGCTGGCATGGCGTCATGCGGCCAGGACCGCGGTCGCCAGGCGGGGCGATTGCTATTTCCAACAGGAATTTAGGTCTGCGCCTCAAGGTGTGGCAACGCACGGTGGCGCGCGGCAGGCGCGGTTAAGGTGCTGCTAACAGCTTGCTGCTGATCCACTGTTTGATATGGCTCAGCCCGGCAGCGTTTAGCCGCTTCTTTTTCCCTGAAGCGAGGAGAATCATGATTCGGTCACGGCATCGAGCATGGTTGAAATTGTTCACTGTTAAAGGAAACCATCATGAACGCGATTGAAAAAACCAGCTCCGAGATGAACGGCACCGCCCAGGACACCCGCCAGGATTTGCACCGCACCATCGACAAGGTGGCAAGCCAGGCCCAGCCCTTGGCCGACAAGATGGCCACGCGCGCCCATGACAGCGTGGACCAGGTGGGCGACCGCATCGACCAGGTCAGCGACACCGTCAGCAAGGCCTCGGAACGCCTGATGGCGCGCGGCAAGCAATTGGGTGCCGCCTGCCAGCGCGCCGGCGAAACGGGCCGCGATTATGTGCGCGAGCGCCCGGCCATGTCCTTGCTGATCGCGGCAGCGGCCGGGTATGGCCTGTCGAAATTGCTGGGTTCGCGTAAATAAGTTTGACGCCTTCCTGGTCGGTATTTGTCGTGGGCGCTGTTCCCTACGCCGTCATGGCGGTGCGGAACAGCGCCCACGCGCACAAGGTAGTAGCTAGTAGCAGGCAGTAAAGGAGAGTGAAGATGCGCTCCATTTTGTTGTGGTTGATCGGCATACCTATTCCCATCATTGTTTTGATTGCCCTGCTCGTGCGCTGAATGAGGAAGTTGTGGCGTTCTCCCGGGGCAAACTACTCACAGGAGACGTAATGGCTACCAACAAGAAAACGCCGTCCACGGACGGTGCGGGTTCCGTCTTGAGCAGCATGTCCGGCCCATCCGACGGCAACGCGCCGCACAGCCTGGGCGCGGACAATGACGTGGCCCGCGCGCTGCTGCAAAAGACGGCCGCCGGCCAGCAGCTGGCCGCCGCCATGGCCGCCAACCCCAAGGAGGAGGGCCAGTATGGCGAGGCGGCGCGCACGCCGGCCGAAGGCGTGCATGTGGCAGCGGGCGATCCGCTGGCCACGGCCAGCACCACGGGCGAAACGATGGCTTCTCCGAAGACGGGCGATGGCCGGCCCGCGCTGGGCGAGAATGCGCTGAATAGCTCGCTGGATGGCGCCCGCGCCGACGACAGCGGCTGCGTGCTGACGACCAACCAGGGCGTGCCCGTGGGCGACAACCAGAACTCGCTGAAGGCGGGCTTGCGCGGCCCCACCCTGATGGAAGATTTTATCTTGCGTGAAAAGCTCACGCATTTCGACCATGAACGCATCCCCGAGCGCGTCGTGCATGCGCGCGGTTCGGCCGCCCACGGCTACTTCGAATGCTACAAGGAGCAGGGCAAGCTGACGCGCGCCAAACTGTTCGCCAAGGCGGGCAAGCGCACGCCCGTCTTCGTGCGCTTTTCCACGGTGGCCGGCGAGCGCGGTTCCACCGATACGGCGCGCGACGTGCGCGGCTTCGCCGTGAAGTTTTATACGGACGAGGGCAACTGGGACCTGGTCGGCAACAACATCCCCGTCTTCTTCATCCAGGATGCGATGAAGTTCCCTGACCTGATCCACGCCGTCAAGCCCGAACCGCACAATGGCATGCCGCAGGCGGCCAGCGCGCACGACACCTTCTGGGACTTCGCCTCGCTGTCGCCGGAAATCACGCACATGCTGATGTGGGTCATGTCCGACCGCGCCATCCCGCGCAGTTTCCGCATGATGCAGGGCTTTGGCGTGCACACTTTCCGTCTCGTGAATGCCAAGGGCCAGTCCGTGTTCTGCAAATTCCACTGGTCGCCGATGGCCGGCACGCATTCGCTCGTGTGGGACGAAGCCGTCAAGATCAGCGGCGCCGATTCCGATTTCCACCGGCGCGACCTGTGGGAAGCCATCGAGTGCGGCGCGTATCCCGAATACGAGCTGTCCTTCCAGGTGTTCACGGAAGCGCAGGCCGAAGCCTTCCCCTTCGACGTGCTCGATCCGACCAAGCTGATTCCCGAAGAACTGGTGCCGCTGGTCCCCGTCGGCAAGATGGTCTTGAACCGCAATCCCGACAATTTTTTCGCCGAGACGGAACAGGTGGCCTTTTGCACGGCGCACATCGTGCCTGGCATCGATTTTTCCAACGACCCGCTGCTGCAGGGGCGCATCCACTCCTACGTCGACACGCAGATCACGCGGCTGGGCGGCGCCAATTTCCATGAAATTCCCATCAACTCCCCGCTGGCGCCCTTGCACAACAACCAGCGCGACGGCATCCATCGCCAGGCCATCAACCGGGGCCGGGTTGCGTACGAGCCCAATTCTCTGGCGGGCGGCTGTCCGTTCCAGGCGGGCGCGAAGGGTTTCAACAGTTTTCCCGCATCCGCCGAAGGCGACAAGGTGCGCGGCAAGCCCGAAAAGTTCGCCGAGCACTTCGGCCAGGCGCGCTTGTTCTGGATCAGCCAGACGCCGGTCGAGCAAGACCATATCGTGCATGCGTTCCGCTTCGAGCTGAGCAAGGTGCAGACGGTGGCGATCCGCCAGCGCATCGTCGCCATGCTGCGCAACGTCGACGAGACCCTGGCGCAGCGCCTGGCCGATGGCCTGGGCCTGGCCCTGCCGCCCGTCATGCCGCGCGCGCTGGCGTCCGATCCTGCGCTGCCGATCCCCACGTATCCGCCATCGCCGGCCCTGTCGCTCTTTTTCCGTCCCGGCAAGACGGGCATCCATACGCTGCGCGTGGCCATCCTGGTGGGACCGGGCAGCGATGGTGCGCAGGTGCGCAGCATCTATGCCTCGCTGCTGGCCGATGGCGCCGTGCCGCGCCTGGTGGGCAGCCATCTGGGGAAAGTCGACACCAGCGGCGGCGCGCCGCTCGACGTGGAAAGCTCGCTCGAGGCGGGACCGGCCGTGCTGTTCGACGCCGTCGTGGTGCCGGACGGCCAGGGCGCCGTGCAGCAACTGGGCAGCGACGCCAATGCGCTCGACTTCCTGCGCCTGCAATACCGCCACTGCAAGCCGATGCTGGCCGTCGGCGCGGGCAAGGGCTTGCTGGACAAGGCGGGCATCCCGGCGTCACTGCCCGATGGCAAGCCCGACCCGGCCATCATCGTCGCGCCTTCCGGCGACGTGGTGAAAGCCGTGGTGGCCTTTAAAAAGGCGCTGGCCGCGCACCGGGCGTTTGCGCGCGAAACGGACCCGCCGAGGGTGTGATTGCTTGCCTCAGCAACGGACCGGTCCCGCCGGTCCCGTTGCACGCTGCGCTGCATGCGCAACGCCATGCAACAATGTAAACAATAAAAACGTCCTGCGGTGATATGCTGCTGACTAGAACTGTTCATTTGCAACTGTTTGCTTGATAGCAAAGCAGCAAGGAACGGCTTCAGCAAACCGGATCGCGATTACCGCATGGACAAGTACACACCTCGCACCTGGGGGCCGGGCGAACGCCCGACCTTGCCCGGGTCGCCATCGATGCCCGAACATTCGACGCCCAAGCGTGTCGCGTATTTCATCGTCGGCCTGATCGTCGCGCTGACGGGGGGACTGGGCAACGGCCTGGTGACGGCCAATCTGCTGAACCTGCAAGGTTCGCTGGCCGCCTATGCCTACCAGATGCAGTGGCTGCCGGCCGCCTACGTGATGACCATCGTCTCGATGAATCTGCTGCTGGTGAAATTCCGCCAGCAGTTCGGCCTGCGCCTGTTTACGGAAGCGTTCCTGGTGCTGTACGCGCTCGTCACCTTTGCCCACCTGTATGCGAATACCCTGCCGTCGGCGATCGCCGTGCGCGCCGCGCATGGCATGGTGGGCGGCGCGCTGGGGGTGCTGGGCCTGTACTACACCTTGCAGGCGTTTCCCGCGCGGCACCGCCTGAAAGGCGTGGTGCTGGGCCTGGGCTTTGCCCAGCTGGCGCTGCCCCTGGCGCGCATCTTCACCTCCGAACTGCTGCAGATCGGCGAATGGCACGGCCTGTACCTGTTTGAACTGGGACTGGCCCTGCTGGCGCTCGGCTGCGTGCTGGCCCTGAAACTGCCGCCCGGCGACCGCGTGCAGACCTTCGAGCCGCTCGACTTCCTCACCTTCATCCTGTTCGCGCCCGGCGTGGCCCTGCTGTGCGCCGTGCTGGCGCAGGGGCGCACGGCGTGGTGGATGGAGTCCGAGTGGGTGGGCGTGTGCCTGGCGTGCTCCATCGTGCTGATCGCCGCCTCGCTGGCCATCGAGCACAACCGCGCCCGCCCGCTGCTCAACACGCGCTGGCTCACCACGGGCAAGATCGCCAAGCTGTTTTTATCGGTGCTGCTGTTTCGCATCGTACTGTCCGAATCGACGGGGGCGGTCGGCTTCCTGCAGGCGCTGGGCCTGAACACGGACCAGATGCAAAACCTGTTCATCGTGGTCTTTCTGGGCAGCGTGGCGGGCCTGGTGGTCAGCGCGCTGACGATCAACCCGGCGACCCTGCACCGCTCGCTGATGTTCGCGTTGCTGCTGATCGCGGCCGGCGCCCTGATCGACGCGCACGCCACCAGCCAGACGCGCCCCGTCAACATGTATGTCAGCCAGTTCCTGCTGGCATTTGGCGGCACGTATTTCCTCGGCCCCACGATGGTGGCCGGCATGGGCGCCGTGATCGCCGAACCGCGCAACCTGGTGAGTTTTTCCGTGATGTTTACCATGACGCAGAACCTGGGCGGCCTGCTCGGGTCGGCCATCGTCGGCACCATCCAGACGGCGCGCGAAAAATACCATTCCAGCTATCTGGTCGAGCACCTCACCATGCTCGACCCGCAGGTGGCCGCGCGCGTGCAGTCGGGCGCGTCGGCCTATGGCGGCGTGCTGACGGACCCCGCCTTGCGCAGCGCCCAGGGCGTGGCGCGCCTGGGCGCCGTCGCCACGCGCGAAGCCAATGTGCTGGCCTATAACGACGTCTTCCTGATGATCGCCGGCGTCGCCATCGCCACCCTGATCTGGATGCTGGTCAGCCAGTCCTGGACCCGCATCACCACCGGCGCGCGCCGCCTGGTCGGCCCCGTGCGCGATGCGCAGACGGCCATGGCCATCGTCCCCATTACCAATTCGGAACCGAGCAATGACAGAAAATAACATCCCGCCACCAGCATCGACGGCGCCAGCAGCCGCCCCCGCCGCCCCTTCCACGGCGCAGCCGGACCGGCGCCACCAGTGGCTGTCCGCGCTGGCCTTTGCCGCCGTGGCCTTGGTGGGCGTGCTGATCGTATTGTATGCGTGGCGCTTGCCGCCGTTCACCAGTCCCATCGTGACGACGGAAAACGCCACCGTGCGCGGGCAGGTGACGATCATCGGCACGCAGTTGTCGGGCTATGTGGTGGAAGTGACGGTGCAGGACTTCATGGACGTCAAGGAGGGGCAGTTGCTGGTGCGCATCGACGACCGCATCTACCAGCAGCGCTACGAGCAGGCCCAGGCCCAGCTGGCCGCGCAGCAGGCGGCGTTGTCGAACTGGGCGCAGCAGAAGGCCAGCGCGCAGGCGGGCATTTCCGTCAGCGAAGCGGCGCTGGCCAATGCGGAAGCGCAGGCGCGCAAGGCCAGCGCCGACCTCAATCGCGTGGAGCAATTGGTGGCCGATGGTTCCCTGTCGCAGCGCGAACACGATCAGTCGCGCGCCACGCAGGCGCAGATGGCGGCCGCGCTGGCGCAAGCGCGCGCCAACCTGGACATCGCCCAGCAAAGCGTGCATAGCGTGGTGGTCAACAAGCAGGCATTGGAAGCGGCCGTGGCGAACGCGCAGGCGGCCGCCAAGGCGGCGAAGATCGACCTCGATAACACGCGCATCGTGGCGCCATCCGATGGGCAATTGGGCCAGGTGACGGTGCGCCAGGGCGCATACGTGAATTCGGGCGCGCAGCTGATGGCGCTGGTGCCGCGCCAGATGTGGGTGATCGCCAATTTCAAGGAAACGCAGATGAATGGGGTGCAGGAAGGGCAGAGCGCCACCTTCCACGTCGACGCCCTCGATGGCGCCGTGCTGACGGGCCAGGTGGAGCGCATCTCGCCGGCCACCGGTTCCGAGTTTTCCGTGCTGCCGGCCGATAATGCGACGGGCAACTACCTCAAGATCGCCCAGCGCATTCCCGTGCGCATCCGCATCGATCCAGGGCAGGCGAATGCGCGCCGCCTCGTTCCCGGCATGTCGGTGGTGGTCAGCGTCGATACGTCGGCCGTGCTGAACGACTCGGCGGATAATCCGGCGCCGCCGCCGCCGGCGCCGAAGAAGGCCAAGCCATGAAGCGCCGCGCCCTGTTGATGGCCGGCGCGCTGGCGCTGGCCGGCTGCGCCGCCAAGGCGCCCTTGCAGCCGCCATCGGCGCTGCAACTGCCGTCCGGCTGGCGCGCGCAAGCCATCGGCGCACCAGCGGCGACGGGCGCCCATGTCGAGCAGCTGTGGTGGCAGGCGTTTGGCGATCCGGTCTTGAGCGACCTGGTGGGCGAGGCGCTGGCGCGCAATGGCGACTTGCGCGTGGCGCGCGCCCGGGTGCAGGAATACCGCGCGCGCCTGGCGCAGGCCGACGCGAACCGCGCGCCGAACCTGGCGTTCGACGGCTCGCCCACGCGCACGCGCACCCTGGCTTCCAGCGGCAAGCCGTATGTGACGAATGTCTTCCAGGCGGAACTGCAGGCCAGCTATGAAATCGACGTGTGGGGCCGGCTGGCCAGTCTGAGCGACGCGGCCGGCGAGAGCTACCGCGCCGAGCAGGCCAGCCTCGATGCGGCGGCCCTGTCGATCGCCGCCAGCGTGGCGACCAGTTACCTGAATTTGCGCGGGCTCGACGCGCAGCTGGCGCTGACGCAATCGACGCTGCAACTGCGCGAACAGTCGCGCGAGCTGGCGCGCAAGCAGTTCGAGGTGGGCTACAGTTCGCGCCTGGAATGGCTGCAGGCGCAATCGGAATACCATGCGGCGGCCGAGCAGGTGCCGCAGCTGCAGCGGCAGATATTCGAACAGGAAAACGCGCTGGCCATCCTCGTCGGCGGCAATCCCGGCCCCATCGCCCGCGGCTTGCCCCTGGCCGAGCTGGCGGCGCCTGACGTGCCGGCCGGCCTGCCGTCCGCATTGCTGCGCCGGCGGCCCGACATCGCGCGCGCGGAACACAACCTGGCGGCCGCCAACGCCAGCCTGGCCGCCACGCGCGACCAGCTGCTGCCCTCGTTCAAGCTGACGGCCGTCGGCGGCGGGCAGGCGACGACGCTCACCGATTTCCTGCATGCGCCGACCGCCCTGTGGCGCCTGACGGCGCTGGCGGCCGGCCCCCTGTTCGATGGCGGCCGCGTGCAGGCGCAGACGGATGCGGCCGGCGCGCAGCGCGACCAGCTCGTGTACGCGTATGAAAACGTGGTGCGCAACGCCTTCGCCGAAACGGAAAACAGCCTGGGCGCCATCTACCGGCTGCGGCAGCAAGCCGTGGAAAACGACGCGCGCCGCGCCACCGCGTTTGATACCCTGCGCATCGCGCATAACCGCTACCGCAATGGCTACGCCTCGTACCTGGAAGAACTCGACGCCCAGCGCACCCTGTACAGCGCCGACGTGGGCATGCTGCAGCTGAAGACGCGCATCCTCGTCGCTTCGGTCGACCTGTATCGCGCCATGGGCGGCGGCTGGTCGGCCCCGACGCCTTAGGCGCGCGTGCACGGCGTGGCCGTTTGCCGCGGCCGGTGTACTATTCCGGACTGGGAAAGCGGCGGCATGGTGCCAGCCGCTCCCGTCACGAACGAGGTCGCAGCATGACGATTTTTGGCATAGGCATCCACATCCTGATCGCGGTATTTTTTGCGATTCACGTGGTGCGCAACGGGCAGCAGTTGTACTGGCTGCTCATTTTATTCATGTTCCCGCTGCTGGGCAGCGTAGTGTATTTCTTCGCCATTTACCTGCCCAATTCGCGCCTGCCGCAAGGCGCGCGCAAGGTCGCGTCGGTGGCCGTGCAGGTACTCGATCCGAACCGCGAATTGCGCGAGGCGAAAGCCGCCTTCGAGTACACGCCGACGGCGCAAAACCAGATGCGCCTGGCTAGCGCGCAGCTGGAGGCGGGCGATGCAAAGGAAGCGGCGGCGACGTATGAAGCCTGCCTGCAGGGAGCGTTTTCATCGGACCTGGAAATCCGCCTGGGCGCGGCGCGCGCCTACCTGGAATGCGCGCGCGGTGCGGAGGCCTTGGCGCACCTGGAATTCATCCGCCGCACGGATATCCATTTCCGTCCCGAGATGGTGTCCCTGCTGACGGCGCGCGCGCTGGCGCAAAGCGGGCGACAGACGGACGCGAAGGCGGAATTCGACGATGCGCTGACGCGCTACAACAGCTTCGAGTGCCGCGCCGAATGCGCGATCTGGGCCCTGCAGCAGGGCGACAAGGTGTTGTCGGAACGCCTGCTGCTCGATATCGACAACGCCATGGCCCGCTGGAGCAGCCATACGCGTGCCATGTATGCGCCGCTGCTGGCGCGCCTGGAGGCGGCGCGCCGCTGATTTTTTGCCGGTGCCTGGCTCAGACGCCAGGCACCGTGTTCTTCCCTTCGACTAATTTATACCCCTTGCCATCGAAAGCATAGCGCGCGTGGCCGTTCAAGGGCGTGGCGATGCGCGGCGGGTCTTCGTCCGGTTTGACCGTGACGCCCGGCTTGATCTTCTCGGAGGCGCCCTTGAAATCGATCAGCAGGTCGTCGTAGGCGCCGCCGTTGCGCGCTGCCGCGAAGCGCCACTTGCCGTCGACCATCCAGCACTCGTCCATTTCCGGCCCGCAGGCGCCCATATTGTCCGAGTACAGGTCGATGCCGCCATCGAGCGCGGCCACCTTGCCGTCGCCGATCTCGAACAGGGCCAGCTGCGTGATGGTGTAACCCTGGCCCGTATAGCCATGGCGGATCGCCAGTCCCGGCTTGTTCGCGCCCAGCATGACCCAGTGGACTTCGCCGAGCTGCCCCGAGGAACCGAGGGCGGCGATGTTTTCCAGGCGCTTCACGACTTGCCACTGGCCGTCTTCCGGCTGGCCCTTGGGCGCCAGGAAAAAGACGTTCAACAGGCCCGGCGAGGCATGCGCCGATTCGGCCGTGCCTTCCGTGTTCGCCGTTTCCGCATTCGCCACCAGGATGGCGCGGCCATCGGGCAGCAGCTTGTGGCTGACGGCGCTGACCACGTAACTGAGTTTGTCGACGTGGTTATCGGGATCGGACAGGTCGGCTAGCGCATCGTCGCTGTCGCTGCGGTAGTCCTTGCCGAAGACGGCGCGCATCATGCCCGCTTCGCGTTCGCGCGCCTGCGGCGTGTTCATCGCTTCCGTCCTGGGCGCGGTGGCGGCCGGCGGCGGCACGTGTTCGGTCGATGCCGTGTCGGCGGGGGCGGCGGGGACCTCGGCTGCCACGTCAGCTGCTACGCTGGCGCTGGCGGGGGCGGTCTTGTCCGAGCAGGCGCCAAGCAGTGCGGATACGATTAACAGGGCGAGCGGGGTGCGGTAATTCATAGGCAGGGCAGATTGCGTTCATGGAGAATGGGCGCAGTATGCCAGATAGATGGAAGCGAGGGAGCGCGGCCTGGCGGCCGGTCCTTCGCTTCCTTGCCCGCAGGGGGCGATTCTGCAATTCGCGGTGGCGCTTATTTTTCCAGCGCCACCTTGTCATCGCGCCGCAGCGGCGCCTTCTGGCGGCGCAGTTTCGCCATGCCGCGCTTGAGCAGGTGCTCCAGGTCGTCGATATAGGTGAATACGGCCGGCACCACCAGCAGGCTCAACAAAGTCGAGGTGATCAGGCCACCGATGACGGTAATGGCCATCGGCGAACGGAAGCTGGGGTCTGCGCCCCAGCCCAGCGCCAGCGGCATCATGCCGGCGCCCATGGCGATCGTCGTCATCAGGATGGGGCGGCTGCGCTTGTGGCAGGCGTCGACCAGCGCATCGAAGCGGTTCATGCCGGCCTGGCGCGCCAGGATCGCATAGTCGACCAGCAGGATCGAGTTTTTCGTGACGATCCCCATCAGCATGATCAGGCCGATCATTGACGGCATCGACAGGGCGCTGCCCGTGATCAGCAAGGCCACGAAGGCGCCGCCGATCGACAGCGGCAGCGCCGCCAGGATGGTCACCGGCTGCATGAAGTCCTTGAACAGCAGCACCAGCACGCAGTAGATGCACAGCACGCCGATCAGCATGGCCAGGCCGAAGCTGGCGAACAGCGAGGCCATCTCCTGCGCGTCGCCCAGTTCGGCGATCTTCACGGAAGGCGGCAAATTCTTCATCGACGGCAGCGCGCGCGCTTCCTCGTTCAATTCGCCGAGGGTGCGCGAACCGAGTTCCACGTCGAGGGTCACGTTGCGGCTGCGGTTCAAGCGGTCGATCTGCGCCGGGCCGCTTTCCATCGTCACGCTGGCCACGTTCGCCAGGCGCACCGGGCCATTCTTGCCGGGCACCGTCAGGCGTTCGATGGCGGCCAGGTCGGCGCGCACGCTGTCGGGCAGCTTGACGCGGATCGGCACCTGCCGCTCGGGCAGGTTCATTTTCGTCAGATCCGTATCGTAGTCGCCGGCCGTGGCCACGCGCACGGTTTCGCCGATGGCTGCCGCCGTCACGCCCAGGTCGGCCGCCTTGGCGAAATCGGGGCGCACGATGATTTCCGGGCGCACCAGCGAGGCGCTGGAATTGACGTTGCCGATGCCTTTCAGGCCACGCAGCTCGCGTTCGACCTTTTGCGCCGCGGCCATCAGCGCCACCGGGTCTTCCGAACGCAGCACCAGCTGCATCTTGACGCCCGTGTCGGGCGGACCCACCGTGAAGCGGGCGCCGGGGATCGTATCGAGCTTGTGGCGCAGCTGCGTTTCCAGGTCCGCCATCGATTCCTTGCGCTCGGTGCGGTGCACGGTGGTCAGGGTCAGCACGGCGCGGCGCGCCTCGGCCGCCGCGCCGGGGGCGAAGGCGTCGCCGCTGGAGCCGCCGCCTATCGAGCTGAAGACGCCCTTGATGCCTTCTGTACGCATGGCCGCGTCGCGCGCCAGGGCCGCCACGGCCTGCGTCTCGGCCAGGGTGGAGCCGGGCGGCAGTTCCAGGTTGATCTGCGTCTGCGCACGGTCGGCGGCCGGCACGAAACCGGTCGGCAGCAGCGGCACGAGGGCGATGGCGCCGACAAAGAACAGGGCCGCGGCGATGGCCGTGATGCCGCGGTGGTTCAGGCACCAGCGCATGACGCGCAGGTAGCGCGTCATCAGCCAGCCATCCTGTTCTTCCTTGTGCGGCAGCGGTTTCAGGATGTAGGCGGCCATCATCGGCGTGAGCAGGCGCGCCACCACCAGCGAGGCCAGCACGGCCAGCACGGCGGTCCAGCCGAACTGCTTGAAGAACAGGCCGGGAATGCCGCTCATGAAGGCCGTCGGCAGGAACACGGCCACCAGCGCGAAGGTGGTGGCGATCACCGCCATGCCGATTTCGTCGGCCGCTTCCATGGCCGCCTCCATGGGCGACTTGCCCATGCGCAGATGGCGCTCGATGTTTTCGATTTCCACGATGGCGTCGTCGACCAGCACGCCGACGACCAGCGCCAACGACAGCAGGGTGACGGTGTTGAGCGTGTAGCCGAACCAGTAGATGCCGAGGAACGCCGGCATCACGGACAGGGGCAGGGCGGCGGCGGCCACCAGGGTGGCGCGCCAGTCGCGCAGGAACCACCACACCACCAGCACGGCCAGCAGCGCGCCTTCGTACAGCAGCTCCATCGAGCCGTCGAAGTTTTCCTCGACGGGGAAGGCATTGTCGATCGATTGCTGCAGCACGACATTCGGGTTGTCCTTCTGCAGCTCGGCGATGGCGGCGCGCGCGCCCTTGGCGACGGCCACTTCGCTGGCGCCCTTGGTGCGGAACACCTCGAAGGCGACGACCGTCCTGCCATCCTGCTCGGCCAGCGCGCGCGGTTCGGCGACCGTATCGCGCACGGTGGCCACCTGGTCCAGGCGCACATGGCGGCCATCCGGCAGCGGCACTTCCACGCGCGACAGTTCATCGGCCGTCTTGACGGTGGCGATGGTGCGCACCGACTGCTCGGCGCCGCTGACGTCGCCCCGGCCGCCAGGCGCTTCGCGCTGCACCAGGCGCAGCTGGCGCGAGACGTCGAGGGCCGACACCTTCAATGCCGCCATGCGCGCCTCGTCGAGTTCCACCTGGATCTCGCGGTAGACGCCGCCCACGCGGGTGACGGCGCCCACGCCGGGCACCGTCAGGAGGCGCTTGGCCACCGTGTTGTCGACGAACCACGACAGGTCGGGCGCGTCGAGCGGATTGTCCACGCCTGGTTTTGCCGTGGCGATGAAGGTCAGCACCACCCTGCCGGCCGTGGACGCCTTGGTGACGGTGGGGTCGCGCAGCTCGGCCGGCATGTCCGCCTTGACCCGCGCGACGGCGTCGCGCACGTCGTTGACGGCTTCGGCGATCTGCTTTTCCAGGATGAATTCAACGGTCACCGTGACGACGCCATCGAGCACCTTGGTGTAGATGTTCTTCACTCCTTGCAGGGTGGCGACGGAGTCTTCGATCTTGCGCGCAACTTCCGTTTCCAGCTGCGCCGGCGCGGCGCCGGGCAGCACCGCGCTGACGGTGACGATGGGCAGTTCGATGTCGGGGAAATCCTGTACCGGATTGGCCTTGTAGGCCAGCAGCCCGGCCAGGGTCAAGAGCGCGAACAGCATGATGGCCGGGATCGGGTTCTTGATCGAGAGGGAGGAAAAGTTCATGGCTTTCCTTACTTTTTCGCTGCCACGGCGGCCGGCGCAACGGGCTTGGCTGCCACCGGAGTGACGACATTGCGCACCAGGTCGCCGTCATTGAGGAAGCCGGCGCCGCTGACGACGATCGTCGTGTCGGCCGTGATGCCGTCGATGATTTCGATGCGGTCGCTCAGGCGCCGTCCGGCCTGTACCTTGATCTGGCTGACACGCTGATCGGCATTCAGGCGGAAGACATAGCTGAAGCCGTCGCGCACGGCGATCGCCTGCTGCGGCACCGTCAGCGCGCCCGAGGTGCCCAGTTCGAATTCGCCGCTGGCGTACATGCCGGCCTTGAACGGCGCGTTGTTGCCCGTGCTGGCCGGCAGGTCGACGTAGACGAGGGCCGAACGGGTCTGCGGATCGACCGTGGGAGCGATCATGCGCACCTTGCCCGTCAGGACGCTGCCATTGGCCGCCTTGACCTGCGCCAGGGTGCCAGGTTTCAGGTTCAGCAGCTCGGTGGCCGTCACTTCGGCGCGCCATTCGAGGCGGCCCTGGCGGATCATGCGGAACAGTTCCGTGCCGGCGCCCACCACCGACCCGACTGTGGCCGAGCGCGAAGAGATGATGCCGCTGTCGGGCGCCACCACCTGCGTGTATTTCAGGCGCAGCTGCTGCGACGCCAGTTGCGCCTTGGCGGACGCGATGCGGGCGTTGGCCGTCTGTTCGGCCGTCAGGTATTGGCTGATCTGCTGGGCGCTGATGGCGCCCGTGCTTTGCAGCGAGCGGGCGCGCTGCGCGTTGGCCGCCGCTTCCGCCGCATTCGCTTCCGCTTCCAGCACGGCGGCCTTGGCCTGCGCCACGTCGGCGTTTACCGTGTCGTTCGAGAACACGGCCAGCACCTGGCCGGCGCGCACCACGTCACCGACGTTCACGCGTACGTCCGTCAGACGCAAGCCGTTCGATTCGCTGCCGATGACGGCTTCCTGCCAGGCGGCCACGTTGCCGTTGGCCTTCAGCTTGATGGGCAGGCTGGCCGTTTGCGGCTTGGCCGTGGTGACGGTGAGGGCCGGCTTTTGCGCCGCTTTTTTATCTTTGGCCTCGTCGGCCGCGGTGGAGGAAGGGGAGTACAGGGTAACGCCGGCGCCCAGCAGCACACACAGGGCGGCCAGCGCGAGCGCCATCGGTTTCAAGGTCTGTTTTTTCATGTTGTCGTATCCGTCAAGGTGCGTTGTTGGCGATGGCGCTGCTGTTCCAGCCGCCGCCGGCGGCGCGGTACAGCGCCACCCAGGCGGCGCTGCGTTCGCGCTCGAGGTTGACCACGGTGTTTTCGGCGGCCAGGCGCGTGCGGCGCGCGTCTTCCAGTTCGATCAGGCTGGCCAGGCCATTCCTGTAGCGGTCCTCGGTGGCGACAAACGACACGCGGTAGCCTTCCAGTGCGGCTTTCGCGTGGCCGCTGCGCTCGTCCGTGCTGGCCAGGTTGACCAGCGCCTCTTCCACTTCGCGCACGGCCTGGCGCACGCCGGCGCGGTATTTCACCACCGCCTCGTCGTAGCGCGCGCTGGCCGCATCGACCTGGGCGCGGCGGGTGCCGCCGTCGAAGATGGGCAGGCTGACGGCCAGCGGTCCGATGCTCCAGGTGCTGGCCGTGATGCTGCTGCCGCCAGCGCGGATGTTGCCCTTGCCGATGGAGCCGGCCAGGCTCAGGCGGGGATAGCGCTGCGCCTGCGCGCCGCGCACTTCGAAGCTGGCCGCCGCCACTTCGCGTTCGGCGCTGTAGATGTCGGGACGCTGGCCCAGGGTTTGCGCCGGCAGCTGCGCAATCGCTACGGGCGAGGGCAGGACCGCCGGGCTGGCCGCCAGCTTCTGGCGCAGCGACGTTTCCGGCATGGCCGACAGGGCCACCAGCGCCTTGACATTCACGTCGCAGGCGGCCCGTTGTTCGATGGCGCGGCTGGCGCCTTCGGCGGCGCTGGCGCGGGCCAGGGCGGCGTTGGCGGGCGGCTGGAAGCCGGCGCCGGCGCTCAGTTCCGTCAGGCGCGCCGAGTCGCGGCGCGAGACGGCGTCCTGCTCGGACACGGCCTGCAATTGCTGGCAGGTGCGCAAGGCGTAGTACTGGTTCGCCACTTCGGCGGCGACCGAGACGCGGGCCTCATGCCAGAGCGCGCGCGCGCTGTCGTAGCGCTCCTGCGCCGCATCGCGCGTGCCGCGGTTGGCGCCGAAGATGTCGATTTCCCACGACGCCTGCAACGCGGCCTGCGAGGTGGTGCCGCCGGGCTGGACCGATTGCTGGCTGGTGCGCACCACGCTGCCCGTCGCGTCGAGCTTGGGCGCCAGCGCGGCGCCGCTGCCGATGCTGTCGGCGCGCGCCTGCGCGATGCGCGTGCCGGCGGCGGCGATGGTCGGGCTGACCTGTTGCGCATCGGTGATCAGTTCCACCAGCAGGCTGTCGCCCTGGCCTTGCCACCAGCTGGACAGGTCCGTCAGCTTGCCGTTATGCGGCAGCGGCGCCTGCCACTGCGCGGGCGTGCCGGCGGCCACCGTTGCGGGTGGCGCCTGCAGGGCGCAACCGCCCAGCGCCAGCACGATGCTGGCGGCCAGGACGCGTTGAACGGTGCATTGAATGGTCGTCATGCTGGTCCTTCTGCTTGTCGTTGAGCGGTGGGAGGAGAGGGGGGAAGGGCCAGGCGCCGGCGCTCCACGTCGGCCATGGCCAGCGCGTAGTCGGTCATGCGCGCCAGCCAGGTATCGATGGCGTGCGGCGACTCCATCAGTTGCGGACGCAAGGTGTGCAGCACCTCGGCGCCGACCATGTGCTGCAGGGCCAGCGAGGCGATGGAAAACGCCAGGCGGTGCATGTCGTCGCTGTCGTCGGGCGCGCCCAGGTGGCGCGCCAGCACGCGCGTGAGCGCCTCGTGTTCGGCACGGATGTTCTGGTCGACCTCGCGCGCCCACAGGCCCGTCGGTTCGAGCATCTCGCGGCACCACAGGCGCATGCAGTCGCGCGCGATCTCGCCCTGCTGCATGGGGGCGAGCAATTGCGCATAAAAGCCTTCCAGGCTTTGGCGCAGGGTGAAATGCGGTTGCTCGTACAGGGCGATATTGTCTTGTGGAGCCGATAGTTGATGGGAGAAGGCGGCGCGGTACAGGCCCGCCTTGTCGCCAAAATAGTAGCTGATGGCGGCCGCGTTGGTGCCGGCCGCCTGTGCCAGTTCGCGCGTGGACGTCTTGGCGTAGCCCTGCTCGGCAAACAGGCGGATGGCGCTATGCAGCAGCCGCTCGCGCGACTGTTCGCCATCGGAACGGGGCTTGCGCCCGTCGTCGGCGGGTACGGTATGGGAAATGTTTTTTTCAATCATGTCGGAGATTTAATCATATATCTCAAACGATTGATATAACTAAATCGATTGATTTAGTTAAGGAAAGATGAAGACGCGGTAAAACGCGGGCAAAAAAAAGCCCGCGGTTGTATTCGCGGGCGCAATCCAATGTTCGGAGAACGAATTGGAGGAGACAGTTCCACTATAGCGCTGAAAATGGTGCAGTGCAATACCGTAGAACTACGGTATCGGCCCGGTTGAGATGGCAAAAAAACCATGGTTTATGTTGCGGTGCACCGGGATCAGGGTTTGTTGCGCAGGGCCAGGGTAAACGTGCTGCCGGAACCGTAGTCGCTGTTGAAGAACAGGGCGCCGCCGATGGCGTTGGCCAGGTTCTGGCACAGGTACAGGCCCAGTCCCGCCCCTTCCACGTGGCGCGTGGAGGTGGAATCGAGCTGCGAGAAGGCCTGGAACAGCTTGGCCTGGTCTTCTTCCTTGATGCCGGCGCCGCTGTCGGCGATGCTCATTTCCGTCACCAGCACGCCGTCTTCCTCGCGCTGGGCCAGGCTGATGCGCACCGTGCCCTGTTCCGTGAACTTGATGGCGTTGTTGAGCAGGTTGATGAGGATTTGCGTCAGCGCGCGTCGGTCCGTGTCGATGATGACGGGCGGCTGGCCCGCTTCTCCCAGCGCCATTTCCAGCGCCAGGCCCTTTTGCTGGGCCAGCGGGCGCAGGGTGTCGGCCACCTCGGCCATCAGTTCCTGGCAGTGCACGGGTTCGATCGACAGGGTCAGCTTGCCCGCCTCGATCTTGGCCACGTCGAGGATGTCGTTGATCAGCGAGAGCAGATGGCGCGCGCTGGCGCGGATGGTGTTCAGCTGCTTGTCCTGGTCCGACGTCAGCGGGCCGGGCAGTTTCATCAGCAGCGCGCCCGTGAAGCCGATGATGGCGTTGAGCGGCGTGCGCAGTTCATGCGACATGTTGGCGATGAAGGCGGACTTCATGCGGCTCGCCTCGGCCAGTTCCAGATTTTTCAGGGCGATTTCGCGGTTGATGGTTTCCAGTTCGGCCGCATGGTGCGCCAGGCGCATGTTCAGTTCGATCACCTGGCGTTCGCGCGCCTGCAGTTCGCCGTTGACCTGCACCGCCTGTTCATACGTGGAAATGAGCAAATCGAGGATTTGCTGGCGTTCCGCATTGATGAAATGCTTCTGGTCGCCCAGGTACAGGGCGATGCCGATTTCCACATTCTGGTTCTTGCGCAGCTTCTGGTTCATCAGCATGTGGCTGATGCGGTTGAGCAGGTAGTCTTCCGCGTAGGGCTTGCGGATGAAATTGTCGGCGCCGCACTCGATGCCGCGGATGATGTCCTTCGGGTCGTTGAGCGAGGTGACGAGGATCACGGGAATGTCGCGCAGGGTCGGATCGGACTTGATGGCACGGCACAGGTCGTAACCATTCATTTCAGGCATGACGATATCGGACAGCACCAGGTGCGGCTTGCGGTCGCGGATGGCGGCCAGGGCCAGCTGGCCATTCGCCGCCACGCGCGCGTTATAGTGCAGCGACTGGATCAGGCGGCGCAAGCGCTCCGCCTGGGTCGGGCTGTCCTCGACGATCAGGATCTCGATTTCGTCAGGCTTGATTTGGTTGTTGGAGTCCACAGACCTCTCCTAGGATTTCAGTGTGGTGATGCTGGGCGCCGTGAGCGCGCAATATCGACATCGTATGACTATATCGGATTTAGGTCTGCAAAAGTAACTTCCAAGTAACTATTTTGGCCACAGGAAATGCTGTGGCCGCCTGTTAATTCTCCCCCTGGAATTGGCCTGCGCGATAGGTGAGCACGAGGGTGTCGCGGTGGCCATGTTTGCCGAGGGGCTGGATCGGCGTCGATTCATGGATGACAGACGCATCGTCGAGCAGCAGCAGCGACCACGGCTCGGTCAGGGTAAAGCGCTTGCCGTTGGGGCCGTCAGCCTCGAAGATGCGCGTCTCGCCGCCCTTGACCTGTTCGCGCCCGATCAGCAGCACGGCGACGAAATCGACGCCGTCGCGGTGCGCCCCTTCCGGCGTGGGGCGGCCGATGCCGTCGGTCGTATCGATGCGGAACTGGTGCGCCTCGATGAACCACGGCTGGCGGCCCTTGACCTGCGAGCAAACGTCGCCCAGCGCACGGATCAGCTGCTGCCAAGCCGGCTGCGCGACGATGGCCGCTTCGACCGGTTCAAACAGGCGGTGCATGCCGCCGTGCAGGGCGTTGTATTCCACCGGCTGCCAGTGCGGACGGTGCGCCGTCTGCGTCAGGCGCTCGCCATCCTGCACGAAGCACGAGTGGCGCCGGCGGCGATAGCGGCCGCCATCCTTCAGGTAATTGTCCAGCGCCAGCGTGTTCCAGCTGCCTTCCAGCGCGCGCAGCGCGGCCAGCGGGCAGCCGGCCAGCGCGGCCACGTCCTGCGGGCGCAGGACGGCATAGCCGTCATCGCGCAAGGCGTCCTTGACGTGGGACGGGTCGGTAAAGATCGGTGCGGAAGTGCTCATGGCGGTGCGGGCCGGAACGCGGCCTGTCTCAGTTTATCCAGCCTGGCATTCTACGACTTCGCGGCAGTTCTTGTGCCAGGTCCGACAGGAATTATGCTTGTTGAGTTAAAAATTCTTTACCAGGGTCAGGCGCAGCGAGCGCGACTCCACCGGATGGAAGTGGATATCGTCGACGGGTTGCGCCTCGCCGGGCAGGCGCGAGGCATAGTAGTAATCGATGGCCGAGTCGCGCCGGTTGGCCAGGTTGTAGCCTTCGACCTCCACGCGCAAGGTCTTGTCGATCTGGTAGGCGATGCGCCCGTTCAGGCCCACGCTGGCCGCCGAGCGCACGCTGTTGTCTTCGATCAGCGGGCGCGGGCCGAAGTAGCGCAGGCGCAAGGAGCCCGACCACGGCCCCGCCGGCGTCACCGTCATGGCCAGCTGGGCCACGCCTTCGATGGCGCCGGGGATGAAGTCGCCCTCCGGGTCGCTGCCGCGCGAGCGCGCCCGCGCATACGCCAGGTCCAGGTCCAGCGACAGCCAGCTGGCGGCCTTGTAGTAGCTGGAAAACTCGATGCCATAGCGGCGGCTGGGGCGGCCCGCCTCGGTGGCCCCCGCGTCGCCGATGAACAGCAGCTCGGAATCGAAGTCCAGGCGGTACAGCGACAGCGACGTTTGCAGGCCGGCGATGGCGGCGCTGCGCAAGCCCAGTTCCAGGGCGCGCGAGCGCACCAGGGGCGTGACCTTGTCTGCCGCCTCGCCCGTCTTCGGGTCGAGCGCGATCGTCGTGCCGCGCGCGTCGTTGCTGTGAAAGCCATTGCCGATGTTGACATACGCTTCCGTGTCGCGCCACGGCCCGGCGATCACGCTCAGGCTGGGACTGAACAAATGGTCGCTGGCCGTGCCTGAATTTTCCGGCCGGTCGCTGCGCACGTCGAAGCGGTAGGCGTCCGCGCGCAGGCCGGCCACGGTGCGCAGCGACCGCGACCAGCGCGTGCTGTTTTCGCCATACACGCCGATGCTCGATTCGACGATATGGTCTTGCCGCGTGGTCGACACGATCTGTCGCTGGCGCGTGTTGTACAGACCATTGCGGATATTGTCGTTCTGCAGCTGCACGCCGATGGTGGTGTCGCTGCTGCCCCTGTCCGTGTGGCGGTGCCAGGTATGGCTGGCATCGAGGCCTGACGTCACGCGCCGGTCGGGCTGGGCGAACTGGTCGCCGTTGTCGGGGTCGTCCAGCGCATACGTAAAATTCGAGAACAAGGCCAGGCGGTTGGCGATCACGTACGCGCTGACCCTGGACGACACGTCGTCCGTCGTCTGGCGCCAGGCGCCGGACAGGCTGTAGCGCTGGGCCTTGCCGCCGTCGCTGGCATCGATGGCGTCGAAGCGGCCCAAGGTGCCGTCCCGCACGGCGCGCAGCGGAATCTGGTCGGTGGCGTTCCAGCTGGCGTCGTACGCCATGGCCGTGACGTTGTAGCCGTTGTTGGCATAGCCTTCGCTGTAGCGCAGCACGCCATTGCGCTTGCGGTAGCGGTCCGGCTGCGTGAACGGGCCGTCGTTATGCTGCGCTTCGAGCGCGTACAGCAGGCTGCCCTCGCCCGCATCGAGGGAGTCGGCCAGCAGGGCGCGGCGAAAGCCGTTTTGCCCGACGCCCGCGCTGGCGACGCCCTGCGTCAGGCGGTTCGCGTAGACGACGGACGCCGCGCCGGCCGAGGAAAAATCGCCTTGCGCCGCCGAATACGGTCCCTTTTTGTAATCGAGGCGCATGGCCAGTTCGGGGATCAGGAAATTCAGGTCCGTCCAGCCCTGGCCGTGGCCATGGCTGCGCTGGTTGACGGGCATCTCGTCGACGGTGGTGCGCAAGTCCGTGCCGTGATCGAGGTTGAAGCCGCGCAGGTAGAACTGGTTGGCCTTGCCCTCGCCGCTATGCTGGCTGACGATCAGCCCCGGCACGGCTTCGAGCAATTCGCCGGGCCGGTAGCTGGTGCGCGCGTCGAGCTGCTGTTGCGTGACGCTGCCCGCGTTGGCCGAATCGGCCACGCCCAGCTGGTTCAGGCGCGAACCGTCGACCAGCACGCGCTGGAAGATGTCGTCGGCGTGGGCGGCCGGTGAAAACAGGGCGGCGAGGAGGAGGGGAAGATGGCGTGGCGTCATGGGTGTCGGGGTGTGGCGGCGGTCTGCCGTTGTTCAGCGGATCGGCAGTGCCGTGTTCTGGCGGTCGAACGTCAGCGTCTGGATGGCGCCGCTGTCCTGCACGTTGAGGGTGTTGCGCTGGCTGGGCAGGAAGTCGATCAGCAGCTGGTTGTGGATGCGCGTGGCGGGGGCCAGGCGCGTGCCTTCGAGTTCCTGGAAGATGACCACGTTGTCGGCATTGACCTTCATGCCGACCCAGTTCAGGCGCAATCGCTTGCCGTCCGGTCCCACCAGATAAAACTGTTTTTCGACATAGCGGCGCAGCGCCGCTTCGCTGTCTTCCTGGCCCAGGTCGAACTGGCGCTGGTACAGATTCGTCAGCAGCGCCTCGACGTCGTGGCCCGTGTAGGTGTGCACCACTTCCGTGCTGCCGCTGGCCGCGTTATAGCTGATGTCCGCGATGCCCATGTGAAAATTGTGGGCGCCCGCCGCCATGCTGGCGCAGGCCAGCATGGCGCAAGCGGGCAGGCGCCAGCGCTTCACGCCTCGTCGCCCTTGGCCGAGCCGCTGCCTTTCAACGGCGTCTGGAAATCGCGCATCAGGTTATCCTTGGGCGACTTCTCGCTCTTGAACAGTTCCAGGCGCGATGGCGTGATTTTTCTTGGCCAGCTATTGTTGCTGGTGTCGATGTCGGCCGTTTCCCAGTACGGGTCCTGCACCAGGCCCACCATCGGTTCATCCGTGATGACGACCTTGGTGATTTTCTTCGGCGAGTAGCGCCACACTTCGGCCGGCACGCGCTCGACGTATTTCTTGCCGCTTTTCAGTTCGATCTCGAGGATCAGCGGCATCACCATGCCGCCCACGTTCGACAGGTCGACCAGGTACAGGTGCTTGCCCTGTTTCAGCAAGTCCTTTTCCCACGGCTCCAGGGCGGCCAGCGCTTCGGCATAGGCGTTGCGGTCCTTGTTGGTCACCGTGAAATCGTCATGCTGGTTGTAGAAATCCTTCAGCTCCGGATGCGCGTCGACGCGGCGCGGCATGCCCTTGTTGGCGCGGCTCGTGACCGATTCCGGCTGGGCGTCCTTCTGCGCCTTTTTCCAGGCTTTTTCCGTTTCCGGGTTCTTCGAGCTCACGCCGTATTCGCTGATGCCGTCGATGCTGATGTCGACCGGGTCGGTGGTATAAAACCAGCCGCGCCAGAACCAGTCCAGGTCCGTGCCTGACGCGTCTTCCATGGTGCGGAAAAAGTCGGCGGGCGTGGGGCGCTTGAACTTCCAACGCTGCGCATATTCCTTGAACGCGTAGTCGAACAGTTCGCGCCCGAGGATGGTCTCGCGCAGGATGTTCAGGCCCGCCGCCGGCTTGGCGTAGGCGTTGTTGCCGAACTGCAGCAGCGATTCGGAGTTCGTCATGATGGGCACCTGGTCGCGGCTACGCATGTAGTCGACGATTTCGCGCGGCTCGCCGCGCGAGGCCGGGTAGTTCTCTTCCCAGGCCTGCTGCGCCAGGTATTGCACGAAGGTGTTGAGGCCTTCGTCCATCCACGTCCATTGGCGCTCGTCCGAGTTGATGATCATCGGGTAGTAGTTGTGGCCCACCTCGTGGATGATCACGCCGATCAGGCCATATTTCGTGCGCTTGGAGTAGGTCAACTCGCCCGTCTTCTTGTCCTTCACGGGACGCGGACCGTTGAACGAGATCATCGGATACTCCATGCCGCCCACGGGGCCGTTGACGGAGATGGCCGTCGGGTACGGGTAGTCTATGCTGTACTTGTTGTACTGTTCGATCGTGTGCACGATGGCTTGCGTGCTGTACTTTTCCCACAGCGGATTGCCCTCTTTCGGATAGTAGGACATGGCCATCACATCGCTGCCGCCCTTCTTGTAGCCCTGCGCGTCCCAGATGAACTTGCGGCTCGATGCCCAGGCGAAGTCGCGCACGTTGGCTGCCTTGAAGTGCCACGTCTTTTGCGCGCGGCTGACGGATTTTTCGGCCGCCTCCGCCTCTTTCTGCGTGACGATGACGACGGGCTTGTCGCTGCCGCGGGCCTTTTCCAGGCGCTCGCGCTGTGCGGCCGAGAGCACGTCCTGCGGGTTTTGCAGCGCGCCGGTGGCGGCGACGATATGGTCGGCGGGAACGGTCAGCTGCACGTCGTAGTCGCCGAATTCCAGCGTGAATTCGCCCGAGCCAAGGAACTGCTTGTGCTGCCAGCCGGCCGCGTCGTAGTAGGCCGCCATGCGCGGGAACCACTGCGCCACTTCGAACAGGGCGTTCTTGTCGTCGAAGACTTCATAGCCGGCGCGCCCGCCCAGTACCTTCTGTTCATTGATGCGGTAATCCCAGTCGACCTGGAAGACGAAATCCTGGCCCGGTTTCAAGGGCTGCGGCAAATCGATGCGCATCATGGTGCGGTTGATAAGGTACTTCAGGGGCTGGCCATCCGCCCCTTTCAAGGCGCGGATATGGAAGCCGCCCTGGAAGTCGCCGCGCGCCAGGATGCCGCGCAAGCCTTCGAACTTCATGGTGTCTTCGCCCGCCGTCCTGGCCCAGGCCTGGCGCGAGGGCGCCGTGGTCATGCGGCGCGCGTCGGAATCGGGCCGGTAGATGTTCTGGTCCAGTTGCACCCACAGGTAGCCGAGGGTGTCGGGCGACTGGTTATGGTAGGTGATGGTGCCGCTGCCGGCGATTTCGCGTTTGGCTTCGTCCAGGGTGGCGCGGATCGTGTAGTCGGCGCGCTGCTGCCAGTAGGCGTGGCCCGGCGCGCCGGAGGCAGTGCGGTAGGTGTTCGGGGTGGGCAGCACTTCTTCGAGCTGGCGGAACTTGTCGTCGAATGGTTCGGCAGCATGGGCCGACACGGTAAAGCAGAGAGCCAACGAGGCTACGGAGCCGAAAGATAAGCGCATATCCACCCTGATGTTGTTGTAAGGAAATAGTGGCAACTATTCTATACGCAGGGCGAGGCCAGCCATGTATCGATTTGTAATAAAGAAAGGCGGATTGTGCGCCAGCTTTTGCCTGCCGCTGTCAGGCGGATGCTTTGCCTGATTTTGCTCGGAAAAGCGGTGCGTTTACTCACTTTTCATCAGGCTGTCGCGCAACTGGTTCAGTTGTTGTTTCATGTCCACAACTTGTTCCACGCTGCAGTGGCTGGCCGTCAGTATGGCTTCCGGCAACAGGGCCGCTTCATGGCGCAGCTGGTCGCCTTGTTCCGTAAGGGAAATGATGACCTGGCGCTCGTCGCTGGCGGCGCGCGTGCGCGTCAACAGGCCCGACTGCTCCATGCGCTTGAGCAGGGGCGTCAGGGTGGCCGAATCGAGGAACAGGCGCTCGCCCACTTCCGACACCGTCAGGCCGTCGCGCTCCCACAACACCATCATCACCAGGTATTGCGAATAGGTGAGACCGAGCTTGCGCAGCAGCTTGCGGTACAGCTTGTTCATGGCAAGCGAGGTCGAGTACAGCGCAAAGCACAACTGGCCGTCCAGGCGCGGTACCTGGTGCAATGGGTTGGGGGCGGTGGTGGTATCCATGGACACAGTATATATAGTGCGCTACTTAGTTGCAAGCGAGCTCACTGCCTGGCGGCGCTACAGGGTGTTCAATGCCGCCAGTGCCTGCGCATCGAGCCTGAGCGCGCCGGCCGCGACGTTCTCGCGCAGATGCGCCACCGACGAGGTGCCGGGAATGACCAGCATATTGGGCGCGCGCTGCAGCAGCCAGGCCAGCGCCACCTGCATCGGCGTGGCCTGCATGGCGGCCGCCACCTGGTTCAAGGTATCGGACTGCAGCGGCGAAAAACCTCCCAGGGGGAAGAACGGCACGTAGGCGATGCCTTGCGCGGCCAAGGTGTCGATCAGCGCATCGTCCGCGCGGTGCGCCAGGTTGTAGTGATTCTGCACGCAGACGATGGGGCTGAGCCGCTGTGCCTCGGCCACCTGGCCGGCATCGACATTGGACAGGCCGATATGGCGCACCAGGCCTTCCTGCTGCAGCTGCACCAGCGCTGCCAGCGGCTCGGCAAGCGACGAGCCATCGGGACCGTCCAGGCCCGGCGCGCGCAGGTTGACCACGTCGAGCACGTCCAGATCCAGGTTGCGCAGGTTGTCGTGCACGGCGTCGCGCAATTGCCGTGGCGATGCGGCCGGCAGCCAGGATTGGTCGGCGCCGCGCACGAAGCCGATCTTGGTGACGATGGTCAGGCCTTCGCGATATGGATGCAGCGCTTCGCGGATGATCTGGTTGGTGACGTGCGGGCCGTAGAAGTCCGACGTGTCGATGTGGTTGACGCCCAGTTCGATGGCTGCGCGCAGCACGGCGACGGCGGCGGCGCGGTCTTTCGGCGGCCCCCAGACGTGCGGGCCGGCCAGCTGCATGGCGCCGTAGCCGACGCGCTTGAAACCGATGTCGCAATGGGCGGGCGTGAACTGGTCGCGGGCGGGGGAAGAGGTGTGCATGGTAGCTCCTGTGTTGTGGTGGGTGACGGGAGCAGCCATGGTAAGGGCGATTGCGCTGTATGATAATCAGGTCAATCCGGCACGGGCTGTACTTAATTATGCACAATCACACTCCATGAAAGAAATCCTCATGCATGCGGACGGCCCTTCCATGGCCGACCTGTCCGCCTTTGCCCTGGTGGCCCGGCACCGGGGTTTTCGCCAGGCCGCGCGCGCCAGCGGCCAGTCCGCGTCCGCGCTGAGCGAGGCGCTGCGCCGGCTGGAGCAGCAACTGGGCATCCGCCTGCTGGAACGCACGACGCGCAGCGTCACGCCGACGGCGGCCGGCGCGCTGCTGCTGACGCGTTTGCGTCCGGCACTCGATGAAGTGCGCAGCGCGCTCGACGTGCTGAACGACTTGCGCGACAGTCCGCGCGGCACCTTGCGCCTGAACGTGCCGGTCAACGCGGCGCGCTTCTTCTTGCAGCCCATGGTCGACCAGTTCCTGCGCGCCCATCCGCAGATCAGGGTCGAACTGGTGGTCGATAACAATTTTGTCGATGTCGTCGCCAGTGGCTGCGATGCGGGCATCCGCTATGGCGAAAGGCTGGAGCAGGACATGATCGCCATCCCGATCGGCCCGCGCACGCAGCGCTTCGCGGTGGCGGGCGCGCCATCCTACCTGGCGCTGCGCGGCGTGCCCGTGCATCCACGCGACCTGCTGCGGCATGCCTGCCTGCTGGGAAAATTCCTCAGTGGCGCGGTTCCACCGTGGGAGTTCGAACGGGACGGGCAAAAAGTGAGCGTCGAGCCGGACGGCCCCGTGATCGTCACGCCGACGGCGGCCGACTTCGCGGTCAGCATGGCCATCGCCGGCCATGGGCTGGTCTACCTGTTTGAAGAGTGGCTGCAGCCGTACATCGATGCGGGCCAGCTGCAGCCCGTGCTGGAAGACTGGGCGATGCCCTTTCCCGGCCCGTTTTTATACTATGCGGGCCGGCGCCACCTGCCAGCGCCGCTGCGCGCCTTCATCGATTTCGTGCAGGCCAATTTTGCGCCGCCTCCGCAGCTTCCTCAATCCGCCGCATAGCGCTGGCGCAGCAGCTGCAGCATGGCGACGTTCTGTTCCCACGCGTCGCTCACGGGCTGCTGCGTCCAGGGCAGGGTTTGCGTGTAGGGCGCAGGGCCGAATTCCGGCGTGAACGTCATGCGCTCGGCGCCGGCCGCGCGGCGCAGGGCGACGATGGCGTCCCACCAGGCCAGGTGGGCGTCGAGCGCTGGCTTGGCTTCCGGCGCGCGGAAGTCGGCCACTTGCGGCCCCTGCGCATGGCCCACGCGCGCATGCACGTGGCGCACCAGCGGCAGCACCTGCGCCAGGGTCTGCGGCTGGTCTTCCAGCAGCGATTCGCAGGCGCAGCACCAGTGCGACAGGTCGGCCGTCAAGGGCAGCTCGGGATACTGCGCCAGGTAGGGCAGCAGCAGCAGCGGGTGGCCGGAAAAGCGGCTGCGGTGGATTTCATGCACGATGGGCACGCCGTGCTTTTCCGAGATGGCGGCGGCCAGGTCGAGCAGCTGCATGTTTTGCGCCGGCGTATAGAAATCCTTGCCCGTGTGCGTGTTGACCAGCACGGGGCGCGCCAGGCAGGCGTTTTCCAGCAACTCCGCCAGGGCGGCGCGGTGCAGCTCGAAGTCGCCGTGGAAGACGGTTTCCCACTGCGCGGCGATCAGTTGCAGTCCGGCCCTGGCGATGCGCTCCGTCCATTCCTCGCGCAGGGCGGCGTCCAGCGGCAGCGACATTTCGATGCCGTCGAAGCCGGCCGCCGCTACCTTGTCGATGAAGACTTCGGGCGGCAGGTCGTTATTGCCCCAGTGGGCGGCAAACACCTCGATGCGCATCAGACGAAGCCCCGCACGGGGAAGGACGCGTCGCGCTGTATCCAGTTGTGGGCCGCGTATGCCGTCTGGCCGTCGGTGGCGTGCAGGGTATAAGCGTGGCGCGAGACGGGCGAGCGGTTTGGCGCGCTGTAATGGGGCAGCAAGCCGTGGAAGCAGACGAGGGCGCCCGCTTTTACTTCCAGCGGCACGGCCGTGCTGTCGTCGGGCCAGGGCGTCGCATCGAGCTTTTCCACGCGCACGGCGTCGCCGTTGCGGATGAAGCGTTCGCGCAGCGGGCCGCGGTGGCCGCCCGGTTCGGCCCACAGGCAGCCGTTGTCCAGGGTCGCGTCTTCCAGCGCGAACCAGAAGGTGGTCACGCTGATGGGCGTGGTCTCGAAATACGTTGCGTCCTGGTGCCAGCGCACTTCGCCGCCGATGCCGGGCTGCTTGAAGATGTACATCGATTGCCAGACCTGCGCATCCGCCAGCCCCAGGTCGCGCGCCACCGCGGCCAGCTTCGGATCGGCCGAAAAGGCGCGGAAGACGGGGTCCAGGTCATGCATGGCGTGGCCGATCTTGTTGATCGACAGGGATTTCGCCTGCTTCAGCTGGCCGTCCGCGCCGAACGCTTCTTCCTCGAAGAAGCAGCGGATGGTGTTGTCGGAAGCGAGAAAATAATCGTTGGTGTTCTTCGCCTGGTCGCGCGTGGTGAAGATGGATTGACTCTGGCTGGGATCGAATTCGTTGACAATCTGTTCGGCGCGCGCGCGCAAGGCGGCGATCTCGTCCGCGCCCTTGAAATCGGGCAGGATCAGGTAGCCGTCGCGCTGGTACTGTTCTTGTTGTTCGATCGTTAGCATGGCGGCGGCTCCGTAAGTAGATAGAAAGCGCCATTGTAGGGTGGGCGAGGGCGGCAAACAATCGCCCTGCGGTTGACAGATTGTCGCCAAAGCGCAGACAATCTTTGACATGGATCAACTAAAAGCGATGGAAATCTTTGTCGAAGTGGCGCGCCAGCGCAGCTTCACGGTGGCCGGGCAGCGCCTGGGCCTGACGCGGGCCATGGTCAGCAAGACCATCATGCAGCTGGAAGAACGCCTGCATGCGCGCCTGCTGCACCGCTCCACGCGCGAAGTGAGCCTGACGGACGCGGGGCGCGCCTACCTGGCGCCGTGCATGGCCACCGTCAGCCAGGCGCAGGAAGCGGCGCGCATGGTGGCGCACGTGGCGCAGGCCGGTGCGGGGGCGGAGCTGGCCGGGCCGCTGCGCATCCAGGCGCCGTCCAGTTTTGGCAGCGCGTGGCTGGCCGACGCCGTCGCCCGTTTCAGCCTGCTGCACCCGCAGGTGCGCGCCGAGTTGTTTGTCGACGATGCGCTGCTCGACCCGATACGCCACGGCTTCGATTTGACCATCCGCGTGGGCGGCATCCCGGACAGCAGCGCGCTGGCCATGCGCCCGCTGGCGCCGTGCCGCGCCGTGTTGTGCGCCAGTCCCGCCTACCTGGCGCAATGGGGCGTGCCGCAGACGCCGCAAGCGCTGTTGCAGCACCAGTGCCTGCATTTCAGCCACCTGACCGATGGCACGAACTGGCATTTCCAGCGCAGCGAGGGCGGCCAGCAAGAAGCGGTGAGCGTGCGCGTGCAGGCGGGTTTTACGGCGAACAATGGCCTGGTGCTGCACCAGGCGGCGCAGCGGGGACTCGGCATCGTCTACAGCACCACGTTTCTCGCCTGGCGCAATCTGCTCGATGGCAGCCTGTTGCCCGTGCTGTCGGACTGGGACCTGCCGCTGAATCACTTGAGCGCCCTGTATCCGGCCAGCCGCCAGCCGTCGCCCAAGGTGCGCGCGCTGATCGATTTCCTGGTGGCCGAATACCAGCCCGTGCCGCCATGGGACCGCGAGCTGGCGGCGGCAGGATTTTTTAGCTGAAAGCGACCGGTTCCAGCGTCCACGCGCCATCCGCGTACACGCGCTCGTCGTCCAGATACACGGCTTCGGTGACGGCGAAGATGTCGACGTGGTAGCGCGCATCCTTGCGCTTGAACTGCGGTTTCGCATACACGCCATGCTTGGCGCCCAGCGACAGGTGGATGCCGCACATGCGTTCATACGTGCCGATGTCGTTGACCAGCTGCTCGCGCGAAAAGGCGCGGTTCATGCCGAAGCCCAGTTCGCGCACCCATACCTCGCCTTCGTGGGCGCGGATGATGTCCAGCATGGCCAAAAATTCCGGCGTGGCGTTTTCTGTGCCCGTCACGCGGCCCTTGTCGATGATCAGGGTGATCGGCGTGTCGGGGCGGTTGACCATGAAGTGCGTGTCGCCAAAGACGAAGATGCGCACGCGTCCGTTCACCGCTTCCAGGTCCTGCGCTTCCGTAAATACTTCGCCCAGCGGGAACTGGCCGCCGATATTGTTCATGCCGCGGTAGTCGCCGATGTTGAGCTTGGCCAATTCGAATGGGGACGCGAAGACCAGCCGCTCGCCGCCGCTGTCGACCATGCCGTGGCGGGCGCCGTCGATGCGCGCCTTGAGCGCATGGCCGATGCCGCGATAGTAGGCGGGGTCGTAGGCCAGCGAGGCGATGTAGTGCAATCCCTGCACGCCGGGCATGCGCGACAAATGCACGTGCTCGATCACCTTCAGGCCCCGCTTGAACAGCTCGATGCGGATGCGGAACGCTTCCAGGCGGAAGCTGGTCGACTGGATCAGCACGACGAGGCTGCCGGCGGGCAGTTCGGCAAACGCGGCCAGCACGGCGTCGGGCGTCACCTCGTCGAAATCGATGAAGGTGGCGTCCGGCAAGGCCTGGCGATACGCTTCCGTCAGCACGACATTGAGCCAGCTGCGCTTGTCGCAGACGATCAGGGACGGTTCGTCCGGGCGGTGGCAGATGGCCATGGCCAGCAGGTCGGCCACGTTTTGCGCGGCCACTTCGGTGGCGGCGGCGCTGATGGCGTCGAGCCGGCTGGTGTCATTCTCGGGAAGCGTCATGGTGCGAAGGTGGGGGACGTGAAGTAATCGCAGCATTATAAGGTGATTGCTGCGTGAGGTGATTGCTGCTGAGCACACCATTCCCCATCGGCGCAGGACGGGCGGCTGCCGCGTCCCTGATTATCTTGTGCAGTGCTTTACGGCAATGTATTATTTAAGTAATAGTATGGCAGGGTATGGCAGCGAGCCTGGAAGCGGCCCGGCGCGGCGGCAAACGCACGCATGCGCTCGGCGGCACGCTTTCAGTGATGCAGGGACAACAAGCCGACAGGCGATGATGAAGAGTGTGATGTGATGAGCATAATCGGACAAGATATTCCCATGGAGCGGCCGGATACGGATGGGCGCGCCGCCGTCTTCGTTCCCGTCACGGGCGTCAAGGAAGATGTCCTGTTGACCATACGCAAGGGCGCGGCCATCGTCGGCTTTGCCAACCACGACCGCACCATCACCGTGTATTTTGAAAGCAACCGCTTTGACGACCCCGTACTGGCCAAGTGGGAGCACAAGGCGCGCAAGGCCTACGACCGCCTGGTCGACAATGCGCCCACAGTGTCGAAGCTGACCACCAGTCCCGCCAATTTCGAGCAGATCGGCTATATCAATGGCAAGGGCATCACCATCCGCCGCATGGAAAGCCTGCAACGCTGGCTCGCGTATTCGGAGGCGATGGAGTCTTGCCCGGCAACGGATATCATTCCGCGCACGGTGATCGCGAAACCCGAAAGCGTCAAGGTATAAGAGCGGTTGATAAGAGACGCCCAAGGCGTTTTATCAACCGTTTCACTTTCTCCCCATCACACCACGACGATATTCGCCTGCGCCTTGAGCGGGCAGGGCAGGGTGTCGTCGAAGGTGATTTCGATGGCGCTGGCGATGAACATGCCGCCGATGTGCTGGGCGGCGATTTCAGGCGGCGTGCCGGGCTTGGTCAGGTTGACGTCCTGGGCGAAGACGAAGACCCGCCAGGTGCCGTACACCGTTTGATCATATCGCAGCAGGGTGCGGTAAGCCCGCTTCAAGTCCAGGCTGCCTGCGTACACGCCGTCGTTGGCGCCCGGGTCGAAGCCCAGGCCGTCGTCGGTCAGCGATTCCACGAAATACAGGCCCTGCGGCGCCTGGAACAGCACGAAGGCGTACAGCTCCGTGCCGCGGAAGACATTGCCATTGTCGCGCTTGAAGCTGGCGCGCAGCCACAACGGTTCAAACGCCTGCACGACGGCGGGCGTATCCGTTTCCACGGGACCCGCCACATGGATGTTGACTTGCGTTTCGCTCACCGCATGCTGATAGGTGGCGCCCGTGGTAAAGCGGTCATATTGCCAGCTGATGTCGGCCGTGTAGGGCAGGCCTGCGTTCGGCGCTTCCGACAACACCCATTTCGCCACCACGCGCTCGGCCAGGGTCAGTTCGCCGGCGGCCGGTGCTGTTGCTTCCTGGCCACGCCAGAACGGGTCGGCGATATCGGAGCAGGCGACGGCGATGGCGCCCGAGGCGATGGCCGAGGCCACGCCCGCCACCGTGAATTCGGGCTGGCCCGAGCCGGCCCCTTCGAGCGAACAGCAATGCACGCTGGGATCGGTCTCCTCGAACGTGCCGCCCACGCTGAAGCTGGCCTTGCCGGAACCGAGCGCGGCAGAAATGATGGCCACCAGGGCGGCGATGATGGCGATGATAATGGCGAGAACCTTCCACCACGGGTCGGAAAACGGCAGGTCTCCATGCGTGCCCGCGTAGGCGGGGTTCGGCGTCCAGACGAGGGTCATGCCGGTCGGCACGATGGGCCCGAGGCCGGGCGGGCAGCGGCAGTCCTTGTTGTCGCCGCCCGTGGCGCCCCAGCGCTTGCCCGGCAGGTGACCCTGCGGCTTGGACAGTTCCAGGGTGCCTTCCTCGACCGTGCACGTATAGGTGTTGGTGGCGCTGTCGAAGCGCGTTTGCGAAACGAAGATTTGCTGGATCGAGCGGTGCGGCGTGTAGCCGTCCGCCTTGGCGACAAAGCTGACGAGGCGCTTGCCGGGCGTGGCGTGCTGGAAGTCGGCATCCCACATGACCAGCATGGCCGCGCCGGCGGGAATGCTGGCAAAGAAAAAGGTGCGTGCCACGGGCGCGATGCCGGGGTCGCCCACGCTTTCCAGATACACGGTGACATTGTTCAGCGCGCTGCTCGACGTATTCGTCACATGGGCGGCGATGCGCAAGCCATAGATGGCATTGTCGAAGATGCCATCGGGCAGCATGATATGGGTGACGGGCTCGATCGCGAACGGCCGCGTCAGCACCTGCAGGGGGGTATCGCTCATGATGCTTGCTCCTCGGGGCCTTGCTGTTCTTGCGCTTGCTCTTTCTCCTGGTCGGTGACGATATAGGTGACGCCGCCCAGTATCTTGCCCTCATGGCTCTCCAGCACGCGCAGCAGCGCATACTGGCGTGGCGGCAATGCCTCGGCGCGCAGGCTCAGGTACACGGCCTGCGCCTGGCCGCGCGGCACTTCCAGCACCAGTTTTTGTTCGCCGGGCGCATCCCCATGGCAATGGGGCGTGCGCGCCAGACCCGCTATCAGGCGCGCGTCCCTGGCCGGCTGCCATCGCTCGAGCCCCAGGGTGGCCAGCAGGTGCTCCGGCAGCTCGCCGCCCTGTTCGATGTGCAATGCCACTTTCCTGTCGGTGCGCGGCAGGGCCGCCACCGCGATGCTCAGCAATTGCGCGCGCCGCGCCGCCAGCACCACGGTGACATTGCGCTGGGCAATCTGTTCGTGCTGCCTGGGCTGGAAGGGAAAGCCGTTGGGCAGGGGATCGGGCAGCGGATTGACGTCGCCCGGGCCGTGGGCCACGGCCAGCAGGCATTCGTGGCCGCCATTGACGATGACGGGGACCCAGGGCACCAGGCACAGCACTTCCTGCGTGGCGCCGGGCGGCAAGTCGGCAAACGCGGAGCCGATCTGCGTGGCGGCGCCGACGGCGATCTGGCCGGACGGGTCGGCCCAGTAAAAATCCACGCGCACGCCGTTCGAGGCGCTGTTGCCCGTGTTGTGCACGCGGCCCCACAGATAGTTGCCGCTGCCGGCGATGGGCGCGCCGGGCGGACCGTTCGGATCATTGCCCGGCACCACCCAGATGTCGGCGCTGTCCCACCACCAGGGCTGGCCGTCTTCGATGATCAGGTGGGCTGGCATGGCGTTCTCCTTGTCCTTGGCCGGTGCTTGTAGCTTAGGCTGCGGTGGCGATTCAGAGATTGATTAGCCTCAAATCTGCTGAAATGCGGCGGCAGGTGTTTATGTGGAACGTAGTGTGCGATTTTCGTAGACAGGCAGAGCTGGCCCGAAGTTCTAAATTTGTTGTGCTGGAAATAAATGGCATGGGTGGCGAATGATGAGCTATTATTTGAAAGATAATTTGAAGTGATTGATCGCAATTTTATTGATGTTGATTTCATTGTTATGACAGGATGATTTTTCCGGTGACGTATGGGTGATGCATGAAGAGGTATTTTGTGAAAAAGGAAATTGAATACCAATGTCAGGAATCGACTTGTCAGGCGACATTTCATTGGATTGTGAGCTTTTGTCCTTTTTGTGGAGCGAAGCAAACGGTTGTCAAAGTGAAGATAATGTCACCGCAATTCGAGGTGCAAAACGTTGATGAAAGTGCATCGTTCAATATGAACGATCAAACAAGGATTGTTGCTTCCAGTGAGCGGGACGATCGCGGAATGAAGGATCGAGCATTGCCAGATCTCGTTTTATTGGACGATGGTCAGAAAAAATACAGTATTCATATTGCCGACAGTATTTCAAATTCGTACTGCGATAGCGTCTCGTTTGGTGCTTTGTTGCGATATGGGAAAAGTACCTTAGGTCTGGATATAAGACGGGTCGAGTCGATTTTGTCGATGGCTTTGCAACGTTTGAATGTCGTGAATGAAAAAGCGTTGTTGGATGAACTTGATGCACTGTTGCACGTGTTTACAGACACTGAAAAAAAATTAGATAAAAAAAGTCGTGTCGACGCCCTGCAAAGTGTTTCAAAGCCGCGTCCT
The DNA here is from genome assembly GCF_018682595.1 of Janthinobacterium sp. JC611. NCBI lineage: Bacteria > Pseudomonadati > Pseudomonadota > Betaproteobacteria > Burkholderiales > Oxalobacteraceae > Janthinobacterium > Janthinobacterium sp. JC611. The sequence goes on from NZ_JAFLJN010000014.1 coordinate 217,821, forward strand.
GGCGCGATGAAGGGTGTCGATCCAGAGATCGCGGAGAGGTACATCAACGATTTTTGTCGCAAGCATAGCGTGATGCAGAGGTCAGGTATCTGGGGCTGGAAAATTTTGTAGTGTGGTGGGATTACATAGACATGATCTGGTTTGATCGTTCAAATTACAATTTTTAAAAAACAGAGGAAAACATGAATCAATCCGATCTGGACTGGTTGAAGAACCGTGTAGCTGCGGCTGTGGATGATGATTTTTATCTGGATCGTGGTGAAGAGCGGCGCATTAAAGAAGAATCCGCCGCACGCGGTATCGTGAGCAGAGAAATAGAGTTGGTCATCCGTGAACAGTTGGATGAGTACTCCGCAGTGTCCGAACGTGCGCTCGTGGAGGAGCTGGATAGATTACTGCATCAGTTTACTGACAACGACAAGAAGTTGGATCAGAAAGAAGAGCGTCTGGCACTGAGTAAAGTAGTTAATGCGGCGTCTGGCAAACGTGTTGGACTGGATCCACGTGTGGCGGAAGAGTATGTGACTAGTTTTTGCAAGGCGAACGGGGCATCGCGTTCGACGGATACAAAAAAATGGCTGGGTTCCCAGATGGGACTGGCGCTTGTCGCCGTTGCAGTTGTTGGCGCAGCCATCTACTTTGCGACTCGGCCGCCGAAGGATGCAACTCCAGGCGCAGTGGCACAAGTCAATGAGAGCCGGTCTGTGGATACGAAGGCGATCAAGCTTAATGAAAATGATCGTTCGGAAATCGATGATCAGTTGCGTCGTGCCTCTCTTTATATTGAGAAAGCTCAATACACTGATCCGCCGGAAAGCTCAGCCAAGGCTTCGCTGGATCAAATTCGCCAGATTGACCCCGAGGGGCAATATCGTGGTGAAGAAGTCAAAGGACTTGCCAGCAAGATAGTTGATCATTACATCAAACTGGCTGAAAAAAGTGCCACATCAAATGATCTTGGCGCGGCGGCCAAGTGGTTGGCACGTGCGAAGCTGCTGAACCGTGATCGTGAGGTAATATTAGAAAAAGAACGAGCACTAGGGCTGGTGAAGGCGGAGCGTTAAGTCTGCGCTATCTCCGCCAGCAGAGATAAGCAGAGCTCGCACAATGGCCAGGGCATTCGATTTGATCGTATGCTTTGCCTTGTTGCATGAGCAGAAGGTTGGAATGTGTCTGAAACAGTGAATGACGTTTGCATCAACGCCGCTTGCGGCCGGACCTTGCCGCTGCGCGTGGCGCATTGCCCGTTTTGCGGCGCGCGCCAGGTGGCGCAAGCGCCGGTTCTGGAGAAAACCGTGGCGCCGCCCCCGCTGCCGCGCATGCCGCCGCCGGTGCCCGTCGCCGCGCCCATTCTTGCACCACAACCCGCGCCGCAATCCGTACCGCAGCCTCAGCCCGCTCCCAAGCCCATCGCGCCAGCGGCTCCCGCGCCGGTCAAGGCGCCGCCCGCGAAACCGGCCAGCAAGGGCTCGGTGCCGCCGCCGCGTCCGCCCGTGCGCTTGCGCACGTGGATCGCGGCGGCGGTGGTGCTGACCGGTATCTGGTTCTTCAACAAGCCGGCCGACAAGCCGGCCAGCGTGGCGGAGCAGGTCGAGGCCGCCGCTGCGCTGGCGGCGCAGTGCGACCTGGACGGCGCGCGCAGCGCGCTGGCCGTGCTGAAAAGCGCCAAGGCGCCCGCCTCGCACCTCAAGCGCTTGCAGGCAAGCATCACCAAGTCCGCCGCCGCCTGCGAGCGGCAACAGCAGCGGGTGCAGGCGTGGACGGCGCTGCAGGACAGCGTCAGGCAGGCGCTCGACGCGGGCAAGCCGGAGCTGGCCGCCACGCGCCTGGCCGTCTACGTGAAACGCTGGGGCGACGATCCCGACACACTGGAACTCGACGCCACGGTGAACGTGGCGCAGGCCAGCGCCCAGCTCGACCTGGCCGACGCCTGCCTGGCGAAAGGCGACCGCGTCTGCCTGGAAAGCAGCCTGCTTGCCGCCGAGCGCTACAAGCGCCCGGAACTGGCCGCGCGCACGCAGGCGCTGCGCGCGGCCTTGTCGCAATTGCTCGAACGCTCGCTGCTGGACGCGGCGCCGGCCCCCGGCCAGTAGCGCAAGGCAGCATGGCTGGGCCCGCCGCCAGGTGCGCGTAGGGCAATGTGAAAGATATCAAGATACCATTGCTTACAACTACGCCACAAAAGCGTGTTCTTATGTGCGTTAGCGCACGCTAAAAATTTTTAGGCAGGTGTATATTGCGGACTGATCTGTGTCTTTTGATAACAATGAAAGGGAATATCATGAAAGCAAGCAAAAATTGGATGACCGTGTGCGCCGCCGGGATGATGGTCGTGGCGCTGGCTGCCTGCCAGAAGAAGGACGATGTCGCCGCTGGTCCTGCGGAACAAGCTGGCCAGAAGATCGATGCGGCCGCTGCCAAGGCGGAAGCCGACATCAAGGCCGCCGCCAGCAAAGCCGACGCCGCCGTGAGCCAGGCCGCCGCCGATACGGGCGCCAAGATGGACCAGGTCGCAGCTGACGCCGACAAGAAAATGAGCGAAGCGGCCGATGCCGTCGGCAAAAAAGTGGAAAAAGCCGGCGAAAAGATCCAGGACGCCGCGCACAAGTAATACCCGCAATACCCGCGCCAGCCCGCAGCTGCCGTCACGCGGTGGCGGCTGCGGCGACGCCGTCGCTGGCGCCGGCTGGCCTGCCATGCGCCGTTGTCCCCGTACTTCCCCCATCCATCCCGTCCGTTCCCCCCAGCACCACGCTCAAATCGACGAAGCCGTCGCGCCACGCGCGTTCCAGGTCTTGCTCCACCGCTTCCAGGGTCGTTTTTTCCACCTGCTGAAAACCGCGCAAGCCATATGCACGGTTGCGCCCGTGCGCCTTGGCCAGGTACAGCGCCATGTCGATCAGGTTGACGCTGCGTTCCCACGTGAGCGGCCGCCCCAGCGGCGCCAGCGGATAGGGCGCGAAGCCTACGGACACGTGCACGCCGATGGCCTGTCCCTGGTAATGGATGCGTTGCGCCGCCATGCCGTTGAGGATGCGCCGCGCGATATCGTCGAGTCCGTCGCGCGCGACGGCTGGCAGGAAGGCGAGGAATTCCTCGCCGCCCCAGCGCACGATCATGTCCGTTTCGCGCAGCACCTCATGCAAGGTTTCGGCGATCGTCGTCAGCACCAGGTCGCCCGCCGCATGGCCGTAACGGTCGTTGATGTGCTTGAAATGGTCGACGTCGAGCAGGAACAGCGCGCCCACGATGTCGCTGCCCGCGCAGGCCGGCTGCGGCTTGCCCGCATGGCTGCGCATGAATTCCTGGAAATGGCGGCGGTTGTACAGGGCCGTCAGCGGGTCGCGCGAGCTCTGGCGCTTGAGCTCCTGGTTCTTCACCTTCAACTGCACGTTCGCGTGGCGAACCTTGCGGTACAGCAAGCCGACGATGGCGGACGCCATGGCCAGCACCAGTGCCAGCAGCCACCATACGCGCTGCTGCAGGCGGCGGTTGTCGATTTCCGTGCTCTTGAGCTGGTTTTCGCGGCTCAGCAGCTCGATCTGGCGCTGTTTCTTTTCCGCTTCATACTTTTCTTGCAATTCATATACGGCCTTTTGCCGCTGCTTTTCGAACAGCTGGTTGGAAATGCCGCGCTCGCGGTGATATGCCGTGACGGCGCCGCGCAGGTCGCCCGCCTTTTCCAGCGCCGTGCCGTATTCCAGCAGCACCGCCTGCATTTCCGGCTGGTTGGCCGTGCGTTCGTAGTAGGCCAGGCCCGTGGCCACGCTTTGCTTGCCTTCCTGCAAGCGTCCCTGGCCGATCAGCGCCTGGCCGATGTTCAGGCGCGCCGTCGCCTCCACCTGTTCATCGTTGACCAGGCGCGCCGCCGTGATGGCTTCATTCGCAAAGCGCAGGGTGCGCGCGTAATCGCCTTCCTTCAGGTAGCTGTCCGACAGGTTGACGAGGGTGACGGCGACCATGCCGCGCGCACCGAGCTGGCGTTCCAGCGCCAGCGCCGCCAGCAGGGCGCGCTGGCCCCGCTGCGGCTGCTGCGCGTCGAGCGCCAGCCCGTACTCCGTATTCTTCGCCTGCGCCATGCGGCCCGGCGAGGCCAGGGTGCTGGACACGGCCAGCAATTCGTCCAGTGTCCTGAATCCCTGCTCGTATTCGCGCATCTGCGTGTACAGCAGGGTGAGGGCATTCAGGGCGGCGGCCAGGCTGGACGGGGAATTGCTCTGGCGCGCCAGGTCGACGGCCGCCTGCAGCTTGGCCAGCGCAAACGGGAAATTGCCTTCCTCGGCCCACGACTGGCCCGCGCTGATGGTGGCCTGCACGCGCACGGGCAAGTCGTCCGTGCGGTTGGCGATGCGTTCCGCCTCAAAGGCCAGCAGGTGCGAGGCGCGGCGTTCATTCCGGGCAAACGTGATGTAGGCCTTGTTGAGCATGCCTTTCGCCAGCGCCACGTCGCTCTTGTTCCGGCGCGCGTAGGCGATCAGCTCCTCGGCCAGCTGCATGGCGATGTCGTTCTGCCCCAGGCGCATGCGGGCGTTGCTCAGTTGGGTAAGAAATTCCGCGTGCACGGGCAAGGGCGCGCTGCGCGCCTGCGTTTCCACCTCTTGCAGGCGCTGCAGGGCGCGCGCGGGCACGAAGCGGCCATCGTCGCGCACGGCGGCAAGATACTGCTCAAGGTTGCCGACCTGGGCATGCGCGGCAGGCGGCAGCCAGCAGGCCAATACCAGCAGCCACTGCGCGTTTCGCCATGATGCCCGTTTCTGTCTGCCTGCCAACGTCCCGCTCCCGCAATGACCACCTGTCTGTAACAGATTATATTCTGTTGCAATCAAGAAATATCATGCGGTGCGCAGAAATGTGCGAAAGTGCACACGGCAGGTCTAGACTAAGCTAAGCCTCTTACTGCGCCAGCTGCTGCAGCAGGTACAGGCGCTGGTACAGGCCGCCCTCGATCTGCATCAATTCCTCGTGCGGCCCCGCTTCCGTGATGCGGCCGTGGTTCAGCACGATGATACGGTCGGCCTCGCGGATGGTCGACAGGCGGTGCGCGATGGCGATGATGGTGACCTTGCCGCGCAACTCGTTCAGGGCCTGCTGCACGATCTGCTCCGTCTGGCTATCGATGCGCGACGTCGCTTCGTCCAGCAGCAAAATGCGCGGCTGGCCGGCCAGCGCGCGGGCAATCGCGATCAGCTGCTTCTGCCCCGACGACAGGCGCGAGCCGCCTTCGCCCAGCGGCGTGTCGTAGCCGTGTTCCAGCGCGGCGATGAAGTCGTGCGCATGCGCGGCGCGCGCCGCCGTCTCGATCTGCTGCTGCGTGTAGCCGCGGCCCATGTCGATGTTCTCGCGCGCCGAGGCGGCCAGCAGGAAGGGGTCTTGCGGCACCAGGCCCACGTCGGCGCGGAAGCGCTCGTTGGCTATGCTGTCGAGGGCGACGCCATTGATGGCGATGCCGCCCTGCGTGACGGGGTAGAAGCGCAGCAGCAAGGACAGCAGGGTCGACTTGCCGCTGCCCGTGTGGCCGACGATGCCAAAGAACGCACCCTGGGGTATGGTCAGCGACAGGTCGTGCAGCACGGGCTGGTTTTCCACATACGCGAACGTCAGGCGGGAAATGTCCACGGCGGGCACGTCGATGTCCGCTTTCGCCTGCCGCAGGGCCGGTGTTTGCCTGCCCTGCGCGTGCTCGAGCGCCTGCGCCTCGTCCAGCAGGGCCGAGACGCGCGCCGTGGCCACCACCGACTGCTGCAGCTGGCTAAATTGCATGGTGATCTGGATCAGCGGCTCGATCACGCGCGCGATGTAGCTGATGAACGCATACAGCACGCCCACTTCCACGGCGCCCATCTCGCGCCGGCCGAAGCTGAAGATGACGACGGCCAGCAGCACGATGTTGAGCATGTCGAGCGCGGGGCGCAGCAGCCAGGCGTTGGCGCGCAATTCCTGCATGCGCGCCGTGTAGTGGTCCTGGTTGATGCCCGTGAAGCGGGCGCCGAAGCGTTTTTCCGCATTGTTCGCCTGCAGCACGCTCATGCCGCCGATCGATTCGGCGATCTGTCCATTGATCTCGCTGCGCAGGGCGCGCGCGCGCGTGACGGCCGGCGCGCTCCAGCGCTGATACAGGAAGACGATCGCCAGCACGGCCGGCAGCAGGGCCAGCACGATCAGCATCAATCGCCAGTCGAGGAAGGCCATGGCGGCCATGGTGCCGACCAGCACGATGGAGCTGTCGAGGATGACGAACAGCACCTGCACGTACAGCGATTTCACCGCCTCCGTGTCGTTGGTGACGCGGCTGACCAGTTGCCCCGTGATGGCGCGGTCAAAGAAGGCCATGGGCAGGCGCAGCACGTGTTGATACACGGTTTCGCGCAGGCGCTGCACCGAGCGCATGGCCAGGCCGGACAGGCGCACCAGCTGCAGGTAGCGCAGGCCGGATGCGACCCAGCCCGTCAGCAGGCAGCCGCCCAGCAGCAATGCCATGCGCGTCCAGTCCAGGTGGCGCGGCAGCAGGTGCTGGTCGATCAGGGCCTTGCCCAGGATCGGCCCCGTCACTTCAAGGGCGGCGGCGAGGATCAGCCAGAACGTGGCCCAGTATAAATGGCGCAGGTCGGGCGCAGCGGCGCGGCGCAGCAGGCCGATGGCTTGCGCGGCCTGGCGGCGCACGGATGGCGTGGCGGTGGTGGCGTGGTCGGTCTTAGATGGCATCGAGGCTGGCCTCCAGTTGTTGATAGCGCCACTGGCTGGCATACCAGCCGTCGCGCTGCATCAGCGCGTCGTGGTTGCCCGTTTCCGTGACGTGGCCGTCGCGCAGCACCAGGATCAGGTCCGCGTTGACGACGGCGCTCAGGCGGTGGCTGGCGATGATGGCGCTGCGCTCGGGGCGCTTGCGGCGCAATTCTTCCAGGTGCTGCAGGATGCGCGTTTCCGTGCCCGTGTCGACGGCGGACAGCGCATCGTCGAGCAGCAGCAAGCCGTTGTCGGCCAGCAGGGCCCGGGCGATCGCCACGCGCTGGCGCTGGCCGCCGGACAGGGTGATGCCCTTTTCGCCCACGTGCGTTTGATACCCGTCCGGGAATTGCAGGATGTCCGCATGGATGTCGGCCAGCTGCGCCGCCCGCTCCACTTCCTCGCGCGTGGCGTCGGGGCGGGCCAGGGCGATATTGTCGGCGATGGTGGCGGAGAACAGGAAGGACTCCTGCGGCACCCAGCTGATGGCCGCGCGCAGCGCGTGTAACGTATAAGCGTCCAGCGGCTGGCCATTCCATGTGGCCGTGCCCGTCTGCGGCGTGACCTGGCGCAGCAGCACGCGCAGCAGGGTCGACTTGCCGCTGCCCGTGGGGCCCACCAGACCCAGGGTCTGACCCGGCAGCAGGCGCAGCGAGATGCCGGACAGCGCGGGCGCCGTCTGGCCCGCGTAGGCAAAGCCGACGTCCTGCAATTGCAGGGGCCCGGGCGCGAGCGTGGTGATGCTGCCATGGTCGTCGATGGCCAGCGGCGCGTCGAGCATCGGCTGCAGCCGCTGCCAGGCGGCACGGCCCCGTTCGATCAATGACAGCACCCAGCCGGCGGCGAACATGGGCCAGATCAGCTGGCCCAGGTACATGGAAAAGCTCGTCAGCGCGCCGATGGTCAGCTGGTCTTGCCACACGAGGTAGCCGCCCAGGCCCAGGGTCAGCGCCGTGGCGGCCGTCAGGGTCAGGCCGACGGCCGGTTCATACGCCGCTTCCCAGCGCTGCGCCGTCAGGCTGGCGTTGGCCGCGTGGCCGGCCAGGGTGGAAAACTGCTTGCTGCTGCGCTCTTCCAGGCCCAGCGCGCGCAAGGTGCGCACACCCGACAGCGATTCCTGCACATGGTCGTTCAGCGCGGAAAAACGCTTGAGCGAATCCGTCGACGCCGTGTGGATATGGCTGGAAATGCGCCAGAAGGCCAGTCCCATCAGGGGGAAGGGCAGCAAGGCGATGCAGGCCAGGCGCCAGTCCACGCCCAGCAGCATGATGCCGAGCACCATCAGCAAGGTCAAGGTGCCGTCGAAGCCGGCCAGCATGGCTTCGCCGGCGGCCATTTCGATGGCGTCGATGTCGTTCGTCGCCAGCGCCATCAGGTCGCCCGTGCGCTGGTTCTGGTAGAACGAGGCGCCCTGTTGCGACATGCGCGTGTAGAAGCGCGTGCGCAGCATCACGCCCAGCTGGTAGGCGGCCTTGAACAGGGTGATGCGCCAGCCCACGCGCAGGAAGTAGATGACGACGCCCACGGCGAGCAGGGTCAGCAGTTCAAGCCACAGTTCGGCAGCCGTCATGCGGTGCGCGGCCAGCGCGTCGATGATGGCGCCCACGCGGCGCGGGATCCAGACGGTCAGTGTTGCCACGCCTGTCAGCATGACGGCGGCGGCGGCATACGCCGGCCAATGCTGACGCACGAAGCCGGCGATGAGCCTCGATAAACTCATGGTTACCTTTTGTTTTGAATAATGGGGTGTCGCGGGGCGGAAGGACGGGCACGCGGACGGAAAGTACGCGTAGGATACAACAAGGCGGAAAAGCGCGCTGTGGACGGGCACGCAAAAAACGGGCCGTAGCCCGTTGTGTTGCTGCGTCAGCGCGGCGCGCGCGGCTTACTTGCGGCCGCTGCCTTTGCCACCGCCCAGCATGTCGAGCTGTTTCGACGGCGCGCCCTTGGGGGCGGCCTTGGCCACGGTCTTGCCGGCGGCGCTGGCCGGCTTGGTGGCTGGTTTGCTCGAAGGAAATGGTTTCGCGGCCGGCTTGGCCGGTGCCGGCGCGGCGGCTTTCGCAGGCGCCGGTGCGGGCTTGGCCGCTTCAGGCTTGGCTTCCAATTTGGCAGCCGGTTTGGCTTCGGCCGCTTTCACGGCGGGCTTGTCGGCGGCCTTCTCGGCAACCTTGGCGGGCGCTGTTTGTGGTTTGGCTGCGGGGGCGGAGGCGGCAACGGGGGCGGGTGCCGCCTTGGCGGCAGGCTTGGCCACTTCGGCAGGCTTGGCGCCAACGGGGGCAGGTGCCGCTGCTGGCGCGGGCGCTGGTGCTGGCGCAGCTACAGGCGCAGCTACCGCGGCCAGCGCAGGCTTGGCCGCGACAGGAGCAGGGGCGGGTGCGACGGCCGGGGTGGTCGCATCGAGGCGCGCCTTGGCCGAGGCCAGCAATTCCGCCTGGGTGCTCGAGGCGATGCCGAACAGCTGGCGGCTGTAGGCCAGTACGCTCTCGATACTGGGCTGCGCCTGGCTGGTGCTGTAGCTGAAGAAGTCGCGCGGGTCCTGCGTGACCAGCAGCTGCTGCGCCGTTTCCGCCGTGTGCGACAGGGCGGCCTTGCCGGCGTTCAGGTTCAGGGCGATGATTTTCTCGGCGCTTTCGAAGACTTTGCTGGTCAGGGCGCTGAAGATTTGCAGCTGGTTTTCCAGTTGCGACTTGGCGGCACTGGAAAATTGTTCAGGAAGCGGAAACATATTTACTCCTTTGTACGGATTAAAATGCTGGCAAAACGCTCTGCAAAATCCCGAAAACCAGAGTTGGCCGCGTTTTGTAAAGTGGGTAGCGTGCTAGGTGCTGAACATGGACTGTTTATGATGCAACGCAATATGAATATTCTAGCGGTGATTCGAGTTAGTTGAAAGCTATTTTCTCAAGGGCGTGCGCCGCGTGCCTGGCGCGCACACGCCGCATTCATGGGCCTGGCAGAATTTGCGGGAAGTTTGTGCACGCGCAAGGTGTTGTCAGCGAATCTATGGCTACGCTTTTGCCAGTGACAATATTCATGCACCGCAGCATCCTTGAAAAAAGAAGATGACAATCTATTGGAAGCACCAGATACCGTAGTCAACCGAAGGAGTGTCCGCATGGACCTTGTCATCCGCAATGCCAGCCTGCCCGACGGGCGCCGCGCCATCGATATCGCCATCGAGGGTGGCCGCATCGCCGCCGTCGCTCCCGCCTTGCCCGTGACGGGCGCGCAAGAGATCGACGCCGCCGGCGACCTCGTCACGCCGCCGTTCGTCGACGCCCACTTCCACATGGACGCCACGCTCAGCTATGGCTTGCCGCGCGTGAACGCCTCCGGCACCCTGCTCGAAGGCATCGCCCTGTGGGGCGAACTCAAGCCGCAATTGACGCAGGACGCCCTGGTGGCGCGCGCCCTGCAGTATTGCGACTGGGCCGTGGCGCGCGGCTTGCTGGCCATCCGCTCGCACGTGGATATCTGCGACCCGCGCCTGCTGGCCGTCGAAGCGCTGCTCGACGTCAAGCGGCAGGTGGCGCCGTATCTCGATCTGCAGCTGGTGGCGTTTCCGCAGGACGGCATTCTGCGCAGTCCCGGCGCCTTCGACAATCTGAAGCGCGCCATCGCCATGGGCGTCGACGTGGTGGGCGGCATCCCGCATTTCGAGCGCACCATGGCCGATGGTGCCGAATCCGTGCGCCTGCTGTGCGAATTCGCCTGCGAACGCGGTCTGATGGTCGACATGCATTGCGACGAGTCGGACGACCCGCTGTCGCGCCATATCGAAACCCTGGCCTTCCACAGCCAGCGCCTCGGCATGCAGGGCAGGGTGACGGGCTCGCACCTGACGTCCATGCATTCGATGGACAATTATTATGTGAGCAAACTGCTGCCCCTGATCCGCGAGGCGGGCGTGGCGGCCATCGCCAATCCCCTCATCAACATCACCCTGCAGGCGCGCCACGATACGTATCCGAAGCGGCGCGGCATGACGCGCGTGCCCGAGATGCTGGCCGCCGGCATCCCCGTCGCCTTTGGCCACGACTGCGTGATGGACCCGTGGTACAGCCTCGGCTCGGGCGACATGCTGGAAGTGGCGCACATGGGCATGCACGTGGCGCAGATGACGGGCCAGCAAGCGATGCACGACTGCTTCCTGGCCGTGACGGAAACGCCGGCGCGCATCCTGGGCCTGGATGGCTACGGCATCGCGCCAGGCTGCCATGCGGACTTGCTGATCCTCGATTGCGGCTCCACGGTGGAGGCGCTGCGCCTGCGCGCGGCGCGGCGCCTGGTGCTGCGGCGCGGGCAGGTCGTCAGCGAGTCGCCGCGCGCCAGTGCGCGTCTGCACCTGGCGGGGCGGCCGGACAGCGTGAATTTCCGCCTGGGGCGCTGATACAATCGGCCATCACTTGTTATCGGGAGCAGCGCCTTGAAAGAAATTGACATCCGCCCGGCCAACGAAGCCGACTTCGACGCCATGTGGGCCATCTTCCAGGTCCTGGTGGCCGCTGGCGACACCTATACCTTCCCCGCCGATACCACGCGCGAAGCGTGCCGCGCCTACTGGTTCGGCCCCGGCGTGCAAAGCTTTGTCGCCGTGATGGGCAGCGAGCGTCTGCTGGGCATGTACAAGCTGGTGGCGAACCAGCAGGGCCATGGATCGCACGTGGCCAATGCCTCGTTCATGGTCGATCCGGCCGCGCAGGGCGTCGGCGTGGGCCGTTTGCTGGGCGTGCACTGCATGGAGGAGGCGCGCCGCGCGGGCTACCTGGCGATGCAGTTCAACTTCGTCGTCAGCACCAACCTGGCCGCCGTCACCCTGTGGAAAAAGCTGGGCTTCACGGTGGTCGCCACCCTGCCGCTGGCCTACCGCCACGCGCAGCTCGGTTATGTCGACGCCTACGTGATGTACCAGTTGCTGACCGACCCGATGCAGTGGCCGGCATGAGCGGCGCCATCACCATCTGCGAGACGCCGCGCCTGCGCCTGCGCACGGTCACGCCCGACGATGCGGCGTTCTACATGGAACTGGTCAACGACCCGTCCTGGATCGCCAACATCGGCCAGCGCAATATCCACACCCTGGAGGCGGCCCGCGCGGCACTGGAAACGGGACCGATGGCGCAGTTCCGCGAGCATGGCTATTCCCTGTACATCGTCGAACGCCGCAGCGACGGCGCGCCTGTCGGCATGGCCGGTCTGGTACGCCGCGACAGCCTGCCCGGCCCCGATATCGGCTATGCCGTGCGCCCCGCCTACTGGGGCCAGGGCTATGCCTACGAGGCGGCGGCCGCCATCGTGCGGCATGCGCAGCACGTGCTGCGCCTGCCCACCCTGTACGGCATCACCTCGCTGCAAAACCAGGCGTCGATCAATCTGCTCAACAAGCTGGGTCTGCGCTTCGAGCGCTTTACGCGCCGCCAGCCGGATGGCAAGGATACGAATGTCTACCGTAAGGATTTTCGCCAGTTTTCGTAGGGTGAACGTAAATATTGAATAGGGTAAGGAAATAGATGGCCACAAGTAAAAAAGTCGTTCCACCTCTCGAAACTATGCTTATTGAATTGCAAGATCTAGCCAGTCGAATAGCCAATGTTGACGCAGGTACTGATGCCCGTAGTGTCAAAAAAATCCGTTTGGAACTAGAGCGGGCGGTGTCTGAGATCAAGGCGACCACGGAAAGGTTGGACCCCGTTTGGCGTCCGGAATCGATTTTCGATCCATCCGATCCTAACACCGCTGGCAGGGTAGTGGCCTTGACCATGGTTGCGCAGGAAAGGCATTCGTTGGCGGCTATCCCTGAATTCTATGGTGCCGGGGTGTATGCGATCTATTATCGAGGCGATTTTTCACCTTACTTACCATTGAAAGATACTGATCATCCTATCTACGTGGGAAAAGCTGACCCTGATCGACAAGGCGCCAAGGATGCTGTAACTCAAGGAACAAAGCTATCGGCACGACTCAATGAACATGCCCGCAGTATTCGAAAAGCAACTACTACACTGAAAATTGAAGATTTTGAATGTCGTTTTTTGATTGTGCAAAGCGGGTATCAAAAGTCGGCCGAAGATTACTTGATCAACTTTTTCAAGCCGATCTGGAACTCGGAGACGAAGATCTGCTTTGGTCTTGGGAAGCATGGAGACAGTTCCGATACGCGTGTCAATAAGCGCTCACCCTGGGATACCATGCATCCAGGACGAGAATGGGCGGATAGAACTTTTGAGAACCAGAAATCGATCGAGGTGATCAATGAGCAAATTGCTGGTCACTTGTCAGTACATACGCCTTACACAGATGTCCATCAAATTTTTGAGCGGATCATGGCCGATATGCGCCAGATTAACCGGGAGCGTTTCTTTACTCCTGCAAAAGGTGATGCTTTGTTCGATCAGGTAGCCGCCGAGGTCATGCCCCCTTCAGAGTAGTGGCGCGATTTTTTTGACTCGGATTTATTCTTTAAAATATGGCGGAAGGGCAGGGGCTTTTGGTGCACCTCTTGCATTCTTCCCGCCATGCTGGGATCCACTTTTACTCTCGCAGAAGTGCGCATACACTGCGTGCCATTACTGCCGCTAACTTTACAGGAACGGCGTTGCCTAGCTGGCGCATGGTCTCAGACCATGTACCTTCAAATATGAAATTGTCAGGGAAGGTCTGAATACGTGCTGATTCCCTGACAGTAAAGTACCTAACTGAGCCGTCAGTGCGGCGTAGCATATTTTCACCTCCAGGAACCCCATGGTCACCTGCTTTGAGTGCCTTTGCTGGTTCATCAATCGGGCTTCCTGTATGCCCGGCGTAAGCTCTTGCGCCTGGCTGAAAGCGATGTGCTTGCGTCAACTCCAATTCCTTTGTGGAGGATCTCTCAGGGTCGGGGAGATCTGAGATAGCGTCTCTGACGGTTTGCCAGGCAAGCATGTTTGCGCCGTCATCAGCATCTAGAATTTTTTGGATCTTTTTATCTATGCCTTCGGGCCGCGGCGGACGCTTCTTGGATGCGACGCGGTGACGTTCCCAGTAGCTCCCGTTTGCCCATTTTGTCAGCACCAGCGCATCGCTACTATGTGTTTCAGCTGGAAAGTCCCAAGGCTTGTGAACATCAGCCCTGAAACCAACGAAAAAGATACGCATACGCTTTTGCGGAACACCATAATTGGCGGCATTGACCAGACGGTGATAGACATGATATTCGCTCGGCGCCCCCTTGGCCTTGTATGTTTGCAGCCTTGCCAAGTGTTCTGTCCACAGCTCTTTCGTTTTGGAAATTTGTGATGGAAATTCAAGTTGCAGAAGGATGTAGTTGAAGTAGTCGGCGAATGCCGCACGTTTTAGACCTTGTACATTTTCAAAGGTAAACGCGCGCGGCCGGGCCTCTCGGACAGCACGTATCGCTTGCGGGAACATATCTCTCTCGTCGAGAAATCCGCCGTGCTTCCCACCCATGGAAAAAGGTTGGCATGGTGGACCTCCGGTGATTAGATCGATATTGATATGACTTGTATAGTTAAAATCACGTACGTCGCCTTCTATGACATCAGGCCAATGACTGATCGGTTCCACCTGCTGAAGTTTGTTATTGCGCAAGGTATTGCACGCATGGCTGTTCCATTCGACAACTGCGCGATGCTGAACATCATTGCTGGAAAAACCAAGCGCCAGTCCTCCCGCCCCTGCGAATAGTTCAATTGACTCAATGGTACGAGCATTTGTCACTAGTGTGTCTGAAGGGACTAAGAGGGCGGGCGTGTTATACATGGTCATTTTGGGTGGCTGAAACGCTGCTGCTTCTTCGGTACATTATTGAATCGATGTGGTTGATCGTAACCTGACATTGTAGGGTGGCAACTGCCACTCTCGTCTGCATGTGATGGTGTGTATAGCAACTTCTGTGTGGATACATTTAAGTAGTGCAGCAGTATAAAGCAATGAACACAAGAGGAACAAACCGAAGGAGGTAGCTGAACGCCATATGCCTCAATGCCCATCTTTCTGTAGACCTCATTTTACTGTGTTTTTGTACAGTGCTCAATGGGCTGATTTGTTGTGACTCAAACTACCCATTGAAAATGCCAGGAACGGCACTATTTTTGCACGGTTTCATGAGGTGCATTATGGTTGACACTCTAGATCAGCCATCGCGTAGCAGAGTGATGGCACGGGTTAAAGGCAAAAACACTGGGCCAGAGCTGTTGGTTCGAAAGCTGGTGTTCGCAGCTGGATATCGCTATCGAATTCATGTCAAGAATCTGCCGGGATCTCCCGATTTGACGTTTCCTCGCAGGAAAAAAGTCATCTTCGTACATGGATGTTTTTGGCACCGGCATGAGGGTTGTGATTTGGCTCGCATGCCTAAGTCACGAATCGATTTTTGGGACTCAAAATTGAGCGGTAATAAGTTACGCGATGCACGAGCAGTCGATGCCTTGCGTCAATCTGGATGGGATGTCATGGTCGTGTGGGAGTGCGAGCTTCGTGATCTGGAGAACGTAGCGAAAGCGATACAAGAATTTCTCGGCGCACCTTGTCGGCGTGTCTTGCCTGAAGTGTGAGTCCTCGAGAAAATGAGGACATCTTGGCTCTTGACGATCCGCCAGCAGGTGAGGAACGGCTGAAAAAAAGTATTTAGAAACCCGCGCCTTTTGTAGTGGTGGCAGGCCGTCTTTGTTTTTATAGTGGATTCACCGGTGGAAAACCGCCGGACTATAAAAATGGAGACGTGTTATGAAAATCATGACTGCTGTTGCATGGGGCGCACTTATGTCCGCCGGGTTTGCCGACGCCTCGGCGCAAAGCTGCTCGGTGCCGGTGATCAAGGTGCTGGCGCAGAAAAGCCTGGGTCTGACCGTGATGGAAAAGACCCTGGCCGAGTATGAAAAGAAAAACGGCACCAAGGTACAAATCAGCTATTTCGGCGAAAACGACCGCCGCTCCAAGGCCCGCCTCGACGCTTCCACCAAGGCCGGTTCCTACCAGATCTACTACATCGACGAAGCCAACGTGGCCGAATTTGCCACGGCCGGCTGGGTCGTTCCGCTGCTCAAATACCTGCCCAAGGACGCCGACTACGATGACTTCCTGCCCGGTCGCCGCGCCGTCGCCTCGTACAAGGGCGTGGCGTATTTCGCGCCCCTGATCGGCGGCAGCGACTTCCTGTTCTATCGCCGCGACCTGCTGGAAAAGGCCGGCATCGCCGTGCCGAAGACGCTCGACGAACTGGTCGCCGCCGTCAAGAAGCTCAATAGTCCGCCGAACGTGTATGGCTGGGCGGCGCGCGGGCAGCGCGGCTCGGGCATGAATGTGTGGCGCTGGTCGCCGTTCATGCTGGCCGCCGGCGGCAAGTGGGAAAAGGATGGCGTACCGACCTTCAATTCGCCGCAGGCCGTCAAGGCGACGACCCTGTACCGCGACCTGTTCAAGTATTCGCCGCCTGGCGGCGCCACCTACGACTGGAGCAACGCGCTCGAAGCATTCAGGTCGGGCAAGGTGGCCTTCATGATCGAGTCGACGCCGTTCGCCGACTGGATGGAAGACCCGAAAAAATCCGCGGTGGTCGACAAGGTCGGCTATGTGCGCCCACCCGCGCCGCTGGCGTCGGCCGCCTACGGCCATGGCCTGGCCATCTCCGCCACGGGCGCCAGGGATGAATGCACGCGCCAGGCGGCCGGCAAGTTCATCGCCTGGGCCACCGGCAAGGAACAGGAACAGGCGCGCCTGAAGGACAACGTCTTCAGCGACTACAACCGCAGCAGCACCATCGCCAGCGACTACTTCCGCAAGCACGTCAAGCCGCAGATCCAGGCGGGCCTGACGGACACCACGCCCGTCTCGCGCGTCACCATCTGGCCCAGCCCCGAGTGGCCGGACATCGGCGACAACCTGGGCGTGGTGCTGGAAGAGGTGTTTACCGGCACGCGCGGCGACGTGCAGAGCGCGCTTGATGAGGCGAATGAGTACGCGACGGAAGTGATGCAGCGGGCCAGCAAGCGTAAATAAGCCCTTATCGCCAACAACTCCACCAGCTAAAACCAGGGGTCAGTCGCTTTGCGATCGGATTGGGCCCCACTGGGGCTCAATCCCCCGTCGGGTCTGACCCCGGATTTACGCTAACGAGCCTGAAAGCCTATTTTTATGCCGCATTCCATCCGTCAAAAACGCCACACCTGGCTGCCGGCCGTCTTTCTGACGCTGCCGCTGCTGATCCTGCTGATACTGGGCCTGGTGCCCAGCATCGCCGCCATCAACCTGGCCCTGCAAAACCGCGTGCTGCGCTACAGCGACAGCGACTACGTCGGCTTTGCCAATTTTCTCCGCCTGTTCGGCGACCGCCGCTTCGTCAATGCCGTGCAGGTATCGGCCATCTGGGAAGTCGTCACCGTGGCCGGCTCGCTGATCGTCGGCGTGCTGCTGGCCGTGTTCCTGTTCGAGAGAGTCAAGGGACGCACCCGTGACGTCATCGCGCTGCTGCTGATCGTGCCCGTGCTGCTGCCGCGCGTGTCGGCCGCCTTCATCTGGAAGTTCATGTATTCGCCGTTGATGGGTATTTTGAACTGGCTGCTGGAATGCGTGGGCCTGGGCGGCACGGCCTTGCTGTCCGACCCCGCCACGGCCCTGTACGCGGTGGCGCTGGTCGATATCTGGCAGTGGGGCCTGTTCTTCGGCGCCGTCATCCTGAAACTGCTGGAAACCCTGCCCGCCGAACCGCTGGAAGCGGCGCGCCTCGACTACGCCAGCACGCTGCAGGTGTATGCGTACATTGCGCTGCCCATGCTGAAGGTACCCATCATGAGCCTCGTGTTCATCAAGATGGTCGAGTCGCTGCGTTCGTTCGACCTGATTTACGTGATGACCAAGGGCGGCCCCGGCATCTCCACCGAAACGCTGGACATGTACGCGTATGCGCAAGGCATCGGCCTGATGGGCAAGGTGTCGTACGCGTCCAGCATGGCCGTGCTGATGATGCTGGCGACGACTGTCATCTTTACCTTACTCTGGAAGCGGGTCGCCAAATGGGAAAACTGACTGTTACGCGCGGCCTTGGCGCCGTCACCACCACCGCCATCACGACCCTCATCGTGCTGGTGGCGCTGTTCCCCATCCTGTGGGCCGTGCTCAATTCCTTCAAGGAGCTGATGGACATCGTCACGCCCGTGCCGCGCTTTTTCTTCAGCCCGACCCTGGCCAACTACCAGCAGGTGCTGGCCAGCCCGGAAGTGCTGACGGGCCTGGGCAACAGCGTGGCCATCGTCGGCGTGGCCGTCTTGCTGGGCGCCGTGCTGGGCGTGCCGGCCGCGTATGCGATCGCCCGCTACCCGATCCCGGCCAAGAAGGATATCCAGTTCTTCCTGCTGTCGCTGCGCTTTTTGCCGCCCGTTGCCGTGGCCATTCCATTGATCTCGATCTGGATCGACCTGGGGCTGTACGACTCGCGCCTGTCGATGGTGGTGACGTATCTGCTGGTGACCCTGTCGACCATCATCTGGCTGTCGATTCCCGCCTTTGCCCGCATCCCGAAGGAGATCGAGGAAGCGGCCGCGCTCGACGGCTACGGCCCCTACCAGGTGTTCTGGCACGTGGCCCTGCCGGTGGCCTCGAAGACCCTGATGGGCGGCATCGTCTTCAGCTTCGTGCTGGTCTGGAATGAACTGATGATCGCGCTGGCGCTCACCTCCTCGAAAAGCATGACCCTGCCCGTGGTGGCGTCGGCCTTCACGTCGATGGGCCAGGAAGTGCCGTGGGGCGTGGTGAACGCCTCCACCGTGCTGCTGGCGCTGCCGCCGCTGCTGTTCGTCGGCATCCTGGGACGGCTGCTCAACTCCATGCTCAAACATAAATAAGGACTCCCATCATGCAAGCACTCGTACTGGAACACGCGCATTCCATCACCCTGCGCGACATCGACGTGCCGCTCGCCGTCGGCCCGCGCGATGTGAAGATCAAGATTCATACCGTGGGCATCTGCGGCAGCGACGTGCACTACTTCAAACATGGCAGGATCGGCCCCTTCGCCGTCGAGGCGCCTATGGTGCTCGGCCACGAGGCGTCCGGCGTGGTGGCGGAAGTGGGCGCGGACGTCACGCACCTGAAAGTGGGCGACCGGGTCTGCATGGAGCCAGGCGTGCCGCAGTTCGATTCGCCCGCCACCATGCGCGGCCTGTACAACCTCGACCCGGCCGTGCGTTTCTGGGCCACGCCGCCCATCCACGGCTGCCTCACGCCGTACGTCGTGCATCCGGCCGCGTTCACCTTCAAGCTGCCGGATAATGTCAGCTTCGGCGAAGGCGCCATCGTCGAGCCGCTGGCCATCGGCCTGCAGGCGGCCAAGAAGGCGGCCATCAAGCCGGGCGACGTGGCGGTGGTCATCGGCGCCGGCACCATCGGCGCCATGAATGCGCTGGCCGCGCTGGCGGGCGGCTGCTCGCGCGTGATCCTGGCCGACCTGGTGCCGGAAAAACTGGCCCTGTTCGCCGATAACCCCGCCGTGACCACGGTCGACGTGCGCCAGGCCAGCCTGGCGGACACGGTGCGCGATTCCACCGATGGCTGGGGCGCCGACATCGTCTTCGAAGCGAGCGGCAGCATGCGCGCCTACGACCACATCGTCGACCTGCTCTGTCCGAACGGCTGCCTGGTGCTGGTCGGCATGCCGCCGGAGAACGTCCCCTTCGATATCGTCGCCATCCAGGCCAAGGAAGTGCGCATCGAATCCGTGTTCCGCTACGCGAACATCTTCCCGCGCGCCATCGCCTTGCTGGCCTCGGGCAAGATCGACGTGAAGCCCTTCATTTCGCGCACCTTCGGCTTTGCCGACGGCGTGCAGGCGTTCGAGGAAGCGGCCAAGGGCCATCCGCGCGACGTCAAGATCCAAATTGAACTGGCGGGAGACTAACCATGGCAAATATCGCCTGCAGGCAGCTGCACAAGACGTATGACGAGAAGACGGCCGTGCTGCAGCCGTTCGACCTGGATATCGATGACGGCGAATTCATCGTCCTGCTGGGGCCTTCGGGCTGCGGCAAGTCGACCTTGCTGCGCATGATCGCGGGACTGGAAGACATCAGCGGCGGCGAGCTGCACATCGGCGGCGCCATCGTCAACGACTTGCCGCCGCGCGCGCGCAACGTGGCGATGGTGTTCCAGAACTACGCGCTGTATCCGCACATGACGGTGTACGACAATATCGCCTTCGGCCTGCGCCGCCTGAAGGTGCCGAACGACGAGATCGAGCGGCGCGTGCGCGAGGTGGCGGCCATCCTCAGCCTGGACAGCCTGCTCGATCGCAAGCCGCGCGCCATGTCGGGAGGCCAGCAGCAGCGCACGGCGATTGCGCGCGCCATGATCAAGACGCCGCAGGTGTTCCTGTTCGACGAGCCGCTGTCGAACCTGGACGCCAAGCTGCGCGCACAGCTGCGCGCCGACATCAAGCGCCTGCACCGGCGCCTGCGCACCACCACCCTGTACGTCACGCACGACCAACTGGAAGCGATGACCCTGGCCGACCGCGTGGTGCTGATGAAGGGCGGACATATCGAGCAGATCGGCACGCCGGCGGACCTGTACAACCATCCGCGCACGCTGTTCGCGGCAGGCTTCATCGGCACGCCTGCCATGAACTTCATCGATGGCGTCGTCGACAAGGCGGGCGGGCAAACGGTGCTCGCGTGCGCCGGCTACCGCTGGCCATTGATTTCGCCCCGCTTCGCCGCGCTGCAGGCAGGCATGCGCGTGGTCTTCGGCCTGCGCCCGAATCACTTGCGCGCGGCGCCAGCGCAGGCAAAAACGCAGGCACAAACGCAGAAACCGGCCGGCACGCATGGCCTGGCGTGCGCGATCGACCTGGTCGAGCTGCTGGGCGCCGAAGCACTGATCAGCTTTCAGTGCGGCGCCTTGACCTTGTCGGCCCTGCTGCCGGCGAACGCGGCCAATGGCGCGGCGCAGGTGGGACAGACCCTGGCGCTGGCCTTCGACGAGGAACACATGCATCTGTTCGACGCCGACAGCGGGCTGGCGGTGGCCGCGGGCTGAAGTCGTTAAAATAGGGGACCGAGACCGTGCAAGGGAACTGCCGTGACGCCTGACCTGGAACTGATCCACAAACCGATCCACGAATCGTTTCGCGCGTGGGCGCACGGCTTTCCGCACACCGTGGCGAAATGGCATTTTCATCCCGAGTACGAACTGCATTTCATCATCACGTCGAGCGGCAAATTCTTTATCGGCGACCATATCGGCAGTTACGGGGCGGGCAATCTGATCCTGACGGGACCGAACCTGCCGCACAACTGGGTCAGCGAACTGCCGGAAGGCGTGGTCCTGCCCGAGCGCGATCTGGTGCTGCAGTTTTCCAGCGACTTCATCGAACGTTGCGCGCTGCTGTTCCCGGAAATGGCGCCCCTGAAAGCGCTGCTGGCCGAGGCGGGCAGGGGCTTGCAGTTTCCCGATGCGCTGGGCCTGCGCCTGGTGCCGCTGATGAAGGAATTGACGACGGCGCAGGGCTTGCGCCGCGTCGAACTGTTTACGCGCCTGTTCGGCGAGCTGTGCGACTGCCGCGAACGGCGTCCGCTGGCCAGCGTCACCTACCTGGCGCAGGCGGGGCGCTACATGTCGTCGACCATCAACCTGGTGCTGGCCTACATCAAGCAAAACATCACCCTGGATTTCTGCGAGCAGGATGTGGCCGACGTGGCGGAGATGAATACCCTGAAATTCACGCGCTTCTTTCGCAAGCACACGGGCACCTCGTTCATCCAATACGTGAACCAGGAACGCATCGCGCTGGCCTGCGAACTGCTGATGAACACGGACATGAAGGTCACCGATATCTGCTACCGCACGGGATTCAACAACCTCTCCAATTTCAACCGCCAGTTTTTGGCGCACAAGCAGATGTCGCCGTCGAAATTCCGCTCCTGCCTGCTGATGAACATGCCCGAGCCGTCCGGCGACGGCCATTCTTAACTTTCTTTTGGAATCAAATGACTTATCTCGGTATCGATATCGGCACTTCCGAAGTCAAGGCCATCCTCACCGATGACGCCCAGGCCATCCTGGCCAGCGCCGGCGTGACGCTGCGCGTCTCCAGTCCCCATCCCGGCTGGTCGGAACAGAATCCCGAGGACTGGTGGCACGCCACGCTGGACGTCATCGCCGCCATCCGCGCCGCGCAGCCGGTGGCGTTTTCCGGCTTGCGCGGCATCGCGCTGTCGGGCCAGATGCATGGCGCCACCCTGCTCGACAAGCAGCAGCACGTGCTGCGCGCCGCCATCCTGTGGAACGACACGCGCGCGTTTGCCGAATGCGTGGAGCTGGAAGCGCTGGTGCCCGAGTCGCGCGCCATCACGGGCAACCAGGCCATGCCCGGCTTCACGGCGCCCAAGCTGCTGTGGCTGCAAAAGTACGAGCCGTCGCTGTTCCGCGCCACGGCCAAGGTCTTGCTGCCGAAGGATTACGTGGCCTTGCGCCTGACGGGCGAGTATGTGACCGACATGTCCGACGCTTCCGGCACCCTGTGGCTGGACGTGGCCAAACGCGACTGGTCCGAGCGCATGCTGGCCGCCACCGGCCTCTCGCGCGAGCACATGCCGCGCCTGGTCGAAGGCAGCGCGAGCGCCGCGCAGGTGCGATCCTCGCTGTGCCAGGAATGGGGCATCGCGCACACGGTGCTGCTGGCCGGCGGCGCGGGCGACAACGCGGCCGCCGCCGTGGGCCTGGGCGTGGTGGAGCCGGGCGCCGGCCTGCTGTCGCTGGGCACGTCCGGCGTGCTGTTCGCCGGCAGCGACGGCTTCGCGCCCAATCCGGGCCAGGGCGTGCACGCGTTTTGCCATTGCCTGCCCGAGCGCTGGCACCAGATGAGCGTGATCCTCAGCGCCGCGTCCAGCCTGGCCTGGGTGGCGCGGCTGACGCAGTCGCCCGACATCGGCGAACTGGTGAACCTGGCCGAAGGCGTCGAGGCGCGCACGGCGCCCATCTTCCTGCCGTATTTGAGCGGCGAACGCACGCCGCACAACGATGCGTCCGCGCGCGGCGTGTTCTTCGGCCTGTCGACGGAACACGGGCGCGCGGAGCTGGCCTACAGCGTGATGGAAGGCGTGGCCTTTGCCATGGCCGACGGCAATGCGGCCCTGCGCAGCGCCGGCACGCATCTGGAAGAAGCGTCGTTCGTGGGCGGCGGGTCGCGCAGCCGCTTCTGGGCGCAGCTGTGCGCGAATGCCTCCGGCTTGCACGTGCTGCGCCACGACCACGGCGTGGCTGGCGGCACCCTGGGCGCGGCGCGCCTGGCGCAGATGGCGGTGACGGGCTTGCCGCCCGCGCAGGTGTGCACGCGCCCGGCCGTGCAGGAAACGGTGGCGCCGCAGGCGTGCGGCGTGCTCGACGAGCGCCTGGCGCGCTACCGGCGCCTGTATCCGCTGCTGCGCGCGGAGTTCGCGGGGGCGGCCGCGGCGCGCTGAGGCCGCCGGCAAGATTGCCCGCCTGACCATCCTGCGGGCGCGGCAATATGGCCAGACAGTCAATCTTCCCGTGTAATTTGTTGTTTCTATGTTGAAAGTGTTTCTCTAGCGAAAGCGTCGCTTGGTTTTTCACGGGGCGCGCCGCATGATTTCCTTATTTGGTGAGAATTGGATAGATTTGGCGGCGTCTTTGTTGCCATCCTGTTCTTGCCGTCGGGAGAAACACATGCAACTTGCGAATCTGAAAATCTCCGTCCGCCTGGGTCTGTTGGGCGCCTTCTTCTTTCTTGCGCTGGTGTTCGTCGGCGCGCGCGGCTGGAGCGCGCTCGACGCGGCCAGCGCGCGCGCCAACGAGGCCATGCAGCGCTCCGTGGCCCTGACGGAAGCGGTGGATGCGGCGCGCAGCGCGCAGGTGGAATTCAAGATCCAGGTGCAGGAATGGAAAAACATCCTGCTGCGCGGCGGCGATGCGGCCGCTTTCCGGCGCTACCGCGAAGCCTTTGTTGCCAGTGGCGCGCAGACGCGCAAGGAATTAAAAAACCTGCAGGCGATGATGGGCGCATTAAAACTCGACACGGCGCCCGTGGAGCAGGCGCTGCAGGCGCACGACGCGCTGGGCGTGAGCTACCTGGCGGCATTGCAAAAGTATGATGGCGCGCGCGCCGACAGCGCCCAGACCGTCGATGCGCTGGTCAAGGGCATGGACCGCGAACCGACGCGCCAGATCGACGCCATCGTTGCCGTCATCGGCAAGCAGTCGCACAGCCTGACGGCGCAGATGAAGGAGCAGGACGCGGCCGCGCACCGCAGCGCCAGCATCGCCATGCTGGCCACCGTGCTGGTGACCCTGGTCGTCGGGTCCGTCACCGTGTGGTGGCTGATCCGCAGCATCACCGTGCCGCTGGGCGCGGCCGTCGGCATCGCCCAGCAGGTGGCGGCGGGCGACTTGCGCGCCGTCGTGGCCGACGGCAGCCGCGATGAAATCGGCGACCTGCTGCGCGCCTTGAAGGCGATGAGCGGCAACCTGGCCGCCATCGTGGGCCGCGTGCGCAGCGGCACGGACGCCATCGCCACGGCGTCGAGCGAAATTGCCAGCGGCAATATGGACCTGTCCTCGCGCACGGAAGAGCAGGCCAGCTCGCTGGAAGAGACGGCCGCCTCGATGGTCGAGCTGACCTCTACCGTGCGGCAGAATAACGACAACGCCGACCAGGCGCGCCAGCTGGCCGGCGGCGCGTCCGACGTGGCGCAGCGTGGCGGCGAGGCCGTGGCGCAGGTGGTGCAGACCATGAGCCACATCAACGCCTCGTCGAAGCGCATCGTCGACATCATCGCCGTCATCGACGGCATCGCTTTCCAGACGAATATCCTGGCCCTGAATGCGGCCGTGGAAGCGGCGCGCGCGGGCGAGCAGGGACGCGGTTTCGCCGTCGTGGCGACGGAAGTGCGCAGCCTGGCGCACCGTTCGGCAGCGGCGGCCATGGAAATCAAGCAGCTGATCGGCGAATCCGTGCGCACGGTGGAAGAGGGCAGCGTGCTGGCCGGCCAGGCGGGGCGCACGATGGATGAGGTGGTGAGCAGCGTGCAGCGCGTCAACGCCATCATCGGCGAGATCGCCGTGGCCAGCGTGGAGCAGCGCGACGGCATCGAGCAGATCAGCATCGCCATCAGCCAGATGGATGGCGTGACGCAGCAGAACGCGGCGCTGGTGGAGCAGGCCGCCGCGGCCGCGGACGCGCTGCAGCAGCAGGCGGCCAGCCTGGCCGACGCCGTCAGCATCTTCAAGCTGCACGGCACGCCCAACGTGGCCGTCCCGGCGGGCGCCGCCCCGGCGCGGAAGCTGTCGCTGGCCTGACGCGGGCGTGCCGCCGTGCCGCTTGACGCCAGTCAAGCGGCGCCCCATCAGGCAACTATCGCGCCGAAATTCTTATACTATTTCCTTTCCGCATGGTTCTGCGCCCGGCCGCATGGCGCGCGTTGCAAAGGAAAAGCATGTCTTCCATCTCTAGCCTGCCGGGTGACGCATGACGGCGCTGCTGCTGGCCCTGTGCCTGACCCTGGCCGTGATGCTGAGCGTGCTGCTGGCCTGCCAGTGGCAGGCGGCGCGCATGTGGCGCCTGCGCCATGCGACGGGCGTGGTGCTGCAGGCGGCGCAGGCGCGGCGCATGGCCGATGCGCTGGCGCTGCTGCATGCCTTGCCGGCGGCCGTCGTCGGCACCGACCACGACGGCGTGGTGCGCTACCTCAATCCCCGCGCCAGCGCCATGGGCGGGCGGCTGGGCGACGATGGCCTGGGCCAGCCCGTGACGCAGCTGCTGCCGCTGTTCCACGACGGCACGCCCGTCGATGCGGCGCGCCAGGTGCGCGACTGCGTGGCGCGGCAGGAAGTGCTGGAGGTGGTGCGCGGCGCCGTGCTGCTGCGCCATCTCGATGGCAAGCGCATCGACGTGCAATACAGCTGCGCGCCGCTGGCGCAGGGCGGCGCGGTGCTGCTGCTGCACGACGTGTCGGCGCGCCGGCGCGCCGAGCAGCAGCTGGAATTCATCGCCCACCACGACGGATTGACGGGGTTGCCGAACCGCCTGCATTTCCAGATCCGCTTCGAGCACGGCATCGCCTACGCGCGCCGCCACCAGGCTTTGCTGGCCGTCCTGTTCGTCGACATCGACCGCTTCAAATCCATCAACGACAGCCTGGGGCACGACGTGGGCGACCAGGTGCTGACGGAGTTCGCGCGCCGGGTGCAGCAGTGCGTGCGCAAGGTCGACACGGTGGCGCGCCAGGGCGGCGACGAATTCATCATCCTGCTGACGGAATTGCGCACGGCGCACGATGCGGAGCGGGTGGCCGAGAAAATCGTCGGCGCCATCGCCGCGCCCTTCGTCATCGGCGAATACAGCCTGTCGGTGGCGGCCAGCGTGGGCGTGGCCCTGTACCCGGATGACGACGACGACGTCAATGCGCTGATCGAAAAGGCCGACCTGGCCATGTACGCGGCCAAGCGCCACGCGCCGGGCACCTGCCTGCGCTACGCGCCGCGCATGCAGACGCAGTCGTATTCGCGCACCATCCTCGAGACGGCCCTGCGCCACGCGCTTGAACGCGACGAGTTCGCCCTGTTCTACCAGCCGCGCATGGACTTGAAGACGCGCACGATCACGGGCGTGAAGGCGCTGCTGCGCTGGAAGCACCCGGAACTGGGCCTGATGATGCCGCTCGATTTTTTACCGGTACTGGAGGAAAGCGCGCTGATCCTGCCGGTGGGCGCCTGGGTGATGGCCACGGCGGTGGAGCAGGCGCGCAGCTGGATCGCGCAGGGGCAGATGCTGACGGTGTCCGTCAGCCTGTCGGCGCGCCAGTTCTACCAGCGCGATATCGCGCGCAATTTCGCCGCCGCGCTGGACGCGGCCGGCGTGCCGGGCCATTGCATCGAGCTGGAAATCGCCGCCGGCATCCTGATCGACCGCAACCAGAACTGCGAACTGATACTGCGCCAGTTCCGCCAGCTGGGCATGGCGATCGCCATCAGCGATTTCGGCACGGGCGACGCTTCGCTCAATTACCTGAAACGCTTTCCCACGGATGCCGTGAAGATCGAAAAGTGCTTCGTCGATGACGTGGGCAAACCGGGCGGCGACGGCGCCATGGTGCGCGCCATCGTGGCGATGGCGCGCACGCTGGGACTGCGCACCATCGCCGGCGGCGTGGAAAGCGGCGAGCAGCTGGAACTGCTGGCCGAGATGGGCTGCGACGAGGCGTTTGGCTATTTTCTCGGCCGCGCCATGGCGCCCGAGGGCATCGAGGCGCTGCTCAAGTCGCCTAGCCCGGCCTGACGGACAGCGCCGCCAGCAGCACGGCGGCCAGCACGGCCGCGCGGCCGGCAACGCGCGCCAGGCGCATGGCCTGGCGCGGCGCATACGGCAGCAGCCAGATCAGCAGCAAGCCGCAGCCCGTCAGGCTGCCGACCCAGTAGACGAGGCCGTAACCGCCGCCGGCGAGGTGCATGGCCCAGGCCAGTCCCGCCGCCAGCGTCAGCGACCCGGCCCACTGCAGGCGGCGGCGCAGCGGTGCGGGCGGTTCGGCGCCGCGCCCGTGCAGGTCGGCATAGTGGCGGTCCATCGCCAGGCACAGCGACGACAGGCCCGCGTAGCACAGGGCGAAAACAAGGAAATTTGCGAGGAAGTCGGCTAACAGCTCCATCATGCGGCCTCCATCGTTTGCGCCGGTTTCACCGCATCCGTTGCCTTGTGTGCCTTGGCCGCTTTCACGGGCAGCGGTTTCAGTTTGAATGCCGCATACGCGAGGCCCACGCCCAGCACCAGCACCACCAGGTCGAAGGCGGCCACCGCCACGGGGCCGCGGCCCAGGAACAGGGTCACGCCGAGGTGCGAACTGGTGGTGAAGACGTTCAGCACGGGCAGGGACGCCAGCAGGAAGGCGCCGGCGGCCAGCTGCATGCGCCACATGGCGCGCGAGGGGCGCAGCTGGGCGATGATGGCGGCCAGGGCCCAGGCGCCGAAGAAGCAGGCGATTTCCTCTTTTGGCCGGTCTGCCATCGTCACAGGCAGCAGGCGGTTGGCCCAGAAATAGGCGCCGAAGGCGATCGGCATGCCGGCGATGGCGCCGATGTTGAGCGCTTCCACCAGGCGCAGGCCGAAGCTGGCGCGCTTGCCGGCGGCCAGCGCCTTGGCCTGCTTCTGGCGCGTCTTGACGGCCCACAGCAGGGCGCCCGTGGCGACCATGGCGCAGCCGGCCAGGCCGGAGAGGAAGAACAGGGCGCGCAGCAGCGGTCCGCCGAAATGCGCGACGTGCAGGCCGACCATCACGCCGTGCGTGGCGGCCGCGCCGGGCTGCGCGTCGCCGTCGGTGGCCAGCAGCTTGCCGGACACGCCATCGAATTGCATCGACGGCTGCTTCGACGACATGTCGCGTCCGCCGGCGCGCGTCAGCGAAATGGTGGCGTTGGCATCGCCCGGGTGGTTCACGGAAATGCGCTCGACCTTGCCGCCCCAGTGCTGTTCCGCCTGGCGCACGAGGGGCGCGAACGGCGTCAGCGGCGCGGCCACGCCGGCCGGCTTGCCGTCGCCCGTACGACCAGGGAAGGCCTCGGCGAAGAAGGCGTCCTGGTCGCCCTTGTAGGCGGCCGTGGCGCCGGACGGCATGTACAGGAACATCAGGGTGACCAGGCCCGTGTAGGTGATCATGATGTGGTAGGGCAGGGCCAGCACGGCCGTCACGTTGTGCGCGTCGAGCCACGAGCGCTGGCCCTTTTTCGGCCGGAAGGTAAACAGGTCCTTGAAGATGCGCTTGTGCGTGACGATGCCGCTGATGATGGCAACGAACATGAACATGGCGCAGAAACCGACGATCCAGCGGCCCCAGATGGCCGACATGTAGTGCAGGTCGAAATGCAGGCGGTAGAGGAATTCGCCGCCGCGCGTCTCGCGCGGCTTGGACAGCACCTCGCCCGTGGCCGGATCGGCTTTTTCGCTATGAAAATTGCCGCGCCGTCCGCGTTTTTTCTCGCCCGCTTGCGATGGCTTGCTCCAGCCCAGCTGCGTGGCGGGGCTGCGTTCGCCGGGCAGGCTGATGAACCAGCGCGTGGCGCCCTGGGCCCGCTCCTGCATCGCCTGCTGCGCCACCTTGGCCGCTTCCTCGGTGCTCACCTGGCTGGCGGCGGCGCCGTGCAGTTCGGGCTGCATCCACAAGGTGATTTCATTGCGGTAGTAGCTGGCCGTGCCGGCGCAAAACACCAGCAGCAAGATCCAGCAGACGAGCAGGCCGGACCAGGTGTGCAGCCATGCCATCGACTGGCGGAAACCTTCTTTCATGCGAGACTCCAGGAGAGTGCGTCCATCCACTGCAGGATGGCGGCGATGACGGCGGCCGGAATCAGGAGACCCAGCCAGGCGCGCAGGGCGCTGCGCGTGGCGAAGACCCACAGCACGGCGCAGGTGTAGATGGCAAACGACAGCAGGGTGGCCGTCATGACGGCTTCGGCTCGGGCCATGGGCAGGCTCACCGACAGCAGCATGGTGAGCAGCGCGGCCAGCACGTAGCCGCCGACGATGGCCGCCACGCTGCGCGACGCCACGCCGAGGCGGTAGACGGCGCCGGCGGAGAGCCGCAGGCGCGGCATTTTAATGATGGCTGGCGCTTGCATGGTCAGTCGTGATCCTTGCTCGGTGGCTGGGCCGGGCCGGCCGGCAGCGGCGTCACGCCGTGCGGCTGCAGCAGGCTCAGGGTGGTCACGAACATGGCCTTGTCATAGGCTTGCGCACCGCGCTGGCCGGCCGTCTTGTCCGTGTGCTGCACTTCCAGTACATAGCTGCCCTTCCATGGCAGCGGGAAGCTGACCAGGCCTTGCGCATCGCTCCACGCTTCCTTGCCCCAGCCCGATTGCACCACGGCGTTGACCTTGGCTTGCGCCAGCGGCTTGCCCCGGTAGCTGACCTGGAACTGGCCCGGTTGGCCGGTCGGCACCAGGTCCAGGGTCAGCGCGGGCGCTTGCGCCTTGCCGTCGGCGACCAGGCGCGCGGCGGGAATCCACACGGTGCGCGTGCTCTTGCCATCCTTCTTTTCTTCCCATGACGGGTAATTGTCTTCCTCGACGACGATGCTTTCGCCGGCGCCCACCTTGCCATTCAGGATGAACGCGCCAGCCGTCTTGCTTGCCTGCAGTGGCTGCACGCCTTTGGCCGAGATCCACGTCACGTTCCTGATGCTGAACTTGTCCAGCAGGCCGGGCGATGCTTCGCGCAGGTTGTCGCCAAATTCACCGAAGTACACGCTGGCTGCCTTGCCGTCCTGCTGCAGCCAGATCTGGTGCGCGCTGGCCGAGCCAGAAGCGAGGGCCGCGCCCAGCAGGGCGGCGGCGAGGGCGCCGAGGCGCGCGATGGAAGTGAGGTGCATGGTGTATCCCTTATCTTGTTATGTGAAATGGACAAAGCGGCCGCGTTCCCGGGGGCAGCGGCCTGCGATGCATCAGTACTGGTAGCGCAGGTTCAGCGCCACGTTGCGCGGTTCGCCGTAATAGCCGCCGTTATAGAAACCCACGCGGCGGAAATACGTCTTGTCGAACAGGTTGTTGACATTCAGGCTGGCCGACAGTTGCGGGCTGATCTGGTAGCGCGCCATCAGGTTGGCCAGCACGTAGCTGCCCTGGCTGACGCGGATCTTGCTTTTGTTCGGCAGGGTGGCCATCGTCCAGATATCGTTCTGCCAGTTCAAGCCGCCGCCGACGGTGAGATTGTGCAGCGCGCCCGGCAGGCGGTAGGTGGTCGAGACGCGCAGCATATTGCTCGGCTGGATGGTGTTGGTCAGCACGCCCTTGCCCGTCTTCGATTTGCTGTGCGTGTAGCCGGCGAACAGCTGCCAGCCTGTCATCGGACTGCCCGACACTTCCGCTTCGTAGCCGCGGCTTTTCGTGCCCTTGCCCGTCGAGACATACGGACGGTTGCCGTCCGGCAGCACGAAGGTCGGCGGCACCGAGCTGTCTTCCTCGCCCAGATTGTCCTGTTTGGCTTCATACACGGCGAACGAGGCATTGACGGCGCCGTCGAAGAATTCGCTTTTCACTCCGCCCTCGATGTTGCTGCCCGTGATCGGGTCGAGGAAGGCATTGTTCTTGTCCTTCAGGTTCTGCGGCTTGAACAGGTCCGTGTAGCTGGCGTACAGCGAGGTGCTCTTGCTGACGTCGAGCACCAGGCCCGCATACGGCGTGACGACATCGTCCGTCTTGTAGGCGGAGCTGCGCTTCGCAAAACGGCCCTGGGTATCGTAGCGGTCGTTATACGTTTCCCACTTCGAGACGCGCGCGCCGGCCAGCACCTTCAGATTGTCCATGACGTTGATGCGCGTGGCGATGAAGGCGCCCGACTGTTTGGTGGTGGCGACGTCGCGCGCGCCCGTGCGCAGCATGGCCGGCTCGGGCACGTCGCCCGTCCAGTGGCGGAAGTCGGGAATGGTGGTGGCGAAGGGCAGCGGATCCTCGAACTGCGTTTCATTCGTCGTGCCCGCGCGCTTCCAGCCATTCACGCCCAGCACCAGGTCGTGCCGGCGGCCGAACAGGGGGAAGGCGCCATTGGCCGACAGGTCGAAGTTGTCCTGCTTTTCATCGTAGGGGAAGGCGCTGCTCCACACGCCCAGGCCGGAGCCGTCGCGGTTCGGGTAGCCGCTGCCGCCGTAGAACAGCTTGCCGTTCGATGCGCTGTCCAGGCGCCCGTAGGCGGCCTTGATCTTCCAGTCGTTGGCGAAGCGGTGTTCGAGGTAGACGTATTTGTTTTCGAATGCGCGCTCCCAGCTGCTCCACTTGGCCGCCATGTTGAACGAGCGGGGCATGTTGGCCGGCGTGCCATCGCTGAAGAACAGGGGCGTGGTGCCCCAGCTCGTGCCTTTCGGCGTGTTCTTTTGATAGTCGATGCCGGCCGTCAGCATGGTGTCCGGCGTCAGGTCCGCCTCGACGATGACGGCGCCCACCAGCTTGCGTTCCTGGTACAGGTCCATATAGGAATGGCGGTTCTGGCCGGCCACGACGACGCGACCGCGGATGCTGGCGTCCGCGTTCAGCGGCGCGCTGACGTCGCCTTCGAGCCGGACCTTGCTCCAGGAACCGACGGTCAGTCCGGCCGAGGCGGAAAATTCCTTGCCGGGACGCTTGTGCAGCATGTTGATGGTGGCCGACGGGTCGCCATTGCCGCTGACCAGGCCCGTGGCGCCGCGCACGATTTCGATGCGGTCATAGATGGCCGTGTCGAACAGCGCATTCGACCCGGAATTGACGGCCACGCCGTCGATCTGGTAATTGCCGATGGAAAAGCCGCGTGCCGAAAAGTTCGTGCGTTCGCTGTCGTTTTCCTGCACCGTCACGCCCGTCGACTGCACCAGCACCTCGGCCAGGCTGTTCAAGCCCATGTCGTCCATGCGCTGGCGCGTCACCACGGAAATCGATTGCGGCGTTTCGCGGATCGACAGGCCCAGGCGCGTGGCCGTGGCCATCTGTCTGGTCGTGTAGGAGCCAGTATGCTCGGTCGATGCCTTGTCTTGCTGGCCCAGCACCTTGATTTCGCCCAGGGTGGCTTCCGCGGGTTCAGCGGGCGCATCGGCAGCTACGGACGCGCCCGCGCCCAGCGCCGCCGTCAGCAAGGCCGCATGCATGGCGATGGCCAGCGGCCGGATGCGCAATGCAGGGAGGACGGGGAAAATCGTGGCGGCAACGCTGCCGGCCAACGAATGTGTTCGTGCCATGAAACATCCTTCTTCTCGTGCGCCTGCCGTCGTGCGGCACGCTTTATTGGTAGGGGAAGGCTTGCTTGGCGGTGGTGCCTGGCTGGCGCAGCATGTCATCCAGCCGCGCATCAGTCAGGCGACTGCGTGCAGACTCGGGAGTGAGTCAAATGTGAATGAGAACTATTCTTATTATAGTGCGGGGTTGCGAGACATGCAAGAGTGCGATGTTGCAAACGAGCACGGCCGCTCCATTGCTGGCGGCGGCCGTGCAAGCGCAAGCGCGGGCGTTTACAGCTGGCCGCGCAGGGTCAGCATGGCGTTGCGTGGTTCGCCGTAGAAGTTGGAACCATAGGCGGCCCACACGCGCGTGTAGTACTTCTTGTCGAACAGGTTGTTTACCGTCAAGGACAGCTCCAGCTTGGGACTGAGGCGGTAGCCCGCCTGCAAGCCCACCGTGGTGACGGGGCCCTGCTCGAATTTCACGGGCCCGTTCAGGCGGTACATGCTGCTGACGCTGCGCAAACCGCCGCCCACGCTGATCTTGTCGAGCGCGCCGGCCAGCCGGTAATTAGTCCACAGATTGAAATTGTGGCGCGGCGCGATGAAGGTGTACAGCTGGGCCTTCTGGTCGTCGCTGCCTTCGAGGGTGCGCGTGCTGGTGTAGGAATAGCCGCTCGTGATGTTCCAGCCCGGCAAGGGGCTGCCGCTCAGCTCGGCTTCCAGGCCCTGGCTGCGCATCTTGCCGGCGCCGATGGAAAACAGCGGGTTGGCCGGATCGGGCATGACGCGGTTTTCGTCTTCCATGCGGAACAGGGCCGCATGCGCGTTGACGTCCTTGTCGAACAGCTCCGCCTTCAGGCCCAGCTCGAATTGCTGGCCCGTGCGCGGCTTCAGGGTTTGGCCGGCAGCGTCCGTGGTGGTCTGGGGCGAGAAGATGCGCGTGTAGCTGCCGTAGGCCGACACCTGTTTGTCAAGCTCGTAGAGCAGGCCCGCGTACGGCGTGAATTTCGCGTTGATGGTGTCGCTGACGTCGGTGAACTGGTTGAAATACGCGTTGCGGTTGATGGTATGGTTGTGCCAGTGCGTCAGGCGCCCGCCCAGATTGACGGCCAGCCGGTCCGTCGCCTGCAGGCGGGTGCG
The DNA here is from genome assembly GCF_018682595.1 of Janthinobacterium sp. JC611. Taxonomy (NCBI): domain Bacteria; kingdom Pseudomonadati; phylum Pseudomonadota; class Betaproteobacteria; order Burkholderiales; family Oxalobacteraceae; genus Janthinobacterium; species Janthinobacterium sp. JC611. The sequence continues at coordinate 251,360 of NZ_JAFLJN010000014.1, forward strand.
CGTGTACAGGCCGAACTGCTTCGTGCGGTTGTCATTGCCGTTGGAGAAAGTATAGCTGGGCTGTGGCACATTGTTATCCGGGTGGAAGATGTTGATCGGTGCATTGTCGCCGCCGCCATACTGGAAATTCTTGTGCACCTGGCGGTAGTCGGCGCCCACGATCAGGTCGTGGCTGCGGCCAAACGCCTGGAACGGCGTGGCCAGCCAGGCGTCGAGCCCCTGCGTCTTCCAGTGGCTGCGGTAGGTCCAGCTGACCAGGCAGCTGTCGCCCGTGACGGGATCGGCCGCGCAGTCGGACCAGCCGAAATGGCGCGACGGTTCATCCTGCTCGCGGTGCAGGGCGGTCACCTTGAACTGGCCGCCGTTGTCCAGTTTGTGATCGAGTTCGGCAAAGTATTCGGTGACTTTTTCCGTGATGTGGTTCCAGGCCGGATCCAGGTACGTTGAACGGGGCACGTCGAGCAGGCGCCCGTCTTCATACGCGGGCAGGCCGAAGGCGGGACGGCCCTGGTATTGCTGGTGGGTGACGCCGCCCGTCAGCACGGTGTCCGGCGCCACGTCGACGGCGACGGTGCCGTACAGCAGCGGTTTTTCCGCATACACGTGGTCGACGAAGGAGCGCCGGTGTTCATACGCGGCCACCAGGCGGCCGCGCACCTTGCCGTCCGCGCTCAGGGGACCCGTCACGTCCGCTTCCGCGTAGTAGCGGTCCCAGGAACCCGCGCTGAGCACGCCGCTAGCGGCAAAGGTGTCGCGCGCCCGCTTGCGCACCAGGTTGATGGTGCCGCCCGGATCGCCCGCGCCCTGGAACAGGCCGGCCGGTCCGCGCAACACTTCCACGCGGTCATAGATGGCCAGGCCGAAACCGGCCGACAAGTCGTTGCCCGTGCTGGCCGGCGTCATCACGCCATCGACCTGCACGCTATCGAGCGCATGGCCGCGCGAATAAAAGTTGCCGTGGTTGCCGCCCGTGCTGCTCGCTTCGACGGTAATGCCCGTCACGCCGCGCATGGCGTCGTCCAGGCTCAGCAGGTTCTGGTCGTTCAGCTGCTGGCGCGTCAGCACGGAGACGGACTGGGGAATCTCGCGCAGGCTTTGCCGGCCCTTGCCGATGCTCACCGCTTGCGCCGCATACGATTTGGTCAGCTCGGTATCGCTGGTCGCCTCCTGGCGCGCGCTGACGGTGATTTCCGCCAGGGTCGCCACCTTGCCTGTGGCAGCAGGCGTGGGGCGGATGATGACGCTGTTGCCGTCGATGGCAGCCGTCAGACCGCTGCCGGCCAGCAGGCGCTCCAGGCCGTCGGCCACGCTGAGGCTGCCGCTGACGGCGGGTGCCGTCTTGCCTGCCACGAGGTCCGGCGCGAACAGCAGTTGCAGATTCGCTTGCCGGGCCAGCTCATTCAGGGCTTGTCCCAGCGGCTGGGCGGCGATGGACAGTTTGACGGTGGGGGCCGTTTGCGCGTGCGCCAGGGAAAAGCTACCCAGTGCCAGCATGGCGGCCAAGGCGAGGGGGGCGGGTGTCAGATTGAGGCGGGGGGACCACATGTTGCATTTCTCCAGGTTAATTTATTGTCGATTAACTGGGTAGACGCGGCAGTGGATCAAATCCTCACCTGCGAATGAGAATTATTTTCATTAATTTTGTTGCAGTTGCATGAGCGGCGCCTGCGCGGCGGCTTTCGGCGCCATGCCGATGGTGCTGACGGTGCCGCTGCGCACGATCTGCACGGGCAAGAGCTGGGGCAGGGCGGCGGCGAAGCGGTCCAGCTGGGTCAGGCTGAAGCTGCCGCCGATGCGCAGCTGCGCGACGGCCGGATCGCGCACGACCAGGCCCGTGTCGCCATAGCGCTCGAACTCGGCCAGCGCCGCACCCAGGGGCACGTTGTCGAAGGTGACCCTGCCTGCGCGCCAGGGTGCCACGCTGTTCGGGGCCAGGCTGGCGACCTCGGACAAGTGACCGCCGGCATCACTGCTGACGCCCTGGCCGGCCCGCAGGTCGACCAGTTCCTGTCCCGCGCCCGCCACGCGCACGTGGCCTTGCTGCACGGCCACGCGCAGGCCGCCGTCGTGCTCGAGGGTATTGCGCACGGCAAATTGCGTGCCCACCACCGTCACCGTCAAAGGGCCGCTGAGCACGTCGAAGGGCTGGCCCTGCTTCGATTGCACCTGGAACAGCGCTTCACCGTGCGCCAGGCGCACTTCGCGGCGCTGGCGGTACAGCGTGACGTGCAGCTGCGTGGCCGTGTCGAGCTGCACCTGGCTGCCGTCGGGCAGCGCGACGGCCAGGCGCTGGCCGCGCATGGTGGCATACGACTGGCTGAAGACGGGTTGCTGCCACCACTGGTAGCCGCCCGCGCCCACGCTGAGCAGCAGCATGGCGGCGGCCGCATACGGCAGCGCGCGCAGCCAATGACGGCGCGGCGCCTGCGGTGTCACGTGCGTTGCGGCTGGCGGCACCGCCCAGCGCGCGGCGAACTGTGCGGGAATCCGGCGCGCCACGCGGTGCGTGCTTTGCAGTTGCGCGTAGGCTTCGGCATGGGCCGGATCGGCCGCCTGCCAGGAGGCGAACTCGGCCTGTTGTTGCGCGGTCAGGGCATGGCGGCGGCTGAACCAGGTCGCCGCGGCCAGCGCCACGTCATCTTGTGTGGCGGCAAAGTCGGCGTACTCGCGCAAGTCCGCCTGCTCCTGGGCCGAGGGGCCGAAATCGTGGCGGGGCGGGTGGGCGGTCATGCCCGGCATTATGCGCATTCCCGCAGAGAACGCAACTGCGCCTGGCAACTGAGCATGCCCCGCGCGATATGTTTTTCCACCATGCTCACGGAAATGCCCATGCGCGCGGCGATTTGCGCGTGCGGCAATTCCTCGAACACGTGCAGCACGAAGGCGTCGCGGCAACGGGGCGGCAAGGCGTCGATGGCGGCCACGCAGGCTTGCCAGTCCTGGCTGCTTTCCAGCGCCTTCTCCGGCTGCAAATGGCGCGCTGCGGCCGGATGCGCGGCCTCCGGCAGGGCGTCGAGTGCCTCATGCTGGCGCAAGGCGGCGCGGCGATGCTGGTCGATCAGCAGGTTGCGCGCCGTGTGGTACAGCAGCGCGCGCGGCTCGCGTACGGCCGCTTCGCTCAGCACGCGCGCATAGCTTTCCTGCACCAGGTCGGCGGCAGCCTCGCGGTTGCGCAAGCTGCGCCAGCAAAAGTTCAACAGTTCTTGGTAATAGCGTGCAACCACGGCGTCCGATATATGAGTCCGCAGCCAGGAATGCCGCATATGAGAATGATTCTCATTATATGGCATGCCGGGATGTTGCGCTAAGCGGCTTGCCGCACCGTGGCAGACGTACAACGTTTTGCCGCTGGTCCGGCATGGGTTAACATGGGGAGTCAAGGGAGGCAACATGGGTATACAAATCATCAATACGGCGCCGATTGCCGGCCAGCGGCCAGGCACGTCGGGCCTGCGCAAGAAGGTGGCTGTCTTCAGCGCACCGCAGTACCTGGAAAACTTCGTGCAGAGCGTTTTTGACACGCTCGGCGACTGCCATGGCCAGACCCTGGTGCTGGGCGGCGACGGCCGCTTTTACAACCGCGCGGCGATCCAGACGGTGCTGCGCATGGCGGCCGCGCATGGCTACGCGCGCGTGCTGCTGGGGCAGGGCGGCATCCTGTCGACGCCGGCCGTCAGCTGCGTGATCCGCAAGCATGGCGCCAGCGGCGGCCTCATCTTGTCGGCCAGCCATAATCCGGGCGGCCCCGATGGCGATTTCGGCATCAAGTACAACATCGCCAATGGCGGCCCGGCGCCCGAGAAGGTCACCGAAGCCATCTATGCCCGCACGCAAGCCATCACCGAATACCGCATCAGCGACGCTGCCGACATCGACCTCGACAAACCGGGTGCGGTGCGCATCGAGCAGATGACGGTCGAGGTGATCGACCCGGTGCTTGATTACGCCGAACTGATGCGGCAGCTGTTCGATTTCGACGCCATCCGCGCCCTGTTCGCGGGCGGCTTGCGCCTTTGCTTCGACGGCATGCACGCCGTCTCCGGCCCGTATGCGACGGCCATCCTGGAAGACATGCTGGGCGCTACCAAGGGCAGTGTCATCAACGGCGTGCCCCTGGAAGACTTCGGCGGCGGCCACCCGGACCCGAATCCCGTCAACGCGCAGGAATTGATCGCCATCATGGCGGCCGGCGATGGCCCCGACTTCGGCGCCGCCTCGGACGGCGACGGCGACCGCAACATGATCGTCGGCCGGCGCTTCGACGTCACGCCGTCGGACAGCCTGGCGATTCTGGCCGCCAACGCCAGCGTGGCGCCCGGCTACCGTGGGGGCTTGAAGGGCATCGCCCGCTCCATGCCGACGTCGGGCGCGGCCGACCGGGTCGCCAGCGCGCTGGGCATCCCGTGCTACGAGACGCCGACGGGCTGGAAGTTCTTCGGCAGCCTGCTCGACGCGGATATGGCGACGCTGTGCGGCGAAGAGAGCTACGGCACGGGCTCGGACCACGTGCGCGAAAAGGATGGCCTGTGGGCCGTGCTGTTCTGGCTCAACCTGCTGGCAGCGAAAAAACAATCGGTGGAAGACATCGTGCGCGCGCACTGGGCGACCTATGGCCGCAATTACTATTCGCGTCACGATTACGAAGACATCGACAGCGCCGGCGCGCAGCAGCTGATGGAAGCCGTGCGCGGCCGGCTGGCCGCCCTGCCGGGCCAGGTGTTCGATGGCTACACGGTGGCGCTGGCCGACGATTTCAGCTACACGGACCCCGTCGACGGCTCGGTGGCGACGCGGCAGGGCATTCGCATCGTCATGACGGATGGCGCGCGCATCGTGCTGCGCCTGTCCGGCACGGGCACTGAAGGCGCCACCCTGCGCCTGTATCTGGAGCGTTACGAAGCCGATCCCGGGCAACACAGCATCCCGACCCAGCAAGCGCTGGCGGGACTGATCGCCGTGGCCGAGCAGGTGGCGCAGATCCGCGCGCGCACGGGGCGCGATGCGCCGAGCGTGACGACGTAAAAAAAGGGCGCCCGAGGGCGCCCTTCTTCATTGCGGCAGATTTGTCGTAGATCAAGCCGGCATCACGCCTTTGCCGGGATGGCCGCCTGGCGGTAGTTGTCCACCATCTTGTAGCGCTTCGCATACAGGCCGAAGGCCAGCATGGCGACGGCGGCGAAGGCGGCGAAGAAGAACATCTGGAAGGCCGTCACGCTGATGCCGCTTTCGGCGATCTTGCCGATCACGCCTTCGTTCATGACGCTGCGGTTGACGATCAGCACCCACAGGTTGCCCACCGTGGTCGACAGGTTCCAGAAGCTCATGATGGCGCCCTTCATCGAGACGGGCGCCTGGCTGTAGGCAAACTCCAGTCCCGTCGCCGAGACCAGCACTTCGCCGAACGTCAGCAGGGCATACGGCAGGATCTGCCACATGATGGAGACGGCGTTGCCGCTGTCGAGGGCCAGTTGCAGCAAGCCGATGACGATCCAGGCCAGCGAGGAAAAGCCGATGCCGGCCGTCATGCGGCGCAGGGCCGTCGCTTCCAGGCCGAAGCGGTTGAGCATCGGGTACAGCACCAGGTTGTTGAACGGGATCAGCAGCATCACCAGCATCGGGTTCAGCGCCTGCATCTGCGCCGGCAGGAACCAGCTTGGTTTTTCCATGGTGTTCGCCTGCACGATCCAGGTCGAGGCCTTCTGGTCGAACAGCGAGAAGAAGGGCGTGACGAGGGCGAAGATGACGAGAATGCGCAACACGGCGCGCACGCCTTCGACGGCTTCGTCCGGGTGGATGCCGCGCGCGCGTTCCAGCTGCATGGCCGTGCCGATGCTGCCGAAGGCCAGCAGCAGGACCAGCGCCGTACATGCGGAAATCACGAAGCCCCATTCGGGAATGCTGTAGAACGCATACAGGGCGCCGATCACGCCGACATACGCCACGTACAGGCCGGGACGCGAGCCGCCGTCGACGCGCGCCAGCAGGGCCGTGCGGGCCACGCGGGTGAACGAATCGGGATTCGGCGGCGCCGGCGGCACGTGCACGTATTTCTTGGCGCCCATCCAGAAGACGATGGTGGCGGCCAGCATCATGATGCCGGGGATGCCGAAGGCGATGGCCGGACCGTAGTCGCGCAGGAACATCGGCATCAGCAGCGAAGCGAAGAAGGAGCCGAAGTTGATGATCCAGTAAAACATGTCGAAGACCAGCTTGGCCTTGTGCTTGTTGGTCTGGTCGAACTGGTCGCCGACGAACGAAGCGACGAGCGGCTTGATGCCGCCGGAGCCGAAGGCGATCAGGAACAGGCCGAAATAGAAGCCGTTGACGCTGTTTTCAAAGATGGCCAGGCAGGCGTGGCCGGCGCAATACACAAGGCTGAGCCAGAAGATGGTGTTGTACTTGCCGAAGAAGCGGTCGGCCAGCCAGCCGCCCAGCAGCGGGAAGAAATACACGCCGATGACGAAGGTGTGGAAGACGTGCTTGGCTTCGCCCGTGCGCTGGTCGATCGGGATCATCAGCAGCAGGGTGCTGATGAGGAATGGCGTCAGGATGTTGCGCATGCCGTAAAAGCTGAAGCGTTCGCAGCCTTCGTTGGCGATGATGTACGGTATTTGCCGGGGCATCTTGCCCGTGGCGGTGTGTGTCTCGGCCGATGACATTGGCTCTCCCCAAGTTTTTTTTGTAAGCCGCGATGCTAAGGCCTGCCGCGTTTGCTTGCAACAGAAAAAACGGCCTGTCCGCTATTTCGCAGGGATTTGTAAGGTATTGATTTCCATAAAGACATTACTTTCGGCACTTGCACTGGCACTTGCACGAGCGGGGCGGGACAGCCACAGCCGCATCGGCAGCATGCCGTCCGACGCGGGACGGTCTTCCAGGGTAAAACCGCAACCCAGGACAGGGGCGACGCCGCGTGCTTGTCCTGCGCCACGGGCAGGTGCAGGCATGGGCTATGGCGGCCTGCAATGGCGATCAATTGTTCGCCGTTAAAAACGCCAAATATTATTTGGTGAAAAGTGACGCGCAAGCGCTTGGTTGTCTGTGCCTGCGCCAAGCCGCTTTCCGCCGCATGCGTGGCGCGGAAGGCGGCGGGCATGTGGGCGAGTATCGGGCTTCGATACCGGAAAGTAAACCTTGCGTTGCGGCGGTATCGAACATAAGATATATCTTATTGCGATATATCTTAAGGAATGCCATGTCCCTTTTTCTTTGCGGTACGCACCCGCTGCGCGCGGCGGCCCACAGCCAGGGCGATGCGCCGGCCGCCGCGGCCGCCAAGCCTGTTCCCGCCGCGCGCGGGCCGAAAATGTTTGATGCGGGCACCTTGCGCTACCTGGTGCTGCAATTGATCGCCGACAAGCCGCGCCACGGCTACGACATCATCCAGGCCATCGCGCAGCGCGCCGGCGGCGCGTATGCGCCCAGCCCCGGCGCCATCTATCCGCTCATGCATGGCCTGGTGGGACACGGTTACGTGGCCGTCAGCCTCGATGGCAACAAGAAACTGCACAGCATCACGCCGGAAGGGCTGGCCTTCCTGGACGCCAACCGCGCCTATGTCGACGCCATCGCCGCCCGCGTGTGCGCACCGGCCGATGGCGACGCTGACTTGCGCCACCTGATGCACGAACTGAAGGCCGCGGTGCTGGCGCGCGGGCACATGGGCGAGCCGGACGCGGCCCGCCTCGACGCCATCCGCGCCATCCTGCGCCAGGCCCGTGCCGAGATCGAGGCGCTCGCATGATGGGCGCACCGAAGGCCGCGCCCGTCCCCATGCTGACGCCGGCCCGCGAGCGCGCGATGCTGTGGCTGCTGGCCCTCACGCAATTTACCGTCATCATGGATTTCATGGTGATGATGCCGCTGGCGCCCCAGCTGATGCAGGCTTTTCACATCGGCCCGGCGGCCGTGTCCGGCGCCGTCTCGGCCTACGCCTGGTGCGCGGGCCTGTCCGGCTTGCTGGCGGCCACGTATATCGACCGCTTCGACCGCAAGAAGCTGCTGCTGACCATGTTTTGCCTGTTCACCTTGTCGAATCTGGCTTGCGCGCTGGCGCCGACCTTCCACGTGCTGCTGTGGTCGCGCGCCTTTGCCGGGCTGACGGGCGGCGTGCTGGGCGCCATGGTCATGGCCATCATCGGCGACGTGATTCCTGCCGAGCGGCGCGGCGCGGCCACGGGCATCGTCATGACCTCGTTTGCCATGGCGGCCGTGGGCGGCGTGCCCATCGGCGTGGTGCTGGCCGCGCACTTCGGCTGGGCTTCGCCGTTTTTCCTGCTGGTCGTGCTGTCGCTGCTGGTCTGGCTGGGCGCGGCGCGCGTGCTGCCCTCGCTGACGGCGCACATGGGCGCGGCTGCCACGCCGCTGCGCCAGGTGCTGCCAAAGCTGCTGGCGCTGTTCCGCGAGCGGCGCCACCTGCAAGCGTTTGCCTTGTCGATTGTCAACATGACGGCGGGCATGCTGGTGATTCCCTTCATTTCGCCCGTACTGGTGGGCAATATGGGACTGGCGCCGGCCGACGTCACCTGGGTGTACCTGGCGGGCGGCTGCGCCACGATCTTCACGGCGCGCCTGATCGGCCGCTGGGCGGACCGGGCCGGCAAGCAGCAGGTGTACCGCTGGGTCTCGCTGCTGTCGATCGCGCCGCTGCTGTTCATGACGCATTTGCCCCAGTTGCCGCTGCTGGGGCTGATGCTGGCGTTTCCCTTCTTTATGGCCTTGGTGTCGGGCCGCATGGTGCCACTGCAGGCGCTGTTGACGACGATACCCGAGCCGCACAAGCGCGGCGCCTTTCTCAGCGCCAATGCAGCCCTGCAAAGCCTGGGCAGCGGCCTGGGCGCCTGGCTGGGCGGCTTGAGCCTGCAGACGGACGCGGCCGGCCACATCAGCGGTTATGGCGTCAATGGCTGGCTGGCGGCGGGCTTGTCGCTGTGGACGGTGTGGTGGGTGGCGCGCGTGCGCGGCGCGGCGCCGCAAGGGGCGCCGGCGTAGGGTGTTACTGCGTGGCGATGCGCTGCATGGGCGCGTTGTCCTTGCGCCACTGCTCCAGGCTGATCAGCTCACCGCTGACGATGTCGTCGACGAGGATGCGCTTGCCGTCAGGCGTCACGACAAAGCTTTCCCAGCGGTGCGCCGCATCGGGCGTGCTTTCGAAAAAGCTCAGCTGATAACAGGCGACGCCATCGACGAGGCGCGTCTCGGGCGACGTTTCCATCACGGCGCCGTGCGCGCGGCCGCCCGACGCCTTTTCGATATGCGCCGACCAGGCCTTAATCTCCGGCAACGCCATCAAGGCATCGACGGCGCGCGCATTCTGCTCTTGCGCCGGGCTGCTCGCGGCCGGGGGATTGCCTGCGCGCGGCGCGGACTGCTGGTGCAGGTAGAACGCGCCGAGCCCGGCGGCCAGCAAGCCGGCCAGGATGCCGGCGATGATGGTGGTTTTGGAAGAAGAGGCGCGTGGCGGCATGGCGGTGGTGGCGTCAGAAGGTGAAGGATGGCGGCCATGCTAAAGCAAAACGCCCGCACGGGCAATCGTTGGAATTGCTAAAAAGAAAGACGAAAAAAAAGCCACCTTCCGTAGAAGGTGGCTTTCGGGGCCGCCGGGCGGGCGCTGGCAGGTCCTGGCTTGCCAGCGCCTGTCCGGCGTAAGCGTCCCTGCGCGCCGTCGGCGCGGGGACGCCGGACATTACATCATGCCGTCCATGCCGCCCATGCCGCCCATGCCACCCATGCCGCCGCCCATGCCGCCGGCTGCCTTGTCGTCAGCGATTTCGCAGACCATGCAGTCGGTCGTCAGCATCAAGGATGCGATCGAAGCGGCGTTTTGCAGCGCCGAACGGGTCACTTTGGCTGGGTCCAGCACGCCCATTTCCACCATGTCGCCATACGTGCCGTTGGCAGCGTTGTAGCCGTAGTTGCCCGAGCCAGCCAGAACGGCTGCCACGACGACCGAAGCTTCTTCGCCAGCGTTTTGCACGATCATGCGCAGTGGCTCTTCCATTGCGCGCAGGACGATCTTGATGCCGGCGTCCTGGTCAGGGTTGTCGCCCTTGATCGCGATGTTGGCGCGTGCACGCAGCAGGGCTACGCCGCCGCCTGGCACGATGCCTTCTTCCACGGCAGCGCGGGTCGCGTGCAGTGCATCTTCAACGCGGGCTTTTTTCTCTTTCATTTCGACTTCGGTGGCTGCGCCAACCTTGATCACGGCAACGCCGCCAGCCAGTTTGGCCACGCGCTCTTGCAGTTTTTCACGGTCGTAGTCCGAGGTCGCTTCTTCGATCTGTACGCGCACTTGTTTCACGCGTGCTTCGATCGAGGCAGCTTCGCCGGCGCCATCGATGACGATGGTGTTTTCCTTGCCCACTTCGATGCGTTTCGCCTGGCCCAGTTCGGCCAGGGTCACTTTTTCCAGGGTCAGGCCGACTTCTTCAGCGATCACTTGACCGCCGGTCAGGACAGCGATGTCTTCCAGCATGGCTTTGCGACGGTCGCCGAAGCCAGGGGCTTTCACTGCGCAGGTTTTCAGGATGCCGCGGATGTTGTTCACCACCAGGGTCGCCAGCGCTTCGCCTTCGATGTCTTCGGCGATGATCAGCAGTGGACGGCCAGCTTTGGCGACTTGTTCCAGTACCGGCAGCAGGTCACGGATGTTCGAGATTTTCTTGTCGCACAGCAGGACGAATGGGCTGTCCAGCACGGCAACTTGCTTTTCCTGGTTGTTGATGAAGTATGGCGACAGGTAGCCGCGGTCGAACTGCATGCCTTCAACGATGTCCAGCTCGTCGTTCAGCGACTTGCCGTCTTCGACGGTGATGACGCCTTCCTTGCCGACTTTTTCCATCGCTTCAGCGATACGCTCGCCGATCGATGCATCCGAGTTGGCCGAGATCGAACCGACTTGGGCGATTTCCTTGGTCGTGGTGCAAGGACGGGCGATTTTCGCCAGTTCTTCGACGGTGGCGGCAACGGCCTTGTCGATACCGCGCTTCAGGTCCATCGGGTTCATGCCGGCGGCAACGAACTTCATGCCTTCGCGCACGATGGCTTGTGCCAGCACGGTCGCGGTGGTGGTGCCGTCGCCGGCGTTGTCGCTGGTGCGGGAAGCAACTTCCTTGACCATTTGCGCGCCCATGTTCATGAGCTTGTCTTTGAGTTCAACTTCTTTCGCTACCGACACACCATCCTTGGTGACGGTAGGGGCGCCGAACGAGCGCTCCAGGACCACGTTGCGGCCTTTCGGGCCCAGCGTGACTTTGACTGCGTTGGCCAGGACATTGACGCCTTCGACCATCTTGGCGCGCGCTGCGTCGCCGAATACTACTTCTTTAGCTGCCATGTTCAATTCTCCAGAGATTTCGGAATAGATCTACTTAATAAAACGTGGAAACAATTACTTGACGACGATCGCCATGATGTCTTCTTCGCGCATGACCAGCAGCTCATCGCCGTCAACTTTGACGGTTTGGCCGGCGTACTTGCCGAACAGGACGCGGTCGCCCACTTTGACATCCAGAGGACGGACTTTGCCGTCGTCGAGAATCTTGCCATTGCCTACGGCAAGGACTTCGCCTTGATCCGGTTTTTCAGCAGCTGCATCAGGAATGATGAGGCCGGACGCAGTCTTGGTTTCCTGGTCGAGGCGTTTGACGATGACGCGATCGTTCAATGGGCGCAGATTCATACAAAACTCCTTAAAGTTCAATGGATAGGTGTTGCCAAATGAATACATGCCTGGCACAGCGCCAGACGTGCTTTCAGTGACCGCCGTTGAAAGCAGCCCGCAACGGTCAAGCAACCCCCATGTCATCCTGTCCTTGCCTGTCTGCGGCAGTGGTGCATCGCGGCGTCGCCCGCCGCGTAGCGTTCCCTGCAGTGGTCTGGCAAGCACCATCAGTCCTGAGGATTGCTACGAAAGAGTTTGTTAGCACTCTCTACTAACGAGTGCTAATTATAGGGACGGTAGGGGGCAACTTCAAGGGCTTATTCAAAGGGAACATATAGATAGATGCTGAGCAGAGCCTGCATCTACACAGGGTTTGCGCCAGCGCAAGCCTCGTTCCCGGGCGTCAGCAACAGGCGCGACTCTAGCATGCCGTCCGGAGAGGGGGCGTTCCTGTACGCACAGGAAACAGAGTTTGACTATGAAATTTGATAAGATGATTGCAATTGCATATCATTATTACCACATATCGCCACCTGCGCCAGAAAGCACACCATGTCATTCCCGATTTCCAGCCCCTCCCTGCGCCTGCTGGGCGCCGCCCTCATCGGCCTCGCCTGCCTGGGTAATGCTGGCGCGCAAACGCCCACCATCGTCGACGAGATCACCGTGGCGACCCTGACGCCGCAGGAAAAGGAAATGTTGCTCAACGACTTGTTCAACGATTTGAACAAGGATGACGACGACCAGGAAGCCCATGTATGGGACAACGGCGGCGACAAGGGCGTGCCGGTGAAAGTCACGTATAACTTCAGCAACTCCGGCATGACGGAGCACAGCCTGAAGGCGCACGTTTGCCGCGACCTGAAATTCGTCGTCACGGCGGCAGGCAAGTCGCAGGACCTGAGCCGCCGCACCTGTTCGCAGAACAGCGGCCGCTGGGATGTGCAGGGCAAGGACCCGGCGCCCGTCGTGGCTCCGCCTTTCCTGTCCGACGTCACCGTCGCCAAGCTGAATGCGCAGGAACAGAAATCCTTGCTGACGGCCGCCGTGCGCACCCTGAAAGATGAAGAGGATGGCAAGAGCCGGCAGTGGAGCAACAAGGGCCTGGGCAATGCGGCGCCGCTGACAGTGCGCCTGACGCCCTCGCGGACGGACGCCAAACCTGGCAGCTACCGCCGCACTTGCCGCGACTTGACGATGGTGCTTGAGGGCAAGGGCGGACAGCAGACGCTGACGCGCCGCTCTTGCGAAAACAGCTATGGCGGACTCGATATCGAAGCCGATTACGTCGACGAGTAAAACGCTGCCGTCGCGGTGCTGGCGGATGCGCGCAGATGGCAAAAGCGCCGGAAAAAGCGTGTATTGTCCGCCAACTGCCCTGCATTGATGTAAATATGTGTGACAGCGGCGTGATTCGATTGACGCCCATGGAGCGTCCGCCCTATAGTGGCGGGATGATTTCCGAATTCAACGAATTATCCGACAAAATAGGCCTGCTGGCCGAAATGACCCATGCGCTGCGCCGTGAAAACGCGCAACTGCGCAAGGACAATGCCGCGCTGGCCGCCGAGAACGCCCTGTATGTGCAACGCATGCGCGAGGCGCAGGAGCGGGTGGAAGCGTTGCTGGAAAAAATTCCCGAACTGGTGCAAGCGGGCCTGGAGCAAGCCGCTTCGGAAGCGGGCGCCTCTATTGCCGAGAACGAGAAGGAAGCGTAATGTCGCGTGTCGATGTCAATATCATGGGCCAGTCCTACAGCATGGTGTGTCGCGACGGCGAAGAGCGCGCGCTGCGCGAAGCGGCGATCTATCTTGATAGTAAAATGAAAGCCATCCGCGACGCGGGCAAGGTCAAGGGCAACGACCGCATCGCCGTGCTGGCCGCCCTGGGCGTGGCCGCGGAATTCCTCTCCGTGAAGTCGCCGCAAGGTCCGCTGTCGGAATTGACGATACTGGAAGTGAAGCAGAAAATCTCGGCCATGCATACCGTCCTTGATAGCGCATTGACGCCCCAGGAAAACCTTTTTTAAACACCGAATCAAACCTACTGCGCGTCGCGCATTGCGGCCTGCGATGCTCGCTGCCTCGGCGGCCCCGTGCTAGCACAGCTGCGCTTCTTAGCCACAATTCATCACCGCTCGCTACGGTTTTATTCGGTGTTATTAATTGGATTTTAAGCGGGCACGGTACGATTTGTCTTTGCGATGCGCGATCAAAGGAGTAAACTTGGGTCTACCCTGCGGTGTTCGCGATTGCCATATATTCCTTGAACCATTTATGCGCATCGGTTGCGAATTTTGTTTGATGGGAGTGAGCGTCGCTCGTTCGACGAACCCGAAATTGAACTAACGTGACCACCTTGAACCGTTTGGTTCGGGATGCCGGCATAGCGGCACAGGCGGGGCCCAATTTGCAGTACAAAGAAAACGGTTGCAGCATCATGCGCAACCGTTTTTTTACGCCTGGTGCTTTTGATAGGGAGTGAGCATGAAACAATACTGGCTGATGAAATCCGAACCCGACGAGGTGAGCATCGACGACCTGATGGCCGCGCCCCAGCACACCCTGCCGTGGTTTGGCGTGCGCAACTACCAGGCGCGCAACTTCATGCGCGACGGCATGCGGCCGGGCGATGGCGTGCTGTTCTACCATTCGAGCTGCCCGCAGCCGGGCGTGGCGGGCGTGGCCGAAGTGGCCAGCACGGCCTATCCCGATCACAGCCAGTTTGAAGAGGGCGGCAAATACTTCGATGCCAAGGCCACGCCTGAACAGCCGCGCTGGATCAGCGTCGACGTGCGCGGCGTGAAGAAGACGGCGCTGCTGCCCCTGTCCGAGATGCGCCAGATGCCGGAACTGGAAGACATGCTGCTGCTCAAGAAGGGCAGCCGCCTGTCCATCACGCCCGTGACGCCGGCGCAATGGAAAGTCATTACAAGCAAACTAATCGGCTGATCGCCCCTCAGGCCGGGCGCGCCTTGCTGGGCGGCGTGCCCGTCATCTGGCTCTTGTACGCCCACACGAGCAGCACGATGGCGCCAACGATCATCGGCAAGGACAGCATCTGGCCCGACGTGATCGGCACGCCCAGCCACACGACTTCCCAGTCCGGCGTACGGAAGTATTCCGTGAAGAAGCGCGCGCAGCCGTACAACAGGGTGAACATGGCGCCCACGGCCATGCGCGGGCGCTGCTTGCGCGCATACAGCCACAGGATGATGAAGACGAGGATGCCGTCGACCAGCATCTGGTAGATCGGCGACGGGTGCACGGGATACGGAATGCCCGGCCATTGCATGGCCCACGGCAGCGTTTCCGGGGCGATGCGGCCCGGCAGTTCGGCATTGATGAAGTTGCCCAGGCGGCCAGCCGCGTAGCCCAGCGGCACCAGCGGCGCGATGAAGTCGAGCACGTCGAACAGGTTGCGGCCCGCCTTGCGGCTCCACAGGTACATGGCGAGGATGACGCCGAGGAAGCCGCCATGGAAGGACATGCCGCCATGCCAGACCATGAAGATCTCGAGCGGATTGTGCAGGAAGTATTCGGGGCGGTAGAACAGCACTTCGCCCAGGCGTCCGCCGATCACCACGCCCAGCATGCCGTAGAACAGCATGTCGTCGAGATCTTCCTTCTGCCAGCCCAGCCTGGCGATATGCGGCTGCTTGATGCGCACGCGGCCCAGGAGTATGAACAGGGCGAAGGCCAGCACGTACATCAGGCCGTACCAGTGCACGGCGAGCGGGCCGATTTGTATGGCGATCGGGTCGGGCATCGGGTGGTTCAGCATGGGGTTTCTTTCTTTGTTTAAAGCCAAGGTTGCGTAGTATGGGGGCACAGGCGGTTTTTTGCCTTAGCGGCCACTTAATTTATTGGGCGGCAGCGCCGATCTGCCCGCGCAGCAGCGCCAGGAAACCCTGCAGCACGGCGGACGGATTGTCGCGGCGCCAGGCCAGGCCCGTTTCCACCAGCGGCGTGGCGTCCTGCAACGGCCTGTATTCTACGCCGGGGCGCATCAGATTCGATACCGATTGTGGCACAAGCGCGATGCCCATGCCAGCCGAGACGAGGCTGACGATGGTTTGCATCTGGATCGCTTCCTGGCCGATCCGCGGCGTGATGCCGGCCGCGCGGAACACGCCGAGGATGGCGTCGTGCAGGGCGGGCGAGATCGCGCGCGGGAAAATGATCAGCGGCAGGGGCGGCACGTCGCGCAGGCGCACGGGTCCCGGCGCCGCCAGGATGGCGAGGCCGGACGGCGCGGCCAGCACCAGCGGTTCGGCCAGCACGGGCAGGTAATCGAGCTCTCCTTTCGCCTTCTCGGGCAGGGGCGGGATCAGCAGGCCCGCATCCGTGCGCCCGGCCAGCAATTCGTCGAGCTGCAGGTCGGAGGTGGCTTCCTGCAGGGCGATCTGCACTTGCGGATAGGCCGTCCGGTAAGCGCGCAGCAAGGGCGGCAGCACGCTGTAGTCGGCCGACGAGACAAACGCCAGGCTCAGGCGCCCGGCCTCGCCCTGCGCGGCCCGTTGCACCAGCGCGGGCAGTTCGAGCGCCTGCGCCAGCAGCCGGCGCGCCTCGGGCAGCAGGGCCGTGCCGGCCGGCGTCAGCCGCACCTCGCGGCGCGTGCGTACGAACAGGGGGACGCCCAGCAATTCTTCCAGGGCCATGATGGTTTGCGACAGGGGCGGCTGCGTCATGTGCAGGCGCGCGGCGGCGCGGCCGAAGTGCAATTCCTCGGCGACGGTGACAAAGTAGCGCAGCTGGCGCAGTTCGAGATTCATATGTGTTTCCATGTGGAATAAGTTCTGTGATATGTAAAACGACTCACAGACACGTGCATCATATATTTGACAGTGGGGCGCGCGCAAGGCAATCTGGCGTACCCCCCATGCAGGGTTTTGTTGCAAACCCGCGCAGTCCGGCATCCATTACTCTCGGAAGGTCCCCATCATGCCGCAATACCGCTCCCGCACCACCACCCACGGCCGCAACATGGCTGGCGCCCGCGCCCTGTGGCGCGCCACCGGCATGAAGGACGGCGATTTCGACAAGCCGATCATCGCCGTCGTCAACTCGTTCACCCAGTTCGTGCCCGGTCACGTGCATCTGAAGGACCTGGGCCAGATGGTGGCGCGCGAAATTGAAAAGGCTGGCGGCGTGGCCAAGGAATTCAACACCATCGCCGTCGATGACGGCATCGCCATGGGACACGGCGGCATGCTGTATTCGCTGCCCTCGCGCGACCTGATCGCCGACTCCGTCGAATACATGGTCAACGCCCACTGCGCCGACGCCATGGTGTGCATCTCGAACTGCGACAAGATCACCCCGGGCATGCTGATGGCCGCCATGCGCATCAATATCCCCGTCGTGTTTATTTCCGGCGGACCGATGGAAGCGGGCAAGGTCGTCAAGGTCGTCAACGGCAGCCAGAAGATCATCAAGCTGGACCTCGTTGACGCCATGATCAAGGCCGGCGACAGCACCGTCTCCGACGCCGACGTGGCCGAGATTGAACGCTCGGCCTGTCCGACCTGCGGTTCCTGTTCCGGCATGTTTACGGCCAATTCGATGAATTGCCTGACCGAGGCGCTGGGCCTGGCCCTGCCCGGCAACGGCACGATTCTGGCCACGCACGCGGACCGCCAGCAGCTGTTCCTGCGCGCGGGCCGCCTGATCGTGGAACTGGCCAAGCGCCATTACGAGCAGGACGATTACACCGTGCTGCCCCGTTCCATCGCCACCAAGGCGGCCTTCGAGAACGCCATGGCGCTCGACGTCTCCATGGGCGGCTCGACCAACACCGTGCTGCACTTGCTGGCCGCCGCGCACGAGGCGCAAGTGGCATTCACGATGGCCGACATCGACCGCATTTCGCGCAAGGTGCCGTGCCTGTGCAAGGTGGCGCCGATGACGGACAAATACCATATCGAAGACGTGCACCGCGCGGGCGGCATCGTGGGCATCCTGGGCGAACTGGCGCGCGCCGGCCTGCTCGACACCACTCTGCCGACCATCCACGCGCCTACCCTGGCCGATGCCATCGCACAAAACGACATCATGTGCACCGACGATCCGGCCGTGCATGAATTGTTCCGGGCCGCGCCGGGCGGCGTGCCGACGCAGACGGCGTTCTCGCAGTCGGAGCGCTTCGCTGCCGTCGACACGGACCGCGCCACCGGCTGCATCCGCGACAAGGCCCACGCCTATTCGCAGGATGGCGGCCTGGCCGTGCTGTACGGCAACCTGGCCGAAAAGGGCTGCATCGTCAAGACGGCGGGCGTCGATGAAAGCATCCTGAAATTCTCGGGCAAGGCGCGCGTGTTCGAAAGCCAGGATACCGCTGTTGAAGCGATTCTGGCCGACACCGTGCATGAGGGCGACGTCGTCATCATCCGCTACGAAGGTCCGAAAGGCGGCCCCGGCATGCAGGAAATGCTGTACCCGACGTCGTACATCAAGTCCAAGGGCCTGGGCAAGGCATGCGCGCTGTTCACGGACGGGCGCTTCTCGGGCGGTTCCTCGGGTCTGGTGATCGGCCACGCTTCGCCGGAAGCGGCCGAAGGCGGCGCCATCGGCCTGGTGGAAGAGGGCGACTTCATCGACATCGACATCCCCGCGCGCACCATCAAGCTGCGCGTGACGGATGCCGAGCTGGCCGCGCGCCGCGCCGCCATGGAAGCGAAGGGCGATGCGGCCTGGCTGCCCGTCAACCGCGACCGCTATGTGTCGCAGGCGCTGCAGGCGTATGCGGCCCTGACGACGTCGGCCGACCGCGGCGCCGTGCGCGATCTTTCCCAACTGAAGAAACGCTGATTTGTTGTGTAAGCGCGACGGCCGGCCCCGTTTGACCGGACGGGGCCGCCTGTCGTTACATCGCCTTACAAACAACATGGTCATGCGCGCGCAGATGGGGCAGAATAGGACTGCCTTCTGACGACATTGCGTTACTACATTGAAACGCTTGATCTGGGCTCGTGGTGCATCTGCGGAAACACAGTAAAATGCCGCAGGAAGTAACTTTGGAGAAAAGACAATGAAACGTTTTATGTTGGTGAGTGTATTGACCGTATCGGCTCTGGCATCGCAAGCAGCATTGGCCAATCCGGACCTGGCGAAAGCAAAAAACTGCATGGCTTGCCACGCGGTGAGCACGAAACTGGTGGGCCCTGCGTTCAAGGACGTGGCTGCCAAGTACGCCGGTCAGAAAGACGCGGAAGCCAAGCTCGCGGCGAAAGTCATGAAGGGCGGTTCCGGCACCTGGGGCGCGATCCCGATGCCAGCGAACCCGCAAGTGAGCGATGCTGAAGCCCACACCCTGGTCAAATGGGTACTGGCACAGAAATAATCTGTGCCGCGGTACCTGCAATCAGCGCGCCGGCAATCCCGGCGCATTTTTTTTGCCTGCAGCGTTCAGATTGCCCATGCCTTCCAATGTCGCCCGCACCGCCTCGTCGAGCGGCGTATGCGGTTCCTGACCCAGCACGGCCAGCAGCCGCGCATTCTCCATGGACAAGGGCGTTTGCCACAGATAGCGCATCTCGCGCATTTCGCGCAAGGTCGCCACGAACGGCGACGCCAGCGTCACCAGCCACCACGGAAAACGCCGGATGGCGGGCGCGGCGCCCGTCGCCCGTGCCACCACGCGGGCAATCGCGCCCGTCATTTGCCGGCCGTCGTGGTCCCAGTGGCCGGCCATGTGGAAGCGCGCAAACGGCGGCAAGGTGGCGCGCACGGCCAGCAGCTGCAGCATCGTGCGCGCCACGTCGGGCAGGTAGGACCACTGGTGGCCGATGCCCGGCGCGCCCGGATACAGGATGCTGCGCACGCCCTGGCCCGGCTTTACCAGGCCCTGCGAAAACCAGTTGTTGCCGGCGCGGGGGCCGAAGAAGTCGCCCGCGCGCACGATCAGCACCCTGGCGCCCTGCGTGCTGGCCCGTTCCAGCCGCGCTTCCAGCTCCACGCGGATGGCGCCCTTGCGGGTGAGCGGACGTTGCGGCGCGTCTTCGGCCACTACAGGAAAGGCGTCGGGACCGAAGTTGTACACGGTGCCGGGCAGCACGATGGTGGCGCCCTCGGCAATCGCCGCCGCGATGGTGTTGTCGAGCATGGGCAGCACCAGCCGGCCCCAGTGGCGGTAGCCGGGCGGGTTGACGGCGTGCACGATGACGGCGCAGCCCCTGGCGGCCGCCAGCACGTCCGCGCGCGCCAGCGCATCGCCGCGCAGCCACTCGATGCGGTCGCTCCGTGGCGATGGCGTCTCGCCCCGAGTGAGGGCGCGCACCCGCCAGCCCGCCGCCAATAGCTGGCGCACCATTTCGCCGCCGATGCCGCCCGTGGCGCCCAATACCAATGCTGTCGTGTCCATGCTGACCTCCGTGTGGTTGATGGCGCCAGTATCTGCCGCGCAGGGCTGATTGGGAATTGACGAGCATCGACCACAGGCTATACATTTATGTATGACCGCCACATCCATCGCCTGGGAATACTACCGTTCGCTGCTGGCCGTGCTGCAGCAAGGCTCCTTGTCCGGCGCCGCCCGCGCGCTGGGCATCACGCAACCCACCGTGGGCCGGCATATCGCCGCGCTCGAGCAGGCGCTGGGCGCGACCCTGTTCACGCGCTCCCAGCTGGGCTTGCTGCCCACGGAAGTGGCGCTGGCGCTGCGGCCCCATGCGGAAACCATGGAGCACACGGCCGCCCTGATGGAGCGCGCCGCCAGCAGCCAGGGACAGGGCGTGGCCGGCACCGTGCGCATCGCGGCCAGCGAAGTGGTGGGCGTGGAGGTATTGCCGCCTATCCTGGCCCAGCTGCGCGCGCGCCATCCGGGCTTGATCGTTGAATTGGTATTGAGCAACAAGGTGCAGGATTTGCTGCGCCGGGAAGCGGACATCGCCGTGCGCATGCTGCGCCCCCGCCAGGAACAGCTGGTGGCGCGCAAGGTGGGCGATATCGAACTGGGCCTGCATGCGCACGCGGATTACCTGGCGCGCCATGGCGCGCCGCTGGCACTGGCCGATCTGGCACGGCATGCCGTCATCGGCTACGACGAGGCGAGCCCGTTCGTGCGCAACGCGGGCGCGGCCTTCCAGGGATTTTCGCGGGAGACCTTTGCCTGGCGCAGCGACAGCGACCTGGCGCAACTGGCCCTGATCCGCGCGGGCGCCGGCATCGGCGTGTGCCAGGCAGGGCTGGCGGCACGCGATCCGGCCTTGCGGCGCGTCTTGCCGCAAGCGTTTTCGCTGCCGATGGCAACGTGGGTCACCATGCATGCGGACTTGCGCGGCAGCCTGCGCTGCCGCGCCACCTTCGACGCGCTGGCCGAAGGCTTGCTGGCTTACGTGGCTGAGCAGCCGTTTATTTAACGACTTCCATCTTGGTCTTCTTGCCGTCACGGTAAGTGAACAAGGTCAGCGCGCCATCCTTGATGTCGCCGTTGGCATCGAACGCAATCGGGCCCGTCACGCCCTGGTAGTGCACCTTGGCCAAATATGGCAGGTAGACGGACGGCTTCGACGATTTGGCGTCGGCCATGGCGGTGGCCATGGTCATCACGGCGTCGTACACGTAGGGCGCGTACAGCTGCACTTCCATGTTGTACTTTTGCTTGTAGCGGGCGCGGAAATCGTCCATGCCTTTTTGCTGCGCGCCCGTCACGCCGCCCGCTTCCGCGCAGGTGACCATGTCTTCGCCCACGGCGTCGCCCGCCAGCTTGCCCAGCGGCTCCGTGCACAGGCCGTCACCGCCCATGAACTTGGCCTTGATGCCCAGCGCCTTCATCTGGCGCAGCATGGGGCCGCCCACGGAATCCATGCCGCCAAAGAAGATCAGGTCGGGATTCTTGGACTTGATGCTGGTCAGGATGGCGTTGAAGTCGGTGGCGTTGGCATTCGTAAATTCCTTGCCGACGATTTGCACGCCAGGCGCCGCCTTCTTGGCGCCTTTGACGAACTGTTCCGCCACGCCCTGGCCGTAGGCCGTGCGGTCATCGATGACGGCGATTTTCTTCGCTTGCAGCTTGCCCACGGCATACGCGCCCAAAGTCCCGCCCAGCTTGTTGTCATTGGCGACGACGCGGAAGGCCGTGTTGAACTTTTGCTGGGTGTACGTCGGGTTGGTGGCGGCAGGGGAAATCTGCGGAATGCCGGCATTGAAGTAAATGCGCGAGGCGGGAATCGTCGTACCCGAGTTCAGGTGGCCGACGACGCCGTTGACCTTGGCGTCGACCAGCTTTTGCGCCACGGCCGTGCCCTGCTTGGGATCGGCCGCGTCATCTTCGGGCACCAGCACGAATTTCACGGCTTTGCCGTCGATCTTGAAGCCTTTGGCGTTCAAATCCTCGATGGCCATCTTGGCCGCGTTCTCGTTATCCTTGCCCAGGTGGGAGCTGGCGCCAGAGACCGGGGCGACGTGGCCGATCTTGATGATTTCCTGCGCGCCCGCATGGCCGGCAAAGGCGAGGGCGACGGCGAGAGGAAGGACTTTGGTCTTGAGCAGCATAAACATTCTCCAATGGATAAAGATACGGCGGCATCTCGTAAAACCGCTTCGAATGGCGGTACGTGTGAAGAAAGGTACAACAAAAAACAGGCGGCGCAAAGCCGCATTTCTGGCTTTTTACATTTTGTCGCAACAATCACCAAAGTGAGGCGCGATGCACCGATTTTGCAGGCGCGAGCGCACCAAAGAATGGCGTTGGGAGGGGGAAAGGTGTAGGGGGAATGCTGGGGTCTGACCCGTCGGGTCTGACCCCGGATTTTTGCCGGTGGGTGAAATGGTGCCGCCGACAGACGGGCGTGCAGTTACTGCGCGGGCGGATGCAAGTGTCCCAGCTCGTGGCTCACGGCATGCGCCACGATCTGTTCCAGCGATTGCTGCAAGTCTTCGCGCAGGGCGCCGCGCATGCCGATCAGGGCGTTTTGCAGGGCCGTCTGCAGGACGTGGGCGATGCGTTCTTCCAGCAGGTGGTCGATCTTGCCCTGCACCTGGTGCAGGATGCGCTGCGTCAGGCGTGCTTCGATGACGTCCCAGTCGGGCTGAGCTATGCTCGGTGGGAATGCCGGCGTTGCCACAACGGCAGGTGCGGCGGCAGCTGGCGCGACAGGTTCCGCCACGTCCGGCCCCAGCAGCACCTCCGTCAGCAGGGGGATGCCCGGGTCGAATGGCTGCTGGCTCATGTTTTACCCGCCACGAAGTGGGTCGGTTGCACGTTCTGCTGGCGGTAGTGCAGGAAGCGCTGGCGGCCCGCCTGCGCATCTTGCTCATCCATGGAGACGATCTCGAACACGCGCTGGAACTGCGCGTAATTGGCGGGCGGCAACTGCGACAGGTTGACGAGGATGTCGTGGTGCGGCAGCTCGGCCGCTTCGTCATCGGTCAGGATGATGGGCGTTTGCCCCGCCAGCGGATCGCCGGCCAGCACGTGCGGCAGGAAATCCGTGGCGGAAATGGTCCACATGGCGCTGTTCAGGGCGTCGAGCTGGGCGCTGTCGGCCACCAGGACGACCACCTTGTTGCCTGCCATGTAAGCCTTGCGCGCCAGGCGGCAGGCGTAGGCCAGCTTGTCCGGCACGTTGCTGTGAAAATCGACGCGGCTCATGGCGCTCAGGCGGCCATGCCGCTGTGGCGCAGCAGGGCGTCGATCGACGGTTCGCGGCCGCGGAAGGCCGTGAACGATTCCAGCGCCGGGCGCGAGCCGCCGACGGACAGGATTTCTTGCAGGTAACGCTTGCCCGCCGCCGTGGTGGCGGCCGGTCCCAGTGCGCGGGCTTCCTCGAACGCCGCATAGGCGTCGGCGGACAGCACCTCGGCCCATTTGTAGCTGTAGTAGCCGGCCGCGTAGCCGCCGGAAAAGATATGTCCAAAAGAATTCTGGAAGCGGTTGAAGGCGGGCGGGATGATCAGCGCGAACTTGGCGCGCACGCCGTCGATCAGCTGCTGCACGCTTTGGCCCGTGCCGGCGTCGTAGTCATAGTGCAAATGCATGTCGAGCAAGGAAAATTCCACCTGGCGCAGGGTTTGCAGGCCGGACTGGAAATTCTTGGCTGCCAGCATCTTGTCGTACAGCGCGCGCGGCAGCGGTGCGCCCGTGACGGCGTGCGCCGTCATGTGTTCGAGCACTTCCCATTCCCAGCAGAAGTTTTCCATGAATTGCGACGGCAGTTCCACGGCATCCCATTCGACGCCAGAGATACCCGACACGCCCAGCTCGTCGACCACCGTCAACATGTGGTGCAGGCCGTGGCCGAATTCGTGGAACAGGGTGATCACTTCATCGTGCGTGAACAGGGCAGGCCGGGCTTGGCCGTCGACCACGGCCGGCGGCGTGAAATTGCAGGTGAGATAAGCGATCGGCGTTTGCACCTGGCCGCCATCGGCGCGGCGGCCGCGCGCGTCGTCCATCCAGGCGCCGCCGCTCTTGCCCGCGCGCGCATACAGGTCCAGGTAGAACTGGCCGACCAGCTGGCCGTCGCGCTCGATGCGGTAAAAGCGCACGTCCGGGTGCCAGACGGGCGCCGTATCCAGTTTGATCTCGACGTTGAACAGGTTCTGGATCTGGCGGAACAGGCCGTCGATCACCTTGTGTTCAGGGAAATATTGCTTCACTTCCTGGGCCGAGAACGCGTAGCGGCGCTCCTGCAGCTTTTCGGACGCGTACGGCACGTCCCACGCTTGCAGCTCGTCCAGGCCCAGTTCTTCGCGGGCGAATTGTTTCAGCTCGGCCAGGTCCTTCTCGGCGAACGGGCGCGCGCGTTTGGCCAGGTCTTCCAGGAAGGCGATGACTTGCGCGGGCGAGGTGGCCATCTTGGAGACCAGCGACACTTCGGCGAAATTGGCGTAGCCGAGCAGTTGTGCCTCTTCTTTGCGCAGTCGCAACAGGGTGACGATGTTCTGCGTGTTGTCCCAGTCCTCTTTCTTGCTGAAGACCTCGCCCTGGTCCGATGCCTTGGTGGCGTTGGCGCGGTAGATGGTTGCGCGCAGCGCGCGATTGTCGGCAAATTGCAGGATCGGGTAATACGAGGGGAAGTGCAGCGAGAATTCATAGCCTTGCTTGCCGGCCTGGTCGGCGGCGGCGCGCGCGGCGGCCTTCACGTCGTCGGGCAGGCCGGCCAGCTCGCTTTCGTTTTCGACCAGCAACTTGTAGTCATTCGTGGCGTCGAGCACGTTTTCGGAAAAGCGCGTCGAGACGGCCGCATGTTCTTCCTGGATGGCGCCGAAGCGCTCTTTCTTATCCTCTGGCAACTCGGCGCCGCCCAGGCGGAAGTCGCGCACGGCATTCTCGACGATGCGCCGGCGCGCCGGCGACAGGCTGGCGAAAGCGGGGCTCGCTTGCAGTTGCTTGTATTTGCCGAAAAGGATCTCGTTCTGGCCCAGTTCGGTCCAGAATTCCGTCACCTTGGGCTGGTTGGCATTGTAGGCGGCGCGCAGTTCCGGCGTATCGACCACGCTGTTGAGGTGGTTGACGATGCTCCAGGCGCGGCCCAGGGTTTCGGCGATCTGGTCCTGGGGCGCGACGAAGTTTTCCCAGCTCACTTCTTCCATGGGCGCTTCCAGCTGCGCCACCGTGGCGCGCGCCTGGGCCAACAGGGTATCGATGGCAGGCGTGACATGCTCGTGCGTGATCGCGTCGAAGCCTGGCAGGCCGGAAAAATCAAGCAGGGGATTGGTGTTCATCGTCGGTTCGTCCATTCTGTCTTCATATATGGAGCGCCTGAAAAACGTTCAGGGTAAGGCGCGGTGCCGAAGGCAGTACGAATAGTACGGCGAGGCACTGCAACGCAGCCATGGACGTTTTCTCAGGCGCTCCTCTTAAATGCGCTCGGCGGCTTCGACCGTGTTCATCAGCAACATGGTGATCGTCATCGGCCCCACGCCACCCGGTACCGGGGTGATGTGGGAGGCGACGTCTTTCACTCCGGCAAAATCCACGTCGCCGCACAGCTTGCCTTCATCGTCGCGGTTCATGCCCACGTCGATGACGATGGCGCCTGGCTTGACCATGTCGGCCGTCAGCGTGTTGCGGCGGCCGACGGCGGCCACGACCACGTCCGCCTGGCGCGTGTACAGGCCCAGATCCGGGGTCGCACTATGGCAGATGGTGACGGTGGCATTCGCTTGCAAGAGCAGCAGGGCCATCGGCTTGCCGACGGTGTTGCTGCGGCCGATGACGACGGCGTGCTTGCCGCCCAAGTCCACGCCCGTGCTTTCGATCAGTTTCATGCAGCCGTACGGCGTGCACGGGCGGAAGCCGGGCAAGCCCGTCATCAGTTCGCCGGCGCTCAGCACGGAATAGCCGTCCACGTCTTTCGTCGTGGCGATCGCTTCGATGACCTTGTGCGGGTTGATGTGCTTGGGCAAGGGCATTTGCACGAGGATGCCGTGAATGGCCGGGTCGGCGTTCAGGCTGGCGATGCGCGCCAGCAAGTCCGCCTCGGACAGGTCCGCTTCATATTTTTCCAGCACCGAGTGGAAACCCACGTCGCCGCAGGCCTTGACCTTGTTGCGGACATATACCTGGCTGGCCGGGTCTTCGCCGACGAGGATCACGGCCAGGCCGGGCTGGGTGCCCTTGGCGGTGAGGGCGGCGGCGCGTGTGGCGATCTCGCTGCGCAGTTTTTGGGAGAGGGCGATTCCGTCGATCAGTTGTGCTGGCATGGTAGGGGCTGAGAGCTGTGGGAGGGAAAAGACAGATTATAAAGCCGGGCGGCGCAAAGGGGCGGTTTTGGCTCAATGTGGCGTAACAACAGCGGGCCGGAAACGCGGGCCTGAGAAAATGCCGATGGCGGCGTTGCGGCTCCTTGCCGTACTGGCGGCCTAGGGAGCGCAAGGGCCTGCGGTTTTTTTGGTGCCGTTTTTGGCACTTTGATCACCCTAATTTCCAGACAGAATTTGCGGCACTGCAGCATAAATTTCATAGGGTAATTTCACAATGCGAAATGCTATATCGTAATTTGAAAAATAGTAAATACGCTGTTAGAATCCCCACACTAAACCGACTTAATAGTAAATAATCAGCGAAATACCGTCCGACAGCGATCCGGAAAATCGGGGTGGGGCGTTCACAAAGGAGACTCAACAGATGTCAGCTCAACTGAACCAGGTAACGACACAGATCGGCACCGACCCGGATATGCAGGAAACCAAGGAGTGGCTGGACGCGCTCGAAGCCGTGCTGGAAAATGAAGGTCCGGAACGCGCGCATTACCTGATGGAGCGCATGGTTGACCTGGCCCGCCGCCGCGGCGCCCAGATCCCGTTCTCCAGCACCACCGCCTACGTCAATACCATCCCCACCAAGCAAGAAGCACACTGTCCCGGCAACCTGGAATACGAAGAGCGTCTGCGCTCGTGGATGCGCTGGAACGCCATGGCCATGGTGGTCAAGGCCAACCGCGCCGACGGCGACCTGGGCGGCCACCTGTCCTCGTTCGCATCGCTGGCGAACATGCTGGGCATCGGTTTCAACCACTTCTGGCACGCGCCAACGGCCGACCACGGCGGCGACCTGCTGTACATCCAGGGCCACTCCTCGCCCGGCGTCTACGCGCGCGCCTTCCTGGAAGGCCGTTTGACGGAAGAGCAAATGCTGAACTTCCGCAAGGAAGTCGACGGCAAGGGCCTGTCCTCGTACCCGCATCCTAAATTGATGCCTGACTTCTGGCAGTTCCCGACCGTGTCGATGGGCCTGGGCCCGCACATGGCGATCTACCAGGCGCGCTTCCTGAAATACCTGCACGCACGCGGCATCGCCAAGACCGACAACCGCAAGATCTGGGCCTTCTGCGGCGATGGCGAGATGGACGAGCCAGAGTCCTTGGGCGCGATCGGCCTGGCCGCACGCGACATGCTCGACAACCTGGTCATCGTGGTCAACTGCAACCTGCAGCGCCTGGACGGGCCCGTGCGCGGCAACACCAAGATCATCCAGGAACTGGAAGGCGAATTCCGCGGCGCCGGCTGGAACGTCGTCAAGGTCATCTGGGGCCCGGGCTGGGACGCCCTGCTGGCGCAGGACAAGGAAGGCATCCTGCAGCGCGTGATGATGGAAACCGTCGACGGCGAATACCAGAACTACAAGGCGAAAGACGGCGCCTACGTGCGCAAGCACTTCTTCGGCAAGCATCCGAAGCTGCTGGAAATGGTTGCCAACATGACGGACGACGATATCTGGCGCCTGACCCGTGGCGGCCACGATCCGCACAAGATCTACGCGGCCTTCAAGATCGCCCAGGAACACAAGGGCCAGCCGACCGTCCTGCTGGTGAAAACCATCAAGGGCTACGGCATGGGCAAGTCCGGCGAAGCGCGCAACACGGCGCACCAGACGAAAAAACTGGACGACGAAGCCATCCGCGAAATGCGCGACCGCTTCTCGCTGCCTATCCCTGACGACAAGCTGGCCGACATCCCGTTCTTCAAGCCTGCCGACGACGCGCCGGAAATGGTCTACCTGCACGAGCGCCGCAAGGCCCTGGGCGGCTACCTGCCGCAGCGCCGCCAGAAGGCGGAAGAAACCCTGCCCGTGCCTGGCCTGGACGCGTTCAAGAACGTGCTCGAAGCGACGCCTGAAGGCCGCGAAATCTCGACCACGCAAGCCTTCGTGCGCGTCATTTCGACCCTGCTGAAAGACCCGAACCTGGGCCAGCGCGTCGTGCCTATCCTGGTCGATGAATCGCGCACCTTCGGCATGGAAGGCCTGTTCCGCCAGATCGGCATCTACAACCCGAAAGGCCAGTTGTACGAGCCGGTCGACAAGGACCAGGTCATGTACTACCGCGAAGACAAGGCCGGCCAGATCCTGCAAGAGGGCATCAACGAAGCGGGCGGCATGAGCTCGTGGATCGCCGCGGCGACGTCGTATTCGACCAACGACCGCATCATGATCCCGTTCTACACCTTCTACTCGATGTTCGGCTTCCAGCGCATCGGCGACCAGGTATGGGCGTCGGCCGACATGCGCGCGCGTGGCTTCCTGATGGGCGGCACGGCCGGCCGCACGACCCTGAACGGCGAAGGCTTGCAGCATGAAGATGGCCACAGCCATATCTTCGCCGCGACCATCCCAACCTGCATGCCGTACGATCCGACCTTCAGCCATGAAGTCGCCGTCATCATCCAGGACGGCCTGCGCCGCATGATCGCCAACCAGGAAGATGTGTTCTACTACATCACGATCATGAACGAGAACTACGCCCAGCCAGGCATCAAGCCAGGCCAGGAAGAAGGCATCCTGAAAGGCATGTACAAGCTGCAGGAAGGCCCGGCGGACGCCAAGCTGCGCGTGCAGCTGATCGGCTGCGGCACCATCCTGCGCGAATCGATCTTCGCCGCCGAACTGTTGCAAAACGACTGGGGTGTGGCTGCGGACGTGTGGTCGGCGCCGTCGCTGACCCTGGTGGCCCGCGATGGCCAGGATGCGGAACGCTGGAACATGGTCAACCCGTCGAAACAGCAGCGCGTGCCTTACGTGACGTCGCTGATGCAGGACACGGACGGCCCGATCGTCGCCACGACCGACTACATGCGCGCGTTTGCAGAACAGATCCGCGCCTTCATGCCGAAGGGCCGCACTTATAAAGTGCTCGGTACCGATGGCTTTGGCCGCTCGGACAGCCGCGCCAAGCTGCGCGAGTTCTTCGAAGTGAACCGTTATTATGTCACCGTGGCCGCGCTCAAATCGCTGGCTGACGAAGGCAAGATCGACGTGTCGGTGGTGGAGCAGGCGATCGCCAAGTACGGCATCGACGCGAACAAACCGAATCCGGTGACCCAGTAATCGTTGTGCGGACCCGATGATGCCAGGGCGGTGCGAAAGTGCCGCCCTGGCGTGTGTGCGGGTCCATCTGACAAATAAAATAACGGAGCAAGCTATGAGCATTGTGGAAGTCAAAGTCCCGGATATCGGCGATTTCAAGGAAGTCGAGATCATTGAACTGATGGTCAAGCCAGGCGATACGGTCAAGGTCGACCAGTCCCTGATCACGGTCGAATCGGACAAGGCCAGCATGGAAATTCCATCGAGCCACGCCGGTGTCGTCAAGGAATTGAAAGTCAACGTGGGCGACAAGATCGCCGAAGGTTCGCTGGTCCTGCTGCTGGAAGTGGCGGACGACGCCTCTGCGCCGGCGCCTGCCGCTGCCGCCCCGGTTGCAGCACCTGCCGTTGAAGCCGCCCCCGCTGCGCCTGCGCCAGCGCCTGCCGCCCCTGCCGGCGCGCCGGCCCTGGTCGACGTGACCGTGCCCGATATCGGCGACTTCAAGGAAGTCGAAGTCATCGAACTGATGGTCAAGGTCGGCGACAGCATCAAGGTCGACCAGTCGCTGCTGACGGTCGAATCGGACAAGGCCAGCATGGAAATCCCGTCCAGCCATGCCGGTATCGTCAAGGAATTGAAGGTCAAGGTCGGCGACAAGGTTGCCAAGGGTAGTCTGGTACTGGTGGTGGAAACGACAGGTGGCGCCGCCGCTCCTGCCGCTGCCGCCCCGGCCGCCGCGCCAGCGCAAGCTGCCGCCGCACCAGTCGCCGCCGTCGCTTCGGCGCCGGTCGCCGCCGCACCTGCCCCTGCCGCCGCCCCTGCCGTCAACGGCAAGCTGGCGCACGCGTCGCCATCGATCCGCAAGTTCGCGCGCGAACTGGGCGTGGAACTGGCGCTGGTTGGCGGTTCCGGTCCGAAGGGCCGCATCACCCAGGAAGACGTGCAGAACTTCGTCAAGGGTGTGATGTCGGGCGCCGTCGCCGCGCCGAACGCACCGGTCGCTGCCAAAGGCGGTTCGGGCGTGGGCCTGGATCTGCTGCCATGGCCGTCGCTGGACTTCAGCAAATTCGGCACGACCGAATTGCTGCCGCTGTCGCGCATCAAGAAAATCTCGGGTCCGAATTTGCACCGCAACTGGGTCATGATCCCGCACGTCACGCAGTTCGACGAAGCGGACGTGACGGACCTGGAAGCGTTCCGCGTCGACACCAACGCGGCCAATGCGAAGAACAAGGATGCGGCCAAGCTGACCATGCTGGCCTTCGTCATCAAGGCCTCCGTCGCCGCGCTGAAGAAATTCCCCGCGTTTAACGCGTCGCTCGACGCCAAGGGCGAAAACCTGATCCTCAAGCAGTATTACAACATCGGCTTCGCGGCCGACACGCCGAACGGCCTGGTGGTGCCGGTGATCAAGGGCGCGGACCAGAAGTCGGTGTCGCAGATCGCCCGCGAAATGACGGAACTGTCGCTGCAGGCGCGCGAAGGCAAGCTGAAACCGGCCGACATGCAGGGCGCCAGCTTCACCATTTCGTCCCTGGGCGGCATCGGCGGCACGCACTTCACGCCTATCGTCAATGCGCCGGAAGTGGCCATCCTGGGCCTGTCGAAAGCCTCGATCAAGCCGGTATGGGATGGCAAGGCCTTCCAGCCGCGTTTGATGATGGGCACCTCGCTGTCCTACGACCACCGCGTGGTCGATGGCGCGATGGGCGCGCGATTCTCCGTGTACCTCGGCGAAGTCCTGGCCGACATGCGCAAAATTCTGCTGTAAGGAGCGATTGATGAGCACAGTAGAGGTAAAAGTACCGAACATCGGCGACTTCAAGGAAGTCGAAGTCATCGAACTGATGGTCAAGGTGGGCGACACCATCAAGGTGGACCAGTCCCTGGTCACGGTCGAATCGGACAAGGCCAGCATGGAGATTCCGTCGACCCACGCCGGCGTCGTCAAGGAAGTCAAGGTCAAGGTCGGCGACAAGATCGCCGAAGGCAGCGCGCTGCTGGTGGTGGAAGCATCCGAAGGCGCTGCCGCTCCTGCGCCTGCGGCAGCCGCTGCAGCTCCGGCTGCGGCACCAGCCCCGGTCCCGGCGGCACCCGTCGCCGCCATCCCGGCCGGTAATTACAGCGGCCAGGTCGATATCGACGTCGACATGATGGTGCTGGGCGGCGGCCCTGGCGGCTATTCGGCGGCGTTCCGCGCGGCC
Source organism: Janthinobacterium sp. JC611 (assembly GCF_018682595.1). Taxonomy (NCBI): domain Bacteria; kingdom Pseudomonadati; phylum Pseudomonadota; class Betaproteobacteria; order Burkholderiales; family Oxalobacteraceae; genus Janthinobacterium; species Janthinobacterium sp. JC611. The sequence continues at coordinate 282,974 of NZ_JAFLJN010000014.1, forward strand.
GACCTGGGCATGTCGACGGTCATCGTCGAACGCTACGCGACCCTGGGCGGCGTGTGCCTGAACGTGGGCTGCATCCCGTCGAAGGCGCTGCTGCACGTCGCTTCCGTCATCGATGAAACGGCGCACATGTCCAATACGGGCGTGACGTTCGCCAAGCCGACGATCGACATCGACCAGGTACGCAAGTACAAGGAAGGCGTGATCTCGAACATGACGGGCGGTCTGGCCGGCATGGCCAAGGCGCGCAAGACGCAAGTCGTCACGGGCGTGGGCCAGTTCCTGTCCGCCAACCACATCGAAGTGACGGCTGGCGACGGCACGAAAAAAGTCGTGCAGTTCAAGCAGGCCATCATCGCCGCCGGTTCGTCCGTGGTGAAGCTGCCCTTCGTGCCGGAAGACCCGCGCATCGTCGATTCGACGGGCGCGCTGGAATTGCGCCAGATCCCGAAACGCATGCTGGTCATCGGCGGCGGCATCATCGGCCTGGAAATGGCCACCGTGTATTCGACCTTCGGCGCGCGCATCGACGTGGTCGAAATGATGGATGGCCTGATGCAGGGCGCGGACCGCGACGCCGTCAAGGTGTGGCAGAAGTTCAACGAGAAGCGCTTCGACAACATCATGACCAAGACCAGGACGGTGGCCGTCGAGGCACTGCCGGAAGGCATCAAGGTCACGTTCGAAGCGGCCGAAGCGGGCGCCACGGCGCCGGCGCCGCAAGTCTACGACCTGGTGCTCGTCGCCGTGGGCCGCAGCCCGAACGGCAAGAAGATCGCCGCCGACAAGGCCGGCGTGCAAGTGACGGATCGCGGTTTCATCAACGTCGACAGCCAGATGCGCACCAACGTGCCGAACATCTTCGCCATCGGCGACCTGGTGGGCCAGCCGATGCTGGCGCACAAGGCCGTGCATGAAGCCCACGTGGCGGCCGAAGCGGCTGCCGGCCAGAAGTCGCACTTCGACGTCAAGGTGATCCCGTCGGTCGCCTACACGGACCCGGAAGTGGCATGGGCCGGCATCACGGAAGACGAAGCGAAAGCCAAGGGCATCAAGGTCGAGAAGGGGCACTTCCCGTGGGCCGCTTCGGGCCGCGCCGTGGCCAACGGCCGCGCCGAAGGCTTCACCAAGCTGCTGTTCGACGCTGAAACGCACCGCATCATCGGCGGCACCATCGTCGGCACGCATGCGGGCGACATGATCGGCGAAATCGCGCTGGCCATCGAAATGGGCTGCGACGGCACCGACATCGGCAAGACCATCCACCCGCATCCGACCCTGGGCGAGTCGATCGGCATGGCCGCCGAAGTGTACGAAGGCGTGTGCACGGACTTGCCGCCGCCGCGCAAGCGCTGATGTATTAAGCGCACGTTGCAACATGAAAAACCCGCAAGCGATTGCGGGTTTTTTTTGGAGCGGGCTACCACTCGTCCCCGACCCTGCGTGAATCGATCTGCAGGTTGGAAAAAAACGCCGAAGTGTACGAAGGCGTGTGCACGGACTTGCCGCCGCCGCGCAAGCGCTGATGTATTAAGCGCACGTTGCAACATGAAAAACCCGCAAGCGATTGCGGGTTTTTTTTATTTTCCTTGACCTTTAGCATGGTAAAGCGATGGCGCATCGGCCCCATGTGAAAATTGGTGAGTATTGCCGTATGGAAAAAGTGGCAGAATGGAGGTCTGTCACCATGTGCTTCTTTTGCTGCGATAGACGCGTGTGATTTTTCCAGGAATGTTGCCAGCGTGGGATACGGTCAAATTCCGCTGTACTGAGAGAGTTTTGCAACGATGAAAAAATTTACCGCCCTTCATATTGCCGATGTCCGTTTGCGCCGGGCCGACGAGCAAGAGCAAGCCGTGATGCTGCATGCCTTGTACCAAGATGTGGCCGCTATCCTGGCGACGGGCAAGAAGATCGATGCGATTTTCTTCACGGGCCAGCTGGTGGCGCCCGACGCCTGTGCCGGCACGACGCCCGTGTACGTCTATGAGTATTTCCTGCGCCCCTTGCTGCAGGCGGCCAGCCTGCCGGGCGCGCGTTTCTACCTGGTGCCGGGCAGCCGCGCCCAGGGTGTCGCGGCGGCGGCGCTGGGCGATGCCGGCTTCAGCTTCTTCTCCGCCGATGAGCACGCCAGTGCCGAGCAGCGCGCGCACTACAAGAATATCCACGCCGTGTTCCATGGCCACCAGCATACGGGCGACGCCAGTTCGCTGATGAAGTCGCTGGGCATCTTGTTCAAGAGCAATCCCGGCAGCCTGTACGGTGCGCAGGGCCAGATGGCGGCGTTTGCCGTGCTCGAGTTCGGCACGGGCGCGGCCGATGGCGGCGCGGCAGGCACGCAGTGGACGGTGTCCCTGCGCGAGTTCGACGACGTGAGCAAGCGCTTCGCTCTGTCGGTGCTGTACACGCCGAATGGCCAGGAAACGGGCCAGATGGATGCCGAGTATGTGTTTGCCACCTTGCTGCCGCAGCTGGCGGGCGAGCGCGCCTATCTCGACGGCTTGCTGGGCACGGCGGGCGTGCAGCCGCGCGTGGACGCCGGCGTGGCTGCCGATGCGCGCGAATTCCTGATGGAGCTGGCGTTCCTGATGTTCGAAGCCAAGACGGTATTCCTCGGCGAGGCGGAGCTGGAGCGCTTTGCCAGCGACTATTGCGGCGTGAAGGGCTGGAACATGGCGGCCGGGGAGTGGCTGGCGCCGCTGTATGCGCATGGCTTGCTGCTGCGGGCCGATGGCCAGGTGGCGTTTTCCTTCGATTATTTCCGCACGTATTTCCTGGCGCAACGCTTTGAAACCTCGTTCGACCTGATGCGCTATGGCCCGCAGCGCCACGATGGAAGTGAGTCTTCACTTGGCCTTGACGGCGCTTTGGCGGCCCAGCCTTTCCTGCGCGCGCTGGGCTTGAACGAAGAATACGCCGAAGCGGCGGTGCCGCAAGACTGCAGCCGCCCTGGCTGACTTGCGCGGCCAGCCGTCGCGCGTCAGTCCGCGAGCCGCTGGCGCAGGGTGCCGCGCAGGAACAGGTCGAGACTGACCTCCACCTTGGCGCGCAATTGCGCCACGTCCGGTTGCGCCTGTGGCGGAAACAGCAGGCGCGACATCTGGTCGCCCAGCAGGCAATTGAGCAGGTGCAACGCCAGCATGGAGGGCGTCAGCTCCGCGCGAAACAGCGGTGCGATGTCGGGGCGGCTGAAAAACTTGGTCAGCATGTCGCGCGTCTGTCCCGGTCCCACCTTGTAAAACGTTTCCGCCAGTTCCGGGTGCGTGGCCGCTTCGGCCACCACCATGCGATTCAGGCGGATCGCCGCCGGCATGGTGACGAGCTGCACGAACAGCAGGCCGAACTCGCCCAGGATGGTGGGCAGCGGCCGCATATCCGTTTCCAGCGCCGGCATGGTCGAGAAGTAGGCGGCGCGGCGCAATTCCACCACGGCATTGAACAGGCCCGACTTGCCGCCAAACTTCACATAGATCGTGCGCACGGCCACGTGGGCTTCGCGGGCGATCATTTCCAGGCTCACCTTTCCATATCCCTTTTCCAGAAACAGGCAGCCGGCCGTGTGCAGCAGCTTGTCCATGCGCGCTTCCATGTCGGCCGCGCGCGGACGGCCGGCTGGCTTGCCGCAGCAGGAAAGCTCCTGGGCGGCATCGTCGGATTCTGTATCGGTAGGCAAGGTATCGCTGAGGCCGGGATCGGACATGGTCTGGGTCTCTTTAAAAGTGGGAAGGTAAGTGATGGCTCACACTGTAGTGCAAATTAAAATGAAATGCAATCGTTTCATTTCTTGACTTTGGCTTTTCTTTGCCCAATAATGAACCTACATCATTTCATTTTCGGAGCGAGTATGTCCAACCAGCCAGGCCAGGCAGAGCACAAGGTGCTGACCGCCGTCCCACCCGCGGCCCCTGCCGCACCTTCCACGCCCGCCGCTTCCGCCAGCTCCGCCCCACCGAACAAGCGCGTGAAAATCATCGCCGGCCTGATCGTCCTCGTCGCGCTGGGCGCCGGCGCGCGCATGTGGTACCGCAGCCACTATTTCGTGGAAACGGAAAACGCCTATGTGGCCGGCCACGTGCATCCCGTCTCTGCGCGCATTTCCGGCGTCGTCACCAAGGTCTTCATCGACGACAATCAGATCGTGAAAGAGGGCGATGTGATCGCCGAACTCGACCCGTTCGACCAGCGCGTGAAAACCGAGCAGATCGCCGCGCAGATCGCCAGCGCCGAGCAGCAAGTGCTGCAAGCGGACGCGCAGATCGCGCAAGTGCAGGCGCAAGCCAGTGGCGCCCAGGCGCAAGTGGCGCAAGCCGATGCCCAGCTGCTGCGCGCGAAACAGGATGCCGAGCGTTATGGCCAGCTGTACACGAGCCAGATGAAGGCCGTCTCGAAAGCGGAACTGGACGCCGCCAATGCGGCCCGCTCCAGCGCCGTGGCCGACCTGGCCGCCCGCCGCGACAGCGCTTCCGCCGCCAAGGCGCAGATCGGTGCGGCGCAAGCTGCGCGTGACGTGGCCAAGGCGCAGGTCGCCGTGCTGCGCGTGCAATTGAAGGACGCGGAACAGCAGCTGCAGTACAACCGCATCCTGGCCCCCGTCGCCGGCCGCATCGGCAAGCGCAACGTGGAAACGGGCATGCGCGTGCAGCCTGGCCAGCAATTGACGGCCATCGTGCAGGACAACGTCTGGGTCACCGCCAACTTCAAGGAAACGCAACTGGCCGACTTGCACCGCGGCCAGAGCGTGCACGTGAGCATCGACGCCATGCCGGGCAAGAAACTGGTGGGCACCGTGGACAGCTTCGCGCCTGCCTCGGGCGCGCAATTCGCCCTGCTGCCAGCCGATAACGCCACCGGCAACTTCACCAAGATCGTCCAGCGTGTACCGGTGAAAATCGTCTTCCAGCCGGAAGACATCAAGGCCATGAATGGCCGCCTGGTGCCGGGCATGTCGGTGATCGCCGAAGTGGAAGTGAACCAGCCCGCGTCGGCCGAGGCACCGCGCCACGCCGCCGCGCCAGCCGCCCAGACCACCGCCCGCTAAGCTTCCATGAGCAGCCCTTCCACCACGCTGGCGAAGCCGCCGGCGTTTCCCGTGATCGACGAGAAAGTCTCCGCGCGCACCTGGCTGGCGGTCGCCGCCGGCATGCTGGGCGCCTTCATGGCGGTGCTCGACATCCAGATCACGAATTCCTCGCTCAAGGATATCCTTGGCTCGCTGTCGGCCACCCAGGAAGAGGGCTCGTGGATTTCCACCGCCTACCTGGTGGCGGAAATCATCGTCATTCCCCTCACCGCGCTGCTGGCGCGCGTGTTCGGTCTGCGCACCTACATGATCGGCACCACCGCCTTCTTCCTGCTGTTCTCCACCCTGTGCGGGGCGGCCTGGAACCTGGAAAGCATGATCGTCTTCCGCATGCTGCAGGGGTTCACGGGCGGCGCCCTGATCCCGATGGCGTTCACCCTGGTGATGCTCAAGCTGCCGGCCTCGAAGCGGGCCGTCGGCATGGCCATCTTCGGCCTGACGGCCACCCTGGCGCCGGCCATGGGCCCGACCCTGGGCGGCTATCTCTCAGAGCTGTATGGCTGGCCTTCGATCTTCTACATCAACTGGGTGCCGGGCGTGCTGCTGATCGCCGGCATGATCTATGGCCTGGACAAGGAGCCGATGCAGCTCAAATTGTTCTGGAAGGCCGACTGGCTGGGCATCTTCTTCATGGCCCTGGGCCTGGGCTGCTTGACCATCTTCCTGGAAGAGGGCAATTCGAAGGACTGGTTCGACTCCGGTTTCATCATCGCCTTCGCCGCGCTGGCGCTGACGGGCATCCTGGGCTGGGTCGTCACCAGCGCCACGCGCGCCGAGCCCTTCGTCAACCTGGCCCTGTACGGCCAGCGCAATTTTCTGGTGGCCACCGTGCTGTCGGCCGTGACGGGCATGGGCCTGTATGGTTCGGCCTTCCTGCTGCCCCTGTTCCTGGGCCAGATCGCCGGCTATTCGCCGATGCAGATCGGTGAAGTCATCATGTGGGTGGGCTTGCCGCAGCTGTTCATCATGCCGTTTGTCGCCAAACTGTCGTCGAAGGTGGACAACCGCATCCTTTGCTCGTTCGGCCTGCTGCTGTTCGGCGGTTCGTGCATGATGAACGCCTACATGGATGCGTCCACCGGCTACGACCAGCTGCTGTGGTCGCAGGTGGTGCGCGCGCTGGGCCAGCCCTTCGTCATGCTGACCCTGTCGAACTTCGCCATGAAGGGCATCGCGCCGAAGGACATGGCGTCGGCCTCGAGCCTGTTCAACATGACGCGCAACCTGGGCGGCTCGATCGGCATCGCCCTGCTGGCCACGGCCCTGAGCACCCGCGAGCACTTCCACTCGCAGCGCCTGGGCGAGGCGATCAATGCGTATTCCAGCGCCACGCAGCTGCGCATCGACCAGCTGACGTCGTCGTTCATGGCCAAGGGCTATGACGCCGTCACGGCCGGCAACCAGGCCTTGCAGGCGATCGACGGCATCGTGCGCCGCGAAGCGTATGTGATGGCCTACAACGATGGCTTCTTCCTCGTCGGCGCCATCCTGCTGGCCTGCATCGTGCCCCTGTGGCTGGCCGATAAACTCAAAGCTCCCGGTGGCGGTGGCGGCGGTCATTGACCGCCAACGCGAGCCCTTAAAGAACAAGAAGGTATACATCATGCAAACAGTTTTGACGAAAATCGCGCTGGCCGCCTCGCTTGCCGTGGCGCTGTCCGCCTGCGGCACCGTGGGCCACGATTTCACCGCCCCGGCGAACGTGGCCGGCATCGACAACGCCTCCTTCCGCCACGGCGCGGCCGCGGCCGATGCCGCGCAACTGCCGAAAGAGTGGTGGAGCATCTACGGCGACGCCACCCTGGACCGCCTCGAACGCAGCGCGCTGCAGGACAATCCCGGCGTGAAAGCGGCCGGCGAGCGCTTGCTGCAGGCGCTGGCGCAAAGCGGCACGGCGCGCGCCAACCAGGGGCCGAGCGTGAACGTCAGCACGGGCATCTCGAACTCGCGCACCTCGGCCAACACCTCGCAGGGCCTGGCCCTGGGCAACCGCTCCATCAGCGGCAACAATTTTTCCGTCGGCGGCTCGCTGTCGTATGAAGTCGACTTGCTGGGCCGCGTGAAACGCATGGTTGAAGCGGCGGACTCGCAGGCGCTGGCGGCGCAGGCCGACCGCGACGGCGTGCTGCTGATGCTGTCGGCGCAGGTGGCCAGCAACTACTGGCAGCTGCGCGGCCTGGACGCGGAAATGGCGATCCTGAACGGCGCCCTGGATACGCGCCGCGAGTCGGCGCAGCTGGTCGAGGCGCGCTTCAACGCGGGCCTGACGAATGAGCTGGACCTGGCGCGCGCGAAAGTCGAACTGTCGAACGCGCAAGCCGACCTGCATGAAGTCAAGCGCCAGCGCAACCAGCTGGAAAACAGCCTGGCCACCCTGACGGGCAAGCCGCCGTCGGCGCTGCAGCTGCCGGTGGCCGCCCAGCCATCGGCCTTGCCGTTGCCGCCCGCCATTCCCGTCGGCTTGCCGGCCAGCCTGCTGGCGCACCGCCCGGACCTCGTCTCCAGCGTGGCGAACCTGCGCGCGGCGAATGCGCAAGTGGGCGTGGCCGAAGGCGCGTTTTACCCGTCGCTGCAATTGACGGGCAATTTCGGCTACGCGTCGGAAAAGCTGCGCGACCTGGCGCAGGGCGGCTCGCGCCAGTTCAGTTTTGGCCCGCTGGCCCTGTCCCTGCCCATCTTCGACGGCGGCCGCAACCAGGCCAACCTGGATCTGTCCAAGGCGCGCTATGCGGAAGCCGTGGCGAACCACGAGACGAAGCTCTTGACGGCCTTGCGCGAAGTGGAAGACGCCTTGTCCGACGTGGAGCAGCGCCAGCTGCAGGGCGATGCACAAGCCCTGTCGCAGGCGGCCGCCGCGCGCGCCTACCTGGTGGCGCGCACGCGCTACGAGCGCGGCATCTCGACCTACCTGGACGTCACGGATGCCCAGCGCAGCTCGCTGGCGGCGGACCGCGCCGCCGCGCAGATCAAGACCCAGCGCCTGCTGGCGACGGTGGCCGTGGCCCGTTCCCTGGGCGCCGGCTGGCAGCCGGACGGCGAGCTGGCCAAGCTGGCGTCGGCGCCCGCCGCAAAGGTGAACTAAGCTTCCCGGTTACGTGAGCGTGGCCGGTGGCGGTGTCGCCGCCGGCCCGTAGCGTTCCAGCAGAAAGTCGATGAAGGTCGTCAGCTTCGGCGTGGGCTGGCGGTCGCGCGCATACACGAGGTGCATGGGGCGCGGCGCCGGCACGTAGTCGGCCAGCAGCGGCACCAGCCTGCCGGCGGCGATATCGCCGGCCATCAGGATTTCCGCCTGCATGACGATGCCGAAGCCGTGCAGGGCCGCCACGCGCAAGGCCTGCCCATTGTTCGAGCGGAAGCGGCTCTCGCGCACGGGGCTGCCGTCGTCGTCGTCGCTCCTGGCCAGGCGCCAGCGCACATGGCGCGTCCACTGCATGAAATCGAGGCATTCGTGGCGCGCCAGGTCGGCCGGCGTGCGCGGCGTGCCGTGTCTGGCCAGGTAGGCGGGCGCGGCGCACATCACCATCGCATACGGCCGCAGCGCGCGCGCCACCATGGCGGAATCTTCCAGCTTGCCGATGCGGATGGCCGCATCGAATCCTTCTTCCACCAGGTCCACCGTCCTGTCGTTCAGGTTCAATTCCAGGCTCACTTCCGGATACGCGTCGAGGTAGTCGGCCAGCAGCGGCGCGATGCACTCGCTGCCGAACGACACGGGCGCCGTGATCTTCAGCTTGCCGCGCGGCGCCGTGCGCATGGCTTCCGCGCCCCGTTCGGCCGCATGGATGCTGGCCAGGATCTGGCGGCACTGTTCCACGTATTGCTGGCCGATTTCCGTCAGGCTTTGCCGCCGCGTGGTGCGCGCCAGCAGCCGCGCGCCCAGCCGCTCTTCCAGGTATTTGATGTGCTTGCCCACCATAACGGGCGAAATCTGGAACGCCTCGGCGGCGGCCGTGAAACTGCCCGCATCGACGACGGCGACAAAGATTTCCATGCTGCGCAATTTATCCATGGCGTCTCGATTGCAAACTGTGGGTTGGTAATCTTGTAAATTCTAGCGTATTTATTCCTTTTTGTAAGCGGCGCATACTGGCTCCATCGTTCAACCCCAGACAAGGAAGCATCATGAAAATCGTCATCATCGGCGCCAGCGGCACCATCGGCACGGCCGTCGCGGCCCAACTGGCGCAACGCCACGACATCATCGAAGTGGGCAGCCGCAGCGGCACGCACCAGGCCGACATGGGCGACATCGCGCAAGTGCGCGCCCTGTTCAAGCGCATCGGCAAGGTCGACGCCGTCGTCGTCACGGCCGGCAAGCTGCATTTCGGTCCCCTGGCCGAATTCACGCCCGAGCAATTCCGGCTGGGCCTGGACAGCAAGCTGATGGGCCAGGTCAACGTGGCGCTGGTGGCGCAGGAATACGTGAACGACGGCGGTTCGATCACGCTCACGAGCGGCATCGTGGCCGAGCAGCCGATCCGCTTCGGCGCGGCCGCCAGCATGACGAATGCGGCCGTGGAAGGCTTCGTGCGGGGCGCCGCCATCGAGCTGCAGCGCGGCGTGCGCATCAATGTCGTCAGCCCCACGGTGCTGGCCGAGTCGCTGGACGCGTATGGCCCCTTCTTCTACGGCTTCGAGCCGGCCGCCGCCAGCCGCGTGGCCCTGGCCTACAGCCGCAGCGTGGAAGGGGCGCAGACGGGGCAGGTGTACAAGGTCTGGTAAGCCAGCTCTGCAGGCGGGGTCGGTGGTGGATTACAATTTGGCACACTCGGGGTCTGACCCGCCGGGTCTGACCCCAAACTTAACCGAGACCTCCATGAAAAACATCCTGATTCCCCTGCTGATGGCCGCCGCCGTCGGCAGCGCCTGCGCCGCGCCACAAGTGGCCACGCCGGCCACCGCCGAGCAACTGACCGCCATGAGCGCCCGCTACGCGCCCGTTGCGCTGACCGCCGACGTCACGCACCTGTCCGCGGGCGACCGCCAGGCCATCGCCAAGCTGGTCGAGGCGGCCAAGCTGGTCGACGTGCTGCAGCTGCGCCAGCGCTGGTCCGGCAATGAAGCGCTGTGGGCCGCCTTGAAGAAGGACAAGTCAAAGCTGGGCCAGGCCCGTTTGAACTATTTCTGGATCAACAAGGGTCCATGGTCGGTGCTCGACGCGCACGCCTCGTTCATGCCGGCCAGCTATGCCGGCATCGCCATTCCCGCGCACAAGCCGGAAGCGGGCAATTTCTATCCGCAGGGCGCCACCAAGGCCAGCCTGGAAACGTGGATGCATGGCTTGTCGCCAGAAGACAAGCAGCAGGCGCAATGGTTCTTCACGACCATTCGCACGGGCAAGGACGGCAAATACCAGACGGTCAAATACTCGGACGAGTACAAGGTGGAACTCAAGCAACTGGCTAAGCTGCTCGACGAGGCGGCCGCCGCCACGGACAACGCATCGCTGAAGAAATTCTTGACCCTGCGCGCCAAGGCTTTCCTCGACAACGACTATTTACCGTCCGATTTTGCCTGGATGGACCTCGACTCGCCCGTCGATATCACCATCGGCCCGTACGAGACGTACAACGACGAGCTGTTCGGCTACAAGGCCGCGTTTGAAGCCTATGTGAACATCCGCGACCAGGCGGAAACGCAGAAGCTGAACTTCTTCGCCAGGCACATGCAGGAGCTGGAAGACAACCTGCCGCTCGACGCCCAGTACCGCAACCCGAAAGTGGGCGCGCTGGCGCCGATGGTGGTGGTCAACCAGGTGTACGGCGCTGGCGACGGCAACATGGCCGTGCAGACGGCCGCCTACAACCTGCCCAATGACGAGCGCATCATCAGCGCGCGCGGCTCCAAGCGCGTGATGCTGAAAAACGTGCAGGAAGCCAAGTTCAAGGCCACCCTGACGCCGATCTCGACACTGGTGCTCACGCCCGAAGCGCAGCAGGACGTCGATTTCAATTCCTTCTTCACGCACATCCTCGCGCATGAAATCATGCACGGCCTGGGCCCGCACGCCACCACCGTCGACGGCAAGCCATCGACACCGCGCCAGGACTTGAAGGAAGCCTACTCGACCATCGAAGAAGCCAAGGCCGACATCACGGGCCTGTTCGCGCTGCGCTACATGATGGACAAGGGGCAGCTCAACGACACCCTGGGCCAGGGCGAGGCGGCCGAGCGCAAGCTGTACAACACTTTCCTTGCCTCCGGTTTCCGCACGTTGCATTTCGGCCTGACGGATTCGCATGCGCGCGGCATGGCCATCCAGATGAATTACATCCTCGACAAGGGCGGCTTTGTCTCGCTGGGCGATGGCAAGTTCGGCGTCGATTTTGCCAAGATCAAGCAGGCCGTGATCGACCTGGACCGTGAATTCTTGACCATCGAGGCGACGGGCGACTATGCGCGCGCGCAAGCGATGATGGCCAAGTACGTGGTGATCCGCCCGGAAGTACAGGTGGCGCTCGACAAGATGAAGGCCGTGCCCAACGATATCCGCCCGGAATTCGTCACGGCCCGCGCGCTGGACCAGGCGACGAAGAAATAACTCGACCTTAACTATTGTCAGTCTGAAAAACCGGTGCCTCGCGTACCGGTTTTTTTTCGGCTTTTTTTCTGAAAAGTTGCCAGTTTTTTCTTGTGGAAATATTTTCACCGCTTACTCTGCAGTGGTGACATTCTTTCTTCCCGTTGATCCCATGTTGAGACTGTTTTCGCTGTTGAGTTTTCTTATGGCCGCGCCCACCATGGCGCATGCTCAGCTCACCGATCTGGAAAGCCGCTGGCTGCAGGCGGGAAAACCCGTCATCGATTACGCGCGCACGCAGGACTTGCCCATCGACATCATCGTGCAGCCGCAGGATGCGCCCGGCGCCGTGCCGCTGGCGCTGGGCTACGCGGCAGGGCGCTGCAAGCTGGTGCTGTCCTTGCGCGGCAATGCCATGGCCGATACCGTCCTGCAGGGCGTGCCGCCCGCGCGCCACGGCCTCATGATCGAAGCGATGACGGCGCATGAAATCGGCCATTGCCGGCGCTATGCGCAAGGCGACTGGCACGCTTTGCCGCGTGGTTTTGTCGAGCCGCGCGGCATGCGGCGCGGCAAGCTGACACCGCTGGCGCAGGAGTTGCGCGAGACGCGCCGCGAAGAGGGCTATGCGGACCTGGTGGCCCTGGCGTGGATGCATGCGCGCCACCCCGGGCAGTACCAGCAGGTGCTGGCCTGGATGCGCGGCGTGCGCGCGGCTGGCGAGGCGGCGGGCGGCGGCGCAGGCGGTTCCCACGCCACGCAGGCATGGCTGGCGCTGGCCGATGGCGAGGGGGCATTTGATGACTCCGCTTCACCATTTGAACAGGCGCAAGTATTGTGGCGGAAGGGCTTGAGCGGCGACAAATAAACGTGATTTTGTACGCGGATGGACTGTCAGCGTGTGCTGTCGCACGGAGCTTTGCGCGCGGCAGGGGTCTAATCTGGGCATCAACTAACCAGAGAGGAACCACCATGAACAAAATGATCGCACTCATGCTGGCCGCCAGTGCCAGCGCCCTGCTTGCCGCCACGCCCGCGTATGCGCAGGATGCCTCGTACAAGAGTTTGACGGACAAGGCGACGGCCGACTACAAGCAGGCCAAGGCCGCCTGCGACAGCCACAGCGGCAACGCGAAAAAAGTCTGCGTGGAGGAAGCGAAGGTGGCGCGCGCCAAGGCCGAGTCGGACGCCGTGGCCCAGTACCGCAACACGCCGCGCGAGCTGGGCAAGGCCCGCAAGGATGTCGCCAATGCCGAGTATGACCTGGCCAAGGCCAAGTGCGGCGACCGTACGGGCGCCGATAAAACCACGTGCATGAACGATGCCAAGGCGGCGAAAACGGCGGCGCTGGCCGACGCCAACACGGGCGCCAGGGCCGGCACCAACGTGGCGCAAAATCCGCCTGCCACGATGAAGGAAAACTGCGACGCCATGGATGCGACGGCCAAGGCCGCCTGCGTGGCGCGCAATGCGGCCGGCAGCACGAAGACGGCCATGGCCGACTCCGTCATCACCACCAAGATCAAGGCGGACCTGGTCAAGGACAATGACTTGAAAGCGCTCGACGTGCACGTGGAAACCGTGAATGGCGTCGTCATGCTCAGCGGCTTCGTGCCTTCCCAGGCGCAAGTGAAAAAAGCCGCCGACCTGGCCCGTGGCGTGGAAGGCGTGAAGGATGTGAAGAATGGTTTGAAGGTGAAGTAAGCCCGGTGGCGCTTGCCGCCGCGGCAAAGGCCCTGCTTGCATGAAAAAAGCCAGGTCCGCGCATGCGGAACCTGGCTGTTTATCGCTGCCGGCAGCAGACGTTCCTCTGGTAGCGGCTCTTATTTCACATACTTCGCCAGCCAGCCCTCGACTTCGCTATAGAAGAAGCGGCTGTTCTCGCCCTTCAGGATCCAGTGGTTTTCGTCCGGGAACACGAGTAGTTTTGCCGGCACGTTCAGGCGCTGTTGCACAGCAAAGTTCATCAGCGCATTGTTGGCCGGCACGCGGTAGTCGAGCTCGCCCACGGTGATCAGGATGGGCGTGGTGAAGCCCGTGCCTTTTTCGTGGTTGCCCGCTTGCATGACCGGGCTTTGATCGCGCCACACGGGCAGGTTCGACCAGACGGGGCCGCCGGCATTCGTTTCACGGCCGAAACCGCCATCGCTGGTGCCCCATTGCATGATCAAATCCATTTCGCCCGCGTGCGAGACGATGGCCTTGTAGCGCGTGGTGGTCGCCTGCAGCCAATTGGCCAAGTGGCCGCCATAGCTGGCGCCGCCGGCGGCCAGCTTCGTGCCGTCGATAAAGGGATATTTCTTGATGGCTTCATCGACACCCTGGTTGACTTCGTCGCCCGGACCTTTCAAGGGGTCGAATTGAATCGAGCGCGCAAATTCCTCTCCGTAACCAGTGGAACCCTTGTAGTCGGTCAGCAGCACGACATAGCCGGGCTTGGCCAATAAATGGTAGTTCCAGCGCAGCACGAACTGGTCGCGCCACATGCTGGCCGCGCCGCCGTGGATGACGGTAAACAGCGGGTATTTCTTGTTCGGATCGAAGTTGGCCGGCTTGACGAGCATGTTGTGGATATGGCGGCCGTCGGCCGTCGTGAACCAGAAGTGCTCGGGCGCCTGCCAGTCGATCTTGCTTGCCTTGTCCGCGTTGAAGGCCGTCAGGCGCTTCGGCTGCTTGCCGTTGAAGGCATAGATTTCCGGCGGATTGATGGACGACTCCCACACGCCCACCAGGGCCTTGCCGCCGCTGCTCAGCGAGTTGATGGTGCCGGTTGGCAAGGATGGCTCCTCGCGCACGTCGCCGCCCCTGGCGTCGATCGAGTACAGCTTTTCCAGGCCCGCATGTTCATAGCTGAAGATGACGCGCTTGCCGTCTTCGGGCAGCACGAAGCGCGAGATCGAACGGTCCAGCTTGGCCGTCAGGATGGTTGGCGCAGGCTTGCTCATCGGCCAGGCGAAGCTGGCCAGGCGCTTCACGTCATACACCTTGCCCGGCGTTTGCGCGTCGCTCAAGGCAAACAGGGTCTTGCCGTCGGCGGCGAATTTCAGGCTGCCATAGCTATGCTTGTCCTGCGTCAAGCGCTGCGCTTCGCCGCCCGCCACGGGCAGCAGATACAGTTGCGAATAGACGGCTTCGCGCTGGGCCGCGTCGCGGTTGCTGGCCGCGTTGAAGACGACGGCCTTGCCGTCCGGCGTCCAGACGGCGTCCAAGGATTGTCCCTCGTCGCCCTGGCCGCCGCCAAAGCCCGGCAGGGCGGCCAGTTGCGTGCCCGACAGGATGTCGCGCGGCGTCGCCTCCGGTTGCGCGTCGACGATGAACAACCGCACCTGCTTGTCGGTCAGCCATTTGTCGAAGTAGCGCGGCGCCGTCGTTTCATACGAACGGGCGCTGTATTTGCGCTCCTTGCGCTCTTTCGCGCTCTGCTTGACGTCGGCTTCCGTTTTGTTGCCTGGATAGATGTCGCTGATGAACAGCAATTGCTTGCCGTCCGGGCTCCATTTCGGCATGCGTGCACCGAGGGTGAGCGAGGTCAGGCGTTGCGCTTCGCCGCCGGCGGCCACGTCGAGGCGGTAAATCTGGCCCGCTTCATCGCCGTCGCGCTTGGCGACAAACACCAGCTGGCGGCTGTCCGGCGACCAGGCCACGGCGCTTTCGCCGCTCTTGGAATAGGTCAGGCGGCGCGCGGGGCTGTCGTCGCCCAGGGACTTGATCCACAGGTCCGACCATTGGTCCTTGTTGTCGTAGGCGCTGTCGACCACGGAGAACACGGCCCAACGCCCATCGGGGCTGGCGACGGGGGCGCCCACCCGTTTCATCAGCCACACGTCTTCATGCGTGATGGCGTGCCTGGTGTTGGTTTGCGTGGCGGCAACCGGGGTGATGGCCTTGGTATCGGCGGCGTGGACGGTCGTTGCCAGCGAGGCGCAGGCCGCTGCGATCAGCAGGGAGCCGAGGGAACGGCGAAGACGGGGTGAGGTCATGGGCGTGGTCCGGGAAGTGAAAAAAGTACAGCGGGCAACATTATTGCCCATCGTTTCCCCCGCTGCCAAGGCCATGAACCGTTACTTACCGGGCGGGATGGACGTGTATCGGGCGGGCGCGGCCTGGCCGATCAGTTAAACTTGCCGCTTTACTCACGCTGGCGCCGATTCAACATGAAAATTTGTCTACCCTTATTGAAAACGCTCTTGCTGGGAGCGTGTGCGCTGCTTGCCAACCCGGGTTTTGCCGCCGCCGCCGCACCGTACCCGAATACCAGCGCCATGGGCGTGGGGCACGCGGAAAGCACGGCCTGGTATGCGGGCTGCCTGAAGGTCAGGGAGGCGGCGCCGCCACCGGCCGACCAGCCGGCCCCATCCGCCGTGGCGGCCTTGCGGCAGTGCCAGGCGACGGACCTGTATTACGATACCAAGAGTATGTCCTCGCCCAAGCCGGCCGACTGGCGTCCCGTGCGCCATTGCGCCATGGCCACGCAGAATAACGCCGTCTTGATGATGCTGTACCAGAATGGACAGGGCGTGCAGAAGGACCCGTTGCTGGCGCTCAAGTATGCATGCAGCATCGATGCGGCGCCGGCCGAGATGCAGGGCCGCATCGAACATTTGCAGCAGATTAACGCCAGCGGGCGCGGGCTGATCGATTTGTGCGACGACATCATCAGCGGCTACATGATGGGCGTGTGCAGCGCCATCGATGCGCGGCAAAAGCAGCGCGTGCGCGCGCAGGCGACAGATCAGGTGAGTGCGGCCATGCCGGCCGTGGCGCAAGCGTCGCTGCAAAAACTGCAGGCGGCGGCAAGCAAGTTTGCCGATGCGCGCGCGGCCAATGAAACGGATTTGAGCGGCACGGCGCGCGCCGCCCTGAGCATCGCCGCCCGCACGGCCGAGCTCGACTTGCTGGCGCAGGATCTGCGCGAGGTCGAGGCGGGCAAGCTGCCGCCAGGCATGTCCAGGGAACAGGCGGCGGCGCTCGACAAGGAGCTCAACGCCATCTACGGCAAGCTGATGAAAAAGCCGGCGCAAACCCATGCGGGCGCCGTCGGCAAGGATGGCATCCGCGCCACCCAGCGCCTGTGGCTGGCGTACCGCGATGCCTGGATGAACTTTGGCGCCGTGCGCTATCCGTCCGTCACGAGCGAAACGTGGGCCGGCCGCCTGACGTCGCGGCGCAATGTGCAACTAAAAGATTTGCTGGAGAATTAAGCCATGCGGGAAGCGTATTACCACGAAGACGATTTTTGCATGATCGAACTGTTGCCATTGGATAACTTGCAGCACTGTTTGACGCAGATGGGCGAGCAGCAGGCGTTCGCCGATGCGCACCGCAGCGGCGCCGGCTGGACGCAGATGTACGTGCCCGAGGCGCCGCCGTCGCCGCTGCGCGCGCTGGGCATCACGGCGGACCAGCTACGGCTGGCGCTGGCGGACGCCTTGCCGCCGTATGACGCCGTGTGCACGGGCTACGGCAGTTACCGGGTGGAATGCAAGAACGTGCTGGCCTTTGGCGGCGACAAGACGGAAACATTATTCGCCGGCCTGGACGAGAGCGGCATCGTGTGCGACCTGTGGTGCAGCGACGGCATGCCCGGGCTGATGCTGCTGCCCTTGAAAGAGCAGTTGCTGCTGGCCGACTGGGGCGCGGGCTTTGCGTGTCCGCTGGCCGATGGCGACTTGTTCGCGCGCTATCTGCAGGAAAACGAACTCGGCTGATTGGTTGATTATTCGCAGGCGATGGCGTTCGGCTGCGCCACCTTGACCACCGATGCCAGGCGCGCCATGTCGTTGCCGTCGCCTTGCTCCACATACGGTTGATAAGAATCAATGATGATGCGGGCACGCGCTTGCCAGCCGCAATTGTCGGCCTGGCGCGCGGGCACGCGCAGCAGGCGGCGCGCCTCGCCATCGTTGGCAAAGCAAAACCATATCTCATGCTGGGCGGCGGGGCGGGGCAGGCGCCCCCATTGCGCCTTGTCGGGCGCGAAGCAGACGCGGTCGCCGATGATTTCCAGGCTCATCTCGTCCGTGCGCGCGCTGTACTGGCCGTCGAGCACGATGGGCGATTGCGCTTGGGCGGACAGGCACGCGGTGGCAAGTAACAGGGCGGAGGCAAGTTTCATGCGTTTCTTTCAGGACTGGCAAGACGAAGGGCCAGTATAACCGTGGGGCGGGAAACGCAAAAAGCCAATCCCGAAGGATTGGCTTTTTGGTACTGCGCATTCGTGGTAGGCCGTGCGGGATTCGAACCTGCGACCAACGGATTAAAAGTCCGCTGCTCTACCAGCTGAGCTAACGACCCGAAAGAGGCCGCATTATATATCAGTTGAAAAAGAATGCAAAGCATTCCTGCGAGAAAATGCAGGCCAGCTAAGAGCCTATCCCAGCAGGGGATGTATTCATCTACTGGGATAGGCGCTAAGGCAGGGCTGCCGTGAGCTTCAGCACTTCGTCGATGCTGGTCGTGCCATCGATGATCTTGCGCGCGCCGGCGAGGCGCAGCGGCGTCATGCCGTCGAGCAGGCTCTGGCGGCGCAGCGCGTGCAGGTCGGCGCCCGCCTTGACCAGCTGGCCGAACGCTTCCGTCACGCAGAGCAATTCATAAATGCCGGCGCGCCCCAGGTAGCCGCTGTGCCGGCACAGGGCGCAGCCGACGGGGCGATACATGACGTCTGGCCGTTCCAGCTGACCGCCCGTCAGGCGCTGCCAGACGCCGGCGCCGGGGGCGGTATCCAGCTCCTTGCAGTCCGGGCACAGGCAGCGCAGCAGGCGCTGCGCCAGCACGCCGGCCAGGCACGCTTCCAGCAGATAGGCGGGCAGGCCCAGTTCCAGCAGGCGCATGACGGCCGAGGGCGCGTCGTTGGTGTGCAGGGTCGACAGCACCAGGTGCCCCGTCAGCGCCGCCTGGATGGCCATCTCTGCCGTGGCCAGGTCGCGGATCTCGCCCACCATGATGATGTCGGGGTCTTGCCGCATCAGCGCCCGCACGCCGTCGGCAAACGACAGCTCGATGCCGGCCTGGGTTTGCACCTGCATCTGGTTGAAGGCCGGTTCGACCATTTCGATGGGGTCTTCCACCGTGCACACATTGACTTCGCTGCCGGCCAGCGCCTTCAAGGTGCTGTACAGGGTGCTGGTCTTGCCCGAGCCGGTGGGGCCCGTCACCAGCACGATGCCGTGCGTGCGCGCCGTCAGCTGGCGCCAGCGTTCGGCCTCCGCGGGCGGAAAGCCCAGATCAAACAGGCTCTTGACGGCCACTTCCGGGTCGAAGATGCGCATGACGAGCTTTTCGCCGAAGGCCGTGGGCAAGGTCGACAGGCGCAGCTCGACTTCCTGGCCCTGGGCATTGCGCGTCTTGATGCGGCCATCCTGGGGGCGGCGCTTTTCCACCACGTCCATGCGCCCGAGCAACTTGATGCGCGCCGTCATGGCCAGCATGACGGCGGGCGGCAGCTGGTAGGCCTGGTGCAGGCGGCCGTCGATGCGCAGGCGCACGAGGCCCGCGTCGCGCTTCGGTTCCAGGTGGATGTCGGAAGCGCGCTGGGCAAACGCGTATTGCCACAGCCAGTCGACGATGCGCACCACGTGCTGGTCGTTGGCGTCCAGGTTGCCCTTGTTGCGCCCCAGTTCCACCAGTTGCTCGAAATTGTGGCGCAGCGCCATGTCTTGCGTGGACGCCTGGCGGGCCACCTTGACGGAACTGGCCAGGCTGAAAAATTGCGCGATGGCGTCGGCGATGTGCAGCGGATTGGCGATGACCAGGCTCAGCTTGCGCGGCGCAAGATTCCCCAGCTGCGCCCGCCAGGCGAGCGCGTAGGGCTGGGCCGTGGCGATGACGATGCGCTCCGGCGTGCTTTCCACGGGCAGGATGTTGAAGCGGGCCGCATAGCCGGCCGTCATGACGTCGGCCACCTGGCTGAAATCGATGTGCAGGGGATCGATGCGCAGATAGGGCAGGCTGGCCCGCCGCGCCAGCCAGGCGCACAGGGTGTCGAGCGTCAGCGTGTCGTGGGCGATGCTGCACAGTGGATGCAGGGCGGGCGCCGGCAGCAGGGCGGCCTGGACCTGCACGGCGGCCGCTTGCGCGGCGTCGAGCAAGCCGTCTTCCTGCAGCCAGGCCAGCAGTTGCGGCAGTTGCAGCGGCGTGTCGGGAGGAGGGGGAGCGGACATGGCCGGCGCCTTTCCAGGCTGCCGGCCTTGCCTGGGTGGCCGGCGCTTACAGGGTGCTGACGATGCCCTTGACCCAGGACTTGGCGGGCAGCTTGGTCTCGGCGACGATCTGCTTGGCGCGCTCGAGCAGGGCTGCTTGCGCCTCGGCATCGAGTGCCACTTTCGTCTTGAAAGCGATCGCCACCACGTTCCCATCATGGACTTCCGGCAGGCAGATCACCTGTTCAAACGCAAACTTCATCGCCTTGATGTTCTTCGCGTAGCTGGGGTGGTCGCCAAACAGATTGACCGTCATGATGCCGTGCGGCGCCAGGCAGGCGCAGCAGGCGGTATAGAAATCGGCGCTGTCGAGCACGGGACCGCGCGCCGTGGCGTCATACAGGTCCACTTGCAGGGCGTCCAGGCTGCCATGGTTGGCCTCGTCGTTGACGTAGTCGAGCGCATCCATCTCGCGCACGTGCAGGCGCTCGTCGTTGGACGGCAGCTTGAACATCGATGCGCAGATGGTGATGACGGACGGGTTCAGTTCGATGGCCTCGACTTGCGCCTGCGGGAACTGGCGGTAGCAGAACTTGGTCAGCGCGGCCGTGCCCAGGCCCAGCTGGGCGAGGCGTTGCGGTTGCTCGATCCACAACATCCACGCCATCATCTGCTGCGCGTATTCGAGCTCCGGCCAGTCCGGCTTGCGGATGCGCATGGCGCCCTGCACCCATTCCGTGCCGAAATGCAGATAGCGCACGCCATCCATTTCGGACAGGGTGACGGGGGCGTAGCGGGGCTTGCGCGCGGGGCGCGAGGATTCGACTTGTTCGATGGATTTTCGTTTGATAAGCATAAGGCGGCCTGAAAGTGTGCCGCATTATAGCCCGCGCCGGGGCGCCATAAAAAATGCCAGCCGCTGGGGCTGGCATGGTAGGGGACGCTTATTGCTGTGCCGGTTCAATGGAAACACGCAGGCGGATGCGTTCGCCCGGATCGTAGGACATGATGCTCGTGTAGTTGCGGCCGCGGTAGTCGTAGGTGACCTGGTAGCCAGTGTTGCGCGATTCCCAATGGTCGACCTGGCGACATTGCTTGACGGCTTGTTCCTGCATGCCGCCCTGGTAATTGTTCTGGTTGTCGACCCGGTCGCCGACGACGGCGCCGGCGATCGCGCCAGCGGCGGCGGCGGCCGTGCGGCCATTGCCACCACCGACCTGGCTACCGAGCAGGGCGCCGGCGATACCGCCGACGATGGAGCCGCCAGCGCTGCGCTGTTGCGGCGGCGCCTGGACTTGCACGTATTCCGTACGGCATTCCTGGCGTGGACGGTTGATCTGTTCCACTTGCGGCACGACGCGCACGACCTTGCCAAAATCTTCAAAGTCGGCGGCCTGGGCGAGTGGCAATGCGCCGATACAAAGGGCAGACATCATCAATTTGGCTTGCAAGTTCATTTGTAACCTCGTTATCTAGAGAATCTTTCAGGGTATTTTTTACAACTTGGGACTATAGTAATCCCGCCAGACCGGGGAGAGTGTTTCGCATGGCAACAAAATGTAACAGCCCAAGCCCCTTGCCCCACAGTCTGTAACATGCACTTTCAATCGATACAAGATGTTGAAGTGACTTGAAACCAGCGGTTTGTAACAAATCTTGCGTTTGACATCATATTCGGGTTGATTCATGCAGGACAACACGTTACCCTAATACGCGTATGGCTTATATAAAATCGCACTGAATCGCATAAAAGTTGATACAGATCGAATCACCGCGTGCGCATTGACCCGCGTGCGGGGATGCAATAAGAAGAGCAGCTAGAACAATCCATACATAACAGGTCGATTTGAGGGAAAAATGAGTTTGTTACTAACCGTGCCGCCCAACCTTGTCCAGTCCATCCGTGCCTTTCGCGTGACCGAATTACAAGACGAGGCGATCCGTCTCGGGCAGCACTTTTTATATGCGCATTGCAACGCTGGGCAGACCAAACAACAAGTCATCGGCATTATTGCAGAAGCATTCCTGTTTCCGAAAAACCTGGCAAAGAATTTCGATGCCCTGCGCCTGTGTCTGACGGACACCATGTTCAAGGCGGGCACGCAGACGGGTTTCCTGGTGGTGCTCGAGCAATTGCCAAATACGCAAAAATTCGACAAGGAAGCGCGCGAGATCCTGCTCGACGTGTTCCGCGACGCGGCCGACTACTGGGCCGAGAAGAAAGTCCCGTTCCGCGTCTTCTATTCGTTCGAGTAAACACTTACTCTTGCCGCGACGCCGTCAACCCGGCCTCCGGCGCCGGTGAGAATCGGCATCGCCGGGCGGCTGCGGGGCACCGGCGCTCATGTTGCGCCGCAACAATAATGCCGGCCTTTCTAGATTCGCATCGCCATAGCGGGTACAATGCGCGCTATGAAAAATATCGTTATCCTCATTTCCGGACGCGGCAGCAACATGGAAGCAGTCGTGCGCGCGGCGCAAGCCGAGCAATGGCCAGCCCGTATTGCCGCCGTCATCAGTAACCGGGCCGATGCCCAGGGATTGGTTTTTGCCGCGGAACATGGGATAGCGACCGCAGTCGTTGCCAACAAGGATTATGCCAGCCGCGAACAGTTCGATGCGGCGCTGCAAGCCGTGATCGACGGCTTCGCCCCCGACCTGGTCGTGCTGGCCGGTTTCATGCGTATCCTGACGCCGCCCTTCGTCGAGCATTACGCGGGGCGCATGCTCAACATCCACCCGTCGCTGCTGCCGCTGTTCCCGGGCATGGCGACGCACCGCCAGGCGCTTGAGGCGGGCGTGACGGAACATGGCGCGACCGTGCACTTCGTGACTGCCGAGCTCGATCATGGCCCGGCCGTGGCGAGCGCGACAGTCCCCGTCTTGCCGGGCGACACAGAAGACAGCTTATCGGCGCGCGTGCTGGTACAGGAACATCTGCTTTACCCGCGCGCCATCCGCCTGTTCATTGACGATAAACTGTCAGTCGAGCATGGCCAGGTCCGCGTGGACCCTCAATAAAATATTACAGGAAGAATAACAATGAGATTGCCACCAGCGATACTTGCCAATGCTGAAGAAGTATTGCGCGAAATTTTACGTTTCACGGCCCCGGCCGACACCACCCTGTCGCGCTATTTCCGCGACCATCCGCGCCTCGGTTCGCGCGAACGGGGCGCCATCGCCGAAGGCATCTATGCCGTGCTGCGCAATAAATCGTTCTTCACGGACTTCGCCGAGGCGGGCAATGGCCCGACCATGCGCCGCCTGACCATCCTCGGCCTGGCCGAAGCCGTCGGCGCGGACTCCTTGGGCGGCCTGACGGAAGAAGAAGTGGAATGGCTGGAACGCATCAAGCAGATCGACCGCAACCTGATGCCGCCGAACATGCGCGCCAATATGCCGAAATGGCTGTTCGACAAGCTGATCGCCCAGTTCGGCGAGGCGGAAACCATGCTGCTGGCCGATGCGCTGAACGCGCCGGCGCCGCTGGACCTGCGCGTCAACTCGCTCAAGGCCACGCGGGAAGACGTGATGCTGGCGCTGGCCGAAGCGCCTATCCTCAGCACGCCGACGCCGTATGCCCCGCTGGGTTTGCGCGTGATCAAGAAGCCTTCGCTGCAAAACCTGCCCCTGTTCCAGAGCGGCGCCATCGAAGTGCAGGATGAAGGCAGCCAGATACTGTCGCAGATCGTCGGCGCCAAGCGCGGCGAGATGGTGGTCGATTTCTGTGCCGGCGCGGGCGGCAAGACTCTCGCATTGGGCGCACTGATGCGCAACACGGGACGTTTGTACGCGTTCGACGTGTCGGAAAAGCGCCTGGCCAAGCTGAAACCACGCATGGCCCGCAGCGGCCTGTCGAACGTGCATCCGGTGCAGATCGCGCATGAGCGCGATGCCAAGATCAAGCGCCTGGCCGGCAAGATCGACCGCGTGCTGGTCGACGCCCCGTGCAGCGGCCTGGGCACCCTGCGCCGCAATCCGGACGTGAAATGGCGCCAGCAGCCCAATTCCATCGTCGAGCTGCAAGCCAAGCAGGCGGCCATCCTGGCCGGCGCGGCGCGCCTCGTCAAGGGCGGCGGCCGCCTGGTGTACGCCACCTGCAGTTTCCTGAACGAAGAAAACGATCAAATTGCCGAGCAATTCCTGGCCACCAACCCCGATTTCACCCTGGTGCCGATGCACAAGGTGCTGGCCGAGCAAAAGATCGAGCTGGAAATGGGCGACTACCTGAAATTGTTGCCGCATTTGCACCAGACCGACGGCTTCTTCGCCGCCGTGTTCGAACGCAAGGTCATGCCGAAAAAAGTCTACGCCGATGAAAAACCGGCCGACGACGTTGACGCTGAACCAGCCGAGTAAGCCTGTCACCGGCCGCCGCCGCACCTTGCGGCGGTGGCCATGCAATGCCGCCAGCCCGCCTGGCGGCATGGGAGCACTCCCATCCGTCCCACCTTCCGGACCACCTGCGCCATGAATGAAACCCCACTGCTGAATCTGATCACTGACTTTGTCGACGATTTCCGTCAACCGGCCATCCTGTGGCAGGCGCTGGTCATCGCCGCTTGCCTGGCCCTGAGCTGGCTGCTGGTGCGGCAGTTGCGCCTGTTCCTGCACCACCGGGCGGAAGCGGCGGCCACGCCGGCCGCGCCGGAGACCTTGCAGCGCACGGACAGCTTCATTCGCATCCTGACGCCCGTGCTGGCGGCCATGCTGCTGGGCATTGCGCAACATTTCCTGGCCAAGTTCCAGTCGGTGAACCTGCTCAGCATTGCCATTCCCCTGTGTACCTCGATGGCGCTGGTGCGCTTCGGCTTTTATGTGCTGCGCCGCATCTTTACCCGCCACGGCGAGGTCAGTCCGACAATGTTGCTGTTGGAGAAAATCTTCACGGTGGTGGTGTGGGCCGGCATGGCCCTGTATATCACGGGCCTGTGGCCGGATCTGCATGCCTTCCTGGAGGGCATCGTCGTGCCGCTGGGACGCAACAAGGTGTCCGTGGCGGCCATCTTGCAAGCCGCGATTTCCGTGGCCGTGCTGCTGGTGCTGGCCATGTGGGCCGGCACCTCGCTCGACGAGCGCCTGATGAAAATGCAGGGCTTGCACACCTCCTTGCGCGTGGTGCTGTCGCGCATGGGGCGCGCCGTGCTGATCCTCGTCTCCGTGCTGGTCAGCCTGTCGCTGGTGGGCATCGACCTGACGGTGCTGTCCGTGTTTGGCGGCGCCTTCGGCGTGGCGCTGGGCTTTGGCCTGCAAAAGATCGCCGCCAATTTTGTCTCCGGTTTCATCATCCTGCTCGACCGCAGCCTCACCATCGGCGACATGATCACCGTCGGCCAATTCACGGGCAAGGTCACGCAGATCAATACGCGCTATACTGTGTTACTGGGTGGCGATGGCGTTGAATCCATCGTGCCGAATGAAATGCTGATTTCCGGCGGCGTGCAGAACATGTCGCTGAGCAACCGCATGGTCTGGTTGTCGACGGCCGTGTCGGTGGGCTATGAAACGGACCTGGACGTCATCTTCCCCTTGCTGGAAGCGGCGACGGCCAAGGTGCCGCGTGTGTCGCAAAGCAATCCGCCATCGGCCACCCTCGTGCGTTTTGGCGCCGACGGCCTCGATGTGCAGATCGGCTTCTGGATCGCGGATCCGGAAAACGGCACCGGTGGCGTGAAGTCGAATGTGAACCGCGCCATCTGGCGCACCTTGCAGGAACATAAGGTCACTGTACCGTTTCCGCAACGCGAATTGCGTATTGTTGGTACGCCTCCTGCCCCGCTCGCTGGCGCGGCAGAGGGGGAGTCCGCGCCATCCGGCACCCAGCCCTGACCTCGCTGCCTGCCTCCGATTTTGTCTGATAACACCCATTAGGGCGTACAATCACGCCTAAAATTTAACTCTGCCGGACCTCCAGAGTCACTGGAGCGACCGTGCGCACGCCCTGACCACTTGGAGTAGCAGTAATGACATTGAGTTCCGTTTTACACGACGTTTTGCAGTTCATGGCAACCGGTGTTACCGATCTGTCTGCATGGCAAATTTTTCTGTACACCATGGTGGTCACGCACATCACGATCGCCAGCGTCACGATTTACCTGCACCGCCACCAGGCCCACCGCGCGCTGGAATTGCATGCGATTCCCAGCCATTTCTTCCGTTTCTGGTTGTGGCTGACGACGGGCCAGGTCACCAAGGAGTGGGCGGCCATCCACCGCAAGCACCATGCCAAGTGCGATACGGAAGAAGATCCGCACAGCCCCGTGACGCGCGGCATCAAGAAAGTGTTCTGGGAGGGCGCCGAGCTGTACCGCGCTGAATCGAAGAACATGGAAACCATGGCGAAATATGGCCACGGCACGCCGACGGACTGGATCGAGCGCAACCTGTACACCAAATACAGCTGGCTGGGCGTGGTATCGCTGTTCGTTATCAATTTCATCCTGTTCGGCGTGATCGGCATTTCCGTGTGGGCCGTGCAAATGATGTGGATCCCGATCACGGCGGCCGGCATCATCAACGGCATCGGCCACTACTGGGGCTACCGCAACTACGACTGCGCCGACGCGGCCACCAACATCATTCCTTTCGGCATCCTGATTGGCGGTGAGGAGTTGCACAACAATCACCATACGTATGCGACGTCGGCCAAGCTGTCGTCGAAATGGTATGAGATCGATATCGGCTGGGCGTATATCCGCGCGCTGGAAATGCTGGGCCTGGCCAAGGTGAAAAAGCTGGCGCCGGAACCGAAGTTTTCGCACGGCAAGGTGGAAGCGGACTTCGAGACCTTGCAGTCCGTCATCGCCAACCGCTACGACGTGATGGCCAAGTACGCGAAATCGATCAAGCATGCCTGGAAGGAAGAGCTGGAACACCTGAAGCACAAGGCCGAGCTGGAAAAGCGCTTCCTGAAGTCGTCGCGCAAGCTGATGCAGCGCGAGCCGGCCAAGCTGGCCGATGCGCACCACGAGCAGCTGTCGGAACTGTTCCAGCACAGCAAGGCGCTGGAAACCATGCACCACATGCGCGTGGAACTGGGCGCCATCTGGGAGCGTTCGCACTTTACGCGCGAACAGTTGCTGCAGAAGCTGCAGGACTGGTGTGCGCGCGCCGAAGCGTCGGGCATCAAGTCGCTGCAGGATTTCTCCTTGCGCCTGCGCAGCTATGCCTGAGTAAGCTGTCGCGTCATATCAAGGCCCTGGTTTCCAGGGCCTTTTTTTCGTCCAGGCAGAAGGGGAGAACGGCGAGATGAAAATCAGGGCGAAAAAAAACCGCTCATCGGAGCGGCTCTTTTTGCAGAACACAATATCAATTACTTGATTTTGGTTTCTTTGTACGTGACGTGCTTGCGTGCTTTAGGATCGAATTTCATGATCTCCATTTTCGCAGGCGTCGTACGCTTGTTTTTGGTGGTCGTGTAGAAGTGACCCGTACCGGCGGTCGATTCTAACTTGATTTTGTCGCGGCCTGATTTTGCCATGATAGCTCCCTTATTCTGCTAATTAGACTTTTTCGCCACGAGCGCGCATATCGACCAATACGGCGTCGATGCCGACTTTATCGATGACGCGCAGACCGGCGTTGGACAAACGCAGGGAGACCCAGCGGTTTTCAGATTCAACAAAAATACGACGATTCTGCAAGTTAGGCAAAAAACGACGTTTGGTTTTGTTGTTTGCATGGGAAACATTGTTGCCGACCATCGGCTTCTTCCCAGTGACTTGGCAAACACGTGCCATGGCGCACTCCTTAAAGATATTCCAAATTGGAAAAACGAGAGTATATCCAAAATAAGCCGATTTATCAATGACTTGCGAAAAACAATTGTGTCAAGGTGCATTGAAGTAATTTAACAATTTGACTTTTGCCCTTCCTCATAGGGGAAGGCACTGGTAAACAGCGCTGTTTACTGTTAGATAAGCGTGCCGGTGTGTTCACGTATGTCCTTGTTTACACATGGTTAACTGTCGCCTTACCAGCCCAGGCCTAGATCTGGCCATGTTCCGCGAACGAATGCACTTGCCGCCCGGCCACGACGAAATGGTCGAGGATGCGCACGTCCACCAGCGACAACGCTTGCACCAGCGCGCGCGTCAGCAACAAATCCGATTCGCTCGGTTCCGGCGCGCCGGACGGGTGGTTGTGGGCCAGCATGACGCTGGCCGCGTTGTGCAGCAGCGCCTGCTTGACCACTTCGCGCGGGTACACGCTGGTGTGGGTGAGGGTGCCGCGAAACATTTCCTGGGTCGTGATCAGGCGGTTCTTGACGTCCAAAAACAACACGTGGAATGCTTCATGCGCCAGGTGGCCCAGGGTCAGGCGCAAATAATCTTTGACGGCGTGCGGTGAATTGAGGGCCTGGCCCGCCTGCAAGTCCTCGATGATGGCGCGCCGCGCCAGTTCCAGCACCGCTTGCAGCTGGGCAAACTTGGCGCTGCCCATGCCGTGTACGGCGGAAAAACTCACGAGGCTGGCGCCGAACAGGCCCCGCAGGGAGCCGAAGTGCTCGACCGTGTCGCGCGCCAGTTCCACGGCGCTCTTGCCGCGCACGCCCGTGCGCAGGAACACGGCCAGCAATTCCGCGTCCGACAGCGACTGCGCGCCATCCTCGATCAGGCGTTCGCGCGGCCGTTCGCCGGCCGGCCAATCCTTGATGCCCATGCTGCCTCCCGTTCGCGCCCGCCTGGTCGTGGCGCCTGCCGACGATTGTCGCGCCTTCCCCGGGCGGCCATGCTGCGCTAGCTCGTCTTCACTGTAAATCGTAGTAAAAAAAACAAAAACCAAGATGCCCGGCCCGCGCATTTTCAAGCGCTATCATTTACCTGTCGTTGCACTTCATACAAGTTGCAGCGGCGGGGAGTCAGGGCCCTGAACTCAATGTCTTCCACTTGTTTTACAGGAGTCGTCATGCCTTATATCAAAGTTATCAATGGAGTCATGCAGGAGTTCAACGCCGCCGGCGTCAACACGGGCAAGGTTAGCGGCATCGGCCTCAATGCGCACGCGTATCTGGAACACCGCAACTGGAGCGTTACCGCGCCGCTCGATCCGGACGTGAAGAATCCCGATTACAGCACCGATTTGCCGTATCTTGCCGCCAACGGCTTCAAGTACATCCAGGTGATGGTGGCGCCTTTCAACGGCAAGGACGGCTATTGGAGCTGGGAAGAGGTCGTTGGCAAGCCCGATTTCGCTCCCGACAGCACGCTGACCGCGCTCAATATCAAGCCCGCATACTGGGCCGCGATCCAGGCGCTGCTCGATTGCGCGCTGGCCAATGGCATCGGCATCATCGCCTGCCCATTCTGGAATCCCTACGCCGTGCCGCAACTGGTGGGCGAGGCGGGCGCTGCGGGCGCTACAAAAGACGAGCAGGCCGCCGCCGCGCGCGTTGCACTAGCCAATCCGCAGTCGAAATCACGCCGCTACATGCGTGCCTTTGCGCAGGCTTTTGCGCAGCACTACAGCAATCACGCCGGCATCGCCGCCTGGATGGCAGCGCAGGAACTGAAGGGCGTGACGGAGATGAGCTTGAGCGCTTGCCGGGAAATCATCCAGGAGACGGCGCAATTGCTGCGTGATAATGATAGCCTGGCGCGCATGATTTCTTCCGGTAACGCGGGCATTGCCCATACCTGGCCCCGTCAAGGCTCTTTGCAGCAATACGTCACGGAAATCCTGCCATTGATGAATCCAGACCCGGTCGACTGTATTTGCGAAAACCTGTTTCCGGGTAATGAATATGTAAGCAGCGCCCTGGACAACAGTGCGGATTTGCCGGCCGACTTCGTCTCGTCTTCGCTCGCTTACCTGCAAGTGATGCAGCGCGCGGCCAGGGACCTGGGCAAGCCGTATTACCTTGGCAGTTTTTGCCTGTCGGAAAAGCAGGAGCTGGCGTTGCAAGATACCGAACGGCAAGACAACTTGCACGCGTTGCTGAGCGCCATACGCCGTACGGGCGTGCAACTGGCATGCTATTGGGACTGGAACGGCGGCAAGCCTATGCAAGACGACGGTCTGAACCTGGTGGAGACACCGGCCTACAGCAACGGGCGCAAGGCCGTCTGGGACGCCTTGCGTGGCGACGACGCCGTCCGTCAGGCGCCGCCCACGCCTTGCTTCGGCGTCAAGAAAACCGTGCAGTTCCAGCCTGGCCTCCTGCTCACCGTGCCGTCGTCCGTGCGTTACGAGAGCAGCGATTTTTCGCTGTCGTATTGCATCCGGCAGCAGGCATTTTCCACGATGGTGGGCCGGGGCGGGGCGTTTGTCGCGCGCCAAGCGAACCTGAAAGGATGGACGCTGCTGACGCAGGATATCCAGACGTTCCTGTTCCTGCGCAATAGTGCTGGTGCGGGCTTCAATAACAATGGCCACGGCGTGAACGTGGATAGCGCCAACCGCTGGTTTCGCTGCACCTACACCGTCAAGCATGATGGTTCCATCAGCCTGTACGTCGACGATTTCCTGATGTCGCAGGGCAGCAAGATGGCAACGCCATTCGTGCAGGCCATCGGCGCGCCCCTGGTGATCGGCCGCACCGTGGATGCGCTGGAGCAGGGCGCGCCCGCCTGGCAGTTGTCGGACGTCATCCTCTACGACCGCGTGCTGACGCCCAAGGAAGTGTATGACTATGGCCAGTACGGCATCGTGCACCGGCCTGTGGGGCGCTGGAAGCTCGACGGCAACCTGGAAGACAGCTCCGGCTTCGGCAATCATGCCAGCACGGCGGGCGGGTTGACGTACGTCAACGTCTGATTCGCTGATTCGACGTGGGATGTGTTGCGCGGCCATGTTTTTTTGACAAAAGCACGGCCGCGCCGAGATGGCATGGGGCGCGCTGGCTCAGTGTGGCTTACAATATCGTTTTGCACCAGTTACTTGAAAACTACTATGTCCAACGAGCAACCAGCAGTCGTCACCGAAGCGGCTTACCTCACCCTGCATTATCGTCTTGCTACTGTTGACGGTACTGATATTGTCACTACCTTCAGCGGAAATCCCGCGACCTTGATGCTGGGACAGGGCCAACTGGCGCCGTTCCTCGAGCAGCGCTTGCTGGGCTTGCCTGAAGGCACGCACCAGACCTTCGAGCTGGCCGCCGGCGAAGGCTTCGGCGAGCGCAATCCCGAGCTGGTGCAATCGGTCTCGCGCGCGACGCTGGACGAGAACTCCGTGCCCGGCGCCGACTACAAGATCGGCGACCTGGTCGATTTCGCCGCGCCGGGCGGCGGCCGCTTTGCCGGCGTGCTGCGCGAAATGCGCGAGGACTCCGCCCTGTTCGACTTCAACCATCCGCTGGCCGGCCAGCCGCTGCGCTTTGAAGTCAAGCTCATCTCGGTGCTGTGAAGGAATAGCGATGGATAAAGAACTGTTACTGGCCCAGCCCCGCGGTTTCTGCGCCGGCGTCGACCGGGCGATCGAAATCGTCGAACGCGCCTTGCAGCAATTTGGCGCACCGATCTATGTACGCCATGAAATCGTCCACAATGCCTATGTGGTGGCCGACTTGCGCAACAAGGGCGCCATCTTCATCGATGACCTCGATGATGTGCCTGCTGGCAATACGCTCGTGTTTTCCGCGCATGGCGTGTCGAAAGCCGTGCGCGCCGAGGCGGAATCGCGCGGCCTGAGCATTTTCGACGCGACCTGCCCTCTCGTCACCAAGGTGCATATGGAAGTGGGCAAGATGCGCCGCGAAGGCCGCGAAATCATCATGATCGGCCACGATGGCCATCCCGAGGTGGAAGGCACGATGGGGCAGGCCGATATGGGCATGCATCTGGTGGAAACGCTCGACGATGTGGCGGCATTGCAAGTCGCCAATCCGGACAGCCTGGCCTATGTTTCGCAAACAACGTTGTCAGTTGACGACACTAGCGACATTATCGCGGCCTTGAAAGCGAAATATCCGAACATCGCCGAGCCGAAAAAAGGCGACATTTGCTACGCCACCACCAACCGCCAGGAAGCCGTGAAATTCATGGCCCCGCAAGTGGAAGTGGTGATCGTCGTGGGCAGCCCGAACAGCTCGAATTCGAACCGCCTGCGCGAAGTGGCCGAGAAGATGGGCACGCCAGCCTACATGGTCGACAATGCTTCGCAAATCGATCCCGCCTGGCTGGAAGGCAAGCTGCGCGTGGGTGTGACGGCTGGCGCCTCGGCGCCCGAGGTGCTGGTGCAGGCCGTCATCGACCGCCTGAAAGAGTGCGGCGTGAAGAGCGTGCGCCCGCTCGACGGCGTGCAGGAAGCCGTCACGTTCCCGATGCCGAAAGGCCTCGACGGCGTCAAGCGCGACGTCGCCTGAGTTGCCAGGGCGCTTGAGTATCGATGAGGAGTTACCTCAAAACCGAATTTAATTCGGAAATGATCGCATTATTCCAAGCTTAGTTTTTGCAAAAGATCGTTATGATTGGTTCAAGCTTGAATATGTTGTCGTTATAACTAAGCAAGGTCACGCCCGTTTTTGGTGCGTGCACCATGCTGGTGAGAACGGTCCAGGGATGGCACTGCAGGAATTCTTCCTCCGGTGCCGTTTTTGTATCAGCGACCCATGTTCTGGCGGAAGTTGTTCCCGAAAAATGCATATTTGATAGGGCAATCATGGATACATTCATCCAGCAGATCATTAACGGCTTGGTGTTGGGCAGCATGTATGCCTTAGTCGCCCTCGGTTACACCATGGTGTACGGTGTCTTGAATCTGATCAACTTCGCCCACGGCGACGTGCTCATGATCGGCGCCATGGTGGGCTTGAGCATCCTCAAGCTGCTGGGCATTTATGTGCCGGACTGGCCCGGCTATCTGAAACTGGCCACCGCCATCCTCGGCGCCATTCCCATCTGTATTCTGGTCAACATCATCATCGAGCGGGTCGCCTACCGCCGCCTGCGCAACGCCCCCCGCCTCGCCCCCCTGATTACCGCCATCGGCGTCTCCATCCTGCTGCAGACCTTTGCCATGATGATCTGGACGCGCAATCCCTTGCCCTTCCCGCAATTGCTGTCGACCGACCCCATCAACATAGGCGGCGCCGTGATTTCGCAAACGCAAGTGCTGCTGCTGGCCCTGGCCGCGCTGTCGATGGGCGGCTTGGTATTGCTGGTGGAAAAAACGCGTATGGGCCGCGCCATGCGCGCCACGGCGGAAAATCCCCGCGTGGCCGGTCTCATGGGCGTCGATTCCGACAAGGTCATCGTCGCCACCTTCGCCATCGGCGCCGCGCTGGCGGCCGTGGCGGGCGTGATGTGGGGCGCCAACTATGCATCCATCCAGTTTTCCATGGGCGCCATCCCCGGCTTGAAAGCCTTCTGTGCGGCCGTGCTGGGCGGTATCGGCAATATCTATGGCGCCATGCTGGGCGGTATCTTGCTGGGCATTATCGAGAGCCTGGGCGCCGGCTATATCGGCGACATCACGGGCGGTTTCCTGGGCAGCCACTACCAGGATATCTTTGCCTTCGTCGTGCTGATCATCGTGCTGACCCTGCGCCCGTCCGGCATCATGGGCGAACGCGTGGCCGACCGTGCCTGATGTGACACTGGGAGAATAATCATGGCATTACTCGATTTCGACGCAAAAAAGAATCCCGCCAAGGCCTATGCCGGCATGCTGGGCCTGGCCGCGCTGCTGATGGTGTTCCCGTTTTTTGCCGCCCAGTTCGGCAACTCGTGGGTGCGCATCATCGACATGGCCTTGCTGTACATCATGCTGGCCCTGGGCTTGAACATCGTCGTCGGCTTCGCCGGCCTGCTCGACCTGGGCTACATCGCCTTCTATGCCGTGGGCGCCTACCTGACGGCCTTGCTGGCCTCGCCCCAGTTCGCCATCCTGCTCGAATCGGTGGTGAATCAGTATCCCGTGCTGGGGGAAACCCTGGTGCAGCTGATGGGGCCGGAGATCCGTGAAAACGGCATCCACCTGTCGATCTGGATCATCGTGCCGCTGGCCGCTGCCGTGGCAGGTTTGTTCGGCGCGCTGCTGGGCGCGCCCACATTAAAACTGCGCGGCGACTACCTGGCCATCGTGACCCTGGGGTTTGGCGAGATCATCCGCATCTTCATGAACAATTTGAACGACCCGATCAACTTCACGAATGGCCCGCAAGGCATCAATTTGATCGACCCCATCCGCATCTTCGGCGTCAACCTGGCGGGCGAGGCGGGCACCAACAGCACCGTCACGGTGGCCGGTTTTTCCATGCCGTCCGTGAACGCCTATTACTTCCTGTTCCTATTCCTGTGCATCGCCGTCGTGTTCGTCACCAAGCGCCTCCAGCATTCGCGCCTGGGCCGCGCCTGGGTGGCCATCCGCGAAGACGAGATCGCCGCCAAGGCCATGGGCATCAATACGCGCAACGTCAAATTGCTGGCCTTTTCCATGGGCGCCTCGTTCGGCGGCGTGGCCGGCGCCATGTTTGCCTCGTTCCAGGGCTTTGTCTCGCCGGAATCGTTCTCGCTGACGGAGTCGATCGCCGTGCTGGCCATGGTGGTGCTGGGCGGTATCGGCCATATTCCTGGCGTGATCCTCGGCGGCGTGATCCTCGCTTCGATACCGGAAGTGCTGCGCCACGTGGTGGAGCCGGCCCAGCAGGCGCTGTTCGGCCATGTGGTGATCGAGGCGGAAGTGCTGCGCCAGCTGCTGTACGGCCTGGCCATGGTGTTGATCATGCTCAACCGTCCTGCGGGACTGTGGCCGTCGCCGAAGCACGAAGACCGGCCCGACCACGACGTCGACCAGCCGAACAAATCCACCGGCGTCGTGTCCGCATAAGGGAGGGATAGCATGAGCGAACAGATCATCCTCAACATCGCCGGCGTGAACAAGCGTTTCGGCGGCTTGCAAGCGCTCACCGACGTGGGCATCACCATCCGCCAAGGCCAGATTTACGGCTTGATCGGTCCGAACGGCGCCGGCAAGACGACGTTTTTCAATGTGATCACCGGCCTGTACCAGCCCGACACGGGCACCTTCGAGCTGGCCGGCAAGCCGTATTCGCCGTCCGCGCCGCACAAGGTGGCCAAGGCGGGCATCGCGCGCACCTTCCAGAACATCCGCCTGTTCGGCGACATGACGGCGCTGGAAAACGTCATGGTGGGGCGTCACGTGCGCTCGCACCAGGGCGTGTTCGGCGCCATCTTCCGCCACAAGGCGGCGCGCGAGGAAGAGGCGTCCATCCGCCGGCGGGCGATGGAGTTGCTCGACTTCGTCGGCATCGCCCAGTTCGCCAGCCGCACGGCGCGCTTCCTGTCGTATGGCGACCAGCGGCGCCTGGAAATCGCCCGCGCGCTGGCGACCGATCCGACCCTGCTGGCCCTCGACGAGCCGGCGGCCGGCATGAATGCGACGGAAAAGCTGGCCCTGCGCGAGTTGCTGGTGAAAATCAAGGCCGAAGGCAAGACCGTGCTGTTGATCGAGCACGACGTGAAACTGATGATGGGGCTGTGCGACCGCATCACGGTGCTCGAGTATGGCAAGCGCATCGCGGAAGGCTTGCCGGCCGAAATACAACAAAACCCGGCCGTCATCGAGGCTTACCTGGGGGGATCGCACGCATGAGCAATATATTGAAGGTAGCGGGCCTGCACGTGGCCTACGGCGGCATCAAGGCGGTCAAAGGCATCGACCTGGAAGTCAACGAGGGCGAGCTGATCGCCCTGATCGGTGCGAACGGCGCCGGCAAGACGACGACCTTGAAAGCCATCACGGGCACCTTGCCCGCCTGCAAGGTCGAGGGCACGATCAGCTACCTGGGCGAGTCGCTCAAGGGTACGAAATCGTTCCACCTGGTGGAAAGGAAACTGGCCATGGTGCCGGAAGGGCGGGGCGTGTTTACCCGCATGTCGATCCGCGAAAACCTCATGATGGGCGCCTACACGCGCACGGACAAGGCCGGTGTCGAGGCCGATATCGAGAAATGGTTCGACGTGTTCCCCCGCCTGAAGGAAAGGGCGGCGCAGATGGCCGGCACCTTGTCCGGCGGCGAGCAGCAGATGCTGGCCATGGCGCGCGCCCTGATGAGCCATCCGAAGCTGCTGCTGCTCGACGAGCCGTCGATGGGCCTGTCGCCCATCATGGTCGAGAAAATCTTCGAGGTGATCCGCAGGGTCTCGTCCGAAGGCATCACGATTCTGCTGGTCGAACAGAATGCCCGGCTGGCCCTGCAGGCGGCGCACCGCGGCTATGTGATGGATTCCGGCCTGGTCACCATGGGCGGCAACGCGGCCGCCATGCTCGACGACCCGCGCGTGAAGGCCGCGTATCTGGGAGAGTAGGAAGGTGCGGGAAGCTTGCGGGCATAAAAAATGCCCCAGCTGGGCTGGGGCATAATGGCATCCGTCGGGGAAGTGCAGGATGGATGCCTGGAGGAGCCGATAACAGCGGACCGCCGTGGCGGTCGCTTGATAATTACTTGGCGGCAGCGCGCGGCACGACTTTTTCAGCCGCTTGCGTGAACTGGTTCACGGCCGACGTCAGGTTCGCTTCGATGGCTTCGACGGCTTGCTTGCTGGTTTTCGAGAATTGCTCGTAGCCTGCATTGGCGTTGCCGATGGCGCTTTTCAGGATGGCGACGGCGTTTTCCGAACCGGCTGGCGCGTTCTTGGTGACTTCTTCCACCAGGGACAGGACTTTGCGGTTGGTTTCAGCGATTTGCGATTCAGCAGCTTTGCTGAACTCGGCTTGCGTGCCCGACGTGATGGCAGCCAGGTGACGGCCGTAAGCGATGGCTTTTTCGGCGCCAGGCTGGGCTTGGGCAGCGGTCAGCGAGAAGAATTCTTGTGGATCTTTTGCCGACAGCAATTGCTTGGCGGCGGCGGTCGATTCTTCCAGCGTTGCCTTGGCAGCGGTCAGGTTCAGTTCGACGATCTTTTCGATGCCTTCGAAGGCTTTGCCCGTCAGCGACGAGAACAGGGCGAATTGGGCTTCCAGGTTGGCTTTGGTAGCGGACGAAAATTGCTCAGGAATTGAAAACATATAAATCTCCAAAAAATCGAAATCTGGTTAATTTGATGCTGCGTGTACCGTTTGGGAAAGCAGGTGAATCTAAATTTTTCAAGCTGAACAAGAATTGTGCAACGCAACAAACCCTATTCTACGGTGAAAAAAAACGAAGTCAAGCGATTCTTGTGCGATGCAACAATTGAATAGATTTGCATCAAAAGCCGTTGTTTCTAAAGAGAAATATTTAATTTCCGTGTGTCAATGGTTTATCCTTAAACTATCGTTTCCAGTGGCTACGGGGACGATCGCGGCGCAGCATGCTAGACTTTGCCTCCCGCACCGGCGCAGCGCTCCAGTGCCGATCCCGTTTCCCGAGTCGATACCATGTCCAATCTTCCCGCCGCGGCTGGCGCCAGCGGCAAAGTCCCCAAAGCTTCTTTCCTGACCACCGTGGCGCCGATGGCCTTGCCCGGCTTCTTTGTGTTGTTATGGAGCACAGGTTTTATCGTGGCCAAGTTCGGTTTGCCGTATGCGCCACCGCTGACCTTCTTGCTGCTGCGCTTCCTGGGCGTGCTGGTGATCCTGTTGCCGCTGGTGCTGCTGTTGCGCGCGCCGTGGCCCGTGGGGCAGTTCCGCCAGATCGCCGTGGCCGGCATTTTGATGCAGGCCGGCTACCTGGCCGGCGTCTGGTGCGCCATCAAGCTGGGCATGCCGGCCGGCCTGTCCGCCCTGATCGTCGGCATGCAGCCCGTGCTGACGGCCTGCGCCGCATCCCTGATCGGCGAATCCGTGCGCCCGCGCCAGTGGCTGGGCCTGTTCTTTGGCTTGCTGGGCGTAGCCCTCGTCGTGTATGCGAAGATCAACCTCGTGGGCCTGACCGTGGAAAGCGTGCTGCTGTGCGTGTTCGCGCTGTTGTCGATGACGGCCGGCACCATGTATCAAAAACGCCACTGCCCGCAGTTCGACTTGCGCACCGGCACGGTGGTGCAGTTTGCCGCCTCCATCGTGGTGGTCTTGCCGTTCGCCTTGTACTACGAAGGCCTGGACCTGCATTTCAGCAATGTTCAATGGACGGCGAATTTCATCGGCGCCTTGCTGTGGTCGGTACTCGTGCTGTCCATCGGCGCCATCTTCCTGTTGTTCGCCCTGATCCGCCGCAGCGATGCGACGAAAGTGACGGGCTTGCTGTACCTGACGCCGCCCACGACGGCCGTGATGGCCTGGCTGATGTTTGGCGAAGCCTTTAATATGCTGGGCATCGCCGGCATGCTGGTGGCCGTGGTTGGCGTCGTGTTCGTGGTCAAGAAGTAAAGCAACAAGCGGGAGAGCAGGGCAGTGGATAAGCAAGCATTGGAAACATCGTCGGCGCAGCAAGCCGTGGACGCCGTCATTCTGTCGCGCCGGTCGATCCGCGCCTTTTTACCCACGCCGGTGGCGCAGGACGATATCGCGCGCATCCTGGAAGTGGCGGCGCGCGCGCCTTCGGGCGCCAACATGCAGCCGTGGAAAGTGTATGTGCTGTCGGGCGAGGCGCGCCAGCGCCTGTCGCGCCGCATCCTCGCCGCTTACGACGCGCCGAAGGCGCCCGATGCGCCCGCGCGCACGGCGTCGTACACCTATTACCCGCGCCAGTGGACGGCGCCGTTCATCGAGCGCCGCCGCAAGATCGGCCTGGACCTGTACCAGTTGCTGGGCCTGGAGCGGGGCGACACGGCCGGCATGGCGGCCCAGCATGGGCGCAATTTCCAGTTTTTCGATGCGCCCGTCGGCCTGATCTTTACCATCGAGCGCGTGCTGGAGCAGGGTTCCTGGCTCGACTACGGCATGTTCTTGCAAAACATCATGCTGGCGGCGCGCGCGCGCGGACTCGATACGTGCCCGCAAGCGGCTTTCATCCATTACCATGACATCATCCGCGACGAGCTGGGCGTGCCGGACAGCGAAATGGTGGTGTGCGGCATGGCCCTCGGCCATGCCGACCCGGACAAGATCGAGAACCGCTTGAGCACGGAACGCGAGCCGCTGGCAGGTTTTGTTAAATTCATGGACAAATAGACATTGCCAGTGACCGGCACAGCTAAACAGCCCGTTAAGGATGAGCTTGTTTGCGGATCGCTAACGATTTGTATTTCGTTGCTGCAATAAATACTGTCCTAACTGTTAAATTGGCTTGCGATTACTCTGCATTTCGCTACACTGCAATAAGGCAACAGCTTCACGGGGAATTATCGAATGGCTAAGTTTAAACTTGCGCTGGGTGTCCTGGCTTCCCTGCTGTTTGCGCTGGCGCCGGCTGCGGCCGTGCACGCCAGGGAAGCGAACGGCAAATCCTCAGCCGCGAAGAAACACAACACCAAGAAAGTCAAAGTCGTGCTGCGCAAGGGCGCGACGGCCGCGCCGCGCGAAAAGACCGTGCGCCGGGTCGTCATGGTGCGCGGCAAACGCAAGGTCATCTATCAAAAAATCAGCAGCGTGGCCGTGCCCATGGCCGCACCGATGCCCACCATGGGCGACCTGGCAGGCTTGAACCTGACGCGCGATCCGCTCGACCTCAAGTCGAGCGTGGCGCTGGTGCTGGACCAGGCCAACTCGGAAGTACTGTTTGAAAAGAATTCGAATGTCGCCCTGCCCATCGCCTCCATCACCAAGATGATGACTGGCCTGGTGGTGGTCGAAGCGCGCCAGGACATGGATGAGCTGCTGACCATCACGGACGAGGACGTCGACCGCGCCAAGTTCAGCAGCTCGCGCTTGAAAGTGGGTTCGCAATTGACGCGCGCGAACATGCTGCACATTGCCCTGATGAGCTCGGAAAACCGCGCCGCCTCGGCGCTGGGCCGCAATTATCCGGGCGGCTTGCCGGCGTTTGTCGACGCCATGAACAGCAAGGCGCGCCAGCTGGGCATGATGGATACGCACTACGTCGATTCCAGCGGCTTGTCGAAAATGAACGTGGCCAGCGCGCGCGACCTGGGCAAGCTGGCCATGGCCGCCTTCCGCCATCCGCTGTTGCGCGAGTACTCGACGGACCCGAAAGCCATCGTCGAAGCCAGCGGCCAGCCCATGCAGTTTGGCAATACGAATCACCTGGTGGCCAACCCCGGCTGGGAAATCGGCTTGCAAAAGACGGGCTTCATCAATGAGGCGGGACGTTGTCTGATGATGCAGGCCGTCATCGAAGGACGGGCCGTGATCATGGTATTCCTCGATTCCAAGGGAAAACAGTCGCGCACGGCCGACGCGGGCCGCATGCGCAAGTGGCTGGAAGCCTTGAAACCAGCCAACATGAGCCTGCCCGGCGGCTAAAAATGTCCATGGCGGCGTTGCACTAACTCGCCGTACTAGTCGTACTGCCTTCGTTAGTGCGCCTTGCCCTGAACATTTTTATGCGGAAGTCAGTCTTGCGGGATATAACCCAATGTGACGGAAATCTGGTTCGCCGTTTCCACCAGGTCCACCAGCCACTCATCCTGCAGACGGTCGGCCGGCGCCGAGATCGACAGGCCGGCGATCAGCTTGCCCGAGTCGTCGCGGATGCCGGCGGCCATGCAGCGCACGCCCAGTTCCAGCTCTTCATTGTCGCGCGCATAGCCGCGCTCGCGCACCAGGCTCAGCTCGCGTTCGAGCTTTTGCAGATCCGTGATGGAATTCTTGTTGTGCCCGGCCAAGCCCGTGCGCGTGGCATACGCGCGGATGGCTTTCGGTTCGTCCACGGAGAGGAACAATTTACCGGTCGAAGTCAGGTGCAGCGGGCCGCGGCCGCCGATGGCGCGCACCACCTGCATGCCCGAGCGCTCGGAAAAGGCGCGGTCGATATAGACGATCTCGTCGCCCTGGCGCACGGACAGGTTGATGGTTTGCTGGGTTTTCTTGTGCAGCTGGCGCATGAAGTCCAGCGCCGCTTCGCGCACGCTGAGGCGGCTTTTCACCACATTGCCCAGTTCCAGCAGGCGCATGCCCAAGCGATAGGTGCCCGGTTCGATGCGGTCGACAAAGCGCGTGAGCACCATGTCGTTGAGGATGCGGTGCGCCGTCGAGGGGTGCAGGCCGGAGACCTTGGATAATTCCTTCAGGCTGACCGGGTCGGAATATTTGGCCAGGGCATCGAGCAGGGCGACCATTCGTTCGATCACCTGGATCGTCGTCTTTGGAGCTGCGACCGGTTCAATTTTCATGATGGATTTGGTGCAATGCAGTATTCATGCTTCTTTATACCATGATGTGAAAAAATAGTGAAATGTTCCGAGATATTCAGCGAATAAATGGTCACACTGCCATGCCGCCCCCATAATGTGCCCACTGCACCTGCTTTACATATGGAAAAATATGCAACCTGTAAATGAATTCAAAAGCAAGAGTGGCTTGAAGCGGATCTTTTCCGCCTTTTTCTACTCGCTCGATGGCTTGAAGGCGGCCTGGCGCCATGAACATGCATTCCGCCAGGAACTCGGTTTGTTCGTCGTCGGTACGGTGATCGCCTTGGTCTTGCGCATCTCCGCCTTTGAAAAACTGGTGCTGATCGGCGTGCTGCTGCTGGTGTTGATCGTCGAACTGATCAATTCCGCAATCGAAGCCGTGGTCGACCGCATTTCGCTGGAGCGCCATCCGCTGTCGAAAAACGCCAAGGACTTCGGCAGCGCGGCCGTGCTGCTCACGTGTATCCTGGCCTTCGCTGCCTGGGCCGTCGTATTGTTCAACCGGTTTTATTAAGCACTAAATCCCCGTTGCGCGCCGTCCATATGCGAAAAATGTATATCAAACGGCGAAACGCTTCGTTCTCTTTGCAGCCGTGGCGCCGTAATCTGGTGGCTCTGAAAGTTCAACCACACGGGGATCTTAGATGCTGTCGAAAAAAATCATCATTGCCGCCGCCATCGGCGCGTTTACCCTCCTGCAGACGGCGCAGGCCGCCGATATCACCCTGCTCAACGTGTCGTATGACCCGACGCGCGAGCTGTACCAGGATGTGAACACGGCGTTTGCCAAGGAGTGGAAAGGCAAGACGGGCGACACCGTCAAGATCAAGCAATCGCACGGCGGTTCCGGCAAGCAGGCGCGCGCCGTCATCGACGGCCTGGAAGCGGACGTGGTCACCTTGGCCCTGGCCTACGATATCGATGCGCTGGCCGAGCACAAGCTGCTGGCCGCCGACTGGCAAAAGCGCTTGAAGCACAACAGCTCGCCTTACACCTCGACCATCGTGTTTCTGGTACGCAAGGGCAACCCGAAAGGCATCAAGGATTGGAACGACTTGATCAAGCCGGGCGTGTCCGTCATCACGCCGAACCCGAAAACCTCGGGCGGCGCCCGCTGGAACCACCTGGCCGCGTGGGGTTACGCCTTGCGCCAGCCGGGCGGCAGCGAAGCCAAGGCCAAGGATTTCCTCGGCAAACTGTACAAGAACGTGCCCGTGCTCGATTCCGGCGCGCGCGGCGCCACCACCACCTTCGTCGAACGTGGCATCGGCGACGTGCTGATCGCCTGGGAAAACGAGGCTTACCTGGCCGTCAAGGAACTGGGCCCCACCAAGTTCGACATCATCACGCCGTCCGTCAGCATCCTGGCCGAACCGCCCGTCGCCGTCGTCGACAAGTTTGCCGACAAGCACGGCACGCGCAAGGTGGCCGAGGCCTACCTGAACTACCTGTACACGGACGAAGCGCAAGATATCATCGCCAAGAATTACTACCGTCCGGCAACGGACAAGGCGGCGAAGAAATACGCATCGCAGTTCGCCAAGGTCAACCTGTTCACCATCGAACAAGTGGCGGGTGGCTGGACGGCCGCACAGAAGGCGCACTTTGCCGACGGCGGCATCTTCGACCAGATTTACCAGCCGAAGTAATCTTCACCGGCAGGCGGCGACGCTTGCCGGAATCGATCACGCAAGGACACATCATGGCGCTGCGCAGCTTTTCCGATTACCGGGTATTGATCGTGCCGGGCTTGCAGAACAGCGGTCCCGAGCATTGGCAGAGCCGCTGGCAGCGCCTGTATCCGCAATTCGAGCGGGTCGAGCAG
This sequence comes from Janthinobacterium sp. JC611, assembly GCF_018682595.1. Classification (NCBI taxonomy): domain Bacteria; kingdom Pseudomonadati; phylum Pseudomonadota; class Betaproteobacteria; order Burkholderiales; family Oxalobacteraceae; genus Janthinobacterium; species Janthinobacterium sp. JC611. Next base: position 325,674 of record NZ_JAFLJN010000014.1, read on the forward strand.
GACGACTGGAATGCTTCCGACCTGGCCGCCTGGTCGGCGCGCCTGGACCAGGTGCGGCGGCAGGATGCGCGTCCCACGCTGATCGTCGCCCACAGCTTCGGCTGCCTGACGACGGCGCACAGCCTGGCGCGCGACCCGCAGGGCGTGGCCGGCGTGCTGCTGGTGGGGCCGGCCGATCCCGACAAGTTTGGCGTGGCCAAGGCCTTGCCGCAAAAGCGGCTGCCTTGCCCCGGCATCCTGATCGCCAGCCAGACCGATCCGTGGATGACGGCCGAACACGCGGCGCAGTGGGCGCGGCGCTGGAATTGCAAGTATATTGATGGCGGAGAACTCGGCCACATCAACGCCGAATCGGGCCTGGGCGACTGGCTCTATGGCCAGGCGCAACTGCAAACGCTGTTTGATCTGGCGCAAGGCGACAAGCGCCACCGTCAGGCAGCCTGATACGACGAACATCCCGCCACACAACCTCACAAGGAGATCACGATGACTTTACGCCTGGGCGACGTCGCCCCCGATTTTGAACAAGACAGCTCGATCGGTCCGCTCAAGTTCCACGAGTGGGCCGGCAACTCCTGGGTGGTGCTGTTTTCCCACCCGGCCGACTTTACCCCAGTGTGCACGACGGAACTGGGCCTGACGGCCAAGCTCAAGCCGGAATTTGACAAGCGCAACGTGAAGGCCATCGCCCTGTCCGTGGACGCGGCCGAGTCGCACAAGAGCTGGATCAAGGATATCGAAGAGACGCAAAACACGGTGGTGGGTTTCCCCATCATCGCCGACGTCGACAAGAAAGTGTCGGTGCTGTACGACATGATCCACCCGGAACAATCCGTCACGGCCACCGTGCGCTCCGTCTTCATCATCGACCCGAACAAGAAGGTGCGCCTGATCCTCACGTATCCGCTGAGCACGGGCCGCAACTTCAATGAAATCCTGCGCGTCATCGACGCCCTGCAGCTGACGGACGGCTACACCGTGGCCACGCCCGGCAACTGGCAAGATGGCGACGACGTCATCATTCCCTTGACCGTGCAAGACCCGGACGTGATCAAGCAGAAATATCCGAAGGGCTTTACGGCGGCCAAGCCATACTTGCGCCTCACGCCGCAGCCCAACAAATAAGAGCACCGAAAAAACGTCCATGGCGTTGTTGCATTGCCTCGCCGTACATTCGTACTGTCTTCGGCAACGCGCCTAGCCCTGAACGTTTTATTCGGCACTCTTGATCCCACAAAAACGCACCTCACCGGTGCGTTTTTTTTCGCCTGACGCTTTGACAGCGAAGTATGCAAAATCCATCTAAGCAAATGAGAAATGGTTAGTTCTTTTTATAACGACTGCATGTGATTATTGCGCCCTATAACTCAAAAATGTAATAAGAAGGAGTTTCTATGTCTGCAGCATCAGCAGCACCGATCAAGGCGCGGGGAGCGCCGTTTCGGGTCATGCCGGGGTTTAAGCTGTCACTGGGCTTCACGCTCTTTTACCTGGCCTTGATCGTCCTCATTCCGCTGTCGTCGGTGTTCCTGAAAACCTTCACCATGACGTGGGACGCCTTCTTCAGCGCCGTCACGTCCGAGCGCGTGATGGCGTCGTACCGCCTGACGTTCGGCGCTTCCTTGATCGCCGCCCTGCTGAACGTGGTGTTCGGCGGCATCCTGGCCTGGGTGCTGGTGCGCTATACATTCCCCGGCAAGCGCATCATCGACGCGCTGGTCGACTTGCCGTTCGCCTTGCCGACGGCCGTGGCCGGCATCACCCTGACGGCGCTGTATTCCTCGAACGGCTGGTTCGGCCAGTTCATCGAAGGCGTGCTGGGCATCAAGGTGGCGTTCACGCCGCTGGGCGTGGTGGTGGCGCTGACCTTCATCGGCTTGCCCTTCGTCGTGCGCACCGTGCAACCGGTGCTGGAAGACGCGGAAAAGGAGCTGGAAGAAGCGGCCGCCAGCCTGGGCGCCAATTCCCTGCAAACATTCATCCGCGTCATCTTCCCCACGATCTTGCCGTCCTTGCTGACGGGCTTTGCGCTGGCCTTCGCCCGCGCCACGGGCGAGTACGGTTCAGTGATCTTTATTGCCGGCAACATGCCGATGGTGTCGGAAATCACGCCGCTGTTCATTATTACCAAATTGGAACAATACGATTACGCAGGCGCCACGGCCATCGCCGTGGTGATGCTGGTGGTGTCCTTCCTGCTGTTGTTGACGATTAACCTGCTGCAAGCATGGACGCGCGGAAAGGCGAAGAAATCATGAGTACGAATATTACCGCCGTCGCCAACGCGGACAATGCGCGCCCGACGGCGCGCCGCTTCGAGCCGAATGTCGGTCCCGTCGTGCTGGAACCTTTGTGGGTGCGCACGGTCCTGATCACCATCGCCCTGCTGTTCCTGACGGCTTTCCTGATCGTGCCCCTGGTGGCCGTGTTCGCGGAAGCGTTCAAGAAGGGCTGGGAAGCGTATATCGCCGCCATCATCGACCCGGACGCGATTTCCGCGATTAAATTGACCCTGATCACGGCCGCCATCGCCGTGCCGCTGAACCTGGTGTTCGGCGTGGCCGCGTCCTGGTGCATCGCCAAGTTTGATTTCCGCGGCAAGAGCATCCTGCTGACCCTGATCGACCTGCCGTTTTCCGTCTCGCCCGTGATTTCCGGCCTGATCTACGTGCTGATGTTCGGCGCCCAGGGCTGGTTCGGCCCGTGGCTGCAGGCGCACGACATCAAGATTTTGTTCGCCGTGCCCGGCATCGTGCTGGCCACCATCTTCATCACCTTTCCGTTCGTCGCGCGCGAACTGATCCCGCTGATGCAATCGCAGGGTAGCGAAGAGGAAGAGGCCGCCATCGTGCTGGGCGCCTCGGGCTGGAACACTTTCCGCCGAGTCACCTTGCCGAACATCAAGTGGGGGCTGCTGTATGGCGTGATCCTGTGCAATGCCCGCGCCATGGGCGAGTTCGGCGCCGTGTCCGTCGTGTCCGGCCATATCCGCGGCGAAACCAACACCATGCCGCTGCAGGTGGAGATTCTGTACAACGAGTACAACTTCGCCGCCGCGTTTGCCGTCGCCTCGCTGCTGGCCTTGCTGGCGCTGGTGACCCTGGCCCTGAAAGCCTTCATTGAGTGGCGTTTGAACGAGAACAACGCCGACGATTCCGCCTTACGTTCCACGGAGCACTGATATGACCATCGCCGTTAAAAACATCCATAAGCGCTTCGGCGATTTCGTCGCCCTCGACAATATCTCGCTGGACTTTCCCGCCGGCGAACTGACGGCCCTGCTGGGCCCGTCCGGTTGCGGCAAGACCACCTTGCTGCGCATCATCGCCGGCCTGGAACATCCGGACAGCGGGCAAGTGCTGCTGGACGCGGAAGATGCGTCGAACCGCCACGTGCGCGAGCGGCAGGTCGGTTTCGTCTTCCAGCACTATGCGCTGTTCAAGCACATGACGGTGTTCGAGAACGTGGCCTTCGGCTTGCGCGTGAAGTCGCGCAGCGAGCGTCCGTCGGAAGAGCAGATCCGCCGCAAGGTAAAAGATTTGCTGGAGCTGGTGCAGCTGGACTGGCTGGCCGACCGTTATCCGCCGCAACTGTCGGGCGGGCAACGCCAGCGTATCGCGCTGGCGCGCGCGCTGGCCGTGGAACCGCGCGTGCTGCTGCTCGACGAGCCGTTCGGCGCCCTGGACGCCAAGGTGCGCAAGGAATTGCGCCGCTGGCTGCGCCGCCTGCATGACGACTTGCACGTGACCAGTATTTTCGTCACGCATGACCAGGAAGAGGCGCTGGAAGTGGCGGACCAGGTGGTGCTGATGAACAAGGGCACCGTCGAGCAGCTTGGTTCCCCAGAGCAAGTCTACAACCACCCGGCCTCGCCGTTTGTCTACGGCTTCCTGGGCAACGTCAACCTGTTTCACGGCAGGGTGCACGACGGCGTGATGGCGACGGGCGACGCCAGCTTCGAGGTGCCCGATTACGCGGGCGTGAGCGACAGCAAGGGCACGGCCTATGTGCGGCCGCACGACCTGGAAATCGACCGCTACACGCAGGGCGCGGAAGGCATCGTCGTGAAACTGAGCCGCGCCCATGCCATCGGCCCGCTGGCCCAGCTGGACTTGCAGCGTGTCGATAACAGCGAACTGATCGAAGCGGTGATGTCGAACGAGCGCTTCAGCCATCTGCAGCTGAAGGAGGGCGAGACGCTGGTGGTCCGCCCGAAACGCCTGCACGTCTTTGTCGAACCCAGCCGAACTTAATACAGGATAGCCATGAACTTTCAACAACTGCGATCGATCCGCGAAGCGGCCCGCCGCGGCTATAACCTGACGGAGGTGGCCAACGCCCTGTTCACGTCGCAGCCGGGCGTGAGCCGGCAGATCCGCGAGCTGGAAGACGAGCTGGGCGTGGTGATTTTCGAACGCAACGGCAAGCGCTTGACGGGCTTGACGGAGCCGGGCAAGGGCATCCTGAAGATCGTCGACCGCCTCCTGATCGAGGCGGAAAACCTGCAGCAGGCCAGCCTGGAATACAGCGGCCAGACCAGCGGCACTTTATCCGTGGCGGCCACGCACACGCAGGCGCGCTATGCACTGCCGAAAGTGGTGCAGGGCTTCCGCGCCGCCTATCCCGACGTGCGCATCGCACTGCAGCAAAGCGCGCCCGAGCACATCGCGGAATGGGTGCTGTCGGGCAAGACCGATATCGGCATCGCCACGGAAGGCTTGAGCCAGTTCCCCGACCTCGTGTCCTTCCCGTGCTACCGCTGGAGCCATTTGATCGTCGTGCCGGATGGTCACCCGCTGCTCGAGCATTCGCCCATCCGCCTGGAAGACCTGGCGAAATACCCGTTGATTACCTACGACAAGGGCTTCACGGGACGCGGCCATATCGACGACGCCTTCGCCAAGGCCGGCGTGGCGACCGACATCATCCTTACGGCCATGGATTCCGACGTCATCAAGCAATATGTGGCGCTGGGCCTGGGCGTGGGCATCGTCGCCTCAATGGCCTTCGACCATGGCCGCGACAAGGGACTGCGGGCGGTGGAAGCGTCGCACCTGTTCGCCACCAACACGACGCGCCTGGCCGTGCGCCGCGGCGCCTACCTGCGTTCCTACGCCTACGAATTCATCCTGCAACTGGCGCCGGACCTGACGCGCGAAGACATCGACCGCGCCATGGCGGGCGAGGACGCCCTCTAGGCGATGGCCGCCCATTGCGCGCGCGTCAGGCTGGCCACGGCGCGCGCGTAGCTATCCTGCACCAGTTCCGCCAGATAGTCGGACGGGAAGCGCGCCACGTCGACGATGCTTACCCAGTGAAAGCGGCCCATGTAGCGGGCCGGTTTGACGCCGGGCATGTCCGTCAGTTCGATGAAGCGCTCCGCGCTGACGCGCAGGCTGAAGCGCCACTGCTCGGGCGTGCTGGTTTTAAAGTATGCAAATTTCTTGCCAGCTACTTCATACACGAGGATGTTCGACGGCGCACCGTAGAGCATGGCTTGAGCGCCGGGCAGGGCCGCGCAAAATTCCTTCAGTTCATCACTTGTCATACGTTCACCGCCATGAATTGTTGCGTGTCGTGGTCGAAGGCATAGGCTGACCCGGTCGGAGAATCGAGCAGGCGGATGAAACGGTCATCCACGCCGAGCACGGCGCCCAGCGACACGAGCGCCGTCTTCCGGCACTTTTTCGTCACGAAGCACAGGCCCGCGTAGCGGTTGACGAGCTTATCGTCATCGTCGTGCCGGGTATTGATGATGTGGCGCGCCGCCAGTTCGGCGGCGTCGGCCAGGCGCTAGCCGGGCATGGTGATCCGTGATCCAAAGAGTAACACCCATGGTAGCCGATCGCGTGTCAGACTGACCACGCATATCGTCCAGCCTTGCCATTGCCGCAGGGCTACCCGGCTTCCCATGTGCTGATCTACAACAATCCTGTCGCCCGGAATGGCGGCCGCTCATGGCAAGGATGGCGGCAAGCCCTGCGATAGCCGGCACTGGCAATGAATTGATGAGGTCGATTGAAAATGTCAATGGTAAAACTTGTTTCTTTTATTGCATTTTGCTTTCCTGAATGATATCTTTTGCTCAGTGGTTGAGAAATGATAAAAAATTAATTAATAATATATTTATTGAAATATTTGAGTAAGGGGCGGATATGAACACGACTAAACATGCGTTACTGGGTCTTTGCCTGAGCGTTTCGGTTTGCCTGGCGCCATTGGCCCAGGCGGCGAGCTGGGTGGAAATCACCGATCCTGCCATGAGCGGCTTCTTGGTGGGCGGCAAGACCGTCACTTATGGCAGCGTGGCAGCGGACTCGGTCTGGGTCTATGACGGCGCCAACCCGCCCGGCGCGCAAAGCGCGGCCGCCATCCAGAGTTTGGTCACCAGCAAGTTCGGCCTGCCGTCCAGCGGCACCGGTTCTTTGGTCTTTGCCGCCCAGGGCGACCTGGCCAGCAGCAAGTCCGGTTCGTTCACCGTCAACTCCAGCTTTGACTACCTGGCCGTACATTATGGCCGTGGCGAATTGTTGTTTCACTGGGACACGCCGCTGGCCGCCAACACGCTGTTCAGCATTGCCAACCTGCCGCGCGGCCTGAGCAATTTCCGCGCGTACAACTCGGTCTCGGCAGTGCCTGAGCCAGCGACTTACGGCATGCTGATGCTGGGCCTTGGCCTGCTCGGTTTTGTGGCGCGCCGCCGCAGCGCCTGAGCCTGCAGCGCCTGCGGGCGCAAGCGCTATTGCAGGAAAAAAAAGCCCGGAAACGCGATGCGTTCCGGGCTTTTTGCATGGCCGGGCCTTGTTTACCAGCTATAGCCAGCCTTGGCGTAGTAATAGCGCCCGTTGAAGCCGTTCGGCGCGAAGATGCTGTACGGCTGGGTGCCGGCGACGTTCAGGTTGCCCGCGCTCGTCACTTGGGCCGGGTAGCGGTTGGTGACGTTGTCGATGCCGGCCACCAGGCGCCAGTTCTTGCCCAGTTTCACCGAACCGGACACGTCCAGCACCCACTGCGGGTCATACGTCTGGTCCAGCTTGACATCGTTTTGCGGCACGGTGAAGCTGCCATAGCGCGTTACCAGGCCATGCACGTTCCAGATGCCGAAGCCATAGTCGGCGGCCAGGCTGAACTTGTCCTTCGGCGACGCCACGGTGGCCCGCGCGATGGTCTGGCGGTCGATCAGCTTCAGGTTGTTGGCCGTCAGGATGGCCGGGTTGTCGGCCACTTTTTCCACCGAACTCTTGTTGTGATTGTAGGCCACCGTGAAGTCCAGGCGGTCCTTGTCCTGCAGGTCGATGCGGTAGGTGCTGACGATGTCCACGCCTTCCGTGCGCGTGTCGACGGCATTCGTGAAGTAGCGCGCCGCGCCCACGGGCGTGCCTTGCGCCGCCAGCTGGGCCTTCAGCGCGTCGTTCAGCGCCAGGTTGGCCGAGAACAGGATGCGGTTGTCGATGTCGATGCGGTAGGCGTCGACGCTGGTGGTGAAGTTGCGGTTCGGCTGGAATTGCAGGCCCAGGCTGTAGTTGCGGGCTTTTTCCGGTTTCAGGTCCTGGGCGCCGAGGGCGCGCGCCTGCGGCGTGTTGACGGCGAAGGTGCCCGTCTCGATCGGCGTGTTGACGCCGTTGATGACCTGGAAGTTGGTGGTGGTGATGGTGTAGTACTGCTGCGCCAGCGATGGCGCGCGGAAACCGCTCGACATGGTGCCGCGCAGGGACAGCGCATCCGTGAAGGCGTAGCGCGCCGAGCCCTTGGCCGACGTGGTGCTGCCGAAATCGCTGTAGCGCTCATGGCGCAGGGCCACGCCGCCGGACAGCTTCTTCGTCGCTTCCGCTTCCAGATTTACATAGATCGACTCGTTGTGGCGCGAGTGGCTGCCCGCGTTGGCAGGGCGGAAGCCGGCAAAGCCTTGCGAGCCGCTGCCGATGTACGATGCTTCATCGCCGGCGCCGATGCTGTATTTCTCGCGGCGCGCTTCCGCGCCCACGGCCACGGTCAGGGGACCGGAGAAGGCGGCGACGGGGAATTCGCGCGCCGCGTCGAGGTTGAACACGGTCTGCTCGTTTTTCAGCGAACCGGCATGGAAATGCGTGGGGCTGTTCGCGCCCAGGGTGCCGATCGACAGGTTGATCGTGTTGTCCAGGTCCAGCTCGAACTTGTTGCTGCCGTAATTCAGGCTGGCATCCCAGCGCCAGCCGGCCGCTTCGCCGCGCAGGCCGGTGACGATGGACTGGTCCGTCAAGGTGCTGTTTTGCAGCGGCAGGAAGCCTTCCGGGTAGACGGGCGTGCGCAGCGCCGTGCCATTGTAGGCCGTGCGCCAGGTGGCGGCGGCCGACGTGTCGCGCTTGCCGTAGTTGCCGAAGGCATACCAGTCGAGGTTATCGCTGATATGGTATTCGCTGTTGAGGAACAGCGTCGCCGGCTTGCTTTCCGCATCGCCATAGCGCTGGTTGACCTTGCCGTAGCGCGGTTCCAGGGGATTGCGGAAATCGGCGCCGGCGCGGTTGGTCGGGTCGCGCTCGGCCACTTCCGCCGAGACGCGCACCCAGCCGTCGTCGCCCAGGGCGAAGCCGGCCGAACCCTTGATGGATTTCTGCTTGCCGTCGCGTTCCTGCGTCTGGCCATAGCCCACTTCGATGTCGCCGCCGGCCGCGCCTTTTTTCAGGATGATGTTGATCACGCCGGCAATCGCATCGGAGCCGTACTGGGCCGCCGCGCCATCGCGCAGCACTTCCACGTGGTCGATGGCGGCCAGCGGAATCGCGTTCAGGTCGACGGGCGCCGAGCCGCGGCCCAGCGAGCCGTTGACGTTGACGACGGCCGAGGTGTAGCGGCGCTTGCCGTTCACCAGCACCAGGGTCTGGTCGGGCGACAGGCCGCGCAATTGCGCCGGACGCACGGCGTCGCTGGCGTCGGCGCCCGTGGCGCGGGCGAAGTTCAGCGAGGGCAGCAAACGTGCCAGCACGGTGGCCAGTTCGCCCGAACCCGTGCTTTGCAGGTCGCGCGAGGTGAGGATGTCGATCGGCGATTCGGAATCGATGGTGCGGCGGTTCTTGGCGAAGGTGCCGGTGACGACCACCGATTGCAATTCGCCTTCGGCCGGCAGCTCTTGCTGCGCTTGCGCCTGCATGGGCAGGCTGAAGCAGGCGACCAGGCTGGCGGCGATCACGGTTTTCACGGGCAGGGCGGGAATCTGGGAGCGGGCGTTGCTTGAACTCATCGACGATATCTCTTCGGTTGGTGGTTGCGCGGACCATGGCGGTCCGGTGATGAAAACAGATTAACAGTGGGCACGCGGCGTGCTTACGAATCGTTCTGTCTATCGATATGCAATAAATATCTGAAACACGTCAACATGGCGCGAGTAGCGCATATGGCCTCGTTTCCAGCATACGGCCGGGCATGGCAAGGCCGCAATGCTGCACAGCAGTAAATTGCCGGCTGTTGTATAAATACGACTATCTGCGAGAGGAGGGAGGAGCCTGGCGGCGGCATGCGCCGCCGGGCGGAGGGCGCTTACTGTCCCGGATTGGGTACGTCGGCGTGGATGGCGTCGACGGCCGCCACCAGTTCCGGCGACAGGCTGACTTCATGGGCATCGATATTTTGCTGCAACTGCGTCACGCTGGTGGCGCCGATGATGGTCGAGGCCACGAACCAGCGCGTATAGCACCAGGCCAGCGCCAGCTGCGCCGGCGTCAAGCCGTGTGCGCGGGCCAGCGCCGCATACCGGCTGGCTGCCGCGATGGTGGCGGGGCGCACGTAGCGGGGACTCCAGCCGGCCGGGAAGCGCGTCAGGCGGCCCTTGGCCTGCGGATCGTCGATATATTTCGCCGTCAGCTGGCCGAACGCCAGCGGGCTGTAGGCCAGCAAGCTGACATTTTCCCGGTGGCAGGTTTCGTCGAGCAAGCTCGTCTCGAAATGGCGCGCCGTCAGGTTGTACAGGTTCTGGATGGATGCGATGCGCGGCAAGCCCTTCAGTTCGGCTTGCTTGATGTATTCGCACACGCCCCACGACGATTCGTTCGATACGCCGATGTGGCCGATCTTGCCTTCCTCGACCAGCTTGCCCAGCACGGCCAGCGTGTCCTCGATGGCGACGCAAGCGTGTTCCTTGCGCGGGTTGTACACGCTGGCGCCGAAGATGGGCAGGTTGCGGCTGGGCCAGTGCAACTGGTACAGGTCGATGTGCTCCGTCTGCAGCCGGCGCAGGCTGTCCTCGACGGCGGCGCGGATGTTGACCGCGTCGTGGTCCGTCTTGCCCTTGCGTATCCAGTGCATGCGCGAATTCGGCCCGGCCACCTTGCTGGCCAGCACGATGTCGCCGCGCCGGCCGCTCTTCTTCAGCCAGCTGCCGATATAGCGCTCGGTGCTGCCCTGCGTCTGCGCGCTGGCCATCACCGGATACATCTCGGCCGTGTCGATGAAGTTGATGCCCCGCTCGAGCGCGTAATCGAGCTGGCTGTGCGCTTCGGCTTCGCTGTTCTGCTCGCCGAAGGTCATCGTGCCCAGGCAGATGCGGCTCACTTCCAGGCTGCTGGCGCCCAGCTTGACCCTGGCGATCATGTCGCCTGTTTGCCGCGCAGCGCGCGGGCGCAATCCTTGATCAGCGCAGGACCGGCGTAAATCAGGCCGCTGTACAGCTGCACCAGCTGCGCGCCCGCCTCGAACTTGGCCACGGCGTCCAGGCCCTGCATGATGCCGCCCACGCCGATGATGGGCAGGGCGTCGCCCAGTTCCGCCTTCAGCAAACGGATGACATTGTTCGACAGTTCGAACACGGGCGCGCCCGACAGGCCGCCCGCTTCGGCGCCGTGCGGCATGCCTTCGACGGCGCTGCGCGACAGGGTCGTGTTGGTGGCGATGACGCCGTCGATCCGGTGGCGCGTGAGCGAGTCGGCGATGCTTTTGACCTGTTCGCCATCCATGTCCGGCGCGATTTTCAGGGCCAGCGGCACGTAGCGCTTGTGCTTGTCGGCCAGGCGCGCCTGCGCATCTTTGAGCTGCGACAGCAGGGCGTCGAGTTCGGACGCGCCCTGCAGCTGGCGCAGGTTCTTCGTGTTCGGCGATGAGATGTTGACCGTCACATAGCTGGCATACGGGTAGACTTTTTCCAGGCACAGCAGGTAGTCGTCGGCCGCCCGCTCGATCGGCGTGTCGGCGTTCTTGCCGATGTTCAGGCCCAGCACGCCGGCGCGGTCCTGGTAGAACTTCGACGCCTGCACGTTGGCGACGAAGGCGTCCACGCCGCCATTGTTGAATCCCATGCGATTGATGATGCCCTGCGCCTGCGGCAGGCGGAACATGCGCGGTTTCGGATTGCCCGCCTGCGCGCGCGGCGTGACGGTGCCCACTTCGATGGAGCCGAAGCCCAGGTCGGCCAGCGCGTCGATGTAGGCGCCATCCTTGTCCAGGCCGGCGGCCAGGCCGACCGGATTCGGGAAGGTGATGCCCATCACCGTGCGCGGGTCCGCCGCCGGCTTGCCGGCCAGCTTGGTCAGGCCCAGCGCGCTGGCGCGTTTCAGGGCGGGCAGGGTCAGATGGTGGGCCGCTTCGGCATCCATCGAAAACAACAAGGGGCGGGCGAGGGAGTACAGGAATTTTTCGGACATGGGGCGCTTTGAGTAGGTGTGCGGGCCGCCGGGAGAGGCTGGCGGCGCGCTGTGTAATTTGCCGTATTTTACCGTGTTCCATGCGGCTGCCGGGTGTATAGTTCTTGTTGGTCAAATGCAATATTGATCCATTGATAATTGGCATTCGGCCGTGGATTCCCTGTTTCTTCCCTGTTCTGTTGACTTCATAAGCGAGACATCGATTGAAAAAGACACGCATCCTGACCGCCATCGCGGCCGCCAGCACACTGCTGCTGAGCCACCCGGCCCTGGCCCTGCCCAATACGCAAGACACCCGCATGCTGAGCGAACCGGCCGTCTCCAGCCGCCACATCGCCTTCATCTACGCGGGCGATGTATGGCTGTCGAACCTCGACGGCGGTGGCGCGCGGCGCCTCACCTCCGACCTGGGCGACAAGTCCAATCCCGTGTTTTCGCCCGACGGCAGCCTGATCGCGTATAGCGCCAACATCGACGGCAATGTCGACGTGTATGTGATCGCGGCGGCTGGCGGCGTGCCGCGCCGCCTGACCTTCCATCCGGGCGCGGACCTGGCGCAGTCGTTCACGCCCGATGGCCAGGCCGTGATGTTCACCTCGCCCCGCGCCGCCTTCAACAACCGCTTCCAGAAGCTGTTCACGGTGCCGGTGGCGGGCGGCGTGGAAACCCAGCTGGAGATCCCCAACGCGTCGCGCGCCGCGTATTCGCCCGATGGCAAGCGCATCGCCTACAATCCGCTGATGCCCGCTTTTAAACAGTGGAAGCGTTACCGGGGCGGCACCAATTCCTGGCTGTGGCTATTCTCGTCGGCCGACAAATCGATCGAAAAAATCCCCCAGCCGACGACGCGCTCGAACGACGTCGATCCCATGTGGATCAAGGACACCGTGTACTTCCGTTCCGACCGCAACGGCGAATTCAACCTGTTTGCCTACGACGTGAAGACCAAGGCCGTGCGCCAGCTGACGCGGCACGCGGATTTCCCCGTGCTGAACGCGTCGGCCGCGAACGGCACCATCGTCTACGAGCAGGCCGGCTACCTGCACTCGCTCGACATCGCCAGCGGCCAGGCGCACAAGCTGAGCATCGCCGTGGCCAGCGACCTGGGACAGACGCGTCCACGCTGGGTCAAGAACGCGAAATATATCCGCGACGCCTCGATTTCGCCGTCGGGCGCGCGCGTCGCCTTCGAGTACCGGGGCGAGATCGTCACCATCCCCGCCGACAAGGGCGACGTGCGCAATCTGACGCAGACGGCCGGCGCCCACGAGCGCACGCCCATCTGGTCGCCCGATGGCCGCTCGGTCGCGTATTTCTCGGACGAGTCGGGCGAGTATGAACTGCATGTGCGGGCGCAGGATGGCAAGGGCGCCGTGAAGAAACTCAAGCTCAATGGCAGCGGCTTCTATGACAACGCCGTGTGGTCGCCCGACAGCAGGAAGATCGCGTTTGCGGACAATGGCTGGAGCCTGTACGTGATCGACATCGGCACGGGCAAGGTGCAGAAGGTCGCCACGGAGCCGATGTATGGCGTCGACAAGAGCATGCGCGCCGCGTGGGCACCCGATTCGCGCTGGCTGGCCTACACGCTCAATTCGCCCACCTACACGCGCAGCGCCTACATCTATTCCCTCGAGCAGAACAAGTCCATGCCCGTCACCGACGGCCTGTCCGACGTGGCCCAGCCCGTGTTCGACAAGAGCGGCAAATACCTGTACTTCTTCGCCTCGACGAATGCGGGCCCCAGCAACAACTGGTTCTCGCAGCAGAACGAAGACAACCTGGTGACGCGCACCGTGTGGATGGCCGTGCTGCGGCGCGACCTGCCGTCGCCCCTGATCAAGGAAAGCGACGAGGAAAAGGCCGCCGGCGCGGAGAGTAAGAAAGACGCGGCCAAGGCGGAAACGGAAGCGAAGAGCGAGCCGAAGATCGATCCGAAGACGGGCCGCGATGATCCGAAAGTCACGGTGGCCCCCGTGGCGCCGATCCACATCGACTTCGACGGCATCGCCACGCGCATCGTCGACCTGCCGCTGCCGGCCGCGCAGTTCTCCCGGCTGGAGGCGGGCGCCGCCGGGCAGATCTTCCTGCTGCGCGAAAGCGATGGCAAGAAGGCCTTGCAGCGCTTCGACCTGAAGGAACGCAAGGCGGAAACCGTGGTGGCCGACGCGGACGACTTCGACGTGTCGGCCGATGGCAAGAAGCTCTTGTACCGCCACAAGGACAACTGGGCCATGGGTTCCGCCACGGGCAAGCTGCTGGCGCCCGGCGAAGGCAAGATCAAGGTCGATGCCATCGAAGTGAAGGCCGACCCGCGCGCCGAGTGGACGCAGATTTTCAACGAGGTGTGGCGCATCAACCGCGACTACTTCTATGACCCGGGCATGCATGGCGTGGACTGGAAAGCCATGCGCGACAAGTACGCCGTCTTCCTGCCCGAGCTGTCGAGCCGAGCGGACCTGAACCGCCTGATCCAGTGGATGTGCAGCGAACTGGCCGTGGGCCACCACCGCGGCGGCGGCGGCGACGATTTCATCGAGGCGAAGAAGGTGCCGGGCGGCTTGCTGGGCGCCGATTATGAAGTGAGCGACGGCCATTACCGCTTCAAGAAGGTATATGGCGGCTTGAACTGGAATCCGACCCTGCGCGCGCCGCTGACGGAGCCGGGCCTGAACGTCAAGGCGGGCGAATACCTGCTGGCCGTCGACAGCCGCCCGCTGGCGCCGCCGACGAACTTGTACAGCGCCTTCGAGAACACGGCCGGCAAAGCCATCGACCTGACCGTGGGGCCGTCGGCCGACGGCAAGGGCGCGCGCACCATCACCGTGGTGCCTGTGCCCACCGAGGATGCCTTGCGCAACCGCGACTGGATCGAGGGCAATATGCGCAAGGTGAATGCGGCAACCAATGGCAAGGTGGCCTACGTGTACGTGCCCAATACGGCGAGCCTGGGCCACACTTACTTCAAGCGCTATTTCTTCCCGCAGGCGGACAGGCAGGCCATCATCGTCGACGAGCGTTTCAATGGCGGCGGCAGCGTGGCCGATTACTACATCGAGATCCTGCAGAAGAAGGAAATCGCCTGGTGGACCATGCGCTACGGCGCCGACATGAAGACGCCGTCGGCCTCGATCCAGGGCCCGCGCGCCATGCTGATCGACGAGACGGCCGGTTCGGGCGGCGACTTGCTGCCGTGGATGTTCCGCAAAAATAACATGGGCCCGCTGATCGGCAAGGCGACGTGGGGCGGCCTGGTGGGCATCCTCGGCTTCCCCGTGCTGATGGATGGCGGCTTCATCACGGCGCCGAACCTGGCGTTCTGGACGCGCGAGAATGGCTGGGGCGTGGAAAACGAAGGCGTGCCGCCCGATATCGACGTCGAGCAAACGCCGGCCGACGTCATCGCCGGACGCGATCCGCAGCTGGAAAAGGCGATCGAGGTGATCCAGGCCGAACTGGCGAAGAATCCGCCCGCGCGTCCCAAGCGTCCGGCGTTCCCGGACAAGAGCAAGTAAGGCAATGGAAAAGGGGCACAAGCCCCTTTTTTACATCACCACCCACTGCCCCTTGATGCGCGCTTCCAGCGGCTTGAAGTTGATTTTATAGGCCATTTTCGGGCTTTGCGCGATCCAGTAGCCCAGGTAGATGTAGGGCAGGCCCAGCTCGCGCGCCTGGGCGATTTGCCACAGCACGTTGTAGGTGCCGTACGAGGCGCCCGGTACGTCGGGATCGAAGAAGGTGTAGACGGAAGACAGGCCGTCGGCCAGCACGTCGATGATGCTGACCATGCGCAGGATGCCTTCGGCATCGCGAAACTCCACCAGGCGCGTGTTGACCCGGCTTTGCAGCAGGAATTGCGCATACTGGTCGCGGCTGTCCTGGTCCATGCCGCCGCCCGCGTGGCGCGTGCTCTGGTAGCGCAGGTACAGTTCGTAGTGCTCGTCGAGGAAGGACAGGGTGGCCACGCCCGCCTGCAGATCGGCGTGCCGGCTCCAGGCGCGGCGCTGGTTGCGGTTGGGGGTGAATTCGCCCGTGACGACGCGCACGGGAATGCAGGCCTGGCAGCCGTCGCAATACGGGCGGTAGGTAAAAATGCCGCTGCGGCGAAAGCCGTTGCGCACCAGTTCCGAGTACACGTCGCTGTTGATCAGGTGCGAGGGCGTGGCCACCTGCGAGCGGGCCTGGCGGTCGTCCAGGTAGCTGCACGGGTAGGGCGCCGTCGTGTAGAACTGCAGGGTGGCAAACGGTAGTTCGTTCAGGTGCGTCATGCTGATCCTGTCTGGTCTGTCCGCGGCAATGGAAGTCTGCGTGGAGATATCATAGCTTTTTTATGCGGGCGGTGCAGCATGCCAATCCGTGATTTGCGCTGCTTCAATGGCGACGCGGACGTGGGCCAGGAAGCGCGCGCGCGAAATGGGCGCCGCGCCCAGCGACGCCAGGTGTTTTGTTTCTTGCTGACAGTCAATCATGGCCACGCCGCGCGCCTGCAAAAAGCGCACGAGCTGCGCCAGCGCGATCTTCGAGCCATCCGAGACGCGCGCGAACATCGATTCGCCATAGAACATGCGCCCGATCGACACGCCATACGCGCCACCCACCAGTTCCCCGTCCAGCCACAGTTCCGACGAGTGCGCGTAGCCCAGCTTGTGCAAGCCCGTGTAGCCGGCGACGATGTCGTCCGAGATCCAGGTGCCCGGGCCATCCTTGCGCGGCGCCGCGCAGGCGCGCATGACGGCCTCGAAATCGCCGTCGAAGCGCAGCTGCCAGCGCCCGTCCGTGGCGGCGCTGCGCTCGACCTTGCGGATCGCCTTGGCCAGGCTGTCGGACACCTTGAAGTTGTCCGTCATCAGCACCATGCGCGGATCGGTGCTCCACCACAGGATGGGTTGGCCTTCGGAAAACCAGGGGAAGATGCCGTGCCGGTAAGCATCGAGCAGGCGCGCGGGCGACAGGTCGGCGCCGGCCGCCAGCAGGCCGGGCGCCTCGTCCGTCAGGGCGCGCGAGACGTCGGGGAAGGGGGTGTGGATGTCGAGCCAGGGAATCATGCGGCGTCAAAGGTGGCGGGTGAGGGGGACTTATTCGGGGGCTTACTCGGCATCCGCGCGCGCCATCGGGCGCGTGATGTCGCCCGTATGGACGCCGTAGCTGCCGCCTTCGCGGATTTTCACGCGGTCGGCAAAGAACAGCTCCAGGGTGGCGCGGATGGTGGGGAAGGCCAGGTCGTCCCAGGGAATCTGCGCTTCCGTGAACAGCTGCACGTCCAGGCTTTCGATGCCCGGCGCGAAATCGAGATCGCGCAAACGCGCCAGGTAGAACAGGTGCACCTGGTGCACGCGCTGCACGTTGAGCAGCGAAAACAGGGGGCCCAGCTCGATATTCGCGCCCGCTTCCTCCACCGTTTCGCGCTCGGCCGCGTCCGACGTCGTTTCATCGTTTTCCATGAAGCCGGCCGGCAGGGTCCAGTAGCCGAGGCGCGGCTCGATGGCGCGCTTGCACAGCAAGACCTGCAACTGGCCATCCTCTTCCCAGACGGGAATCGAGCCGACCACCATTTTCGGGTTCTGGTAATGGATGGCGTCGCAGTTGGCGCAGACATAGCGCGGACGGTTGTCGCCTTCCGGAATGGACAGGCTGACAGGATGGGCGCATTCGGAGCAGAATTTCATGGGCGGGCTTGGGAAAATGGGTGTTTGCGGTAACGCTTACTGTACACCGATTGCGCACGGCGTGGCGTGACGGGCGGACACAATACCAGCTGGCAATTGTCGCACTCTTTTAATTTAATGGCTCTATTGCAGTCGAAGTTGAGATAGCTATTGCCTAAGCCACCCGTTTGCCCTTATAATTCTTGTGCGGGGTGGAGCAGTCTGGCAGCTCGTCGGGCTCATAACCCGAAGGTCACAGGTTCAAATCCTGTCCCCGCAACCAATTCGAAGCCGCTGGCTCCTCGCAAGAGGGCCAGCGGTTTTTTCGTTGTGCGGAGTGTTTACTCTTGCGCCTAGGCTTTCTTCGCCAGCTGCATGCCGACGGGCAGGGCGCGGATGCGCTTGCCCGTGGCGGCGAAGATGGCGTTGCACAGGGCGGGCGCGATGGGCGGCGTGGCCGGTTCGCCCACGCCGCCCAGCTCCATGTCCAGGGTGCCCGGCACCAGGTGCGTGTGGATCACGCGCGGCGCGTCGGCGGCGCGCAGCACGCTATAGTCGTGGAAATTGCTTTGCTCGACCCGGCCGTTCTTGAAGCTGATCTCGCCGCTCATGGCCAGCGACAGGCCCATGATGCAGGCGCCCTCGATCTGCGAGCGCACGCGGTCCGGGTTGATCTGCGGGCCGCAATCCATGGCGATATCGACCCTGGGCACGATGACTTCGCCGGCCGCGTTGATCTCCACTTCGATCACGGCCGCCACATAGGTGACGAAACTGTAGGACACGGCCAGACCCAGCCCCCGTCCCTTGGGCAGCTTGCGGCCCCAGCCCGCCTTGCTTGTTGCCAGCTCGATCACGTGGCGCATGCGGCCTATGTCGACCGGATACTTCGCCGGGTCTTCGCCATAGTTCCAGCCGTCGGACAGGTCGGCCGGGTTGATCTTGCGCGCGGGGCCCAACAGCGCCAGCAGGTAGTCGCGATGGTCCTTCTTCGCCGCGTGCGCCAGTTCGGCCGTGAACGACTGGATGGCGAAGGCGTGCGGGATGTTCGACACGGAACGGAACCAGCCGATGCGCGTGTGGGCCGGCACTTCCGGCACTTCGACGCGGATGTTCGCAATGGCGAACGGCACGTTGATGGCCGACATGCCCAGCTCGAACGGCGCCTGCTTGTTCGCGCCGGCGGCAAAGGTCGAGGTGATGGTGGGCGCGGCCGTGCGGTGCAGCCAGGCCGTCGGCATGCCCTTCGCGTCGAGCGACGCTTCCAGCCGTTCGACGGACACCGTGTGCAGGTAGTCGTGCTGCAGGTCGTCGTCGCGCGTCCACGTCAGTTTGACGGGCGCGCCATCCATGGTTTGCGACAGCAGCGCCGCCTCGACGGCGAAATCGGGTTTCGATTTGCGCCCGAAGCCGCCGCCGAGCAGGGTCACGTGCACGGTCACGTCGTCATGCGCCAGGCCCAGGGCCTTGGCCACGTTGCTGCGCGTCGCCTGCGGCGCCTGCACGCAGGCCCACACCTCGGCCTTGCCGCCGGCGATGCGCACGGTGGCGGCGGGCGGCTCCATGGTGGCGTGGGCCAGGTGCGGCAGATAGTATTCGGCGCTGAGTTTGCGCGCGGCGGGAGCGGCGGCCAGCGTCGCCACCGTCTTGCCCTGGTCGCGCGCCGGGCTGGCCGGCTGGCGCACGGCCGCTTCCAGCGTCTTGCGGAAGGCGGTCGAATCGTAATCGCCGTTCGGGCCATCCTCCCATTCCAGCACCAGCGCCGCGCGGCCCTTGATGGCGGCCCAGGTGTTGCTGGCGATGACGGCCACGCCGCCCAGCGGATTGAACATGGCCGGTGGCGGGCTGCCCGCCAGTTCGACGATGCGCAGCACGCCGGGCACCTTCAGGGCCGCCGTCTTGTCCACGCTTTTCAGCTTGCCGCCGAAGACGGGCGGACGGGCGATGACGGCGTACGCCATACCGTCGAGGCGCGTGTCGATGCCGAAGTGGGTGTTGCCCGTGACGATATCGTGCAAGTCGATGCCGCGTGTGCTGGTTTGGCCGATGTAGCGCAGCTCGCCCGCCGTTTTCAGGCTGATGCGGGCGCGTGGCGGCACCGGCAGTTTGGCCGCTTCCCCGGCCAGCGCGCCGAAGGACAGCGAGCGTCCGCTGGCCGCATGCACGACGGCGTGATTGACGGCCTTGACTTGCGTCACGGGCACGTCCCAGCGCACGGCGGCCGCCGTTTCCAGCATCAGGCGCGCCGTCGCGCCCACGTGGCGCATGGCGCGGAACGAGTGGCGCATGCTGCGCGAGCCGTCCGTATCCTGGCTGCCGTAGCGCGCTTCGTCGGCGGGCGCCTGCCGCACGCGCACCTGCGCCCAGTCGGCGCCCAGTTCATCGGCCGCCACCATGGGCAGGCTGGTGCGGATGCCCTGGCCCATTTCGGAGCGGTGCGCCACGATGGTGACGATGCCATCGGCGCCGATCGACAGGAAGACCAGGGTGTCGTCGACCACGCCGCCCGCCATCTTGTCGCCGCCGTATTTGACGGCGTCGGCCGCCATCACGAGGCCGGAAGGACCGGCCACCAGGCTCAAGCCGGCCAGCGCGCCGGCGGCCTTGAGCCAGTTGCGCCGCGCAGGCGAAGCGGGGGCGGGGAGATTTTCAAGGATGCTCATTGGGCCGCTCCTTTCACGCCGATGCTGGCCGAGGCCTGCTTGATGGCCGCGTGGATGCGCGTGTAGGTGCCGCAGCGGCAGATGTTGCCGCTCATCGCTTCGCGGATTTGCTGGTCGTTCGGTCTCGGGGTCTTGTGCAGCAGGGCCGTGGCCGACATGATCTGGCCGGCCTGGCAATAGCCGCATTGGGGCACGCCGTGCTCCTGCCAGGCTTGCTGCAGGGCCAGGCCGACCTTGTCTACACCCACCGCTTCGATGGTGGTGATCTTCTTGCCGGCGGTGGCCGACACGGGCGTCACGCAGGAGCGGATGGCCTCGCCGTCCATATGCACGGTGCAGGCGCCGCACAATGCCATGCCGCAGCCGAATTTGGTGCCGGTCATGCCCAGTTCGTCGCGCAGGGCCCACAGCAGGGGCGTGTCGTCAGGCAGGGCAAGGTCGTGCTGCTTGCCATTGATGGTCAGGGTCGTCATGTGTATTCCTCGGAGTGGGGATGGCGCGGGGAAGCGCGACGGCCATCCGCCATACGGATGAGCGCATCAGTAGGCGATGGTAGCACCAGCCGCCGTGCGCTGCAGGGAGTGGGGCCGGCGGCCGTCGGGTACCCTCACGTCGACCTGCTTCAGCGCGCCTGCTCCAGCTGCGCGTACACGGCGTCGGCGATCTTGCCCAGCGCCTGTTTGGGCAGGCTCGCCGAGAGGGCATAACCGAGCTGGCCGTCGATCCAGTAAAACACACTCAAATCCTTTTCCTGCGTGTAGCGGAAAGCCGTTTCCTGCCTGCCGCTCCGCTCCCTGGCCACGTACAGGGTCAGGCGCTGGCCTTTGCCATCTTCATACATGAATTGCGCCACGGGGCCGTCGCCATCGCCGGGCAGCAGGCGCCCGCCGATCAGCTGGTAGCCGAGCGGCGACAGCGCGGGCGGCTGCAGTTGCGTGCCCAGGCGTTTCGACAGCCATTGCACCAGATGCGCTTCCTGCGCCGCGCCCACTTCCACGGGGTGGCGCACTTCGGGCGTATAGACGGCATGCGCGATGGCGGCGCTGCGCGCCAGGGAGATGGGGCTGGCGCTGGCGCTCACGCCGTCGCCGCCACGCAGCAGCCAGCCGCCCGCGCCGCCAGCGACCACCAGCACGATGGCCGCAGCCGCCTGCATGGCGGGGCGGCGCCAGGCGCCGTTCGCGGCCGGCGGGGCCGCCGCCTGCCGCAGCGCCGGCGGCACGGCTTCGTCCAGCACGGGATCGAACAGGGCGCGCAACTGCCGGTTCTGCTCGCGCCACGCGTCCACCCTGGCGGCGTCTTCGGGATGCGCGCGCAGGTGGGCCTCGATGGCGGCGCGCTGCGCCTCGGGCAGGACGCCGTCGGCCAGGGCGTGCAATTGCGCTTCGCTGATGGCTTGCGTTGTCATTTCACGACTTTCAGGGTGGGGGCGCCATGGCTACCGGCCGGGCGGCCGTCGAGCAGTTCGCGCAGCCGCTCGCGCCCGCGCGACAGCCGCGACATGACGGTGCCGACGGGGATGGCCAGGGTGGCCGCCACCTGCTCGTACGGCATCTGTTCGAGCGCGACGAGCAGGATGACTTCGCGCTGCGCCAAAGGCAAACGGGCCAGCGCCGCATCCATCTCGCCGATGGCGATGGCTTGTCCCGGCGCATGCTCGGGCGCGGGCAGCAGGGCATCGTCGTCGAGTTCCTGCAGCGCCAGGCCGGGACGGCGCAATTGATCCACGTGCAGGTTGTGCATGATGGAAAACAGCCAGGGCCGCATTTCGCCGCCCCGTTGCCACTGGTCGACCTTGCGCCAGGCCCGCTCCACAGTGTCCTGCACCAGGTCGTCCGCGTGCACGGCGCCGACCAGCGCGCGCGCATAGCGGCGCAGGCCGGGCAGGCAGGCTTGCAGCTGGCGGCTGTCCTCTTGCGTGGTCATCGTGGCGGCGCGATAGTGAGCTTAGGGCTTGACGACGTGCCACACGTTCTTGACATTGTCGCCGGCCACGTCGCCCGGCTTCTTGTCTTCCTTGTACAGGTACAGGGGCTTGCCCTTGTAGGTCAGCTGCATGGCGCCGTTGTCTTCGCGCTGGATGCTGCCATACGGGGCGGCGGGCGCCGCTTCGGTGGCGATGACGGCGGGCCAGGCCACCAGGCAGCCGCCGCCGCAGGCGCTCTTGCCGCTGTCGGCGACGTCCTTGTCGAACACATACACGGTCATGCCGCTGGCGTTGACCAGCATGCCGTTGGCAGGCATGACGTCGGCGGCGAAGGCGAGCGGGGCGGACAGCAGGGCGGCGAGGGCGGTGGCGGCAAAAGTGGTGAAGCGCATGATGGTCTCCTTGAGGTTTTGGTGGGCTTGCAAGGGATAGACGCCCGCCGCCCGCCGTTTATTCCACGTCTTGCGGATTATTTTTTGCCGGCGCATGCAGGCTGGCCCACAGGTGGGCGGCCGCCATGGTGCGGTGCGGCGCGTACTGGCGCAGCCACTGCTCCGTGCGCGCCATGTCCGGTTTGACGTCTAGGCCGAGCAGCCTTTGCAGGGCGGCGCGGATGGCCACGTCGCCGTGCAGCGAGCAGTCGGCATGGCCGTAGCCGCGCAGCAGCGCGTAATTGACGGTCCACGGACCGATGCCTTTCACGGCCAGCAGCGCCTGCGACATGGCGGCCACGTCGCCGGACGGGGGCAGCTCCAGCGACAAGTCGCCGTCGTCGACGAGGCGTGCCAGGCGCAGCACGGTTTCCGCCTTGGCGCGCGAGAATTTGCGGCTCGTCAAATCCTCGACGGATAGCCGCGCCACGTCGCGCGCCTCCGGGTAGCACCACAAGCCGCTGCCATGCCGGCGTCCTGCCTGCAAAATAAACGTGCGGCGCAGGGCAATGGCGAACGGCAGGTTGATCTGCTGGCCGATGATGGCCCAGGTCAGCGCCTCGAACGGGCTGGCCGACTGCACGATGCGCAGGCCCGGATTGAGGCGCACCAAGGGCGCCAGCAGCGGGTCGGCGGCGGCCAGTAGCGCGAACGGCTGCGGGTCGATGCGCAGGCCGAGGATGTTCAGGAGGGCGCCGTGCAGGGGCGTGTCAAGGTCGGCATCGCCATCGTCATCGATGTCTGCCTGGCAGATGGCGGCATCCGGCGTGAAGGCGACGTCCAGTACGACGGGCGCGCCGGCAAGCAGGATGCCCTTGCGCAGGCCCGCCGGCGTGACTTGTTCCGCCACGGCTTCTGTATCGCGGCCGTGAAAGGCGATGACGTCGTCGCGGCGGTAGCCGGCGGGCAGGGGGAGCGTCCAGTGCAGCAGGGTCATGGTGGGCCAAAGTCAGGGACGGTATCAGGGAGGCGATGCGGGCGCACCGCGTTTCTTGCTTTTCAGGCGTCAGCGCACGCAGAGGTCAGGGTTGGGCGGCGTCAAGGCCGCCGCATGCTGGATCTGCAGCGCGTCGGGCACGCCGTTTTTCACGGCCGTCAGTTCGGCCAGGATGGAAATGGCGATTTCGGCCGGCGTCTTGCTGCCGATGTACAGGCCGATGGGAGCGTGCAGGCGCACCAGCTGTTCCGCACTGACGTCGAACTGCAGCAGCCGCTCGCGCCGCCTGGCATTGTTGGCGCGCGAGCCGATGGCGCCCACGTAGAACGCGGGCGATTTCAACGCTTCCATCAGGGCCAGGTCGTCGAGCTTGGGATCGTGCGTGAGGGCGACGACGGCGCTGCGGCTGTCGAGCTTTAATTCCAGCACCAGGTCGTCGGGCATGGCGTGCAGCAGGGGCACCCCCGGCACGTTCCAGCCACCCCGGTATTCCTCGCGCGGGTCGCAGACGATGACGTGGTAATCCATGGCCGTGGCGATTTGCGCCACGAAGCGCGACAGCTGGCTGGCGCCGATGATCAGCAAGCGCCAGCGCGGGCCGTGCTGCGTGGTGAGTACGCCATCTTCCAGGGCCAGCACGGCGCCCGGCGCGGCGCGCTGCAGGGTGACGGCGCCGCTGCGCAGGTCCAGGCGGCGCTCGACCAGTTCATGCGCTTCCAGGCGCGCCAGCAGTTCGTCCACGCGGCTGCCCGCATGCAGCGGTTCGATGGCCAGTTCGATGGTGCCGCCGCAGGGCAGGCCGAAGCGGTGCGCCTCGTCGGCGCTGATGCCGTAGCTGACGATTTCCGGCAAGGTGCGCACGATGCCGTGCACGCGCACGGTGTCGATCAAGTCATCTTCGATGCAGCCGCCGGAGACGGAACCGACCACCGTGCCATCGTCGCAGATGGCCAGGGTGGCGCCCACGGGGCGGGGGCTGGAACCCCAGGTCTTGATGACGGTGACGAGTTCGCAGCGGTGGCCGGTGGCGAGCCAGGCGGCGCTGGTTTTCAGAACTTCAAGGTCGATGCTGTCCATGGTGCGCGCGAGTGACATGCCGCATGTTTGCGGCAAAATATGGAAAAGTATTCAAGATTGTGGATATACTACCTGTTCCACCACCCTGCGGAGAATTTTCATGTCAAATGAAGTCAAGACGCAAGAAGAGGGTATTCCCAAGTTCGGCAAACTGCTCATCGCCCTGTTCCTGGCGGTGGTGTTTTGCGGCGCCCTGACCTGGATCATGGGCACCTACTTCCCCAACTTCCCGGGCGCCTGAGCCAACCTGCGGCATCAGGCGCCTCTGGTGCTTAAGGCTTGAGCGGCTTCTTCGCCGCCTGCTTGGCGCGCACGTCGGTGACGGCGCGGTTGATGGCCGCCATGCGCGAGTTGGTGCCCGGGTGCAGGGCCGTGTAGCCGTTGGCGACCGTGGCCGGCACTTGCGTGGCCAGGCGCTGCCAGAAGCGGGCGGCGTTGTCGACGTTGTAGCCGGCGCGCGCCAGCAGGTAGATGGCCAGCGTGTCGGCTTGCACGTCGAGTTCCTGCGGCATGGCCTTGATGCCGGCGGCGCCCGTCAGCATCGACACGTCGGGCTGCACGGCGCCCAGGCTGTCGATGATGCTGCCGGCCGTCCCCGCCGTGCGCTGGCTGCGCGCGTGGTCGAGGATGTTGTGCGCCATTTCGCGGGCGATCACGAAGGCGATGCCTTCATCGTTTTGCGCCGCGTTGACCATGCCGCGCGTGAGCATGATGCGCGCGCCGTCCGAATACGCGTTGACGTTGTCCGCATTGCCCAGGGCGACGCGGAAGGCGCAGGCGCGCGTGACGGGAATTTTGAGGTCCTGCTGCTGGCCGTCGCGGGCGATGGTCATGTTCAGGCTCGCGCTTTTCGAGGCCAGCGGGCCGACGATGGCGCCGAACGGGCCTTCCGCTTTCGGGCCGGCCGGCAGCGGCTTGCCTTCGGCGGCCAGCAAGCCGTCGCCCTTGCGCAAGCCGGCGCGCGCGGCGCCGCTGCCCGGCAAGACGCCGGACACCTGCATCTGCTCGCCGTAGCCGAGCGCCGCCTGCGCCGCATCGGCATAGATGCCAGGGTAGGAATACTTGTTCTGCGCCGTAAAGCCCAGCAGGTTGCGCGCATACGTCTTGCACAGGTCCGCATTGTTGATCAGCAGGGGCGCCGAGACTTTCGACAGGCGGTCCTGCAGCGCCACCATCTTCACCAGTTCTTCCTGCGCCGCCTTTTGCTGCGCCGTCGGCGCGGGAGCATCGGGCGCCGGCACGACGTTGAACGGGCCGCTGACATGCGTCGCCGGCGTGGTGCAGGCAGAGAGAAGGGCAACGCAAGCCACCAGCAGTGGCGAGGCCAGATGGCGCAGCGAAGTCGGGGCTGGGATCAGATGGCGGAAACCTGGCATGAGAAAATCCTTCTTGTAACTCCTGACAAAACCTACTGCGCGGCGCGGGTCGCGGCCTCCGATGCTCACTGTCTCGGCGGCCCC
The DNA here is from genome assembly GCF_018682595.1 of Janthinobacterium sp. JC611. NCBI lineage: Bacteria > Pseudomonadati > Pseudomonadota > Betaproteobacteria > Burkholderiales > Oxalobacteraceae > Janthinobacterium > Janthinobacterium sp. JC611. Next base: position 351,423 of record NZ_JAFLJN010000014.1, read on the forward strand.
GTGCATTCGCACAGCTCCGATGCTCAGCCACAACGCACATCCGCTCGCTACGGTTTGTCAGTCGCTGTTAATGTTTGCCGGTGCTGCCGAAACCGCCAACACCGCGTTCGCTGTCGCCGAATTCCTCGACGACGTTAAAGCCCACTTGCAGCACCGGCACGATAATCAGTTGCGCCAGGCGTTCCATGGGATTGAGCGTGAAAGCGCTCTGGCCCCGGTTCCAGGTCGATACCATCAGTTGGCCCTGGTAATCGGAGTCGATCAAGCCTACCAGATTCCCCAGGACGATGCCGTTTTTGTGGCCCATGCCGCTGCGCGGCAGGATCATGGCCGCATACGACGGGTCGCCGATATGGATGGCCAGACCGGTGGGAATGAGCACGGTCTGGCCGGCTTCGATGGTGATCGGCTCGTCTATGCAGGCGCGCAGGTCCAGGCCGGCGCTGCCGGGTGTGGCGTAGGCGGGCAGCAGGTCTTGCATGCGGGCGTCGAGGATCTTGATGTCGATATTTTTCATTAAAGCTTTACATTAAGACTGATAAAAAGGTTTCTGGAATGCCTAATAAACCGTAGCGAGCGGCGGTGAGTTGTGGCCGAGAAGCGCAACTGTACGAAGGTACAGTGAGCATCACAGGCCGCAAATCACGACGCGCAGTAGGTTTTTAGGCATTCTTATTTGAGCAGCGAATTTTTGGCCAGCCGCTTCGAGATTTCCGAAATCAGCTGGCGCGCCAGGTTCAGTTTCGAGGCGCGCGGCAGCACGGTATGGCCTTCCTCGTCGAACAGGATGATGGTGTTGTCGTCCTGGCCGAACGTGTTCTGGCCGATATTGCCGACCAGCAATGGAATGCCTTTTTTCTCGCGCTTGGTCGAGCCGAATTCCACGAGGTTTTCCGATTCGGCGGCAAAGCCGACGCAATACGGATAGCCGGCCAGGTTGGTGCGCGCCGCCACGGTGGCCAGGATGTCGGGATTTTGCGCGAACTGCAGCTCGGGCACGGAGCCGTCGGCCTGTTTTTTCATCTTCTGTTCGCTGGCGTTGGCCACGCGCCAGTCGGCCACGGCGGCCACGGCGACGAAGACATGCTGGCCGTCGACGTGGGCCAGTACCGCATCATGCATCTGCTGCGCGCTTTGCACGTCGATGCGGCGCACGCCGAAGGGCGCATCCAGGGCCGTGGGGCCGGAAATGAGCAGCACCTCGGCGCCCGCTTCGCGCGCCGCGCGCGCCACCGCATAGCCCATCTTGCCCGAGGACAGATTGGTGATGCCGCGCACGGGGTCGATCGCTTCGAAGGTGGGGCCCGCCGTGACCAGCACGCGCTTGCCCGCCAACACCTTTGGCTGGAAGGCGGCGATCAGCTCCGTCAGCAGCTGCTCCGGTTCCAGCATGCGGCCCAGGCCCGTTTCGCCGCACGCCTGTTCGCCGGCGGCGGGGCCAAACAGCTTGACGCCGTCGTCGCGCAGCTGTTGCACATTGCGTTGCGTGGCGGGGTTTTGCCACATCTCCACGTTCATGGCCGGCGCCACCAGCAAAGGCAGGTGGGCAGGGCGGGCCAGGCACAGGGTAGACAGCAGGTCGTCGCACACGCCGTGCGCCAGCTTGCGCAGAAAATCGGCCGAACACGGGGCGATCAGAATCGCATCCGCTTGGCGCGTCAGGTCGATATGCGCCATGTTGTTGGCGATGCGCGCATCCCACTGGCTCGTATGCACGGGGTGGCCGGACAGGGCCTGCATCGTGACGGCCGTGATGAAATGGCTGGCCGCCTCCGTCATCACCACCTGCACCGAGGCGCCGGCCTTTGTCAGCGCGCGGCACAGTTCCGCCGCCTTGTAGCAGGCGACGCCGCCCGAAAGTCCCAGGACGATTTTTTTGCCGGACAATTCCATGCCGTTCTCCTGCGTGTTTATTTGTTTACCCGGCGCAGTTCATCGATGATGAACAGGGCCGCGCCGATGCAGATGGCGCTGTCGGCGATGTTGAAAGCGGGGAAATGGCCCCAGCTTTTCCAGTGGAAGTCGAGGAAGTCGACCACGTGGCCGTACATCAGGCGGTCGATGGCGTTGCCCAGCGCGCCGCCGAGGATCAACGCCAGGGCCCAGCAGAACATGCGCTGGCCGGCGTGCTTTTTCAGCAGATAGACGATGTAGATGGCGGCCGCCAGGGCGATGCCGGTGAAGAAATAGCGCTGCCAGCCGCCCTGGTCGGACAGGAAGCTGAACGCGGCGCCCTTGTTATAGGCGAGCACCAGGTTGAAATACGAGGTGATGACCATCTCTTGCGCATAGCGGAAGGTCTTCAGGATCGTGATCTTGGTGATCTGGTCGAACAGGATGACGATGGCGGCAATACCCAGCCAGGGCACGAGCGACGCCGAGGATGACGATTTCGATGAAAAACGGTTTTTAGTGGCCATATTTTTCCAGGGAAGATAAAGCCGCCGCCTGGTGGCAGGCGGCGGTTGGACTCATAGCATACAACGGCGGGAAAAATCGTAGCGAGCGGCAGCGAGTTGTGGCCGAGACGCGCAGCTGTACTTTAGTACAGCGAGCATCGCAGGCCGCAAATCGCGACGCGCAGTAGATTTTGACGACGTTGTTTAGGCGAAGCGGCGTTTCTCGCCCGCGCCAAACAGGTTGCTGACGCAGCGGCCGCACAAGGTGGCATGGGCGGCGTCCGTGCCCACGTCGCTGCGGTAGTGCCAGCAGCGCTCGCACTTCGGCGCCGTCGACGCGGCCACGAGCACTTCCTCGGCTGCTTCGTCGGCGACTTCAGTCACCGTTGCCTGCGAGGTGATGAAGACGAACTTCAAGTCGTCGCCCAGGGTGGTCAACAGCTTGTACTTCATCGGCGCGGCCTTGATCGTCAGTTCCGCCTGCAGCGAGGAGCCGATGGCGCCCGAGGTGCGCAAGTCTTCCAGCTGTTTCGTCACGTCCGTGCGCACGGCGCGCAGGGCCGTGTACTTCTCCAGCAGGTCGGCGGCGTCCGACACTTGCGGCAGCTGCCACCAGGTTTGCGTGAAGATGGTTTCATCGCTGGCGGCATAGGCTTCGCTGCCTGCGAAGACGGCCCATGCTTCCTCGGCCGTGAACGACAGGGCCGGGGCCATCAGGCGCAGCAGGCTTTGCGTGATGTGCCACAGGGCCGTCTGCGCCGAGCGGCGCGCGTGCGACGTCAAGCCGGAGGTGTACAAACGATCCTTCAGGATGTCCAGGTAGAAGCCGCCCAGGTCTTCCGAACAGTAGGTCTGCAGCTTCGACACCACCGGGTGGAATTCGTAGCGCGCATAGTTGTTCTCGATCTGCTGCTGCAGCGATGCCATGTTGGCCAGCGCGTAGCGGTCGATTTCGAACATCTCGGCCACCGGCACGGCGTCCGTGGCCGGGTTGAAGTCCGAGGTGTTCGCCAGCAGGAAGCGCAGGGTGTTGCGGATGCGGCGGTACGATTCCGTCACGCGCTTGAGGATCTCGTCGGAGATCGACAGCTCGCCCGTGTAGTCGGTCGAGGCGATCCACAGGCGCAGGATGTCGGCGCCCAGGGTGTCCGAGATCTTTTGCGGCGCTAAGGTATTGCCCAGCGACTTCGACATCTTCTTGCCTTCGCCATCGACCGTGAAGCCGTGCGTCAACAGGGCTTTGTATGGTGGACGGCCATTGAGCATCGACGACACCAGCAGCGACGAGTGGAACCAGCCGCGATGCTGGTCCGAGCCTTCCAGGTACAGGTCGGCCGGGAATTGCAGCTGCGTCGAGTGCGAACCGTGCGCTTGCGGGCCGCCCAGCACCGTCTGGTGCGTGGCGCCGGAATCGAACCACACGTCCAGCGTGTCCTTGTTTTTGGCGTAGATGGCCGCTTCGTCGCCGATCAGGTCGGCCAGGTCCAGCGCCTGCCATGCCTCGATGCCGCCCTTTTCGATCAGCTTGGCCACTTGCTCCAGCAGTTCCGGCGTGCGTGGATGCAGGTCGCCCGTTTCCTTGTGCACAATGAAGGCCATCGGCACGCCCCACTGGCGCTGGCGCGACAGGGTCCAGTCTGGGCGGTTGGCGATCATGCCGTGCAGGCGCGCCTGGCCCCAGTCCGGGAAGAATTCGGTGTCGGCGATGCCTTGCAAGGCCGTCTCGCGCAGGGTCGCGCCGCCATCCTTCGGCGTCACGTCCATGCCGGCGAACCACTGCGAGGTGGCGCGGTAGATGATCGGCGTCTTGTGGCGCCAGCAATGCATGTAGCTGTGGTCGAACATCTTGACTTCGAACAGCGCGCCCGCTTCGCGCAAGGCGTTGCAGATCGGCTTGGACGCTTCCCAGATGGTCATGCCGCCGAACAGCGGCAGGGTCGAGGCGAACTTGCCGTCGCCCATGACGGGCTTGATGATGTCGTCGTCCTTCATGCCGTGCGCCTTGCACGAGATGAAGTCGTCCAGGCCGTAGGCTGGCGCCGAGTGGACCACGCCCGTGCCGCTTTCCGTGGTCACGTAGTCGGCCAGGTACAAAGGCGACAGGCGGTCGTAGAAGGCGTCGGCCGCATGCAGCGGGTGGCGGAAGCTGATGCCGGCCAGGGCCGCGCCGTCGCAGGTGGCGATGGTCGTGCCATCGAGCTTGAAGCGGGCCAGGCTGGCCACGACCAGGTCTTGCGCCAGGATCAGCAGCAGAGGCTGGCCATCGCGCTCGGCCTTCACCAGCGCATATTTCACTTCCGGGTGCACGTTCAGCGCCTGGTTCGACGGGATGGTCCACGGCGTGGTGGTCCAGATGACGATGAAACCGTTATCGGTCGGCAGGGAAGGCAGGCCAAAGGCGGCCGCCAGTTTTTCCGGCTCGGCGAACTTGAAGCCGACGTCGATGGCGGGATCGCGTTTTTCCGCGTATTCCACTTCCGCTTCGGCCAGCGCCGACTGGCAGTCGAAACACCAGTTGACGGGCTTCAGGCCGCGGTAGACATAGCCTTTTTCCAGCAGCTTGCCCAGCGCGCGCAATTCGTCGGCTTCATTGCCGTGCGCCATGGTCAGGTAGGGGTTGTCCCACTCGCCCAGCACGCCCAGGCGAATGAAATCCTTCTTCTGGCGCTCGACCTGCACGGTCGCGTAGGCGCGGGCCTTTTCCAGCACCTCGGCCGTCGGCAGGTTCTTGCCGTGCAGTTTTTCGATCTGGATCTCGATCGGCATGCCGTGGCAATCCCAGCCCGGTACATACGGCGCGTCGAAGCCGGCCAGCGAGCGCGACTTGACGACCATGTCCTTCAGGATCTTGTTGACGGCGTGGCCCAGGTGGATATCGCCATTCGCGTACGGTGGGCCGTCATGCAGGATGAATTTCGGACGGCCGGCGGCAGCCTTGCGCACGCGCTCGTAAATCTTCTTGTCTTGCCATTGCTGCACCCATTGCGGCTCGCGCTTGGCCATGTCGCCGCGCATCGGGAACGGGGTTTCCGTCATGTTGACCGGGTATTTGCTTTCGGGTTTCTTGTTCTGCTTGGGCGTGGCTGGCTTGTTTTGATCGGACATAATCTTCTTTAATGATATTGAATGGTTTGCGGCGGCAAGTGCCGCCAGGCGGCGGAGTTGGCCGGCGTCAAATTCGGTCGGTGGCGGTAATGGCGCCGCTGCGCTGCTCAAAATAGGCGCGCGCCTGATTCGAGTCGCGCTCGATGGCGGCCGTCAGGGTAGGCAAGTCGTCGTACTTTTCTTCGTCGCGCAGCTTGTGCAGGAATTCCACGCGCACCAGCTTGCCGTAGCAGGATTGGGCGAAATCAAACAGATGCACTTCCAGCAGGACGCGGCCGCTGTCGTCGACGGTGGGGCGCACGCCCAGGCTGGCCACGGCGGGCAGCGGCTGCGGTCCCAGGCCGTGCACCTGCACGATGAAGATGCCGGACAGGGCGGGGCGGTGCGCCACGCGCAGGTTCAGGGTGGGAAAACCGAGGGTGCGGCCCAGTTTCTGGCCGTGGATGACGTGGCCGGAAATGGCGTAGGGATGGCCCAGCAGCTGCGTGGCCAGCGGGAAATCCCCGGCCGCCAGGGCCAGGCGCACGGCGGACGAGGAGATGCGCGTGCTGCCGTTCATCACGGTGGGCAATGTTTCTACATGGAAACCATATTGGCGGCCCGCTTCCTGCAGCATGGCCACGTCGCCGGCGCGCCGGGCGCCATAGCAGAAGTCGTCGCCGACCATCAGCCATTTCACGTGCAAGCCGTCGACGAGGACTTTTTCCGTGAATTCCTGCGGCGTCAAGGCGGCGAACTGGGCGCTGAAGTGCTCGACGACGACACGGTCGATGCCGGCGTCGTCCAGCGATTGCAGCTTGTCGCGCAAGTTGGCGATGCGTTGCGGGGCTTTGGACAGGTCGCCCGCGCGCTGCGCGAAGAATTCGCGCGGGTGCGGTTCGAACGTCATCACGGCCGCTTCAATGCCGAGTTCGGTCGCCGCGCCGCGCACGCGCGCCAGCAAGGCTTGATGGCCGATGTGGACACCGTCAAAATTGCCGATGGTCAGAGCGCAAGGCGCTCGTGCCTGGGCATTGGGAAGTCCGCGGAATACCTTCATAGGAATCTGATGAAAAACTGTGCCAAAAGGGGGATTATACGGACTGTTTCAGCGATGCACACCCGGCAGGGCGGGCACAGGGCGAATTTCACTGCTGAAATGATAAAAAGCGTTGCCGGCAAGTGTGCTGGCAACGCTTTTGGGTGGCACTCGACTAGCTGCCTGCAACTCCCGGAGGATGTTGTCTTATTTATTCATTAACATCCAGTAGCGTGCCAGATCAGCCGCACCATCCGTGCCCTTGACGGTTTTGAATGCCGTCGTGGCATTGGCTTTCTTGCCGGCGTGAATGTAAGCGATGCCCAGATGCAGCTTGGCCTCTTCCGCATACTTGGCGGTGCCCATTTTCACGGCGTCGTTCATCAAGCCCAGGCCCTTCTCGGCCTGGCCATCGTAGACCAGCGCGAAGCCCAGCTTGCTCAAGCTGTCGGCGTCCTTGTTCTTGACGTATTCCGCTTCCGACTTGGCGGCGTTGGCTTTCAGGTCGGCCTGGGTTTTCAGGGCCAGGTCTTTCAGGCGCTGGTGACGGGCGGCATCGGCGCCGGTACCCAGCACGCCTTTCTTGTAGCCTTGCTCGATGATGGCCAGCGCTTCGCCGGGATTGCCTGCTTGCAGGGCCAGCTGGCTGATTTCCATGTATTCGGAAGGCTTGGTGAACAGGCCGTTGGCCAGGCGCAGGCGCTGGACGTCCAGGCCCAGGCGTTGCGAGAAGCCAGGTTTGCCCGAGACGCGGTTCAGCAGGTCGGCCCAGTAGCTGGTCTTTGGATAGCTGCCGGCCAGTTTTTCCAGGGTAGCCACATAGCCGGCCTTGTCGTTCTGTTTCATTTGGATGTTGGCCAGCATTTGCAGGCTCGCTTCCGAGTTGCCGCCGCGCGCTTGCAGTTCCTTGGCCGCTTCGGCGTAGTTGCCGCTGACGTAGTAGGTCTGGATCAGCAATTCGCGCATCTGCGCATCGTCGCGGTCTTTCAGCGAGCGCTTGATCCAGGTGATGGTGTTCGGCCAATCCTTGGCGCGGTAGTACATGCCTGCCAGCGCTTGCGTGAATTTCGGTGCTTCGGCGGCGCTCAGGCGGCCGGAATTGATGACGGCTTCGAAGGCCTTGATGGCGGTGCCGTTGTCGCCAGCGGCGGCGGCGGCCGAAGCGCGCACGCGTTCGATTTGGTAGCTTTCAAAGGCGGTCTTGCCGCCGACGCTGTCTGCTTCGCGCAGTTTGGCCAGCGCTTCCTTGTTCTTGCCGCTGCTAGCGAGTTTTTGTGCTTCTTGCAGTGGCTTGCCGACTTCGGCGCGCACGGTGTCCGCGGCATATGCCAGCGAGCCCAGGCCGATTACAGGAGTTGCTGCGGTAAAACCGATAGCGGCCATGACGAGGCCGAGATGAGCGAGACGAAACTTGGACATGAGAAAGTCTTTCAGTAAAAAGCGAATAGGCAGGAAGTCCTGCCTATTCGGATGTAAAGATAACCTGATTGCTACAGCTTACTGGAATTGCTCGTTGCCGACCAGACCGATTTTGGTCACGCCCAGACGCTGCGCCGACGCCATCACACCGGCGACGACCTTGTATTCCACCAGCTTGTTGGGACGCAGATGCACTTCTGGCTGATCTGCTTGCGCAGCAACGTTGCTCAGCTTGGCTTCCAGCGTATTCCGATCAGGTACGACCTGATTGTCCCACAAGATAGTGCCATCAAAATCGACATCGATCGTGACGACCACTGGTTCGGTTGTCGGTGGCGGCGGGGTGCCGACCGGCATGTTCAGGTTCACCGAGTGGTTTTGCTTAGGAATCGTGATGATCAACATGATAATCAGCACCAGCATCACGTCGATGAGGGGCGTCATGTTCAGTTCCATCATTGGTTCCGGATCCGCGCCTGCTGCGCTTCCCGAACCGACATTCATACTCATAGTGTTTCCTTTAAGAAGTCCAACGAAGCACCGGGCGATACTGCCGCCCGGCAAGCTTCCTTCAGCGGCGCCCCATGTTGCCGGGGCGCCGCTGTCAGTCGCTATCAGCCCTTGTCAGGTGGTTCGGTGATGAAGCCGACCTTCTGGATCCCGGCACGTTGGGTCGTGTAAATAACCCGGCCGATCGATTCGTAGCGTGTTTCTTGGTCGCCACGAACGTGTACTTCCGGCTGCGGTACTTTCACTGCTTCAACTTTAAGATAATCGAACAGTTCGTTCGTGTCTTTCAGTCTGGTCTGGCCCAGGTAAATCTCACCATCCTTGTTAACAACGATGTTGACGTTCTCTGGCTTGGTTTGCAGGGCTTGGTTGGCCTCAATCGGCAGATCGATTTTCTGCAATTTGAGGACAACCGGACTGGTGATCAAGAAAATGATCAGCAAAACCAACATGATGTCGACGAGCGGCGTCGTGTTGATTTCTGACATTACTTGATCTTCATCTCCGCTGTCGGAGCCGACGGACATCGACATGATTCTTATCCGATCTTTTTAGCGCCGGCAGCACGGCCAGCTTCGCTGGTGGACATTACGCCGGAAACCAGGACCGAGTGAACGTCGGCGCTGAACGAGCGGATGTCTTCCATTGCGGATTTGTTGCGACGTACCAGCCAGTTGTAACCCAGAACGGCAGGAACGGCGACCAGCAGACCGAAAGCGGTCATGATCAGTGCTTCACCAACTGGACCTGCCACTTTGTCGATCGATGCGTTACCGGTCATGCCGATAGCGGTCAGCGCGCCGTAGATACCCCAAACGGTACCGAACAGACCGATAAACGGTGCGGTCGAACCAACGGTTGCCAGGAACGACAGGCCATCTTGCAGACGCGATTGGACTTTGTCCGAAGCGCGCTGGATCGACATCGTCACCCAGGTCGACAGGTCGATTTGTTCCAGCAGGGCGCCGTCATGGTGTGCGGTTGCCTTGGTGCCCGATTCAGCGATGAAGCGGAATGGCGAGCCTTCGCTCAGGGTTGCCGAACCAGCAGCGATCGAAGGCGCTTTCCAGAATTTGGAAGCGGCTTCTTTGGCTTGCTTGAAGATCTTCATTTGATCCAGCAGTTTGGTGATGATGATGTACCAGCTGCCGATCGACATGATGGACAGGATGATCAGGGTGGCGCGTGGCACGAAGCCGCCGTCCCACACTGCGGACAGGCCGAACGGGTTGTGCACTTCTTCGGTTTTGGCTGGAGCGGCTGCGTCAGCGGCTGGAGCTGCTGCTGCGTCTGCTGCTGGAGCGGCGGCGTCTGCGGCAACTGGTGCTGGTGCAGCGTCTGCCGCAGGAGCCGAAGCGGCAGCCGATGCTGGCGCGTCAGCGAATGCCGGAGCTGCTACCAGAGCGGTGGTAGCGGTGACGGACAACAGAACCGCGGCAAAAAATGCGGACAAACGGGTATTCTTAAACATGCTTCCTCCAAAATTAAAAATAACAGATCGCTGAACGTAATGACAACGAAATCATAGTGTGAGACAGGGGATAACTGCCTCGGGTTTTAATCCAGCGACCAAACGTATTGCATTTGCTGCCAGCCTTGTTCCGGCTTGCCGTCAACTGTTGCCGGCTTGAATGTACAGCGGCTGATACCTTGCACCGCGGCTTTGTCCAGGTCTCTGAAGCCGCTGGACTTCACGATCTTCGAATCAGCGACCTTGCCGTCTACACCGATCAGGAACGACAGTGTCACCACACCGGTTTCCTCATTGCGCTGCGACGACTTTGGATAAGCCGGTTTTTCGCAGACACTGAAGTCAACCACGGCCGGTGTACGCACCGATTTGGCTGGTCCAGGAGTTGGCGCAGGCTGTGCAGGCGGCGATGGCGGTGCCAATACATTCGTGGCAGGCTTCACGGCAGTCGCATTTGCGATCACGTTCTGCTGTGGCGGCGGCTGCTGCACGTTCACCTCGACTGGCGGAATGAATGGCGGTGGTGGCGCTTTCATTTCTGGCGGCGGTGGTGGCGGTGGAAGATCCTTCGGTGGAGGCGGTTTGACTTCCTCGATAATCTTGGTTTCAACCGGTTCCATCATTTTGGTGACCAACCGCTTGCCCAAGCCCGTCGCGATCCCGTAAGCCGCGAGAACGTGCAGCAGGACAACGACGGTTATGCCTGTGTAGTTCTTGGGACTTTTCTCGTTCGAAAAATTCATGCCTGCTTTCTCCAAATACCATCTCTTGTCTTGCAACTGAACCCCAAAATGACGACACAAAGCTCCAGCCGTATCCGGGACGTCGCCGAATTATACATACGAATTCTTTATTTTACACAGATTTTTAACGCCTAAAACCGGTTAAATTTTTGGCGCTTTTGCGCCCTGAAAACGTACTTGCTTATGTCATCTTTGCACGCTTTCGGACAGAAAAAAAGGCGGTCTTATCGGTTTTTTACAGCCGTTTTGGGCGACCGCTGCTAAGTTCTCCGATGTGCCGATCTGGCGGAATTATATTTCGTGATATCCAATATGGAAACTGCTAAATTTGGAGAAAAATCTTTCTCGCAGGAAATGTTTTGACGCGGAACCAGACCACTTAGCCCGCCGCGCGCACCAAACGGGTGCGCAACGTACTTCACCCAGGTCAAAAAAAGCCCTTCCGGAGGCCGTTTTGACGCCGTCAGGCCATACTGAATTCCTATATAGGCATAGGAAGCGCTTATATTCTTGCTATTGATTATTATCAATAAATCATTTCATGGCTTGGCGACCGGGTCGTCGCGCCGGTTGCGCTTCTCGCGCCGGCAATTCAAGGTGCCCAGAACTACCCCCTGCGGATCGACCGTATCGAGGTGCACGTCGAAGCCCCACAGCCGCGCCACATGCTTGAGCACCTCGGCCGCCTGCTGGTTCAGCGGGCGGCGCTGGAATTGCGTGTGGCGCAATGTCAGCGCCCGGTCGTCGCGCGTGTTGACGGACCACACCTGGATGTTCGGTTCGCGGTTGCCCAGGTTGTACTGCTCGGCCAGCTGCTGGCGCACGTAGCGGTAGCCGGCGTCGTCGTGGATGGCGGACACGGCCAGCTTCTCGTTCTTGTCGTCGTCGAGCACGGCAAAGAAATGGAATTCGCGGATCAGCCGTGGCGACAGATACTGGGCGATGAAGCTTTCATCCTTGAAATTGCGCATGGCGAAGTCCAGGCTCTTGCGCCAGTCGCTGCCGGCCATGTCGGGGAACCAGGCGCGGTCTTCGTCCGTCGGGTGCTCGCAGATGCGGCGGATATCGCTCATCATGGCAAAACCCAGCGCATACGGGTTGATGCCGCTGTAATAGGGGCTGTCGATGGGCGGCTGGTAGACCACGTTGGTATGGCTTTTGAGAAACTCCATCATGAAGCCGTCGCCCACCACGCCTTCATCGTAGAGCTGGTTCAATATCGTGTAGTGCCAGAAGGTGGCCCAGCCCTCGTTCATGACCTGGGTTTGCCGCTGCGGATAGAAGTACTGGGAAATCTTGCGCACGATGCGCACCATCTCGCGCTGCCACGGTTCCAGCAGCGGCGCGTACTTCTCTATAAAGTACAGCAGGTTTTCCTCGGGTTCGGGCGGAAAGCGGGGCGCGGCCTTGCGCTGGTCGTCCTCTTCCTCGTCTTCGTCGCGCCGGGGCAGGGTGCGCCACAGCTGGTTGATCTGCGACTGCACATAGGCTTCGCGCTCTTTCTGGCGCGCATATTCCTTCGCCATCGACAGTTTCGCCGGGCGCTTGTAGCGGTCCACGCCATAGTTCTGGATGGCGTGGCACGAGTCGAGCAGCAATTCCACCGCATCGACGCCATGGCGCTGCTCGCATTCGGCGATGTAATTCTTGGCAAACACCATATAGTCGATGATGGCGTCCGCATCCGTCCAGGCGCGGAACAGGTAATTGCCCTTGAAGAAGGAGTTATGGCCATAGGCCGCATGCGCGATCACCAGCGATTGCATGGTCAGGCTGTTTTCCTCCATTAAATAGGCGATGCACGGATTCGAGTTGATGACGATCTCGTAGGCCAGGCCCATCTGGCCCCGCTTGTAGCTTTTCTCGGTGGACAGAAAATGCTTGCCGAACGACCAGTGGTTGTAGGAGACGGGCATGCCGACCGAGGTGTAGGCATCCATCATCTGTTCGGCCGTGATGATTTCCAGCTGGTTCGGATAGGTGTCGAGGCCGAACTGTTTCGCCACGCGGCGGATTTCCTCGTGGATTTGCTCGATCAGCTCGAACGTCCATTCCGACTGTTCGGGCAGGGCGTTCGGGTGGCGCAGGCGCACGAACGGTTCGCCCGGGGTGTTGCTGGCGCGGTCAAAGGCTGCACTCATCATTTCACCTGTTTCTTGAACAGTTCGCGGAAGACCGGGTAGATATCGGCCGGCGTGACGATCTTTTGCATGGCGAAATGGGCGTGGTGCTCGAGCACGCCCGCGTATTGCTCCCACAGGTTTTGCTGCGGGCCGTCGGTGATCTCGACATAGGTGTAGTACTGCACCTTGGGCATGATGGTATTAATAAGCAACTGGCGGCACAGCACGGAGTCGTTGTCCCAGTTGTCGCCGTCGGAGGCCTGCGCCACATAGCTGTTCCATTGCCCGGCGCCATAGCGTTCGTCGATGATGGTGTTGAGCAAGTGCAGGGCCGAGGAGACGACGGTGCCGCCCGACTCGCGCGAATTGAAGAATTCATGCTCGTCCACCTCGGCCGCCGCCGTATGGTGGCGGATGAAGACCACCTCGATCTTGTCGTAGACGCGCTTGAGGAACAGATATAACAGGATGAAGAAGCGCTTGGCCGTGTCCTTGCGCGATTCGTCCATGGAGCCGGACACGTCCATGATGCAGAACATGACGGCCTGCGTCATGGGCTTGGGCACCTTGATGCGGTTGCTGTAGCGCAAGTCGAACGGGTCGATGAAGGGAATCGCCAGCAGGCGCGTGTGCAGGTGATGGATCAGGCGGCGCAGTTCCACCACCAGCGGGTCGCTGTCGGGCGCGCCTTCGTGCAGCAGGGTCGCCAGGTCTTCCTCGGCCTGCGCCAGCTGCCTGCGGGCGCCGCCGCCGACGGCGATGCGCCGTCCCAGCGCGCCGCGCAGGGAGCGCAGCACGTGGATGTTCGATGGCGTGCCCGACATATTGTAGCCGGCGCGCTGGTTCTTGAATTCCGTGGTGGCCGTCAGCTGGGTTTTCACCATGTGCGGCAATTCCAGGTCCTCGAAGAAATAGTTCATGAATTCTTCGCGCGACAATTCGAAGATGAAGTCGTCTTCCGTCGTCTCGTCGCTATTGCCCGCCTTGCCCCGCCCGCCGCCACCGCCGCCTTTCGGCCGGGCGATCTGGTCGCCTTTCAGGTATTCCTTGTTGCCGGGATTGACCACTTCCCAGATGCCGCCATGCGCGTGGCCGAACGACGGTTCGCCCACGTCCTTGACTGGGATGCTGACCTTCTCGCCATTCTCGACGTCCGTGATCGAGCGCCCCTTGATGGCGCGCCCCACGGCATCCTTGATCTGGCCCTTGTAACGCCGCAGGAAACGCTCGCGGTTGACGGCGGATTTGTTCTTGCTTTGCAAGCGCCTGTCGATGAGGTATGTCAAAGGGTGCCTCCTTGCTTCTCGTCTTGCGCGCCCCGCCAGCCCTCGGGCGGGAGCGCGCCTCCGCTGTCCGCGCTAGGATGACTTGCGCACGCGCAAGTACCATTCGCATAACAGGCGTACCTGCTTGGCCGTATAGCCTTTTTCCACCATGCGGGCCACGAAGTCGGCGTGCTTGTTGGCATCGTCGGCGCTGGCCTTGGCATTGAAGGAAATCACGGGCAGCAATTCCTCCGTATTCGAGAACATTTTCTTTTCGATCACGGTGCGGAACTTTTCATAACTGGTCCAGGCGGGATTCTTGCCGCCGTTCGAGGCCCGCGCGCGCAAGCCGAAGTTCACGATTTCATTGCGGAAATCCTTCGGATTGGAAATGCCCGCCGGTTTCTCGATCTTTTCCAGCTCATTGTTCAGCGATTCGCGGTCGAAGCTTTCGCCCGTGTCCGGATCGCGGTATTCCTGGTCCTGTATCCAGAAATCGGCAAACGTCACGTAGCGGTCGAAGATGTTCTGGCCGTATTCCGAATAGCTTTCCAGGTACGCCGTCTGGATCTCCTTGCCGATGAATTCCACATAGCGCTGCGCCAGGTGCTCTTTAATATAGGAGAAGTAGCGCTGCTCGAGTTCCGGCGCGAACTGCTCGCGCTCGACCTGCTGTTCCAGTACATATAATAAGTGCACGGGATTGGCGGCCACTTCGGAATTGTCAAAGTTGAACACTTTTGACAGGATCTTGAAAGCAAAGCGCGTCGACAGGCCGTTCATGCCCTCGTCCACGCCGGCGTAATCGACGTATTCGTGCATCGACTTGGCCTTCGGGTCCGTATCCTTGAGGTTTTCGCCATCGTAGACGAGCATCTTCGAGAAGATGCTGGAGTTTTCCGGGTCTTTCAGGCGCGACAGGATGGCGAACTGCGCCATCATGCGCAGGGTGCCGGGCGCGCACGGCGCCTTGACCAGCGAGGAATTGGCCACCAGCTTGTCGTAGATCTTGATTTCATCGGAGACGCGCAGGCAATACGGCACCTTGACTATATAGATACGGTCAAGAAACGCCTCGTTGTTGCGGTTGTTTTTAAACGTCTTCCATTCCGACTCGTTCGAGTGGGCCAGGATGATGCCGTCGAACGGTATCGCGCCGAAGCCTTCCGTGCCCTTGTAATTGCCTTCCTGCGTGGCCGTCAGCAGCGGGTGCAAGACCTTGATGGGCGCCTTGAACATTTCCACGAATTCCATCAAGCCCTGGTTGGCCAGGCACAGGCCGCCCGAATAGCTGTAGGCGTCCGGGTCGTCCTGCGCATAGTCTTCCAGCTTGCGGATGTCGACCTTGCCCACCAGCGAGGAGATATCCTGGTTGTTTTCATCGCCCGGCTCCGTCTTCGAGATGGCGATCTGTTTCAGCACGGACGGGTAGCGCTTGACGACGCGGAACTGGTTGATGTCGCCATTGTATTCATGCAGGCGTTTCACGGCCCACGGGCTGGGGATGTTGCGCAGGTAGCGGCGCGGGATGCCGTAATCCTCTTCCAGGATGGTGCCGTCCTCTTCCTCGTTGAACAGGCCCAGCGGCGATTCGTTGACGGGCGAGCCTTTCAGGCAATAGAAGGGCACGTGTTCCATCAGCGACTTGAGTTTTTCCGCGATGGACGACTTGCCGCCGCCGACGGGCCCCAGCAGGTACAGGATCTGCTTGCGCTCTTCCAGGCCTTGCGCCGCGTGGCGGAAATACGAGACGACTTGCTCGATGACTTCCTCGGTGCCGTAGAATTCGCGGAAGGCGGGGTAGATCTTGATCACCTTGTTGGCGAAGATGCGCGACAAGCGCGTGTCGTTGCGCGTGTCGACCAGTTGCGGCTCGCCGATGGCGGCCAGCATGCGTTCGGGCGCGCTGGCGTACGTCAGCTTGTCCTTCTTGCACAGGGCCAGGTATTCGGTGAGCGACATTTCCTCTTCGCGGGTGCGCTCGTAGCGTGCTGCATAGTTATCAAAAATGGTCATGTCAATGTCCTTTAATGTAAACCTGTACTGCCAGTCACCATGGCCGCCCGCCTGGCACTCGCCTGGGCTTGCCGCTTGAATTTTTTCTGTACCCCGTATCGATTTTTATTGTTGTTTCAAGCCCGGCTGTCTTTGCGAGTCCGGATTGCCCGGACCAAAAAACTGGCGCTTGATGCCGTGTGCTGACGTGGCCAGCCGGCTTTTTTTCACTGTTGATAGCGCTTGTTGCACCAACCTTTACCCCATGAAATTTATTATTGCTCTAAAGGATCAGGAAGTCAAAAGATATGTCGGCATATCCTTAATACTTGTTTGCAAATTGTTGATTTAATTGAATAAATCATCAAATTTTTCATCGGTTTCAGTGAACCTTTTTGTCCCTTTTAAATCATCATACGACAATTCCTCAGCGCGTGCCGGTGCCGGCCGTGGCGCTGCGGTCGCCGGCGCCATGGCGGCCTGGCGCCGGTGAGGCCGGCCATCTTGCGCTAAGATGCCTGCATGTCTGATGGCCGCGCGCGCCGCACGCGCGCGGGCCAGCATTTTTATCGTCACCCTACAAGGAACACCCATGATGAACTCCCCATTGCGCGCGATCGTCCGCGGCATGCCGAAGGCCGAACTGCATATCCATATCGAAGGCTCGCTGGAGCCAGAACTGATTTTCGCACTGGCAGCGCGCAATGGCGTGCCGCTGGGCTATGAATCGGTGGAACACTTGCGCAGCGCCTATGCTTTTACGGATTTACAGTCTTTTCTCGACATTTATTACGCCGGCGCAAGCGTGCTCTTGAAAGAGCAGGATTTCTATGACATGACGCAAGCCTATCTGCGCCGCGCCGAAGCCGATAACGTCTTGCACACGGAAATCTTCTTCGACCCGCAAACCCACACGGCGCGCGGCGTGCCCATGGCCGACGTGATCAACGGCATCCACCGCGCCTGCCAGGACAGCCCCGTCAGCGCGAGCCTGATCCTGTGCTTCCTGCGCCACCTGAGCGAGAAAGAGGCGTTCGAGACCCTGGAAGACGCCCTGCCGCATCGCGACAAATTCATCGGCATCGGCCTCGATTCCTCGGAAGTGGGCAACCCGCCCGAGAAATTCTCGCGCGTCTTTGCCCGCTGCCGCGAACTGGGCCTACACCTGGTGGCCCACGCGGGCGAGGAAGGCCCGCCGGCCTACATCCGCACGGCGCTCGACGACTTGCGGGTCGAACGCATCGACCATGGCGTGCGCTGCCTGGAAGACGCGGAACTGACGGCGCGCCTGGCGCGCGAACAGATCGCCCTGACCGTCTGCCCGCTGTCGAACACCAAGCTGCGCGTGTTCGACCAGATGCATGACCATAACCTGGTGCAACTGCTCGACGCGGGCTTGCTGGTGACGGTGAACTCGGACGATCCCGCGTATTTCGGCGGCTACATGAACGACAATTTCGAGGCCATCTTCGACGCCTTGCCGCTGGGCCTATCCCACGCGCAACGCCTGGCGCGCAACGGTTTCATCGCCGCCTTCCTGCCGCAGGCGCAAAAAGACGCGTTTCTCGCCACCGTCGATGCGTATTTCGCGCAGCACGCCGCCGCCCACGGCAGCGCGCAGTAACTCTAGAAAGACCCGCCGCCCATGCTGCGCCTCTCCCTGAAAATGACCGGCCGCGACTGGCGCGCCGGGCAACTGCGTTTCCTGCTCGTCGCGCTGATCGTCGCCGTGGCGGCCCTGTCGGCCGTCGGCTTCTTCGTCGACCGCCTGCGCGCGGGCCTGAACCGCGACGCGCACCAGCTGCTGGGGGCCGACCTGGTCATCAGCGCCGACCAGCCCGTCAATGGGGCCTGGCGCGCGGAAGCGCAGAAGCGCGGTTTTATCCTGGCCGACACGGTGACGTTTCCCAGCATGGCGCAGGCGGGCGCGGGCGAGCAGTCGACCTCGCAGCTGGCGTCGATCAAGGCCGTCTCGCCCGGCTACCCGCAGCGGGGCAGGCTGAAAATCACGACCAGCACCAGCGAAGCGCAGGATGCCGTGGGACGGCCAACGGACCAGGTGCCGGCGCCCGGCACCGTGTGGGTCGATGCGGCGATCCTGTCCAGCCTGAAGGCGAAGCTGGGCGACACCCTGACCCTGGGCGAGAAGGCATTTACCGTCACGCAATTGATCGCCAGCGAGCCGGACCGCGGCGCCTCCTTCCTGAATTTCGCGCCGCGCGTGATGCTGCCCTTGGGCGACCTGGCCGCCACGGCGCTGGTGCAGAACGGTTCGCGCGTGTCGTACCGGCTGCTGCTGTCGGCGCCGCCCGCCAAGGCGGCCGAGCTTGCGCAATATCAAGCCTGGCTGGAAAATCAAATCAAGACGCAGGCCATCAAGGGCGTGCGCATCGAGTCGCTGGAGTCGGGCAGCCCGCAGATGCAATCGACCCTGGACCGCGCCGACCGTTTCCTGTCCCTCGTCGGCTTGCTGTCGGCCATGCTGGCGGCCGTCGCCGTGGCCATGGCCGCGCGCCGCTTCATGCTGCGCCACCTCGATGCGTGCGCCATGCTGCGCTGCCTGGGACTGACGCAAAACCAGGTCACGGCCATGTACGTGATCGAATTCCTGCTCGTCGGCCTGGCCGGCAGCGTGGTCGGCGTGGCGGTGGGATTCGGCGGTCACCTGGTGCTGCTGGAACTGCTGGGCAAGCTGGTGCAGAGCGACTTGCCGCCCGTGTCCATGCTGCCCGCCCTGCAGGGCGTGGCCACCGGCATGCTGTTGCTGCTGGGCTTTGCCCTGCCGCCGATTTTGCAGTTGCGCAATGTGCCGCACAACCGCGTGATCCGCCGCGAGCAGGAGCCGCCGCAGGCGCTGGCCCTGGCCACCTACGGCTTGGGCATCGCCGCCTTCGTCGTGCTGCTCCTGTGGCAGGCGGGCGACGTGAAACTGGCCTTGCTGACGGCGGCCGGTTTCCTGGGCGGTTTCGCCCTGTTCGCCCTGGCCGGCTGGCTGGGCATCCGCTCACTGAAAACCCTGCGCGGCGCCTTCAATCACCAGGGCTGGCGCTTCGCCGTCACGTCCTTGCAGCGCCGCCCGGGCGCGACCGTCATCCAGGTGGTGTCGCTGGCGCTGGGCCTGATGGCCTTGCTGCTGCTGACGGTGGTGCGCGGCGACCTGATGGTGGCCTGGCGCAACGCCACGCCGCCGGACGCGCCGAACCGCTTCATGATCAATATCCTGCCGGAACAGAAAGACCCGATCGCCGCGCGCCTGGCCCAGGCCGGCGTACGCAATGCCCCGCTGTATCCGATGATACGCGGGCGCCTGGTGGCCGTGAACGGCAAGGCCATCACGGAAAGCACCTACGAGGATGACCGCGCCAAGGGCCTGGCCGACCGCGAATTCAATCTGTCGACGATGGCCACCATGCAGGAAGAAAACAAACTCGTGGCCGGCAAGTGGTTCGCCAATGCGCCGGGCGCGCCGGCCGAGGCATCGGTGGAAGAGGGCATCGCCAGGACCTTGAAACTGAAACTGGGCGACAAGCTGCGCTTCGACATCGCCGGCCAGAGCGTGGAGGCATCGATCACGAGTTTGCGCAAGCTGGAATGGGGTTCGATGCGCGTCAATTTCTTTGTCATCATCAATCCGGCCGCCATGGCGGATACGCCGCAAACGTGGATCACGGCGTTTCACTTGCCTACCGCGTCCGCGCCGGCGCAGGCGGACCTGGGCAACGCCTTGCTGCGCGACTATCCGAACCTGACGGTGGTCGACGTGGGCGGCGTGCTGAAACAGATCCAGGGCGTGCTGGACCAGGTGGTGACGGCCGTCGAATTCCTCTTCGCCTTTACCCTGGCCTCGGGCTTGCTGGTGCTGTACGCGGCGCTGATGGGTTCGCAGGACGAGCGCACGCGCGAAGCGGGCCTGCTGCGCGCCCTGGGCGCGACGCGGCGCCAGCTCGCGCAGGCGCAGCTGATCGAGTTTTCGCTCGTCGGCGCGCTGGCCGGCTTGCTGGCGGCATCGGGCGCGGCCGCCATGGGCTGGGCCCTGGCCACGTACCAGTTCAAGTTCGCCTGGAGCTTCGCGCCGGGCGTGTGGGCCTTTGGCCTGCTGGCCGGCGCCCTGTGCGCGATCGCCGGCGGCTGGCTGGGCTTGCGCAATGTCTTGAAACATCCGCCGCTGCAAACCTTGCGGGAAAGCTAGACACCCACGCTGTCGTCCGCCTGCGCGCGTAAAAATTGCGCGTAGGACACGACCGGCTGGTCCAGCTGGTGCGGCGGCACGTCGAACAGGGCCCAGAAGTAGGTTTCTCGCCCGTGGCAGATGGTCGGCGCGGCGCAGTAGCGGAACCAGTTTTCGCCGATGTGCGCCGCATACATGCCGTCGCTGCCGGCATCGGAAAAATACGGGATCACGCGCATTTCCAGCAAGGCCAGCAGCAAGGACGCGGGCGCGTCGCTGTCGCGCGCCATTTCGTACTGCGTGTGCAGGCTGCGTTCCGTCTCGATGATCATCAGGCGGGCCTGGCCGTCGCGCGTGAAGAACAGGATGCCGCAGGGATTCGGGAAGATATAGAACTCGACAAAGCCATGGCGCCGGCACAGCTCGTGCACGACGGCGGCCATGGCTTCGTCTTGCAGGAAACGATAGTCGTGCAGCAACAGCAAGTCGCGCACCGTGTCCGATTGCTGCAGGAAAAATTCGCGTTGCAGGGCGTGGACTTCCTGTTCCAGGATATCGAGCGCATCGTCGTCGCTCTTCTTGATGTAGCGGTCGATCAAGCCCCGGTTGAAGGCCGTCACGGCCACTTTTTCATCGGCCGCGCCCGTGAATAAAATCTTCTTGCACGGCAAGTCACGCACGGCCTGGCAGAATTCCAGGCCATTCATCTGCGGCATCGAATAATCGACCACCAGCACGGAAGGCACGGCAAAGCGCTGCGCCTGGCCGCTGATGCGCCAGATGCGTTCGAGGTCGAGCGCCACGTTGCACTGGTCGGGCGGCAGGTTTTGCGTGTCGAAATTGACGTGCAGCGGCGTCTCGCCCAACTGGGGGCTGTGGCGCAGCCAGTGCAGCGCGCTGCTCGTGTCGTGGAAGGTCTGGCGGGCCAGCGCGGGATCGAGCTGGAACGCCAGGCTTTTCAGGAAGGAGTCGCTGTCATCGATCAATACGGTCAGGGTCGGATGGGTATAGACGGGCAGTTGCATGCGTCACCTTGCGCGATGGATGGATGGGAAACGGCTGGAGCGGGTCGTGGCTGGGGCTGGTGGAAACTCCAGCACGAAGATGGCATACGCGCCTTCGCGCGACACGCAGCGGATGCGCGCATGCCACGCCTGCAGGATTTGCCGGCACAGGGCCAGGCCGATGCCGCTGCCGTTGTGCGCCGGATAGGAATAGAAGCGGTCGAAGATCAGCGGCAGGCGGCTGGCCGCGATGCCGCAGCCCGTATCGATGAACAGCAGGCGCGGTGCGGGCCGCGCGCCATCGATGATGATGCGTACGCGGCCCTTGCTGGCCCGCTGGATGCCTTTCAGGGCGTTGCGCAGCAGGTTCAGCAGGATCGCCGCGCACAGCTCGGATTGCCCGTGGAAGGTGAAGTCGGCCCGCACGTCGACCTTGACGATGTCGCGCTGCGCCGTGCTGGTAAACGGGTAGCGGCGCAGGGCGGCGGCGACGCTGTCCTGCATGGCCACGCTCTCGATCGCTTCGAGCTTGCGGTTGACGGCCGTGGCGCTGAGCAGGAACAGGTCGATCATGTGGTGCATGTGGCGCACCTCGAACTGGATGCGCGCCAGCGCTTCCTGGCTGGCCGCGTCCGGCGGCTGGCCTGGCGCGCCGGGCGGCAGGCCCCGCTGCAGCCAGCGCTGCAGGCCCCGTACGTTCGCCTCGACGCTGACGAGGGGCGTGCGCAATTCGTGCGCCACGCTGCCCAGGCCGGCCGCCAGGCCCGCCAGCTTTTCCTGCGCGCCCACGTGGCGGCCCACCTTGACGACGGACAGGACGGCAATCGTGAACCAGTGCACGGGCAATTGCTGCAAGACGTCGCGGCTGAGCAGGTAGGCCGGGTCGCCGCGCACGGCAAAGGCCAGGCAGGCCAGCACGGTGCCGCTCAGGTAGGCCAGCATGGCGATGCGCGTATCGAAATGGAACAGCACGATCAGGGCCACCAGCAGCGAATGCACCCACAGGGCCGAGGCGTGGTTCATCAGGAACATATACGTGAAGAAGAAGGGCAGCTCGAACGTCAGCCCCAGCAGCAGGTACACGCTGAACCAGGTATTGCGGAAGCGTCCCGGCCACAGCGCGGGCAGGAACAGCAGCGCCGCCACGGCGCGCAGCAGGGGCGACTCATATTCCTGCGGAAAGACGTGCTGCCACAGCGCATAGTACAGGGGCATGCCCAGCGCGCCGATGACGGCCAGCGTGCGCACCTGGGTACGGCGTATCGGCATGTGTTCGATGGCGTCGTGGAAATGCAGGAAAGGCTGGAGCAGCCTGCCTTGCCAGCGTTTGTCGGAAGGGGACCGCACATGCTTCATGATGGGGGACACTTCGTTGAGGCGTATCAATGCAACATGATCGGCGGGTTCCTGCCACAAAAGATGCATATCGCCGTAACTGTTGAGATGGATCAATCTCTTGCCGAATGGCTCGCGCATGTTGGACGCGGTAGTTACCCCCGCAACCAATCAGGAGCCCTTATGCCGAACGCCACTTTTCCCCTGCCATCGCCTGCCATCTCCGCCGAACAGCAGCTGCCCGCCTTCGTGCGCGCGCGCATGGATGAACATTACGTCGAGCGCATCGGCAAGCTGCTCGGCGGCGAGCACTTGCACGAATGGCAGGCTGTGCCGGCCAGTGCGGTCATGCTGGCAGGCAATGATTACCTGAACATCGCCGGCGAGCCGGCCTTGCTGGCGGCCCAGGCCCGCGTCCTGCAGGGAGGCGGCGCCATGCTGATGTCGTCCGTGTTCCTGCAGGAAGGCAGCCGCCAGCACCGCCTCGAACACAAATTCGCGGACTATCTCGGCAGCGAGGCCTGCGTGCTGGCGCAGTCGGGCTGGGCCGCCAACGTGGGCTTGCTGCAAAGCCTGGCCGGCCCCGGCATCCCCGTCTACCTGGACATGCAGGCGCACGCCTCGCTGTGGGAAGGCGTGCAGTCGGCGCAGGCCGCGCCCGTCGCCTTCCTGCACAACGACGGCGCCCACCTGCAGCGCCAGCTCGACAAGCATGGCCCTGGCATCATCGTCGTCGATGCGCTGTACAGCACCAATGGCAGCGTGGCGCCCCTGCTGCAGATGGTGGAAATCGCCGAGCGCAGCGGCAGCATGCTGATCGTCGACGAGTCGCACTCGCTGGGCACGCACGGCCCGCAGGGCGCGGGCCTGGTGGTGGAACTGGGCCTGGCCGGGCGCGTGCATTTCCGCACGGCCTCGCTGGCCAAGGCCTTTGCGGGCCGGGCCGGGCTGATCACCTGTTGCGCCCGTTTCAAGGGTTATTTCCTGTCCGCCTCGCGGCCCGCCATTTTCAGTTCCTGCCTGCTGGAGCACGAGCTGGCGTGGTTCGACGCGGCGCTCGACTTCATCCGCGCCGCGGATGCCCGCCGCGCCGCCCTGCGCCGCCACAGCGTGCGGCTGCGCCAGGGGCTGATGGATCTCGGCTACAACGTCAGCGACGGCACGGAGCAGATCATCGCGCTGGAAGCGGGCAGCGAGCCCGATACCTTGATCCTGCGCAAGGCGCTGGAGCGGCACGGCATC
This sequence comes from Janthinobacterium sp. JC611, assembly GCF_018682595.1. Lineage (NCBI taxonomy): Bacteria > Pseudomonadati > Pseudomonadota > Betaproteobacteria > Burkholderiales > Oxalobacteraceae > Janthinobacterium > Janthinobacterium sp. JC611. The sequence continues at coordinate 375,220 of NZ_JAFLJN010000014.1, forward strand.
TACGGCGCCGTGTTCTGCGCGCCGGCCACGCCGAAGAACCGCGCGCTGGTGCGCCTGACGCTGAATGCGGGCTTGCGCGAAGACGAATGCGCGCGCCTGCTGGCCGCCTGCGCGGCCATCCGCGACGAGACGGGCATGGCGCGCTGGCCGTCGACGCGGCGCCTGCGCAAGCTGGCGCTTGTGTAGGGGGAGGGATCAGCCGTTGGCGGGCGGGCTGCCGGCGATGCCGCCCAGCAGCAGTGACAGGGGCGCCAGCTGCTCTGCGCTGGCGCTGCCCAGCAATTCTTGCGCCAGCGCCTGCGCCGTCGCATCGGCGTGGGCCAGCAGGGCGAGTCCCGCCCCGGTGATGGCGGCATAGCCGACGCGGGCATCGCGCGCATCGGCCTGGCGCGCCACGAGGCCGATCTTTTCCAGCGGCATCAGCGAGCGCGTGATGCCGGACGCCGTCAGCGCCAGGCGCTCGGCCAGGTCGATGCGGCGCAGGCGGCCGCCCGGGGCGCGCTGCAGGTGGTACAGCAATTGGTAGTCGGAAAAGCTCAGGCCGTGCAGATTGCCCAGGATGCTGTCGAAGCGGCGCACCAGCACGGCTTGGGCGCGCGCCAGGCGCAGGCAGAAATCCAGCGCGCCGGCGCCGTCCGGCGACGGGGGAGGGTGATCCATCATGAGGTCCTTTCAATTCGCTGCGAAGTGCTTGAGTGCGCAAGTGTAAAGCATGCGCGCTCAATACAGGAGCTGGCCCTGCGCCAGCGCCTGCTCACGGTGCAGGGCCAGCAGGGCGTCGAGCTCGGCCTGCGCATCGAAGGCGGGATCGTCCGGCAGCTTGACGGTATCGATGATGGCCAGGCGGAAGGCCGCCGCGCCATCGCGCCGCCAGTCTGCCAGCAGGCGCACATTGCGGTGCGTGCCCAGCGCGAGTTCGAAGCGGTGGCGGTTCAGCGCGCCAGGCGCGTTGCGGCTGCGGTCGAGCAGGGTGCGTCCGCTGGGCAGGTGCTGCAAGGCGATGATGCCCAGGGCCGGGGCTTGCTGCCGGTAGGCTGCTTTCAGGGCCGCTTGCCGTGTTTTATCCATGGGGAACTTTCTCAAGGTGATGCTGTGGACGTGCTGCCCGCGATGCGGGGGATGTCGGTCAGGAGGGCGGCGGCCACGGCGGCGGCCAGCAGCAGGGCGCCGCCGGCGCAGAACAGCTCGCCCACCGTCAGGTGGCGCAGCAGCGCGCCCGTGGCGGCCGCCGACAGCGGGGCCAGTCCCAGGAAGATGCCCATGAACAGGGCCATCGCCCGTCCCAGCATGGCGGGCGCCACGCGCCGCTGTATCCACGTGAAGATGGCCACCTGCAGGTAGCCGCCCAGTATGCCCGTGACGGCCAGCAGGACCGCGCCTTGCCAGGCCGTGTCGATTTGCCCCAGCGCCATCAGCAGCAGGCCGACGACCGCGTCGACCAGCAGCAGGGTGGCGCCGAAGCGGCGGCGCAGCCAGGCGCCGCCCAAGCCGGAGGCCAGCATGCCGGCCAAGGTGCCGGCGCCATGCGCGCCCATCAGCAGGCCCAGCGCGGAGGCGCCGTGCAGGCGCTCGCTGGCCAGCACGGGCAAGGCCACTTGCAGCGGCCCCATGACGAAGAAGGCTACCAGCGCCCAGTAGGCATAGCAGTTGCGCAGGGGAAGGTCGCGCCAGACCACGGCCAGGCCCGCCGCCATGTCGCGCCACATGGCTTGCGGCGCAGCAGGTGTTGCCAGGGGCCGCAGCTTGACTTGCCGCAAGGTCCACGCGGAGCACAGGAAGGTCAGCGCATCGATGGCGAAGGCGGCGGCCAGCGCCGCCATGGAGGTTTGCTGCGCGCCATCGCGGGCGCCCAGCACGAGGGCCGCCAGCAGGGGACCGGCCAGCAGCGACAGCTGGCGCGCGCCCATCTGCAGGCCGTTGGCCGCCTGCAGCATCTGCGGCGGCACGGCCTGCGGCAGGATGGCCGTGCCGGCCGGGATGGCAAAGGCGGAAGCGATGCCCAGCGCCAGCGCGGCCCCATACGCCAGCGCCAGGCTGGCCTGGTCCAGCCACAGCAGCCCGGCCAGGGCCAGCAGGATGGCGGCATTGGCCAATTTGCTCAGCAGCAGCACGCGCCGCGGCGAATGGCGGTCGGCGATGGTGCCGCCCAGCAAGATCAGCACGGCGCGCGGGGCGCCCATCAGGGCCACGGCGATGCCCAGGCTGAGGCTATCGCCCGTCAGGCCCAGCACCAGCCAGGGCAGGGCCAGCATGCTGAACTGGTCGCCCAGCATCGACACGAGGCCGCCGCCCAGCAGCCAGCGGAAGTTGGTATTGCGTAGCAAGTGGGGTT
>NZ_JAFLJN010000079.1:0-262 GCF_018682595.1 Janthinobacterium sp. JC611
GTACAACGTTGTTGCTTGTTTGTTGATACATACAATCATTACCCATCGATTCACCTTTTACGATAAACCGATCAATAAATAATCTTTACTTCTTCCAGATTGTTAAAGAACATACAGCACTTGGTCTCGAAAAGACCAAACCTAAATCCCGGCGCACTATCTGCACTGATTTACGTTTGAACTTTTGGTGGAGGATGACGGGATCGAACCGACGACCCCCTGCTTGCAAAGCAGGTGCTCTCCCAGCTGAGCTAATCCCCCA
>NZ_JAFLJN010000080.1:0-323 GCF_018682595.1 Janthinobacterium sp. JC611
GCCGAGGTGATACGCCCCTTGCTATTGTCCAGCACGCCCGCCTGCACCTGCACGCTGCCATTGCCGGCGATGCTGCCACGCGTATTGTCCAGCGTCTGCGCCACGTCCACGCGCATCTGTCCTGGCCCTGTCTGCTGCAGGGTACCGTCGCTGTTGTCCAGCTGACCGGCCTGCACCGCTACCTGCTGCCCCGACGTGACGGCTTGGCGGTGGTCGAGCGTTTCCGCCTGGATATCAACTACACCATTGCCCGTCACCTTGCCCCGCTCGTCATCGAAGCGCGTTGCTGCTATGTGCAAGCTGCCCGTGCCCGCGTGTTCGAT
>NZ_JAFLJN010000015.1:0-201948 GCF_018682595.1 Janthinobacterium sp. JC611
AATGCCCGGACATATGCCCTCCGATATCGTAGCCCGCGCAGTCGCCGGAAATTTGCATTGGGATTCCCGTGGCCGGCTTAAGAGTGGAAGAGGGCAGGATATCCCAGTGTTGCTCTTGGGGAAATATTTCAGGAGAAACATGCTCGTCAATTTTTTGTATAGCCTTGGTGAAAGTGGGTACGTTAGTGAGTACAGAAGAGGAAAGTGTGTATATTTTTTCAATTAAATCAATGATATATGATCAAACTTTCTGTTCAACGTCTAACTTCCCACACGCGCTTCGCGCGGGCTGCAAGAAACCCTGCAAGTCTTTGATTTGCAGGGTTTTTTATTGCCCGGATAGCCAGCATGCCTGCAATCGGACGGTGTTCTAGTCCTCGCGGCCCCGTGCCAGGCTGCTTGAACGTTGCCAGGTCCACATCAGGCCGATGCCGGCCGAGGTGCCGCTGTTCTGGCGCAGCAGGGGGCTGGCGCGGTTGGCGGCGCCTGAGTAGTTGTCGTAGCGCAAGAATGCGAAGGCGCGCCAGTCCCGCTGCAGCCGGTACGAACCGCCCAGGCCCAGCCGCGTGAGCATCAGCCCGCTTTTTGCCGCATACGCGGGGCGCTGGCCGGTGGCAAGCGCGGGGCTGACGCCATACAAGTAATCGTTGATGGCGGCATTGCCGAATACGGCGCCCAAGCTGGCATCGACATGCCAGGCCTGCTGCTCGCCTTGCAGCGCGTAGACAAGGCGCGGCTCGAACGTGGCGCCCTGGCGGCGCAGGCCGCCGCGCGCTTCGATGACGGCGCGTAAGGGCAGTTCCAGCCCCAGGCGGCTGTGTTGCGTCGGCTCGGCCAGCTTGATTTTCAGGCGCGGGCCAAATTCCACCAGGGTACCCAGATCCGGCATGCCGCGCCGGGCCGGCACGTCGCTGGAGCGCGCCGGCAAGGACAGGGCGAACCCGATATCGAGGTCGAGACGGTCCGTGTCGAGCAGGCGTGCGCCCACGCCGGAGCGGTCGGCGCGCAATACTTTTCCGCGATAAATCAGATAGGGCAGGGCCAGCTTGCGCGTCGAGCGTTCGCCGGCGCCCGGATAGGCGGGCGTGACGGCCGTGCCGCCAAACACGCCCGCTTCCCATAAGGGCAAGGCCCGCTCGGCGGCAAGTGCCGGCGCCATGGCGGCGAAGAGGGGGCCGGCGGCCAGCAAGGCGCGTGCGATGTTCATGGCCGGACTCCGCAAGGCTTGCCGACTGGCAGCGCTTCCAGGTCCGTCAAGGCGTCCGCTTTCTTTGCCAGCGCGTTGGCCTGGCGGAAATGAAATGCGGCCGCGTCATGGCGGCAGGCGGCGCTGGCGGTGCGTCCCGCCTGGTAGTGCAGGCGGGCTTGCCAGGCAGCATCGCCATGACCGAGTTCCGCATTCTCGGCCGCGGCCGCGTAGTTGCGCATGGCCCGCTCCCAGTCGCCCTGCCCGGCCGCCTCCCGCGCGAACTGTTCCTGCTGCGCCGCCGTGCGCAGTTCGATTTGCGTCGAGCAGGCGCCCAGCGCCATCAGGACGAGCGGCAGGATGCGGCAAGCGCGGAAGGGGCGTAGTGTGGGCATGGCGCCACTCTAGCGCATCGGCAGGCGCGCACGTTTGCGCGATACGCATGAATTCGGGATTTGCGCCGGCATGGATGACATATAATTTGCACACGACTTTGTTATTTTTGACAGTACACCTCACGGGAGCACCATGTTTTCACGCAAATTCCATTCTTGTGCACAGCTGATGCTGGCTACCTTGCTGATGGGCTTTATCGCCGCATCTCCGGCGCGCGCGCAGCAGGCGGCCGTCAAATTGCCGAATGTGGTGATTCTGGCCACGGGCGGCACGATCGCCGGCAGCGGCGCCGACAGCACCACCACCGTCGGCTACACCTCGGCCACCGTGGGCGTCGAGCGCCTGATCGCCGCCGTGCCGGAACTGAAAAAAGTGGCCAATGTGAAAGGCGAGCAAGTGTTCCAGATCGCCAGCGAAAGCATGGGCAATAGCCACTGGCTGGCCCTGGCCAAGCGCATCAACGTGCTGCTGGCCTCGAACGATGTCGATGGCGTGGTCGTCACGCACGGCACCGACACCATCGAGGAAACGGCGTATTTCCTGAACCTGACCGTGAAAAGCCACAAGCCGGTGGTGGTGGTGGGCGCCATGCGTCCGTCGACGGCCATCTCGGCTGACGGCCCGATCAACCTGTACAACGCCGTGATGCTGGCCGGCAGCAAGGAAGCCGTGGGCAAGGGCGTCTTGGTGGCCTTGAACGACCAGATCAACGCCGCGCGCGAAGTGACCAAGACGAACACCTCGACGACCGACACCTTCAAGTCGCCGGAACTGGGCATGCTCGGCTACATCCAGGGCAGCAAGGCCTTCTTTTACCGCCAGTCGACGCGCAAGCACACACTGGAATCGGAATTTGACATCAGCAAGCTCGACGCTCTGCCGCAAGTCGATATCGTGTATGGCTACGCCAACATGAACCGCGTCGGCATGGACGCCTTCATTGCCGCCGGCGCCAAGGGCATCATCCACGCGGGCGTGGGCGATGGCAGCGTGGCCGCGCAAATGAAGCCGGCCCTGGTGGAAGCGCGCCAGAAGGGCGTGCTGATCGTGCGTTCGAGCCGCGTCGGCCAGGGCATCGTGGCGCGCAATGGCGAGGCCAACGACGATGAACTCGACAGTGTCGTGTCCGACACCCTGAACCCGCAAAAAGCCCGCATCCTGCTGATGTTGGCCTTGACCAAGACGAATAGCACGCAAGAAATCCAGCGTATTTTCTACACGTATTGATCACTGCCGCGCCAGGCCAGCCTCTTTGGCTGAGCCTGGCCGATTTACGCTTGCCGTCTTTGCTGCCATACTGCGTTTCTGAATAACTTCCTGGCAGAAGTTGCAATACTGCCCCGGCCCATGGCTATCCTGTCCGACATCATTCTGTACCCCATCAAATCCTGCGCCGGCATCCACCTGCGCGAGGCGGTCCTGACGCGTTCAGGGCTGATGAGCGAGCACGTGTTCGACCGCGAATGGATGGTGGTGGACGAGCACGGCCGTTTCCTGACCCAGCGCGAACATCCGCGCATGGCGCTGATCGTGCCGTCCATCAAGGCCTCCACTCTGGAATTGCGCGCGCCGGGCATGCTGCGCCTGGAAATCGAGCTGGGCTTGCCGCATCCGCAACTGGCGCCCATGCTGGACGTGCAAGTGTGGGACGATAGCGTGCGCGCCTACGATTGCGACGAGGTCACGGCCACCTGGTTTTCCAACGCCATCGGCGTGCCGTGCCGCCTGGTGCGCTTTCACCCGGACGTGGTGCGCGCCACCAGCACCACCTGGACCGATGGCGTGGCCGCCTCGACCATGTTTGCCGATGGCTACCCCGTGCTGATCGCCGGCAGTGCCTCGCTGGACGATGTCAATGACAAGCTGCGCGCCGCCGGCCGTGAAGCGCTGCCGATGAACCGTTTCCGGCCCAACCTCGTGATCGGCGACATCGGCGCCTTCGAGGAAGATTACGCCGACTTCCTGCAATTTGGCGCCACCGTGTTAAAACCCGTCAAACCGTGCTCGCGTTGCCCGATCCCGTCGGTGGACCAGGCCACGGGCGTGCCTGGACCGGACCCGCTCGACGTCATGCATGGCTATCGCGCCAAGCCCGAGCTCGACGGCGCCATCTGCTTCGGCATGAACGCCATCGTCACCGAAGGCGGCGACGAGCGTATCGTGGTGGGGCAGGATATCGGTTTCGAACTGGCATTTTAAGCATGGCGCCCGTACAGAAGGGTTTAAGGTTTCTATGAATCAAGCAATACCGCCGGATCCGCGCATTGCCAGCCTCGAAGCCGAAAACCAGGCCTTGCGCGCGCGCATGGCTTTCCTGCTGGAACAGGTCGAGCGCAACCACGACATCATGTGCCGCCACCAGGCGTTCGACCTGGAAATCGTCGGCGCGTCCACGTTTCCCGAACTGATCGGCACCATCTTCCGCACCCTGCCCGTGATTTCCGACCTCGACGGCGTCACCTTGAGCCTGCTCGACGAGGATGACGATATCGTGCTGGTGATGGAAAAGCTGGGCGTCGATTTCAGCGCCTTTCCGCAGTTGCTGTTCGTGCATGCCGTGGCGGAGCTGGGGTTTGCACCGCCGGCGCCCGTGGCCGAGGGGGAAGCGGCCTTGCCGCCGTTGCCGCTGCTGGGTGCCTTCGATGCGGCCGTGCATGGCCCGCGCTTTCCGCAGATCGACGTTCCCCTGCGCAGCGTGGCGCTGGTGCCCTTGCTGCGCAACAAGCGCCTGATTGGCAGCCTGAACCTGGCCAGCGGCGACGTGACCCGCTTTACGCCCGCGCTCGGCACGGATTTCATCAAGCACATGGCGTCCATCATCGCCATTTGCCTGGAAAACGTGATCAGCAATGAAATGTTGAAATACATCGGCTTGACCGATTCCCTGACGGGCGTCTACAACCGCCGCTATATCGACCGCCGGCTGCTGGAAGAGATCGCCCGCGCGCGGCGCCAGAATTATTGCATTTCGTGCATGTACATCGACATCGACCATTTCAAGCTGGTCAATGACACCTATGGTCACCAGGGCGGCGATGAAGTGCTGCGCGAAGTGGCCACGCGCATCCGCACGGAATTGCGCCGCTCCGATGCGCTGGGCCGCTTCGGCGGCGAGGAATTCGTCGTGCTGCTGATCGACGCCGACCTCGACAGCGCGACCTTCGTTGCCGAACGCATCCGCGCCAGCATCGCCGGCACCATGTTTGATTTGCCGGGCAGCGCGCAGGCGTGGGTCAGCGTGTCGATCGGCGTGGCCAGCCTGGAAGCGGACGCGGCCCTGCTGCCGATCGAAACGGTGGCGCAGCAACTGGTGGCGCACGCCGACCAGGCCCTGTACCAGGCCAAGGCCGATGGCCGCAACAAGGTCGTCAGCTGGCAGGCGCAGCCAGGCTGATTATTTTAAGAGCAAAGTTTCCGCTTTGGCCACGGCGTCGGCCGTGCCGCGCAGCACCACCACGTCGCCGCTGATCAGCTGCGTCTCGGGGGTGACCTCGAGGCGGTCGCGGCCACGGCGGATGGCCGTCACGAACGCGCCGCAGCCGGCCACGTCGATCGCACTCAAGGGCAAGTCCACGCAGTGCGCGCCCTCGCTGACGGTGACCGTATGCAGGCGCTCCAGCTCGGCATCGTCGCCCGCGTCGCTGGAACCGTGGAAATAGCCGCGCAGGGATGCATAGCGTTCTTCGCGTGCCGCCTGCACCCGGTGCACCACGCGCCGCAGGGGCACGCCCATCATGATCAGCGCGTGCGAAGCGAGCATCAGGCTGCCTTCCATCAATTCCGGCACCACTTCGGCCGCACCCGCCTTCTTCAACTGGTCGAGGTCGCTATCGTCGTGGCTGCGCACGATGACGGGCAAGGTCGGTGCCATTTCATTGAGTAAATGCAATAACTTCAGTGCCGAAGGCGTGTTGGCGTAGGTGATCACCACGGCGCTGGCCCGATAGATGCCGGCTGCCACCAGGCTTTCGCGCCGCCCCGCGTCGCCATATGAGACGTGGGCGCCGGCCAGCTGCGCTTCCTGCACCCGTTCCGGGTCCAGGTCCAGCGCGTGGTATTCGATCTTTTCTTCCGCCAGCAGGGTGGCCAGGCTTTGCCCGCTGCGCCCGAAGCCGGCGATCAGCACGTGTTTCTGCGACGCCATGGTGCGCGTGGCGATCTTGGTCAGCGCCAGCGATTGCATCATCCAGTCGTTGGCCGCCAGTTTCATGACGATGGCGTCGGACTTGGCGATGAGGAAGGGCGCCACCAGCATCGACAGCACCATCGAGGCCAGCACCACCTGCACGACGAACGGGTCCATCAGCTTGATGCCGCCCGCCAGGTTCAGCAGCACGAAGCCGAACTCGCCCGCCTGCGCCAGTCCCAGCCCCGTGCGCAGGGCCACGCCGTTGCTGGACCCGAACAGCCGCGCCAGGCCAGCGATGAGGGCGAATTTCAGCAGCACGGGGCCGCACAGCAGCAGCAGGACCAGCCACCAGTTGTCGAGCACCACGCGGATATTGAGCAGCATGCCGACGGTGATGAAGAACAGGCCCAGCAGCACATCGCGGAAGGGCTTGATATCCTCTTCCACCTGGTGCTTGAATTCCGTCTCGGAAATGAGCATGCCGGCTACAAACGCCCCCAGGGCCAGCGACAATCCTGCCCGTTCCGTGATCCAGGCCGCGCCCAGCGTGATCAGGAGCAGGTTGAGCATGAACAATTCCTGCGAGCGGCGCTTGGCGACGATGGTCAGCCAGCCGCGCACCATCTTCTGGCCGATGAACAGCAGCAAGATCAGCACGACCAGGGCCTTGCCGCCGGCCCAGGCCAGGGTTTCGGCCAGGTTGTCCGAATCGCGTGTGAGGGCGGGAATGAGGATCAGCAGGGGCACGACGGCCAGGTCCTGGAACAGCAGGATGCCGATGATCTTGCGGCCGTGTTCGCTTTCCAGTTCCAGCCGCTCCGTGAGCATTTTGGAGACGATGGCCGTCGACGACATGGCCAGCGCGCCGCCCAGGGCGAACGCGGCTTGCCAGCTCAGGTGGATGTAGGCGGACAGATAACGGGCGACGAACCAGCCGAAGACGACGGTGGCGATGATGGTGGTGACCACCTGCGCCAGCCCCAAGCCGAAGACGATGCGCCGCATGGCGAGGAATTTGGGAAGCGAGAATTCGAGCCCGATGGAAAACATCAGGAAGACGACGCCGAACTCGGCCAAGGTGTGGCTGGCCTCGTTTTCCGCCGCCAGGCCCAGCGCGTGGGGGCCGATGACGATGCCGACGGCCAGGTAGCCCAGCATGGGTGGCAAATGCAACATTCTGAAAGCGACCACGCCCAGCACGGCGCTGCCGAGTAACATCAGGGTCAGTTCAAGCGAGGAAAACATGGGTTGCCCGGTGCGGTCAATGGAAATCGTTGTTTGTTGTGACTGGCAAGTTTTTTGCTTTCCTAATTCGTTTATACTTTGGGCATGAGTGTAACCCATGAAAAAACAATGCTGAAAGCTTTTGATCGAATTGACATGCAAGCGATGACCGAGCGCGCCGTCGCGCTGGCCCGCACCACCTTGCAGATCGAGTCCGACGCCATCAACGCCCTGCACGCGCGCCTGGCCACGGACGACAGCGTGGGCCGCGCCGTGGCGCTGTTGCTGCAATGCAAAGGGCGTGTCGTCGTCTCGGGCATCGGCAAGTCCGGCCATATCGCGCGCAAGATTGCCGCCACCCTCGCTTCCACCGGCACGCCGGCCCTGTTCGTGCATCCGGCCGAAGCGGCCCATGGCGACCTGGGTATGGTCACCTCGGACGATGCGTTTATCGCCATCTCGTATTCGGGCGAATCGTCGGAACTGATGGCCATCATGCCCGTCGTCAAGCGCATGGGCGGCGTACTCATTTCCATGACGGGCAAACCGAACTCCAGCCTGGCCCAGCTGGCCGACGTGCACCTGGATATTTCTGTTGAGAAAGAAGCCTGTCCGCTGAACCTGGCGCCGACGGCCAGCACCACCGTCACCCTGGCCTTGGGCGACGCGATCGCCGTGGCCTTGCTCGACTTGCGCGGCTTCAAGGAAGAAGATTTTGCCCGTTCGCATCCGGGCGGCGCCCTGGGCCGCCGCCTGCTCACCCACGTGCATGACGTCATGCGCAGCGGCGAACGGGTGCCGAAGGTGCCGGTGGACGCCTCGCTGCTGCAGGCGCTGGAAGAAATGACGAAGAAGGGCATGGGCATGACGGCCGTCGTCGATGCGGACGACCGTCCCGTGGGCGTGTTTACGGATGGCGATTTGCGCCGCATGTTCGAGCGCGTGCAGGATTTCACGCAAGTGGCGATCCGCGACGTCATGCATGCGCAGCCGCGCAGCATCGCGCCCGAACGCCTGGCCGTCGACGCCGTGGCCGTGATGGAGCAGTACCGCATCAACCAGATGCTGGTCGTCGATGCCGACGGCAAGCTGGTGGGCGCGCTGCATATCCATGACCTGACGCAAGCGAAGGTGATCTGATGGACAGCGTGGCGGATAACCTGGCGCGCGCGGCCAAGGTCAAACTGATGATCTTTGACGTCGATGGCGTGCTCACCGACGGCAGCCTGCATTTCGGCCCGGACGGCGAGATGATGAAAACGTTTAATGTGTATGATGGCCTGGGCATCAAGCTGCTGCAGGAATCGGGCGTGCAGACGGCCATCATCAGCGCGCGCCGCTCGGCGATCACGGCGCGCCGCGCGCAAGACCTGGGCATTACCCATGTGCACCAGGGCGGCCATGACAAGCTGACGCCGTTTCGCGAACTGCTGGCGCTGACGGGCTTGACGGAAGAACAATGCGGCTATATCGGCGACGACGTCATCGACGCGCCCATCCTGAAGCGCGTCGGCTTTGCCGTCAGCGTGCCGGGCGGGCGTCCGGAGGCGCAGGGGCTGGCGCACCATGTGACGCAGGCCGGCGGCGGCCGCGGCGCGGTGCGCGAGATCTGCGAATTCCTGCTGCGCGCCCAGGACAACTATGCGCGCGTCATGGCGCCGTTCCTGGAGTGAGGCGCGCCGCCTCGCCAGTGACCTTTGAAAGAGTGAAGCCCTATGCGTAAGCCAGGAGGCGCCCATCGCTGGCGCATGATTTTTACCATGCTGGGCGCGGTTGTCGTCGCGCTGGGCAGCTTCTGGCTGCTCGAGGTGATGAACAAGAACAGCCAGGACATCACGGCCAGCAAGCATCTGGATGAGCCCGACTATTTCATCACCAATTTCAGCATGGTGCGCATGGATTTGACGGGTAAACCCAGTTATATCGTCTCGGGCACCAAGCTCACGCATTATCCGCTGGACGATTCGTCCGATATCGACCAGCCTTTCGTGCGCAAGCTCACGCCCGGCATGCCGCCGTTGAACATGCATGCGGAACTGGCGCATATCGACCAGGACAATACCCGGCTGCAACTGCACCGCAAGGTCGTGATCGACCGCGTGGCCAGTCCGAAGGCGCAGAACCTGACGGTCAGGACGGAAGCGCTGACGGTGTTCCCGGACGAGGAAAGAATGGAAACGGACGTGCCTGTCGATATCCTGACGGGCGCCTCGCGCATCAATGGCATCGGCATGAAGGCCAATAACGCCACCGGCGTGGTGGAAGTGCAGAATGCGTTGCGCATGGTCCTCCCGCCGAAACCGCGCCCGGCCGCGGCGGCAAAATGACAGAATGAAACAAGGAAACCATATTATGAAGAACATCTTGCTGTTGACCGTATTTTCTCTGGCCATGACAGGCGTGGCGCATGCCGAGAAAGCCGATTCCGAGAAGGAAGCCGTCATCACGGCGCGCAGCGGCCATGTCGACGACGTCAAGCAGGTGCGTACCCTGACGGGCGACGTCGTGCTGGTCAAGGGCACCCTGACCATGAAGGCGGGCCGGGCCCTGATCACGGAAGACCCGCAAGGCTACCAGTTCATCACCTTCTGGGCCGATCCCGGCAAGCTGGCCACCTTCCGCCAGAAGCGCGATGGCGCGGGCGACCTGTGGGTCGAGGGCGAAGCGGAGCGCGTGGAGTACGACAACAAGACGGAAGTGGTGAAACTGTTTTCCAAAGCCAAGCTGACGCGCCTGGAAGGCACGAAAGTGACCGACGTGGCCAATGGCGCCTTCATCTCGTATGACAGCCGCAAGGAAGTGTTTGCGATGGAAAATTCCGACAGCGGCACCAGCACCGCCGATGGCGGCAGCGTGCGCATGGTGATCCAGCCGAAGACCAAGGCGCCGGCGGCGGAGAAAGCGCCGGCCACGCCTGCGCCAGGAAAGAAATAATGGACAATACTCGTTGCGGCAGCACCCTGATCGTTCGCGGGCTGCAAAAAACCTATGGCAAGCGCCAAGTCGTGCATGATGTCTCGCTGCAAGTCGAATGCGGCGAAGTGGTGGGCTTGCTGGGCCCGAACGGCGCCGGCAAGACCACCTCGTTCTACATGATCGTCGGCCTGGTGCCGTCGGACGGCGGCAGCATCGACATCAGCGGCGTGGACATTTCCAGCCTGCCGATCCACCGCCGCGCGCAGATGGGCCTGTCCTACCTGCCGCAGGAAGCGTCCGTCTTCCGCAAGCTGACGGTGGAAGACAATATCCGCGCCGTGCTGGAAATCCAGACCGTCGAAGGCCGACCGTTGACGAAGGCCGAGATCGATGAGCGCCTGGATAAACTGCTGGCCGACTTGCAGATTGAAAAGCTGCGCGAGAACCAGGCCCTGTCGCTGTCCGGCGGCGAGCGGCGCCGCGTGGAAATCGCCCGCGCGCTGGCCACCGATCCCCGTTTCGTGCTGCTCGACGAACCGTTCGCCGGCGTCGATCCGATCGCCGTGATCGAGATCCAGCGCATCGTGCGCTTCTTGAAGGAGCGCAATATCGGCGTGCTGATCACCGATCATAATGTGCGCGAGACGCTGGGTATTTGCGACCGTGCCTACATCATCAACCAGGGCTCGGTACTGGCGTCGGGACGCCCCGACGACATCATCGCGAACGAGTCGGTACGCCGGGTCTATCTGGGCGAACACTTCCGCATGTAAGCCAATGAAACAATCATTGCAGCTGCGCACTTCGCAGCACCTGGCACTGACGCCGCAGTTGCAGCAATCGATACGCCTGTTGCAATTGTCTACCCTGGAATTGCACCAGGAGTTGGAGCAATTGCTGACGGACAATCCCTTGCTCGAACGCCTCGACGATCCGCTCGACCGTTCGCTGCGCCTGCTGTCCGACGGGGCCTTGAGTTCCACGGCCGCGCCGGCCGAAGCGCCGCCCCAGCCGCCAGGCCAGGAGGCGCCCGCGGCGCCGGCCGAAGCGGAGGCGTTTGACGGCGAGGCCGGTGACGGCCCGGCCGCTGCGGACGGCGGCGACAGCGACTGGAGCGAGGCGAGCCGGGGCAAGGCGCCCGACGACGAAGATTCGCGCCCGCAACTGGAGGCCCATCACTGCACCCTGCGCGAGCACCTGATGGAGCAGATGCGCGTGACGGTGCTCGAATTGCGCGACCGCGCGCTGGTCGAGCTGATCATCGATGCGCTCGACGACAATGGCTACCTGGAAGAGTCGCTCGACGACATCCTGGCGCGCCTGCCGGAAGAGCTGGAAATCGACGCCGACGAGATGCGCACGGCCTTGTCGCTACTGCAAAGTTTCGATCCGCCCGGCGTGGGCGCGCGCAATGCGTCCGAATGCCTGGCCCTGCAAATCAAGCGCTTGCCGCACGTTGCCATGGTGACGCGGCGCATGGCCCTCGTCATCGTGGAAAAGCACCTGGCCTGGTTTGCCCAGCGCGACTTCAACAAGCTGAAAAAAGCCCTCGATTGCGACGATGAAGACTTGCGCGAGGCGCAGACGGTGATTCGCCAGTGCAATCCGCATCCGGGCGCCGTATTCGCCTCGGACGTGTCCGATTACGTGGTGCCTGACGTCGTCGTCAAGCGCGCGCGCAATGGCTGGCAAGTGACCCTGAACAACGACGTCATGCCGCGCCTGCGCGTCAACGCCATGTACGCCAACCTGCTCAAGCAGGGCAAGGGCGAGGGCGCCATGGGCGCGCAGTTGCAGGAAGCCAAGTGGCTGATCAAGAACATGCGCCAGCGCTTCGACACGATCCTGCGCGTGGCGCAGGCGATAGTAGAAAGACAAAAGAACTTTTTCTCGCATGGGGCCGTTGCCATGCGTCCCCTTGTGCTCCGTGAAATAGCTGATACACTGGGTTTACACGAGAGTACTATCTCGCGGGTAACAACTCAAAAGTACATGCTGACCCCGCACGGCATGTTCGAGTTGAAATATTTCTTTGGTAGCCACGTCGCCACCGAAGCGGGGGGCGAAGCGTCATCGACGGCGATACGGGCATTGATCGTGCAACTGACAGGAGCAGAAGACCCTAAAAATCCTTTATCCGACAGTAAGATTGCGGACATGCTGGGGGAACAAGGCATGGTGATTGCGCGACGTACTGTTGCCAAATACCGGGAAGCATTAAAAATTCCGCCAGTGAGCCTGCGTAAGTGTTTGTAAGTTTTTTTCGGTTCCTCTGCGGGCCGGATACGATGGACCGCACGAACCCGATCATCTTTAGGAGTGTGTATGAATCTCACCATCAGCGGACATCATCTCGAAGTGACACCAGCCATCCGTGAATACGTACAAACGAAACTGGAGCGCGTGAAACGTCATTTCGATCAAGTCATCGATATCGCCGTGATTCTGACCGTGGATAACCTCAAAGAGAAAGAAAAACGTCAAAAGGCCGAAGTCAACCTGCGTCTGAGTGGCAAAACTGTCTATGTAGAAAGCTTGGCGCACGACCTGTATGCCGCCATCGATACCCTGATCGACAAGCTGGACAGGCAAGTGATGAAGTACAAAACCAAAGTGCAAGGGCACGGTAAAGAGGCGATCAAGCATCTGCCAGACAGCTCGGAAGAAGAATTCGCCGCCGCCTGAGCGGGCCGCGACTTTCAACTGGCTGTGATCAACTAAGGGCGCACATCTTGCGCCCTTTTTTGCGCCCAGCGGAACGCAATGTTCCCCGCGCAGGCGCTAGAATGTTTGCACTTTCACTTCTTTCCTGCCTGCCATGAGCGACTTCGTCCAGACCTCCATCCGCCACCGCACCGGGCACATCGTGCTCGACCGTCCCAAAGCCTTGAATTCCCTGTCGCTGGACATGGTGCGCACCCTCAGCGCGGCCCTGCTGGCCTGGCGCGACGATCCGCAGGTGGACGCCGTCGTCATCCGCTCCAGCAGCGACAAGGCCCTGTGCGCCGGCGGCGACATCCGCTTCTTTTACGATGCGGGCCGGGCCACGCCGCAAGGCGGCAGCGCCTTGCTGGAAGATTTCTTCACGGAAGAATATGCTTTAAATCATTTAATTCATTTTTACCCGAAACCGTATATCGCCGTGATGGATGGCGTGGTGATGGGCGGCGGCATGGGCGTGGCGCAAGCTGGGCCCGGCAACCGCTTGCGCATCGTCACGGGCCGCACGCGCATGGCCATGCCGGAAGTCAATATCGGCCTGTTTCCCGACGTGGGCGGCAGTTATTTCCTGTCCCGCCTGGCCGGTCAGCTGGGCCTGTACCTGGGCTTGACGGGTTTGACGATCAACGCGGCCGATGCCCTGTACACGGGCCTGGCCGATGTCTACCTGCCCGAGGCGCAGATGGGGGCGCTGCTGGCCCTGTTCGAATCGACGCCGGGCGAGGCCTTGCCGGTGGCCATCAAGGCGCTGGCGGCGCCGTTCCAGGCCGAGGCGGGCGTTTCTGCCCTGGCCACGGCGCGCGCGGCGCTGGACCGCCATTTCGGCGCGGGTTCGGTGGCGGCCATCATGGCCTCGCTGGCGCAGGACGACGGCGCGTTCGCCGCCAAGGCCCTGGCGGCCATGCGCCTGCGCTCTCCCTTGATGATGTCGGTGACCCTGGAATTGCTGCAGCGGGGCGCCCACCTGGGCGTGGCCGATTGCCT
The DNA here is from genome assembly GCF_018682595.1 of Janthinobacterium sp. JC611. Classification (NCBI taxonomy): domain Bacteria; kingdom Pseudomonadati; phylum Pseudomonadota; class Betaproteobacteria; order Burkholderiales; family Oxalobacteraceae; genus Janthinobacterium; species Janthinobacterium sp. JC611. Next base: position 13,557 of record NZ_JAFLJN010000015.1, read on the forward strand.
GCGCATGGAGCGCACGGTGGTGCGCCACAATTTCGCACATGGCGAAGTGCTCGAGGGCGTGCGCGCGCTGGTGGTCGACAAGGACAATGCGCCGCGCTGGAACCCTGCCAGCCTGGACGAGGTCGACGCGGCCATGGTGGCGCGCTTCTTCGCGCCCGTCTGGCCGGCGCAGGCGCATCCGCTTTATCATCTGAAGTAACAACGCTGGATAAAACCGTAGCGAGCGGAAGGGAGAGGTGGTTGAGAAGCGGAACTGTGCTTTACGCACAGTGAGCATCGCAGACCACCTATACCGACGCGCAGTAGGTTTTATTGGCGTTCTCTAGCTGCGCTCGCGGTGGCGCAAGACCACGCGTTCGTTGGGGCCGAAGTATTGCGCCAGCCGCTCCGCCATGTACACGGAGCGGTGCTGGCCGCCCGTGCAGCCGAGGGCCACCGTCAGGTAGCTGCGGTTGTCGGACTTAAATGACGGCAACCATTTCTCGATGAAGGCGCGGATGTCGGCCAGCAGTTCCAGCGCGCTGGGCTGCGCGTCGAGGAAGGCGATCACGGGCGCGTCGCGGCCGTCGAGGGGGCGCAGCGCCAGGTCGTAATAGGGATTCGGCAAGGCCCGCACGTCGAAGACGAAGTCGGCGTCCAGCGGCACGCCCAGCTTGAAGGCGAACGATTCGAAGAACAGGGTCAGCGGCGCGCGTTCGGAGGCGACGATATCCTTGATCCAGGCACGCAATTTGTTTGCGCTCAGTTCCGAGGTGTCGATCACATGGCCCAGCTGCTCGATGGTCGACAGGCGTTCGCGTTCTTCCGAAATGCATTCGATCAGGGTACGGCGGCTGGCCGGATTCTGGTTCGGACGCAATTCATGCGACAGCGGATGGCTGCGCCGCGTTTCCGAGAAGCGCGCCACCAGCGAATGCGTGGTGGCCGTCAAGAACATGACCTTGACGTCGTGCCCCTGGTCGCGCAGCAGCGCCACATTGTGCGGCAGGCTGGTCAGCGATTCGGCACTGCGCGCATCGACGGCGACGGCCAGTTGCGGTGTACCTTCGTCGAGCAGGGTTTGCACCAGGCTGGGCAACAAGGCCGGTGGCAGGTTGTCGACACAATAGTAGCCGGTATCTTCCAGCACATTGAGCGCGACGGATTTACCGGAGCCGGATATTCCGGTGATAAGGACGATATGCATACGCCGATCATACAATAAAGACCGGCGCTCTGCTCCCAAGGCAATCAGCTTTACAAATTATTGCAATTATTGTTCGCGCATTGCTTGCATTTAATTGTTGCCATTGGCGTCAATGTGGGGTCGGACCCGTCGGGTCGGATCCCGGTAATTAGTCGCCACTCATTGCTAATCTCTGCCGCTCCATGAACTCTTGCAAGGTGTCGATGCCGCGCAGTTGCAAAATCGTATTGCGCACGGCCGCTTCCAGCAGCACGGCGATGTTGCGGCCGGCGGCGACGGGGATGACGACCTTGCGCACGGGCAGGCCGAGCACGTCTTCCGTGGGGAACAGGAAAGGCAGGCGCTCGACTTCCTCTTCCAGCGCATTGCGGCGCACCAGGTGCACGATCAGTTTCAAACGCATCTTGCGGCGCACGGCCGTTTCGCCAAAGATGGCCTTGATGTCGAGCAAGCCCAGGCCCCGCACTTCCAGCAGGTTCTGCAGCAGGGGCGGGCAGCGGCCTTCGATCATGTTGGGCGCGATGCGCGAGAATTCGACGGCGTCGTCGGCCACCAGGCCGTGGCTGCGCGAGATCAGCTCCAGCCCCAACTCGCTCTTGCCCAGGCCCGAATCGCCCGTGATCAGCACGCCCACGCCCAGCACGTCCATGAAGACGCCATGCATGATGATGCGCTGCGCCAGTTTTTTCGACAGGTAGACGCGCAGGAAGTCGATCACTTGCGCGGCCGGCAGCGGCGTGGAGAACAGGGGAATGTTTTGTTCGTCGCAGATGGCGAGGATGTCGGGCGGCGTTTCCAGCCCTTGCGCGATGATCAGCGCGGGCGGACCGCCGGCGATCAGTTCGCCAATCACGTGGGTGCGCGTGTTGACCTTCAGGCGCTGGTAGTAATTGATTTCCTGGTGGCCGAAGACCTGGATGCGGCCCGGATGGATCAGGTTCAAGTGGCCCACCTGGTCGGCGGCCGACGAGACGTCGCCCGAGATCAGGCGCTCGCCGCCGGGGAAGCCGGCGAACCAGCCCAGTTGCAGACTTTCACGATTATCGTCGTACAGGCGTTGTATCGTCAGCGGCGTTTGCAACATGGCGGTCTTCTTCAGGAGTGGAGGAATACCTGAAGTTTAACCCGCCGCTTGCAGACTGGGTTGCCAATTGACGATGCGCGAATGCACGGATTTCGGTTCCGGATCCGTGGCCAGCGCCGTGCGGAAGGCGTCGTCGGAAAACATTTCGGCGATTTCCGACAGGATTTCCAGATGTTGCTGGGTGACATGATCGGGAATCAGCAGGAAAAACAGCAGATTGACGGGCTTGCCATCGGGCGACTCGAACGGAATCGGTTCGGCCAGGCGCACGAAGGCGCCCAGTGGCGCTTTCAAGGTCTTGCTGCCCTTGACCCTGCCATGCGGCACGGCCACGCCATGGCCCAGGCCGGTCGAGCCCAGGCGTTCACGGGCAAACAGATTGTCCGAGACGGTGGAGCGGGCGATGCCGTAATTGTTTTCGAAGATCAGGCCGGCTTGCTCGAAGGCGCGCTTTTTACTGGAGACTTCCAGGTCCAGCAGGACGTTTTCGAGTGATAATATTTTGCTAAGATTAGTCATGACACTCAATGAAATGGTGCAATGCGCAGAGGGCTTGCGAGCCGAATTATAGGCCTGTTTTCGCGGCCTGTAACGCCAATTCTCAACAGTATACGCCCGCTGCGGGCGCAGTGGACGCTACAACCCATGCCGTCATCATTTTAGCAAAAAAATAACGCCGGGGTGTATCGGCTATTTCTTGATGAAAAACACGCGGCGCGCCGGTTTTTCCGCCGCCGAATGCGGATTTTCCGATTTTTCAGCGTCTGTGACATGCTCTGCGGCATTACTGCAACGTTGTTTTAAAACACAGCCAACATTCCTGTTGGCATGGTTTTGTGGTGTTGCGTGCTGGTATTACTGGCGCGCATTGCGCAGATTGCCCGGCATCGCTCCCGTGCTGAAATTGCTGCGCCAGGGATTGATATCGAGGCCGCCGCGGCGCGTATAGCGCGCATACACGGACAGCTTTTGCGGTTTGCACTGGCGCAAGATATCGACAAAGATGCGCTCCACGCACTGCTCGTGGAATTCATTGTGCTCGCGGAAGCCGATCAGGTAGCGCAGCAGGCTTTCCTGGTCGATCTGCGGCCCCGCATACTCGATCTGCACGCTGCCCCAGTCAGGCTGGCCCGTCACCAGGCAATTCGATTTGAGCAAGTGCGAGACGAGTTTTTCTTCCACTGGCGCCTCGTCCAGTGCCGCCTTCAGGAGCAGCGGCGAGGGCGTGTATTGCGTGATTTCCAGGTCCAGGCGGTCCAGCAGCACGCCGTCGAACTCGCCCATTTTCAGCTTGCCGAAATCGTCCTGCAAGGTCAGTTCCACTTGCACGGGCGCGCCGAAACCGTTCGACAAATCCTGTTTCAGCAGGGCCAGCAAGGCTTCCGGGCTGTCCAGTTTGGTCTGGTTGAACGAGTTCAGGTACAGCTTGAACGATTTCGATTCGATGATGTTGGGCGAATCGGCCGGTGCGCTCACCTTGGCGATGGCCACCTGCGGCTTGCCGCGCTGGTTCAGCCACGACAGTTCATACGCATTCCAGATGTCGAGGCCGAAGAACGGCAGAGTGCCGCGCAATTCCAGCTCGTCGCGCTTGCCCTGGCGCGGAATCGGAAACAGCAGTTCCGGCGCGTAATCGGTGCGGTAGGCGGAGCTTTTGCCCAGCGGGGATTGTTCGGCGAGGTCGTTGGTGGTGGTCATGGTCGTGTGGCGTGAATTCAGTCAAGGACGCATGGTAGCCTAATTCCCCCGACGGCGAGTAGGCGCCGCCGGGAGGTGATGCTTAACCCAGGAACAGCTTATAGACGGGATTGCTGCTTTCATCCCAGTAACGGTAGCCCAGGGTATCGAGGAAGCGGGCGAATTCGCCCATCTCGTCGGGTGGCACTTGCAGGCCGATCAGGATGCGGCCCACGTCGCCACCCTGGCTGCGGTAATGGCACAGGGAAATATTCCAGTTCGGCGCCATGCTGTCGAGGAAGCGCATCAGCGCACCGGGGCGCTCGGGGAATTCAAAGCGGTACAGCAGCTCGTCCTGCGCCAGCTGGCTCTTGCCGCCCACCAGGTGGCGGATGTGCGACTTGGCCAGCTCGTCGTGGGTCAGGTCCAGGGTCTTGAATTCATGTTCCTCGAACGTCTTGGCCAGCACGCTGGATTCATGCCGGTCGGCGATCTGGATGCCGACGAAGACGTGCGCGGCTTTTTCATCGCTGATGCGGTAGTTAAATTCCGTCACGTTGCGCGCGCCGATGAGCGAGCAGAAACGCTTGAAGCTGCCCCGCTGTTCGCGCATGGTGACGGCAAACACGGCTTCGCGGAATTCGCCCAGTTCGGCCCGTTCGGCGACGAAGCGCAAACGGTCGAAATTCATGTTCGCGCCGCTGGCGATGGTGACCAGGGTTTCATTGTTGACGGGATGCCTGGTCAGGCTGGCCCGTTCCACATAGGCCTTGGCGCCGGCGATGGCCAGCGCGCCCGACGGTTCCAGGATGGAGCGCGTATCCGTAAACACATCCTTGATGGCGGCGCAGATGGCGTCCGTGTCGACGGTGATGATTTCATCGACATACGCCTGCACCAGGCGGAAGGTTTCCTCGCCGGCCAGGCGCACGGCTGTGCCGTCGGCGAACAGGCCCACGTCGTTCAGGGTCACGCGCTCGCCCGCTTTCAGCGAGCGGGCCATGGCGTTCGAATCGACGCTTTGCACGCCGATGATCTTGATGTCGGGGCGAATCTGTTTCACATAGGCGGCAATGCCGGCGATCAAGCCGCCGCCGCCGATGGGGGCGAAGATGGCGTGGATGGGGCCGGCGTGCTGGCGCAGGATTTCCATGCCGATCGTACCCTGGCCGGCGATCACGTCCGGGTCATCGAACGGGTGCACGAAGGTCAGCTTCTGTTCCTTCTCCAGGGTCAGCGCATGGTTGTAGGCATCGGTATACGACTCGCCGTGCAGCACCACTTCCACGTTCACGCCGCCGCGTCCCTTGACCGCCTCGACTTTCACCAGCGGCGTGGTGGTCGGCATGACGATGACGGCGCGGCAACCCATGCGCGCGGCCGACAGGGCCACGCCCTGGGCATGGTTGCCGGCCGAGGCGCAAATCACGCCGCGCTTGCGTTCCGCTTCGCTGAGCTTGGACATCTTGTTGTAGGCGCCACGAATCTTGAAGCTGAACACGCTTTGCATGTCTTCGCGCTTGAAGTAAATCTGGTTGTTCAGGCGCTGCGACAGGGCAGGGGCCAGTTCCAGCGGCGTTTCGGTAGCGACGTCATAGACGCGGGCGGTCAGGATTTTCTTGAGGTAGTCGATGTTCATAGTCTGCAAGCAAGTGATTCTGGGCCAGAAAGGGTCTGGAGCGTGTCGGGCGATAGCGGCGGCGCCGCGGCGGATAGCCTGGCGACAATAATGCTCTGTGGAACTGCGGGCGGGTATGCCTTTGCCGGCCGGCGCGGATTGTGCGGCGCCCGGGCTGCTCTTCATTATAATGGAGAGCCTTACCGCATCGCGAAGTGTTCCATGATCGAATCCGCAATCGCCTGGCTGCTGCAGCTGATCGCCGCACCGGAAGTCGGGCTGACATCGGTCTTTCTGATCAGCTTTATTTCCGCCACCTTGTTGCCGCTCGGCTCGGAACCGGCCGTCTTTGCCGTCATCAAGGCCAATCCCGCGCTGTTCTGGGCCGCCATCGGCGTTGCCACCCTGGGCAATACCCTGGGCGGCATCGTCGACTACTGGATGGGTTATCGGGCCAAGCAGGCATTCGCCAAGGAGCGCGATACGCGCTGGTTCCGCTGGCTGGCCCGCTATGGCGCCAAGACCATGCTGCTGGCCTGGCTGCCCATCGTGGGCGACCCGCTGTGCACCCTGGCCGGCTGGCTCAAGCTGCCGTTCTGGCCCAGCGTGGCCTACATGGCCATCGGCAAGTGCGCGCGCTATCTCACCATGACGGGCTTGCTGCTATACGTGCCCGATGGCGTATGGCACAGGATTGGACAAATGCTGGCGTAAACGGCAGGCAAACGGGCGTAATGCAACGCCAGTTTGCCCCATTTCTGGGCAGTTCGATAGTTTGTGACCGAGTGCGATTCTTGGCATTTTTGCGTCAAAAAATCATTGAAACTGATTTTTTATTCATGCGAATGTGGGATTTTCCATATTTGCTATGGTGGCCGATGCGGTGCTTAACCCTTAGGCGGCTTAAGGCTGTTCCGGCATGGTGCGGCGCAATAAGATAAAATGGGCCTTTAGGGTCCAGTCCACACCGTCACCACACTCCATGAACGCTCCCGCACAAATCCAAGCTTTACTGGCAGAAACGCCGAATGGTCCCGCAGCAAGCCGCCTGCGCGAAATCCCATATAACTACACGTCGTTTTCCGATCGCGAGATCGTCATACGCCTGTTGGGGGAAGACTCCTGGCACCTGCTCGACGAGCTGCGCGGCGCCCGCCAGACGGGCCGTTCGGCCCGCATGCTGTACGAGGTGCTGGGTGACATCTGGGTCGTGCGCCGCAATCCCTACCTGCAGGATGACTTGCTCGACAATCCGAAGCGCCGCCAGGGCTTGATCGATGCCTTGCATCACCGCCTGGCCGAAGTCGACAAGCGCCGCCTGTCCATCGATGCGGCCGGCGGCGACGCGCTGGCTGCCGGTGAAGCGCCGGAAGTGGCGCAAGCGCGCAGCCGCAATGTGGAGCTGCTGCTGAAAGCGGCCAGCAAGGCCGTGGCCGACTTTGGCGACGAATTCCGCAAGACCTATGACTTGCGCAAACGCACGGTCAAGGTGCTGGGCCGCTACACGGAAAAACACAATGTGCGCTTCGACGGCATGACGCGCGTGTCGCACGTGACGGACGCCACCGACTGGCGCGTGGAATACCCGTTCGTCGTGCTGACGCCCGACACGGAAGAGGAAATGGCCGGCCTGGTGAAGGGCTGTATCGAGCTGGGGCTGACCATCATCCCGCGCGGCGGCGGCACCGGCTACACGGGCGGCGCGATTCCATTGACGCCGATGTCGGCCGTCATCAACACGGAAAAACTCATCACCCTGGGCGCCGTGGAAATGACTGTCTTGCCGGGCCTCACGCACGAGTACGCGACGATCCATTCGGGCGCGGGCGTGATCACGAATAAAGTGTCGGAAGCGGCGGAAAAGGCCGGCTTCGTCTTCGCCGTCGACCCCACCTCGGCGCACGCCTCTTGCATCGGCGGCAACGTCGCCATGAATGCGGGCGGCAAGAAGGCCGTGCTGTGGGGCACGGCGCTCGATAACCTGGCCTCGTGGCGCATGGTCGACCCGAACGGCGACTGGCTCGACGTTACCCGCCTCGACCATAACCTGGGCAAGATCCACGATATCGCGCTGGCACGTTTCCAGCTGGAATGGCGCCACCCGAGCACGCGCGACGCCGCGAAGCCAAACGCACCGTTCAAGACGGAAATCCTGGAAATTCCTGGACGTAAGTTCCGCAAGGAAGGCCTGGGCAAGGACGTGACGGACAAATTCCTCGCCGGCTTGCCGGGCATCCAGAAGGAAGGCTGCGACGGCCTGATCACGTCGGCGCGCTGGATTTTGCACAAGATGCCGAAATTCGCCCGCACCGTCTGCCTGGAATTCTTCGGCCAGGCGCGCGACGCGATCCCGTCTATCGTGGAAATCAAGGATTACCTGGACGGCTTGCCGGCCAAGGGCGAGCAATACGCGAGCATCCGCCTGGCGGGCCTGGAGCACCTGGACGAGCGCTACCTGCGCGCCGTCGGCTACGCCACCAAGTCGAAACGGGGCGTGCTGCCGAAGATGGCCCTGTTTGGCGACATCGTCGGCGACGATGAAAACGCCGTCGCGCAGGCGGCGTCGGAAGTGGTGCGCATCGCCAACACCCGCGTGGGCGAAGGTTTTGTCGCCGTCAGCCCGGAAGCGCGCAAGAAATTCTGGCTCGACCGCGCCCGCACGGCCGCGATCGCCAAGCACACGAATGCGTTCAAGATCAATGAAGACGTCGTGATCCCGCTCAATCGCATGGGGGAATACACGGATGGCATCGAACGCATCAATATCGAATTGTCGATCAAGAACAAGCTGCAACTGGCCGACGCCTTGAGCGAATTCTTTGGCAAGGGTAACTTGCCTGTTGGCAAGAGCGACGATGCATCGGACGACCGCGTCGACGATGCGGAAATGCTGGGCGACCGGGCCGAGCAGGCGCAGCAGCTGTTGGCGCAAGTGACGGCACGCTGGACCTATCTGCTGGCCCAGCTGGACCGTCCGCTGGCCGACGTGAAGGGTGAATTGGCCGAACTGGGCATGGAGCGCTTGCTGCCCGTGTTCGAGGCGCGCCTGGAAACCCAGCCGGACGCCACCCTGTTCGACGTGGTGCAGGACCGCACCGTGCGCGTGACCTGGAAGCAAGAGATCCGCGCCCAGCTGCGCCAGATCTTCAACGGCGCCGCCTTCAAGCTGATCCTCGACGAGGCCACGGCCATCCACGCGCGCATCTTGCGTAGCCGCGTGTTCGTCGCGCTGCACATGCACGCGGGCGACGGCAACGTGCACACGAACTTGCCCGTCAACTCGGACAATTACGCCATGCTGCAGGACGCCCACGAAGCCGTGGGCCGTATCATGATCCTGGCCCGTTCGCTCAATGGTGTTATTTCTGGCGAGCATGGTATCGGCATCACCAAGCTGGAATTTTTGACGGAAGAAGAGATCGGCGACTTCCGCAGCTACAAGCAGCGCATCGATCCGGAAGGCCGTTTCAACAAGGGCAAACTGCTGAACCTGCCAGGCATGGGCGCCGACCTGCGCAATGCCTACACGCCATCGTTCGGCCTGATGGGCCACGAATCCTTGATCATGCAGCAAAGCGATATCGGCGCCATCGCCGACAGCGTCAAGGATTGCTTGCGTTGCGGCAAGTGCAAACCCGTGTGCTCGACCCACGTGCCGCGCGCGAACTTGCTGTACTCGCCGCGCGACAAGATATTGGCGACTTCGTCCCTGATCGAAGCCTTCCTGTACGAAGAACAGACGCGCCGCGGTATTTCCATCAAGCATTGGGAAGAGTTCGAGGACGTGGCTGACCATTGCACCGTGTGCCACAAATGCGTCACGCCTTGCCCCGTCAACATCGACTTCGGCGACGTGTCGATGAACATGCGCAACCTGCTGCGCAAGATGGACAAGAAGAGCTTTAATCCGGGCACCAAGGCGACGATGATGTTCCTCAACGCCACCGATCCCGTGACCATCAACGCCACGCGCCAGGTCATGATCGGCTGGGGTTACAAGGCGCAGCGCCTGGGCCACGATTTGCTGAAGAAGTTTGCCAAGAAGCAGACCAAGGCGCCGCCGCCGTCGACCGGCAAGCCGCCCGTGAAGGCGCAGGTGATTCACTTCATCAACAAGAAGATGCCGGGCAACCTGCCGAAGAAATCGGCGCGCGCGCTGCTCGATATCGAAGACGATAAAGTCATCCCGATCATCCGCAATCCGAAGACGACGACGGCCGATACGGAAGCCGTGTTCTACTTCCCTGGTTGCGGTTCGGAACGCCTGTTCTCGCAAGTGGGCCTGGCCACGCAAGCGATGCTGTGGGAAGTGGGCGTGCAGACGGTCTTGCCGCCAGGCTACCTGTGCTGCGGCTATCCGCAGCGCGGTGCGGGCGAGTTCGACAAGGCCGAGAAGATGATGACGGACAACCGCGTCCTGTTCCACCGCATGGCCAACACGCTCAATTACCTGGACATCAAGACGGTGCTCGTCTCGTGCGGCACCTGCTACGACCAGCTGGCCACCTACCAGTTCGAGAAGATCTTCCCCGGCTGCCGCATCATGGATATCCATGAGTATTTGCTGGAAAAACAGGTGAAGCTGGAAGGCGTGAACGGCACCCGTTATATGTACCACGAGCCATGCCACAATCCGATGAAGCTGCAGGAATCGGGCAAGACCATCAATTCCCTGATCAGCACGGTAGACAACGTGAAGATCGAGAAGAATGACCGTTGCTGCGGCGAATCCGGTTCCCTGGCCGTCACGCGCCCCGACATTTCCACGCAAGTGCGCTTCCGCAAGGAAGAAGAGATGGTCAAGGGCGCCGACAAGCTGCGCGGCGACGGCTTTACGGGCGACGTGAAAATCCTCACCAGCTGCCCGTCGTGCCTGCAAGGCTTGTCGCGCTACAATGACGATTCGGGCACGACGGCCGACTACATTGTCGTCGAGATCGCCAAACACTTGCTGGGAGAGAACTGGATGCCGGATTACGTGAAACGCGCCAATGACGGCGGCATTGAACGGGTGTTGGTGTAATGTCCATGCCTTGCGATCTGTGCAGCTTGCTGGACGGCTACGCCAACAAGCAGGGTCTGGAGACCTTGCTGTGGCGCAGCGAGCGCCTGTCCGTCGTGGCCGTCGACGACCCAGGCTACCCCGGTTTTTGCCGTGTGATCTGGAACAAGCACGTCAAGGAAATGACGGACTTGACTCCCGGCGAGCGCAACTATGTCATGGAAGTCGTGTGGCAAGTCGAGCTGGCCGTGCGCGAAGTGATGCAGCCGGAAAAGGTCAACGTGGCCAGTTTCGGCAACATGACGCCGCATGTGCACTGGCACGTGATTCCCCGCTACCGCGACGACGCGCATTTTCCGAACCCCAGCTGGGCGGTGATCCAGCGCGAGACGGCGCCCGAGGTGCTGGCCGCGCGCCGCGCCCTGCTGCCGGCCTTGCGCGCCGCCATCATTCAACGTTTATCCGCATAAAGTATCGTCATGACTGAAAAAGCAGCAACGCCCCAACCCACCGGCTTGACCGTGCACAACCAGTCGCGCGTGCTCGACGTGGCTTTCGACGATGGCAGCACATTTGCGCTGCCCTTCGAATACCTGCGCGTGTACTCGCCGTCGGCCGAAGTGCAGGGCCATGGCAAGGGCCAGGAAACCTTGCAATTAGGCAAGCGCCTGGTCGGCATCACGGGCATCGAGCCCGTCGGCAATTACGCCGTGCAGCCGACCTTCAGCGATGGCCACAATTCCGGCCTGTACACCTGGGCCTATCTGTACAAGCTGGGCGCCGAGCAAGCGACCCTGTGGCAGGATTACCTGGACCGCCTGGCGGCCGCCGGCTACCCGGGCGACAGCGGCCGCGACGCCAAGGCCGACATGACGGTCAAGCAATCTTCCGGCGGCCACGTGCATGGTCCCAGCTGCGGGCATAAACATTAAAACACCTGAAAAACCTACTGCACGTCGCCATTTGCGGCCGCCGATGCTTACTGCCTCGGCGGCCCCGTGCTTAGCACAGTTCCGCGTCTCGGCCACAACTTGCTTCCGCTCGCTACGGTTTTTTAGGCGTTTAGAAAAAATAGTGCGGTAAGCTTGTCGGATTGCCGCATATCCATTCGTCGTATGAATGCCCGCGCTTGCGGGCATTTTTCTTTTGGAGAAGAGACTATGGAATACCTGATCCTGATCTACGCCGATGAATCCCGCTATGAAACCATGGCGGAAGGACAGATGGCCAGCCTGATGGCCGACTTTGCCCGCTATACGCAGGCGCTGGAGGCGGCCGGCGTGCTGCGCGGCGGCGCCGAGCTGGCGCCCGTGGGCAGCGCCACCAGCGTGCGCGTGCAAAACGGCAAGCCCATCATCACGGACGGGCCGTTCGCGGAAACCAAGGAGCAGCTGGGCGGCTATTACCTGCTCGATTGCGCCCACCTGGACGAGGCGCTGGCCTGGGCCGGGCGTTGTCCGGCCGCTTCCCTGGGCACCATCGAAGTGCGGCCCGTCACGGCGTGAGCATGGCCGGCGACGCCATTGCGGCCGTCGAACAGGTCTTTCGCCAGGAGCGGGGCAGGGTGCTGGCCGGCCTGATGCGGCGCTTCGGCGACCTGGGCCTGGCGGAAGATGTGTTGCAGGAGGCATGCCGCAAGGCGCTGGAACTGTGGCCGCGCACGGGTATCCCGTCCAATCCCGCCGCCTGGCTCAGTTCCGTGGCGCGCAACGCGGGCCTCGACCACGTGCGCCGCGCGGGCAAGGGCGTCGTCGATGCCGAGGCCGTGCTGTCGAACTTGCCTGCATCCGTAATGGAAGAGCCGCCCGCCATCGGGGACGACCGTTTGCGCCTGCTGTTCATCTGCTGCCATCCCGCGCTGGCGCCCGAGGCGCAGGTGGCGCTGGCCCTGCGCACCCTGTGCGGCTTGACCACGGCGGAGATCGCGCGCGCCTTCGGCCTGGCGGAGACGGCCCTGTCGCAGCGGCTGCTGCGCGCCAGGCGCAAGATCGCCGAAGCGCGCATCCCATTCGAGTTGCCACCGGAGCAAGAATTGCAGCCACGGCTGGCGCAAGTGCTGCATGTCATCTACCTGGTGTTCAGCGAAGGTTATTGCGCCAGCGGCGGTGATAGCTTGCTGCGCGCCGACCTGTGCGCGGAAGCGCTGCGCCTGGCGCGGCTGCTCGACGGCCTGCTGCCGGGCCAGCCGGAAGTGCAGGGACTATTGGCCTTGATGCTGCTGCAGGCGTCGCGCGGCCCGGCCCGCCTCTCGTCCGCAGGCCAGTTGCTGACCCTGGAAGAGCAGGACCGCCGCCTGTGGCAGGCGGACGTGATCGCCGAGGGACTGGCCGCGCTGGAACTGGCCTTGCCGGCGCGCGCGCCAGGGCCATACCAGTTGCAGGCGGCCATTGCCGCCTTGCATGCCAAGGCGGCTGCGGCCAGCCAGACGGACTGGCGCCAGATCAGCGCCCTGTACGGCGCCTTGTTGCGGCACAAGCCGGAGCCCTTGATCTTGCTCAATGCCGTGATCGCCTGCGCCATGGCGCATGGCGCCGAACACGGCCTGGCGTGGCTGGCGCGCCTGGAAGCCGTGCCCAGCCTGGCCAGCTCGCACTATCTGCACGCGGCCCGGGCCGACCTGTTGCGCCGCCAGGGCGACCGCCCGGGGGCGCTGGCGGCGTATGCCCGGGCGGCAATGCTGGCTGCGAATGCCGTGGAAAGGCAATACCTTCTCCGGCGTCACGGGGAAATGCGCCTGCCGCTTGTATAATGCTCCCAAGTTCAAACAGACTGCCTACCATGACCAATACGACCCATTTCGGATATAAAACAGTTGCAGAAGACGACAAAGTGCGCGAAGTCGCCAAGGTGTTCCATTCCGTCGCTGCCAAATACGACGTGATGAACGACTTGATGTCGGGCGGGCTGCACCGTCTGTGGAAGACGTTCACCATTGCCAACGCGGGCGTGCGCCCCGGTTTCAAGGTGCTCGACATCGCCGGCGGCACGGGCGACCTGTCGAAGGCGTTCGCCAGGCAGGCCGGCCCCACCGGCGAAGTGTGGCTGACCGATATCAATGAATCGATGTTGCGCGTGGGCCGCGACCGCCTCTTGAATCGCGGCTTGCTCACCCCCACCTTGTTGTGTGACGCGGAAAAACTGCCATTCCCCGATAATTATTTCGACCGTGTCAGCGTGGCCTTTGGCCTGCGCAACATGACGCACAAGGATGTGGCGCTGGCGGAAATGCGCCGCGTGCTGAAACCGGGCGGCAAGCTGCTGGTGCTGGAGTTTTCCAAGGTGGCGGCGCCCCTGCAAAAGCCGTACGACCTGTATTCGTTCTCGGTCTTGCCGTGGTTCGGACAGAAGATCGCCGGCGACGCGGAAAGCTATCGCTACCTGGCCGAATCGATCCGCATGCACCCGGATCAGGAGACGCTGAAGACCATGATGGAAACGGCGGGCCTGGAGCGCGTGCAGTACTACAATTTGACGGCAGGCATAGCCGCTTTACACACCGGCATCAAGATGTAATGCATCAACGTTGGTGATTTTAGGAGATGGAATGAAATTGAAGAAATTTATGGTCGGCATGATGCTGGCCGCGACCACGGTATCCATGCTGGGCGAGGCGCTGGCCCGTCCCATGGGCGGTGGCCGTTCGTTTGGCCGCCAGTCGCAAAACGTGGGCCGCCAGGCGCCCGCGCCTGCGCCAACCCCGGCGCCGGCCGCCGCGCCACGCCAGGCGCAACCGGCGCCAGCTCCCGCACCGGCGCCTGCCGCCAAGGCGCCGAGCCGCTGGAAGGGCTTGCTGGGCGGCGCCTTGCTGGGCCTGGGCCTGGGCGCGCTGCTGTCGCATTTCGGCCTGGGCGGCGCCCTGGCCAGCATGATCAGCACCCTGCTGATGGTGGCCTTGCTGGCCGGCGTGGCCTTCTTCATCTACCGCATGGTGCGCGGCAAGCGCGACAATAACGCCAGCGGCAATGCGCCGTTCGCCGGCTTCGGCAACCAGCCTGCGCCGGCAGGCAACGTGCCCGACATCGGTTCGCGCATTCCACCGCTGCCGCCGCTGCAGCCGGTCTCGTCGGGCGTCGGCCTGGATAAGCCGGTCCCGGCTGCCGCGCCATGGGGCGTGCCAGGCGACTTCGACAAGGAAGCCTTCCTGCGCCACGCGAAAAGCAATTTCATTCGCCTGCAAGCGGCCTGGGACAAGGCCGACGTCAACGATATCCGCGAATTCACCTCGCCGGAAGTGTATGCGGAACTGCGCATGCAAATCCAGGAACGGGGCGCGCAGCCGGACTTCACCGACGTCGTCACCATCGACGCCGAACTGCTGGGGATCGAGACGAGCGTCAACGATTACCTGGCCAGCGTGAAATTTACGGGCCTGATCCGCTCGGCGCCGGGCGCGGCGGCCGAACCGTTCGCGGAAGTGTGGAATATGTCGAAACCCGTCAGCGGCAATAGCGGCTGGGTCCTGGCAGGCATCCAGCAATTGAATTAATTGTCAAAACTTGCTGAATAATGGCTTAAGTTCATGCTGAATGCGTGATGCTTGACAGATATTTCCTGCCGAACTGGTAAGATCGAAACCGCCCGCGTTGTTTTACGGGCGGTTTTTTCTTTTTAGGGGCGCGCCTGGCGCGCTGTATACAGATGGCACCACTTTCCGACCTTTCCCTGATGACGCCCGTCATCGCGACTATCAACCATTTGCTGGCGCAGGAGCCGTGGGCGCGCCAGCAGCTGGCCGTGCACGCCGGCAAGCTGGCCTGCATCGACACGGGCGCCGTGGCCTTGCGCTTGCGCGTCGACAGCGCCGGCATGCTGGAGGCTGCGCCGGCCGACATGCCGGCCAACGTCACCATCCGCGTGAAACTGTCCGATGTGCCGCTGATCCTGCAAAACCGCGAACGGGCGTTTTCCTACGTCAAGATCGAGGGCGATGCCGAGTTTGCCAATGCGATTTCGCAATTGAGCAAGGGCTTGCGCTGGGAAGCCGAGCACGACCTGGAAAAGCTGGTCGGTCCCATGCTGGCCACGCGCCTCGTTTCCGGCGCGAAGGATGCCGCCGCCTTTGTGCGCACGGGCCAGCAAAAGCTGGCGGAAAACGTGGCCGAGTATTTTCTCGACGAACAGCCCATGCTGATCCGTCCTTCCACCCTGCAAGAGTATTCCGCTGGCGTGACGCGCGTGCGCGATGACGTCGAACGCCTGGCCAAGCGCCTTGCCCGGCTGGAAAAGGCGGCCGCCGCCGTCCAGCCGCAGTCCTCCTCACCGGATTTGTCTACATGATATTGAAATTCCTGCGCCTGTTTAAAATCATCCGTGTTTCCATCAAGTACGGTCTGGATGAGATAGCGATTTCTGGTCTGCAAGTTCCCCGCACCGCCAAATTGATCGACACCCTGATTTTCTGGCGCGACCTGTCGTCGCCGCGGGGCTTGCGCCTGCGCCTGGCGCTGGAAGAGCTGGGCCCGATTTTCGTCAAATTCGGCCAGGTGCTGTCGACCCGGCGCGACCTGATGCCGCTCGACATCGCCGAAGAATTGGCGCGCCTGCAAGACCGGGTGCCGCCCTTCGATTCCGACCTGGCCGTGGCGCAGATCGTCAAGTCGCTCGGCGCGCACCCGGATCAGTTGTTTGACCGCTTCGAGCGCGAGCCGGTGGCGTCCGCCTCGATTGCCCAAGTGCACTTCGCCACCTTGAAAGATGGCCGTGAAGTGGCCGTGAAGGTCTTGCGTCCAGGCATGAAAAAGCTGATCGATGAAGACGTGGCCCTGATGCACATCGCGGCCGGCTGGATCAGCCGCCTGTGGGCCGACAGCAAGCGTCTGAAACCCAAGGAAGTGGTGGGCGAGTTCGATAAATACCTGCATGACGAGCTGGACCTGATGCGCGAGGCGGCCAACGCCAGCCAGCTGCGCCGCAATTTCGCCAACTCGGACTTGCTGCTGGTGCCGGAAATGCACTGGGATTACTGCTCCAGCAGCGTCATCGTGATGGAACGCATGGTCGGGATTCCCGTGTCGCAGACCGAACGCCTGGTGGCGGCCGGCGTGGACTTGCGCAAGCTGTCCAGCGATGGCGTGGAGATTTTCTTCACGCAAGTGTTCCGCGACGGCTTTTTCCATGCGGACATGCATCCGGGGAATATTCTCGTGTCGATCGCCCCCGCATCGTTTGGCCGCTACATCGCGCTCGACTTCGGCATCGTGGGAACGTTGAACGACTACGACAAGGATTATCTGTCGCAAAACTTCCTGGCCTTCTTCCGCCGCGACTACAAGCGCGTGGCCGAGGCGCACATCGAATCGGGCTGGGCGCCCAAGGATACGCGCGTCGATGAGCTGGAGGCAGCCGTGCGCGCCTGCTGCGAACCGATCTTCGACCGTCCGCTGAAGGATATCTCGTTCGGCCAGGTGCTGCTGCGCCTGTTCCAGACCTCGCGCCGCTTCAATGTGGAAGTGCAGCCGCAGCTGGTGCTGCTGCAAAAGACCCTGCTCAACATCGAAGGCCTGGGCCGCCAGCTGGACCCGGAACTGGACCTGTGGCAAACGGCCAAGCCCTACCTGGAAAAATGGATGAGCAACCAGGTGGGGCCGCAAGGCTTCATGGAACGCCTGCGCGCCGAGGCGCCCCGTTACGCGCACATCTTCCCGCAGTTGCCGCGCCTGCTGCACCAGGCCTTGACGGTGCATGGCGAACCGCGCGAAAACGACGTGGAATTGATGAAAACCTTGCTGGCGGAGCAACGCCAGACGAATCGCTTGCTGAGCTTTATCGTGTACTTCGTGGGCGCCTTCGCGCTCGGCGCGCTGGGCTTGCAAGTGTTCATGCGCTGGCATCAACTGCCGTTTTAACTGCCTGAGGATGTAAGTGATGGCTG
Organism: Janthinobacterium sp. JC611; assembly: GCF_018682595.1. Classification (NCBI taxonomy): domain Bacteria; kingdom Pseudomonadati; phylum Pseudomonadota; class Betaproteobacteria; order Burkholderiales; family Oxalobacteraceae; genus Janthinobacterium; species Janthinobacterium sp. JC611. The sequence goes on from NZ_JAFLJN010000015.1 coordinate 30,995, forward strand.
ACTTCCATACCCGCGATCCACTCTCGCCCGCCTTCTGGGACGAGCGTTTCGAGAAGCAATTCACGCCCTGGGACCACGGCGGCGTGCCGTCGCGCCTGCGCAGCTTCGTTGCCGGCAGTCCTGCGCCGCTGCGCTGCCTGATTCCCGGCTGCGGCTCGGCGTATGAACTGGTGTTCATGCTCGATCACGGCTGGGATGCCACGGCCATCGACTTTTCTCCGGCCGCCGTGGCCGCCGCGCGCGGGCAGCTGGGCGAACGGGCAGGGCAGGTGGCGGAAGCGGATTTTTTTGCCTGGGAACCCGCAGCGCCGCTGGACCTGATCTATGAACGGGCGTTCCTGTGCGCCATGCCGCGCGCCATGTGGCCGCAAGTGGCGGCCCGCTGGGCGCAGCTGCTGGCGCCGGGCGCCATGCTGGCCGGTTACTTTTTCTTTGACGACAATGCCAAGGGACCGCCGTTCGGCATGTCGCGCGAGACACTGCAGGAATTGCTGGCGCCGCATTTCGACTGCCTGGCCGATGAAACCGTGGACGATTCCATCGCCGTGTTCGCCGGCAAGGAGCGCTGGATGAGCTGGCGCCGCCGGGCGGACTGAGCTTGGCAGGCCGGGCGAGCGGGCATTTTCCGCTGGGAATGGTGGAAAAGCTTTATAATTCAGGGTTTTTGATGATTTTCTCGGAGTAGAGATGCCGATTTACGCTTACCGTTGTGACGAGTGTGGTTTTGCCAAGGATGTCTTGCAAAAGATCTCCGATCCAGTACTGACGGTGTGCCTGTCGTGCGGCAAGCCCAGTTTCAAGAAACAATTGACGGCCGCCGGTTTCCAATTGAAGGGCACCGGCTGGTACGCGACCGATTTCCGCGGCGGCACGGCGCCCACCACGGCCATTCCGACGGGCCCGGCCGACAACGCCAAGCCAGCGCCTGCTGCCGAGAGCGCGCCTGCCGCATCCGCGCCTGCCGCCGCTGCGCCGAAAGCGGACTGACACGCGCGCCGCGCCGACCCATTCCATTACCGAGAAACCGATGCGTAAATACTTTATTACCGGATTGCTGATTTTAGTCCCGCTGGCCATCACCGTCTGGGTACTGAATCTGGTGATCGGCACGCTGGACCAGTCGCTGCTGCTGGTGCCGGAGCGTTTCCGTCCGAACTCGCTGTTCGGCTTTGACATTCCTGGCCTGGGCACGATACTGACGATACTCATCGTTTTCCTGACGGGATTGTTGACGAATAACCTGGTCGGCAACTACGTGGTGAAACTGTGGGAAAAATTGCTGCAACGCATACCCATCGTCAATTCCCTGTATTCGAGCGTCAAGCAAGTGTCCGATACCCTGTTTTCCTCGTCGGGCAATGCCTTCCGCAAGGCCGTGCTGGTGCCGTATCCGCACCAGAACTCCTGGACCATCGCTTTCCTGACCGGCGTGCCGGGCGGCGATGCGGCGAACCACCTGGTGGGCGACTATGTCAGCGTGTATGTGCCGACGACGCCGAATCCCACATCGGGCTTTTTCCTGATGATGAAACGCAGCGATGTCGTCGAACTCGACATGAGCGTCGATGCGGCGCTCAAATATATTGTCTCGATGGGCGTGGTGGCGCCTGCGGAAGTTGTTGCTGTACCGGCCCCGGCAGCCAAAGAATAGAGGCAGGCGTCCCATGCGGGACGTGGCCGGATTGAACACTCACTAACCTGAACTGAGAATTTTATGTCTATGCGTACTGAATACTGCGGCCTCGTTACCGAAGCCATGCTGGGACAAACCGTCAGCCTGTGCGGCTGGGTACATCGCCGCCGCGACCACGGCAGCCTGATTTTCATCGACTTGCGCGACCGTGAAGGCCTGGTGCAAATCGTCTGCAACCCGGAACAAGCGGAGATGTTCAAGGTCGCCGAAGCCGTGCGTAACGAGTTCTGCCTGCGCGTGACGGGCGTCGTGACCAACCGTATCGAAGGCACGATCAACAACAACCTGAAATCGGGCAAGATCGAAGTGGTCTGCTCGGAGCTGGAAGTGCTGAACCCTTCCGTGCCCGTGCCGTTCCAGCTGGACGACGACAACCTGTCGGAAACGACGCGCCTGACGCACCGCGTGCTGGACCTGCGCCGCCCGCAAATGCAGAACAACCTGCGCCTGCGCTACAAGGTGACGATGGAAGTGCGCAAGTACCTCGACGCGCTGGGCTTCATCGACATCGAAACGCCGATGCTGACCAAGTCGACGCCAGAAGGCGCGCGCGATTACCTGGTGCCGTCGCGCGTGAACGCGGGCAGCTTCTTCGCCTTGCCGCAATCGCCACAGTTGTTCAAGCAACTGTTGATGGTTGCCAACTTCGACCGTTACTACCAGATCACCAAGTGTTTCCGCGACGAAGACTTGCGCGCTGACCGCCAGCCTGAATTTACGCAGATCGACTGCGAAACCTCGTTCCTGACGGAACAGGAAATCCGCGACCTGTTCGAAGACATGATCCGCGTCGTCTTCAAGAACACCTTGAACATCGACCTGCCGAACCCGTTCCCGGTGATGGATTTCGCCGAAGCGATGGGCCTGTACGGTTCCGACAAGCCGGACATGCGCGTCAAGCTGGCCTTCACGGACTTGACCGAAGTCATGAAGTCGGTCGAATTCAAGGTCTTCAACGGCGCCGCCAACATGAAGGGCGGCCGCGTGGTGGCCCTGCGCGTACCGCAGGGCGGCAGCATGCCCCGTTCGGAAATCGACGCCTACACCCAGTTCGTCGCCATCTACGGCGCCAAGGGCCTCGCCTACATCAAGGTCAACGAGAAAGCCAAGGGTCCTGAAGGCTTGCAGTCGCCGATCGTCAAGTTCCTGCCTGCCGACGTGCTGGCCACGATCCTCGAGCAGACGGGCGCGCAAGACGGCGACCTGATCTTCTTCGGCGCGGACAAGGCCAAGGTCGTCAACGACGCCATCGGCGCGCTGCGCGTGAAAATCGGTCACAGCGAGTTCGGCAAGAAGGCCGGCCTGTTCGAAGACGTGTGGAAGCCATTGTGGGTGGTCGACTTCCCGATGTTCGAGCACGACGAGGAAGCGGACCGCTGGACGGCGACCCACCATCCATTCACGGCGCCGAAAGACGGCCATGAAGACATGCTGGAAACCAATCCGGGCGCCTGCATCGCCAAGGCCTACGACATGGTCTTGAACGGCTGGGAACTGGGTGGCGGTTCCATCCGTATCCACCGCGAAGAAGTGCAGAGCAAGGTCTTCCGCGCGTTGAAGATCGACGCCGAAGAAGCGCAGCTGAAATTCGGCTTCCTGCTCGACGCCCTGCAATACGGCGCGCCGCCGCATGGTGGCCTGGCATTCGGCCTGGACCGTATCGTGACCATGATGACGGGTTCCGAATCGATCCGCGACGTGATCGCCTTCCCGAAAACCCAGCGCGCGCAAGACTTGCTGACCCATGCGCCGTCGGAGGTGGACGAGAAGCAATTGCGCGAACTGCACATCCGTTTGCGCAGCGCCGAGCCAAAAGTAGTGTAATGAAGCATGCGGCCGCTCAGGCGGCCGCTACCGTTTTACTTGCTGAGGCAAAAAAAGGCGCTGCGAGGCGCCTTTTTCATTCTTGATATGAGCCATAAAATTCCCGTTTCCGTGCTGGTCGTCATCCATACGGCTGACCTTGACGTCTTGCTGATCGAGCGCGCGGGCCAACCCGGTTTCTGGCAATCGGTGACCGGTTCCGTCGACGCCGTCGACGAACCGCTGCTGCAGACGGCCGCGCGCGAATTGGCTGAAGAAACCGGCATCGTCGCCGATGGACGGCACATCGCGCTGCGCGACTGGAAGGTGTCGAATGTGTACGAGATCTATCCGATCTGGCGCCACCGCTATGCGCCGGGCGTGACGCGCAACACGGAACACGTGTTCAGCGTGCAAGTGCCGCGCGATATCGCCATCACCCTGAGTCCCCGCGAACACTTGCAGTATGCGTGGCTGCCGTACCTGGCGGCGGCCGACCGCTGTTTCTCGTCGTCCAACGCGGAAGCGATCTTGCAATTGCCGGCCATCACGGGCCTGGCGCGTCCCACCTGATTTTCTAGAAAGCGCACCATGTTGAACTGGTTACATTTGACCGCGCAGCAAAAACTGCTGGGCACCCTGGGCATCGTTTTCTGCCTGTGCTTTATTTTCTTGCTGTTCAGCTCCACCGTGCCTGGCCGCACGCCGCCCATCGGCATGCCGCTGATGGCGATCGGCTGGCTGTTGCATCCGGGCGCGTTTGCCAAGGGCAAGCGCAGCGTGGCCTGGCGCGGCGCGCCCTTGCTGGTGAAAATCGTCTGGGCGGCCGGCATCACCGCGCTGATCGTCAGCGTGACGGCGGGCGTGGGCCGCATGCTGGCCTGAGGCGCTGGAAATATTGTTGTATGGTATTATTGCTTTAATCGCAATTCCACTCCTGACGAAAGGTGTACATGCTGAACTGGTCTCAACTTTCTTTTCAGCAGCGCCTCTGGGGTGCCATATTTCTGTCCTGGATCTTTGGCGCCCTGTATGCCGTGTGTTTCCCCGATCAGCCGCATGCCCGCTTGCCGCAGGCTGGCTTGCCCCTGCTGATGCTGGGATTTCTTCTGCACCCCCGCTGCTTTGCCGGCGGACGGGGCGCTTTCAGCTGGAGCAGCGCACCCGTGCTTGTGAAGGGCTTATGGCTCATCGGCAGCGTCGTGGGCAGCATCAGTGCCGTCGATAGTTTGCTGGTTGCGATGGCAGGCAGATAAAGTGGGATTTGGGTGCGCACGCGCACCGAGGATGGCGCCGCGCGGGGCCCGTCTGGGAGTAGAATCAATGCATGAAAATCCGCGTAGCAACTTATAATATCCACAAGGGTGTCTCCTCCGTGCGAGGCTTGCCCAGAGTTCACGCATTGAAGCAGGCGATCGCTCTCTTCCATGCCGATGTCGTCTTTTTGCAGGAAGTGCAGGGCAAGCACGACCGTAATGCGGCCCGCTATGGCGCCGAAAAACATGGTCACAAGCACTGGCCTGTAGCGTCGCAGCATGAGTTCTTTGCCGGCGCCGAGCACCACTCCGCCTACGGCATGAATGCCGTGTATGACCATGGCCACCATGGCAACGCCTTGCTCAGCAAATTTCCCATCGCCTCGCAAACCAACCACGACGTGTCCGACCATGCCTATGAGCAGCGCGGCATCCTGCATTGCGTGCTCAACACGCCGCAGGCCGACGTGCACTGCTACGTGGTGCACCTGGGCCTGTTCGAATCGGGACGGGGCCGCCAGACGCAGGCGCTGATCGACGCCGTCATGGAATCGGCGCCGAACGGCGAACCCGTCATCATCGCCGGCGACTTCAACGACTGGCGCAACACGCTCAGCGACAAGCTGCGCAATGCGCTCGGCGTGGTGGAAGTGTTCGACCAGCGCGCGTCGAACTCGGCCTTGGGCGACCTGGTGCGCACCCTGGCGCGGCGCCAGACGAAGCCGCCCGTGCCCGTGCCGGCGCGCACCTTTCCCGCCGCCTTGCCATGGTTCCGCCTGGACCGCATCTATGTGCGCGGTTTCCACGTGGAAGGCGCGCAAGTGATGCACGGCACCCTGTGGGCCAAATTGTCGGACCACGCGCCGATAGTTGCCGCTTTGAAACTCGCGTAGACTGCCGGCATGCGCACAGTCAATTTCATCGCCCACAACGACATCGAGCTGCTGTATTGCGGCACTGAGTACTTTCCCGCGCTGATCGCGGCCATCGACGGTGCGCGTTCGGAAGTCTATTTCGAAACGTATATCTTCGCCGATGACGCCACGGGCATGCTGGTGCTCGACGCCTTGAAGCGCGCGGCCGCGCGCGGCGTGCTGGTGTGCATGATCACGGACTGGTTCGGCACGGGCAACCGCCGGGTCAAGGCCATGCATGCGCAGCTGGAAGCGGCGGGCGTGCACCACCGCATCTTCAACCCCTGGTTCCGGCGCGGAATCACGCGCACGCACCGCAAGATCTGCGTGGCCGATGGCGAAATCGCCCTGGTGGGCGGCATTAATATCAACGACGACATGTTTTGCGACTACGACCACAGCATCAGTCTGGCAGCGCCGCGCTGGGATTTCGCCGTGCAGGTGAAGGGGCCGCTGGTCGACGCCATCCATGAAGAAGTCCAGGCGCAGTGGGCGCGCTTGGGCAAGATGAACCTGGTGCGGCGCATCAAGCTGTATCGCAAGATGCGCGTCGTCAGCAAGGAGCTGGCGAAAAACCCCGTCGTGGCCGGCTTTGTCGTGCGCGACAACCTGCGCAACCGCCGCACCATCCAGCGCGCCTACCTGCAGGCGCTGGGTCAGGCGAGGAAAAGCGTGATGCTGGCCAACCCGTATTTCGCGCCCGGGCACAAGCTGCGCCGCGCGCTGGCCCAGGCGGCCCAGCGGGGCGTCGACGTGGTGCTGCTGATCGGCGTGGGCGAGTTCCGCATGCAGGATGCCGTGGCGCACTCGTTTTACCCGAAACTGCTGGCCGCCGGCGTGAAAATCGTCGAATACCGCAAGACGCAGCTGCACGCCAAGGTAGCCGTCGTCGACGATGACTGGGCGACGGTGGGTTCGAGCAATATTGACGCGCTGAGCCTGTTCCTGAACCAGGAAGCGAACGTGGTCATCAAGGATGTGACCTTCGCGCAAAGCCTGCGCCAGCATATCGAGCAGGGCGTGGCCGACGGCATCGTCATTCACCAGGATGACTTCAAGCACATCGGCCGTTTCCGGCGCATCGGCTACGAAGCGGCGTTTCTCGTGTACCGGCTGGTGATGCGCATTTTTTCAGTAGGCAAATACGCATGAACGAGATGACAACGGTCAGGCTGGACAAATGGCTGTGGGCGGCGCGCTTTTTCAAGACGCGCTCGCTGGCCAGCGAAGCCGTCGACACGGGCAAGGTGAAGGTGGGCGGAGAGAAGGTCAAGCCGGCGCGCAGCGTGCGCGTGGGCGACGAGCTGGCCATCGACAATGGCTTTGATACGTGGGAGGTGGCCGTGCTGGGCCTGTCCGACAAGCGCGGCGCGGCGCCCGTGGCGCGCCTGCTGTATGGCGAAACGCCGGCCAGCATCGCCCGCCGCGAGCAGCTGGCCGAGGAGCGCAAGCTGTTCCGTGAGCCGGGCAGCACCATCAAGGGGCGGCCGACCAAGCGCGACCGCCGTCAATTGAACAAGGCAGGCGGCCTCGACTGAGGCTCGTCTGTGCTTGTAAGGCAAGGGCGCGCGCCGCTTTCGCCTCCTGCAATCGATGGAAACGCGCAGCCCGATAATGCTGCGCCGCACCAATAGAATGCTGGCTCTAAAGTTCCCGTTTGACTTTTACGTGGTAGTGGATAATAGTACGAGCGTTCGGATTTTTTCGGAGCGTGCTTTTTTTTACACTCGCTTCAGTCCGCCAAATCGGCAACATCACTTTTAGAACGGACATCTTGAATACTTCAGTCAAATTCATGCGCAAGGGCGAACTGACCCGTGCAGCCATCCTCGACGTGGCGCTGGACTTGTCCAGCCGCGACGGCCTGGAAGGCCTGACGATTGGGTTGCTTGCGGACAAAATGAACATGAGCAAGTCGGGCGTGTTTGCCCACTTTGGCTCGCGCGAAGACTTGCAGATGGAAGTGCTGAAGCTTTACCACTATCGTTTCGAGCAAGAAGTCTTTTTCCCCAGCATGAAAGAACCACGCGGCATCGCCCGCCTGCAATCGATGTTTGCGCGCTGGGTCAAGCGGGTCAGCGTGGAAATCGCTTCCGGCTGCATCTACATCAGCGGTGCCGTCGAGTATGACGACCGTCCCGGTCCCATCCGCGAGGCCCTGGTGGCCATGGTGCGGGCCTGGCAGGGCGCGCTGCTGCGCTGTGTCGAGCAATCGATCGCCACGGGCGACCTGAAAGCGGACACGGACGCCCAGCAGCTGGTGTACGAGATGTATGGCCTGATCCTGGCCCTGCATCACGACGCGCGCTTCCTGCGCGTGCCGGGCAGCATCGAACGGGCGCAAGCGGGCTTTATCCGCCTGCTGGCGTCGTACCAGAACTCCGTCACCAGCAAATAAGCCGTCAGACAGTATCCGCAACAACGCACACGCACTTACAAGTACAACACTTTAGCTAATCGCCTTCAGGAGAAAATTATGGGTCAATACGTCGCGCCAATCCGGGATATGCAATTCGTCCTGCATGAGTTCCTGCAAGTGGAAGAAGAACTGAAGCAAATGCCGTCGTACGCCGACGTCGACGCCGACATCATCAACCAGGTGCTGGAAGAGGGCGGCAAATTCACCTCCGAAGTCTTGTTCCCGCTGAACCACTCCGGCGACCGCGAAGGCTGCCACCACGATCCCGTCACGAAAAGCGTGACCACGCCGAAAGGCTTCAAGGAAGCCTACAAGCAGTACGTCGAAGGCGGCTGGGCGGCCCTGGCGTGCGATCCGGAATACGGCGGCCAGGGCTTGCCGGTCGTGCTGAACAATTCGTTCTATGAAATGCTGAACTCGTCGAACCAGGCATGGTCCATGTACCCAGGCCTGTCGCACGGCGCCTACGAGTGCCTGAAGGAACACGGCACCGAACACCAGAAGGAAGTCTACCTGCCGAAACTGGTGTCGGGCGAGTGGACGGGCACCATGTGCCTGACCGAACCGCACTGCGGCACCGACCTGGGCCTGCTGCGCTCGAAGGCGCTGCCTGAGGCGGACGGTTCCTGGACCATCACCGGCAACAAGATCTTCATCTCGGCCGGCGAGCACGACATGGCGGAAAACATCCTGCACCTGGTGCTGGCCCGCGTGCCGGACGCGCCGGAAGGCTCGAAAGGCATCTCGCTGTTCCTGGTGCCGAAATTCCTGCCGAACGCCGACGGCACGGTCGGTGCGCGCAACCCGATCACCTGCGGCGCCATCGAAGAAAAAATGGGCATCCACGGCAATTCGACCTGCCAGATGAACCTGGACGGCGCGAAAGGCTGGATCATCGGCCAGCCGAACAAGGGCCTCAACGCCATGTTCGTCTTCATGAACGCGGCCCGCCTGGGCGTGGGCATGCAGTCGCTGGGCCTGACGGAAATCGCTTACCAGAACGCGCTGATCTACGCCAAGGACCGCACGCAAATGCGTTCGCTGTCCGGCATCAAGAACCCGGAACTGCCGGCCGACCGCATCATCGTGCACCCTGACGTGCGCCGCATGCTGTTGACGGGCAAAGCCTACGCCGAAGGCGCGCGCGCCTTCACCTCGTACGTGGCGCTGCAGATCGACCGCGAACTGCATCACCCGGACGCCGACGTGCGCAAGGAAGCGGCCGACGAAGTGGCGCTGCTGACGCCCGTCATCAAGGCCTTCATCACCGACAACGCCTGGATCGCCACCTCGGACGCGATGCAAGTGTTCGGCGGCCACGGCTACATCGCGGAATGGGGCATGGAACAGTATGTGCGCGACGCGCGCATCAACATGATCTACGAAGGCACGAACACGATCCAGTCGCTGGATCTGCTGGGCCGCAAGATCCTGGGCGACAACGGCGCCAAGCTGCGCAAGTTCGGCGAAAAGATCAAGGCTTTCGTCGAAGACAACGGCACCGATGAAGCGATGAGCGAATTCGTCACGCCACTGGGCGACCTGGGCGACAAAGTCACCAAGCTGACCATGGAAATCGGCATGAAGGCCTTCCAGAATCCGGACGAAGTGGGCGCGGCATGCGTGCCTTACCTGCGCGTCGTCGGCCACATGATCTACAGCTACCTGTTCGCGCAGATGGCCAAGATCGCCCTCGAAAAAGAGTCCAGCGGCGACACCTTCTATACCGCCAAACTGGCTACCGCACGTTTCTACTTCGCCCGCTTGCAGCCTGAGACGGCAACCCTGATCCGTCAGGCGCGTTCCGGTTCGGCCAACCTGATGGCACTCGACGCAGACCTGTTCTAAGACTTGAGGAAAATATGACCAATTTCATCGTTAAAAAAGTAGCCGTCCTCGGCGCCGGCGTGATGGGCGCGCAGATCGCCGCCCACTGCATCAACGCGAAAGTGCCGGTCGTGCTGTTCGACCTGCCTGCGAAGGAAGGTCCAAAGAATGGCATCGTGCTGCGCGCCATCGAGAACCTGAAAAAGCTGTCGCCTGCGCCGCTGGGCAACAAGGATGACGCCGCGCTGATCCAGGTGGCCAACTACGAAGACAACCTGGACCTGCTGGCCGGTTGCGACCTGATCATCGAAGCCATCGCCGAGCGCATGGACTGGAAACACGACCTGTATCAAAAGGTCGCGCCGCACATCGGCCCGAACGCGATCTTCGCCTCGAATACTTCGGGCCTGTCGATCACCAAGCTGGCCGAAGGCTTCGACGCCGACCTGAAATCGCGCTACTGCGGCGTGCACTTCTTCAACCCGCCGCGCTATATGCACCTGGTCGAGATCATCCCGACCGCATTCACCAAGCCGGAGATTGCCGACCAGCTGGAAGGCTTCCTGACCACCACCCTGGGCAAGGGCGTGGTCCGCGCCAAGGACACGCCGAACTTCATCGCCAACCGCGTTGGCGTGTTCGGCATCCTGGCCATCGTGCACGAAGCGGAGAAATTCGGCCTGTCCGTGGACGTCGTCGATGACCTGACCGGCTCCAAGCTGGGCCGCGCCAAGTCGGGCACCTTCCGCACGGCGGACGTGGTCGGCCTGGACACCATGGGCCATGTGATCAAGACCATGCAGGACTACCTGCCGAACGATCCGTTCGCCGCCGTCTACAAGACGCCGGCCGTGCTGGCGCAGCTGGTGGAAAAAGGCGCGCTGGGCCAGAAGAGCGGCGCGGGCTTCTACAAGAAGGTCGGCAAGGATATCCTGCGCCTGGACTTCGCCACCGGTGAATACGTGGCCGGCGGCGCCAAGGCCGCCGACATCATCGCCCGCATCCTGAAAGAAAAGGATCCGGTCAAGAAGATGAAGGCGCTGCGCGAATCGACCAATCCGCAAGGCCAGTTCCTGTGGGCGATCTTCCGCGATGCTTTCCACTACATCGCCATCCATCTCGACACCGTGGCCGACAACGCGCGCGACATCGACTTCGCCATGCGCTGGGGCTTCGGCTGGAACGTCGGCCCGTTTGAAACGTGGCAGGCATCGAACTGGCTGCAAGTGGCCAACTGGGTCAAGGAAGACATCGACGCCGGCCACGCGCTGTGCAACGCACCTTTGCCTGCCTGGGTATTCGAAGGTCCGGTCGCTGAAAAAGGCGGCGTGCATACGCCGGAAGGCTCCTACTCGGCCGTGTCGAACAGCTTCGTGCCCCGTTCGAGCCTGGCCGTGTACGACCGCCAGCCATTCCGCGCGCCCGTTTTTGGCACCAACTTGGGCAGCGGCGCTGCCGACCCCAAGACCGCCGGCACCACCGTCTTCGAAGACGAATCCGTGCGCGTCTGGCACACGGGCGACGATGTATTGATCATCTCGTTCAAGACCAAGATGCACGTGATCGGCGAAGGCGTGATTAACGGACTCAAGCTCGCGCTGGCCGAAGCCGAGAAGAATTTCAAGGGCCTGGTGATCTGGCACGCCGACGCAGCCGAAGGCGGCGCCTTCTCGGCCGGCGCCGACCTGCAATCGGCCCTGCCGGCGTTCATGCAAGGCGGCGTGAAAGCCGTCGATCCGATCATCGCCGAACTGCAGAACACCTTCATGTCGCTGAAATACGCGAACGTGCCGGTGATCGCCGCGGTCGCTGGCCTGGCGCTGGGCGGCGGTTGCGAGCTGGCCCTGCACGCATCGAAGCGCGTGGCCTCGATCGAGTCCTACATCGGCCTGGTGGAAGTGGGCGTGGGCCTGATTCCAGCCGGCGGCGGCTTGAAGGAAGCGGCGCAGCGCGCCTACAAGGAAGCCAAGGGTAACGACATCCTGCAATTCCTGAAAACGGGCTTCACCAATGCGGCCACCGCCAACGTGTCGAAATCGGCGCTGGAAGCGAAAAAAATGGGCTACCTGAAGGAAGACGACGTGATCGTGTTCAACGCCTACGAGCTGCTGCACGTGGCCAAGGTCGAAGCGCGCGCCATGTTCGACGCCGGCTTCCGTCCGCAACTGCCGTCGCTGATCCAGGTCACGGGCCGTTACGGCTGGGGCACCATCAAGGCGCAGCTGGTCAACATGCGCGACGGCGGCTTCATTTCGGCGCACGATTTCAAGCTGGGCGAGATGATCGCCGAGATCGTATCGGGCGGCGACGTGGACCAGGGCAGCTTCGTCAGCGAACAGTGGCTGCTGGATATGGAACGCAAGGCATTCCTGGAGCTGTTGAACCATCCGAAAACCCAGGAACGGATCATGGGCATGATGCAGACCGGTAAGCCGGTACGCAACTAAGCACAACGTCGATGACGATCCTGTCCCTCGTTTTTAAAGTACTGCTGCGCGTGAGGCCAAGCATGGTGTATGACCGTATCAAACAACAGATGATGGACACCTTGCCCTTCGTGCGGCTGCTGGGGATCAGCATCGACGAGATCGGCGCCGGCACCTCGAAGGTGTCGATGCCGGAAGATCCCAAACTGAATAATCACCTGGGCACGCAGCATGCGGGCGCCTTGTTTACCCTGGCTGAAACGGCATCCGGCGCGGCCATGGCTGGCGGCTTCGCCGAGCTGATACTGGGCTTGCGCCCGGTGGCCAAGTCGTCGCGCATCGCCTACCAGAAAGTGGCGCGGGGCGCGACGCGCGCCGAAGGCCGGGTGCCGGGCGACCTGGCGGCCTTGAAGGCGCAGCTGGCGCAGGACGGCAAGGTGGCGTTTCCCGTGGCAGTCGACATTTTCGACGCGGAAGGCACGCTGGCGGCACAGGTGACGGTGGACTGGTATTTGTCGCAGAAGCGATAAGCCGCCACTCCGGACATTCGACAGAACACGAACCTCGTTCAACATCTTTGAAAGAACAAAATGAGCAAACAACTTCAAGACGCCTACATCGTCTCTGCAACCCGCACCCCGATCGGCAAGGCGCCGCGCGGCATGTTCAAGAACACCCGCCCGGACGACCTGCTGGTGCGCGTGCTGCAATCGGCCCTGGCGCAAGCGCCTGGCCTCGACCCGGCGCTGATCACCGACGCCATCATCGGCTGCTCGTTCCCGGAAGCGGAGCAGGGCTTCAACATCGCGCGTAACTCGGTGCTGCTGGCCGGCCTGCCGAAAACCGTGGGCGGCGTCACCGTCAACCGTTATTGCGCTTCGGGCATCACGGCGATTGCCATGGCGGCCGACCGTATCCGCGTGGGCGAAGCCGACGTGATGATCGCCGGCGGCATCGAATCGATGTCGATGGTGCCGATGATGGGCCACCACCCGTCGATGAACCTGGACATGTTCAGCGATGAAAACATCGGCATGGCCTACGGCATGGGCTTGACGGCCGAGAAAGTGGCGCAGCAATGGAAGGTGTCGCGCGAACAGCAGGATGCGTTCTCCGTCGAATCGCACCGCCGCGCCATCGCCGCGCAGCAAGCCGGCTTCTTCAAGGCGGAAACGACGCCCGTCGAGATCATCACGCGCACGCCGAACCTGGCCACCGGCCAGGTGGACGTGAGCCGCCGCACCGTCGACACCGACGAAGGCGCGCGCGCCGATTCGTCGATGGAGTCGCTGGCAAAATTGAAGCCAGTCTTCGCCGCCAAGGGCACCGTCACGGCCGCCAACAGCTCGCAGATGTCCGACGGCGCCGGCGCGCTGCTGATCGTCAGCGAGAAGATTTTGCGCGAGCATAACCTGACCCCGCTGGCGAAATTCTCCTCGTTCGCCGTGCGCGGCGTGCCGCCGGAAATCATGGGCATCGGTCCTAAATTCGCGATTCCCGCGGCGTGCGCCGCCGCCGGCATCACGCAAGACCAGCTGGACTGGATCGAGCTGAACGAAGCGTTTGCCGCGCAAGCCCTGGCCGTGATCGGCGACCTGGGCCTGGATCCATCGAAGGTCAACCCGATGGGCGGCGCGATCGCCCTGGGCCACCCGCTGGGCGCCACCGGCGCCATCCGCGCGGCCACCGTGATCCACGCGCTGCAGCGCACCAAGCAGAAATACGGCATGGTCACGATGTGCGTGGGCGCCGGCATGGGTGCCGCAGGCATCTTCGAGCGCGTCTGATGACACAGGCGTCGTGACGCAAGAGGTCAGATTAGATTAGTCAACACTTGGGCGCTGCGGGATTACCCCGGCGCCCTTTATCTTTTGGAGACGACATGGATATTGTGTGCAGCAAGAGCGAGGGCATCCTGACCCTGGAATTCAACCGCCTGGAACGCAAGAATGCGATCACGGGCGCCATGTACCAGACCCTGGCCGATGCGCTGGTGGCGGCCGAGACGGACGACGAAATACGCGCCATCCTGATCTGCGGCAAGCGCGAGATTTTCACGGCTGGCAACGACCTCGATGACTTCATGAAGACGGCGCGTCCGAAGGATGGTTCGCTCGACCACGACCGCCCCGTGTTCCAGTTCATGCGCGCCCTGTACGGCAGCAGCAAGCCCGTGGTGGCGGCCGTCTCCGGCCCGGCCATCGGCATCGGCACGACCCTGCTGATGCACTGCGACCTGGTGTATGCGGCCGACAACGCCAGCTTCTCGATGCCGTTCACGCAGCTGGGCCTGTGTCCGGAATTCGGTTCCAGCCTGCTGCTCACGCAACTGGCCGGCTACCCGCGCGCGGCGGAAAAGCTGATGCTGGGCGAAGCCTTCCCAGCCAGCGAAGCGCTGGAAATGGGCCTCGTGTCGAAAGTCGTGCCCCTGTACGAATTGATGACCTTCGCGCAAGGCCAGGCCGCCAAGCTGGTGGCCCTGCCTGCCGCCTCGATTCGCGCCACCAAGCGCCTGATGAAGCAAAGCCGCATGGAGCCGATGAAGGCCGCCATCGCCGACGAAAACAAACTGTTCAGCGCCATGCTGGGCGGCGCCGAGGCGAAGGAAGCGTTTACGGCCTTCTTTGAAAAGAGGAAGCCGGATTTCAAGCAGTTCGCCTAAGCTGACCGCCGGGGTCAGCCCCCCGCGCCCGTGAGTGCAAGCCGCTGAGTTAGCGGCCTTGGGGGTCTGACCCCAGAATTTTTCTCTGGACTCGCTTTAATCTAGACGACTGGTCTAATTGTGCTACAATGCTTCGCATGAAAGCTGAATACACCGACGTGCGCCAGCACATTATCGACCAGGGCAAGGCCATCATCACGCGCAAGGGTTTTGCCGGCGTGGGGCTCAACGAGATCCTGTCGGCCGCCGACGTGCCCAAGGGCTCGTTCTACCATTACTTCAAGTCCAAAGAATTGTTTGGCGAGGCGATGCTGGAAGATTACGTCACCGGCTACCTGGCCGCGATGGAAGACGTGCTGGGCCAGCCTGGCCGGAGCGCGGCGCAGTCGCTGATGGATTACTGGGCCAGTTGGACCAGCGAGAGCGTCGATGGCAGCGGTTGCGACTGCCGTTGCCTGGTGGTTAAGCTCAGCAGCGAAGTGGCCGACATGTCGGAACCGATGCGCGTGGCGCTGCTCGATGGCACCCATCGCATCATCGCCCGGCTGGCCCTGGCCATCGCGCGGGGCAGGGTGGACGATACGCTGCCATCGGTGGCCGATCCGGCGCAGATGGCAGCCACCTTGTACCAGTTGTGGCTGGGCGCGGCCTTGCTGACCAAGCTGCGGCGCGATGCCAGCGCCCTGCAAACGGCCTGGCGGGCGACCCTGGCCATGTTGCAGCTGCCGCCGGACAGCTACGACCGATAGACAGCAGGCAAGCGGACGCACCACGTCCGCTTTTTTTGAAAACCCATTCTAGACGACCAGTCTAATAATAAGGAGCGACATGATGAAAAACTTTGAATTCCATAACCCGACCCGTATCGTGTTCGGTCTTGATAGCGTCGCCAAATTGTCCACCCTGGTGCCGCACGATGCGCGCGTGCTGATCTTGTACGGCGGCGCCAGCGCGGAAAAGACCGGCACCCTGGCCGAGGTACGCGCCGCGCTGGGCCAGCGCAGCGTGCAGGAGTTTGGCGGCATCGAACCGAATCCCAGCTACGAAACCCTGATGCGCGCCGTGGCCCAGGTGCGCAGCGAGAAAGTGGACTTCCTGCTGGCCGTCGGCGGCGGCTCCGTGATCGATGGCACCAAGTTCGTCGCCGCTGCCGCCCTGTACGACGGCGAGCCGTGGGAAATCGCCGAGCGCGGCGGCGCCAACGTGCAGCGCGCCCTGCCGTTTGGCACGGTGCTGACCTTGCCGGCCACGGGCTCGGAAATGAACAGTGGCGGCGTGGTGACGAAAAAAGCCACGCACGACAAGCTGAGTTTCCGCAACCCGCTGCTGTATCCGCAGTTTTCCGTGCTCGACCCCAGTAAAACGTTCACCTTGCCGGCCACGCAGGTGGCCAATGGCCTGGTCGACGCCTTTGTCCACACCACGGAGCAGTATCTGACCTATCCGGTGCAGGCGAGGGTGCAGGACCGCTTTGCCGAAGGCTTGCTGCAAACCCTGGTCGAGATCGCGCCGCAGGCCGTCGCCGCGCCCGACGATTACGCCACCCGCGCCAACCTGATGTGGACTGCCACCCTGGCCCTGAATGGTCTGATCGGCGCCGGCGTGCCGCAGGACTGGGCCACCCACATGATCGGCCACGAACTGACGGCCCTGTACGACATCGACCATGCGCGCACCTTGGCCCTGGTGCTGCCCGCGCTGCTGGATGTGCAGCGCGAGCAGAAACGCGGAAAATTGCTACAGTATGGCGAACGTGTCTGGAACATCAGCAGCGGCAGCGACGACGAGCGCATCACCGCGGCCATCGCCCGCACCCGCGCCTTCTTTGAAGGCCTGGGCATCCCGACCCGCTTGTCCGCTTACCAGCTGGGCCAGGACGCGGTGGAAGCGGTACTGAAACAGCTGGAAGCACATGGCATGACCTCCCTCGGCGAACACCGCGATATCGACCTCGCGCGCAGCCGCCGTATCCTCGAAGCAGCACTGTAACCCTGACATAAAAGGACGCAACATGAACATCCTGATGGTACTGACCTCGCACGACCAACTCGGCGACACCGGCAAGAAAACCGGCTTCTGGCTGGAAGAATTCGCCGCGCCCTACTATGCCCTGCAGGAAGCGGGCGCCAGGCTGACGGTGGTGTCGCCCCACGGCGGCCAGCCGCCGCTGGATCCGAAAAGCGACGAACCCGATGCGCAAACGGACGCCACGCGCCGCTTCAAGCAGGACGCCGCTGCGCAAGCCGTGCTGGCCAACACGGGCAAGCTGGCCGACGTGAAGGCGGCCGACTTTGACGCCGTGTTCTACCCGGGCGGCCATGGCCCGCTGTGGGACCTGGCCGAAGATGCGCACTCGATCGCGCTGATCGAGCGGATGATCGCCGCCGGCAAGCCCGTCGCCGCCGTCTGCCACGCGCCCGGCGTGCTGCGCCACGTGAAGGCGGCGGATGGCACGCCGCTGGTGCGCGGCAAGCAGGTGACGGGCTTTACGAATAGCGAGGAAGATGCCGTCGGCCTGAGTGCCATCGTGCCTTTCCTGGTCGAGGACATGCTCAAGCAAAACGGCGGCGTTTACTCCAGGCTGGGCGACTGGCAGCCGTACGCCGTCACCGATGGCTTGCTGGTCACGGGCCAGAATCCCGCGTCGTCGGAAGCGGCCGCCCAGGCGCTGCTCAAGCTGCTGGCCTGATGCCAGGCTAGCTGCGGGCGGCCATGCCCGCCAGGATCAGGCCGACCGAAGCATGCCAGGCTGTCTCGCTGGCGGGCCGGCCCGCCAGCGCGTAGCCGTGCAGGAAATCGACGAGCGCATCGCGCCCGCGCAGCCGGGTTTTTTTGTCCAGCGCGAGCCCGTCGACGGCCAGCTCGAACAGCGCCGTGAAGCGCTCGGTCACGTCGGCTTGCGTCACCAGCCCGCGCGCCATCAGGCGCACGAAATACGGCGTGGCGCTGACCAGTTCCAGGTACAGCGCGCACAGCGCGAGCACACGTCGTGGCGCGGCCTGGCGCCGCGTAAACGGCGGCCGCTGCGGATCGAGCGCGGCAAAACGCTGCGCCATCAAGGCCAGCAATAATTCCTCTTTTCCCGCGTAGTAGTGATACACGGCCATGGCGTCGACGCCCAGGCGTTGCGCCAGCGCGCGCATGGAAAACGCTTCGCCTTGCTCTTCCAGCAGGGCCAGGGCCGCCTGCAGGATGCTGGCGCTGTCCAGCGCGGGCGCGGCGCGGCGCGGACGCCCGGCGCGGCGCACGGGAGAGGCGATGGCTTGAAGTTTTGCGGTTTTCATGGGCATAATTCTACACCGTAGAATTAAATGAAAGCACACCCATGCAAAAATCTTCTGTCAGCGTTTTTCTCGGCATCAGTATCGACGGCTGTATCGCGGGAGAGAATGGCGACCTGTCCTGGCTGGCCGAGCTGGCGCCCGACTCGCCCGAGGCGACCGGCTACGCGGCCTTGATGGAGCAGGTCGATACCCTGCTGATCGGCCGCACCACGTATGACGCCGTGCTGGGATTCGAGCCATGGCCGTATGCGGGCAAGCGCGTGGTGGTCTTGAGCCACCGCGACTTCGCGCCGCGCCATGGCGAGCAGCGCCGCGAAGGCAGCGTGCGGGAAGTGCTGCGGGAGCTGGCAGAGGAGGGGTGCCGCCACGTGTATCTGGACGGCGGCGCCGTCATCCGCGCCGGTTTGCGCGAAGGCGTCATCGACAGCGTCACCTTGTCCGTGCTGCCCGTGGTGCTGGGCAAGGGCGTGCGCCTGTTCGAGGATGGCTTGCCGCGCAGCGACTGGCGCCTGGACGGCACGCGCCAGCTGCCCAGCGGCGTGGCGCAGCTGCGCTATCGGAAAAATTAAACCGCGCTGGCGATGTCGACGATGCAGCCGGGATCGTAGCGTTCGTTTTCGGGCGTGCCGTCCGGCCGCTTGTAGCCGCACGGGTTGCACACGACGCGGCAGCCGCCTATGCGATAGTCGAGCGATGCATGCATGTGGCCATGTACCCACAGGTCCGCTTGCGCCACGAGATCGTCCAGCCGCGAGGCGAAGGCGGGCGAACCCAGGTTCGTCGCGTACTGTTCTTCCACCGACAGCATCGAGGGCGCCATGTGCGTGATGACGACCGTCTTGCCATCGAAGGGCTGCGCCAACTGCCGTTCCAGCCAGGCGCGGTGGCGCGCGTGCAGCTGCGCCGTGTCGGCCGCGCACAAGAGGCGCGGCGCATCGCCGCCAGTGCTGATGCGCTTGTAGTCGGGCATGTAGGCTTGCGCCGCGTTAAGCGCTTCTTCCTGGCGCTCGGCGCCGAACAGCAGGAAATCCGTCCACAGGGTCGCGCCGAGGAAGCGCACGCCGCCCAGTTCCACGGCGTCGCCGTCGAGCAGGCGGATGTTGGCGCCGTGCGCATTCGCGCTGGCGCAGGCGTCGCGCACGGCGTCCTGCATGCGTTCGAGCTGATGGCCATAGCCTTCGTGGTTGCCATGCACGTACAGCACGGGCAGGGCGCCGAAGGTGCGCGCGGCCCAGGCGACGGCATGGCTGCCCGTGTCGATGTCGCCGGCCAGGATCACCACGTCGGGGCGGCAGGCGGCAAGCTCGATGGCGGGCGTGTCTTCACCCCAGACTTCCAGGTGCAGGTCGGACAGGATCAGCAAGCGCATGGCGGTGGGCGCGGCAAGGCGCACGGCAGTCGATGGGCCTCTATCGTAGCGCAAGTGGCCGCGTCCGTCCGCTTGACCGTGCGAGGCTGGCGACGTTACTCTATGGCATCGATTCATCCCGCCTATCTTCCTGGAGCCGCATGCCGCCTTTCTTCTTTCCCAAGACCTTGCTCAGTGTCGCGCTGGCCGCCATGGCGCTGCCGTTGACGGCGCATGCCGCCACGCCCGCCGTCGATCCTTTGACGCAGCCGATCGCCTCGCCGTATGCGGCGCAATGGAACCGCCCGCAGCAGCCGGCGCGCATCCACGGCGACACGTATTACGTGGGCGTGGGCGGCTTGAGCGTGGTGCTGATCGATACGCGCGCAGGCTTGATCCTGATCGACGGCGCGTTGCCGCAATCGGTGGCCGCCATCAAGGAACACATCCTCGAGCTGGGCTTTCGCCTGCAAGACATCAAGTTCATCCTGAATACGGAAGCGCATTTCGACCATTCGGGCGGCATCGCCGCCCTGGCCCGCGACAGCGGCGCGCAAGTGGTGGCCAGCCCGCTCGGCGCGCAGGCGCTGCGCGCGGGATCGGTGCTCGCCATGGACCCGCAAGCGGGCGAAATCGATCCCATGCCGGCCGTGGAGAACGTGCGCGAGATCGCCGATGGCGAAACCCTGCAACTGGGCGACGTGACCATCACGGCGCGCTACACGCCCGGGCATACGCCGGGCAGCACCAGCTGGACCTGGGTGTCGTGCGAGGATGCCGAGCGTCAGGAATGCCTGAGCGTGGTGTTCGGCGCCAGCCTCACGCCGGTGGCGGCCGACGATTTTCATTACCTGGGCGATGAACGCCATGCGGACCTGACGCCGGCCTTCCGCCGCGTCATGCAGGACTTCGCCAAACTGCCGTGCGACATCCTGATCTCGGCCCACCCCGACCACTCCGGCGGCGACCAGAAGCTGACGCAATTGCTGGAAGGCGTCACGCCGAATCCCTTCATCGATGCGCAGGCGTGCAGCCATTACGCGGCCAACAATGAAGCCAGGCTCGATGCCCGCATCGCGAAAGAAAAGGCGGCTGCGACAAAATAACAACGTTGGCGTCTTCGCCATGAAAAGCGGTTGACGCACTGCAGCATAAGGTGCAGAATCATCGTCCGCAGTTCAGATTAACCAGATAAAAGAAAGGAAACCCATGTTCGAGCAGGCTGGCAGCAAGTACGACCACTAGCCCCGTGCATGACGCTCGGGGCCATCGGCACATTGCCGATCCCGAGCCGGTGTCCTTCAAAACCCCGGTGAGGAAACTCGCCGGGGTTTTTTGTTTCATGGGAGCCCCGGCATGACGACAAGACCAAGGAATACGTTATGCCCATCCATCAGACATTGCACGGCGCCCAGGTGCCCGTGCATATTTTTACCGACGATATCGATGCGCAGGCGCTGCGCCAGCTGCACAATATCGCCAGCCTGCCCATCGTCCATCCGCATGTGGCGGCCATGCCTGACGTGCATGCCGGCATCGGCGCCACCGTCGGCAGCGTGATTCCCACGCGCGGCGCCATCATCCCGGCCGCCGTCGGCGTCGACATCGGCTGCGGCATGAATGCCGTGCGCACGACGCTGACGGCCAGCGACCTGCCCGACAACCTGGCGCGCCTGCGCAGCGCCATCGAAGCGGAAGTGCCCGTCGGCTTCGAGCAGCACGAATGGAGCCGCGTGCAAGGCTCGCGCCAGGCGCGCGCCGTGCGGCCCCTCGGCGACCGCCTGGCGCGCATCGTCGAGCGCCACCGCGGCATCGCCAAGATGCTGCGCCAGTTCGAGCGCACGTGGATCTGCCAGGCAGGCACCCTGGGCGGCGGCAATCACTTCATCGAAATCTGCCTCGACGAGGAACAGCGCGTGTGGATCATGCTGCATTCGGGTTCGCGCGGCATCGGCAACGTGATTGGCCGTTACTTCATCGCCGCCGCGCAGAAGGACATGCGGCGCCACCAGCTGCAGCTGCCGGACGCCGACCTGGCGTACTTGAGCGAAGGCTCCGCGGTGTTCGACGACTACGTGGAGGCCGTGGACTGGGCGCAGGATTATGCGCTGCTCAACCGCAGCGAGATGATGCGCCGCGTGCTCGACGTGCTGGCGAAGCATGCGCCGCCGTTCCGGCTCGATGGCGAAGCGATCAACTGCCATCACAACTACATTGCGCGCGAAACGCATGGCAATGCGGATTTGTATGTGACGCGCAAGGGCGCCATTTCGGCGCGGCAGGGGGAGCTGGGCATCATCCCCGGCAGCATGGGGGCACGCAGCTTCATCGTGCGCGGCAAGGGCAACCCGGAATCGTTCTGTTCCTGCTCGCATGGGGCGGGGCGCAGCATGAGCCGCAGCGAGGCGAAGCGCCGCTTCAACCGCTTCGACCTGGCCGAGCAGACGGCCGGCATCGAGTGCCGCAAGGATGGCGGCGTGGTCGACGAGATCCCGGCCGCGTATAAAAATATCGACGCCGTCATGGCGCACCAGAGCGACCTGGTGGAAGTGGTGCATACCCTGCGCCAGGTCGTCTGCATCAAGGGCTGAAAGGAGCAACCATGAAAATCAAACTGAAAGCCACGCCGAAGCCGCGCAATCCGCTCGTGGCGGCCGCCAGGCTGCGCGGCGGCGCCGGTGCGCACCAGTCGGAGGCATCGCCGCGCGCGGCGCGCCGGGCCGGCAAGCACCGCCTGCAGCAATGGCTGGCGGGCCGTCTGAAGCCGGAGGATTAAGGTGCGGCCAGCTCGACGATGAGGTTCGGATCAAAAGCGGGATTTTGCGGCGTGCCGCTGCGCGACTTGTAGCCGCACGGATTGCTGACGACGCGGCACGGGCCGATGCGATAATCGCGCGAAGCATGGATGTGGCCATGTACCCACAGGTCCGCCTGCGCGGCCAGCTCGTCCAGGCGCGAGGCGTAGGCGGGCGAACATCCCTCGCTGCCGTAGGCATCGTCGACCGACAGCAGGGACGGCGCCATGTGGCTGATGACCACCGTGCGGCCGTCGAAGGGCTGCGCCAGTTCGCGCGCCAGCCAGGCTTTTTGCTGCGCGTGGAACATGGCCGTGTCGGCCGCGCGCAGCTTGCGAAAGCCCATGTTGGCCAGGCGGATGCGCTTGTAGTCGTTCATGACGGCTTCCGCGTCGCGCATGGCCGCCTGCCGCGTGTCGTCGCCCAGCAGGCGGAAATCCGTCCACAGGGTGGCGCCCAGGAAGCGCACCTTGTTGCCTGCCTGGTCGGCGATGACGTGGCTGTCGGCGTCGAGAAAATGCACGTTGTCCGTGGCGGCGCAGGCCGCGCGCAGCTCCTGGCGCACCTTGTCGAGGTGGTGGCCATAGCCTTCGTGGTTGCCATGCACGTACAGCACGGGCAGGCCCGCGAACGTGGTGGCGGCCCAGGCGACGGCGCGTGACCCCGTGTCGATGTCGCCCGCCAGGATGACGGCGTCGGGGCAGCTGAGCGCAAGGTCGCCCTGCGGCGCTTCGTCGCGCCACAGCTCATGGTGCAGGTCCGACAAAATCAGTAAACGCATGCGGCATCCGGGCGGTTGGCGAATGCGCCATCGTACCTGAAAACCCTCACTCTTCCTCCAGCGCGGCGAAGCCGTGCGCCAGGTGGTCGATCAGCGCGCGCACGGCCGGCAGCAGGCCGCGCCGCGACGGGAAGACGGCGTGGATGATTTCGCGCTGCGGCCGCCACTGCGCCATCAGCGGCAGCAGGCTGCCATCGGCCACTTGCGCGGTGATCATCATGGTCGGCAGCTGCACCACGCCCACGCCGGCCACGGCCGCGTCGCGCAGGGCCAGCATGTCGCCCGTGACGAAGCGCGGTGTGTGGCGCAGCTGGGCGCGCGCGCCATCGGGGCCATGCAAATCCCACTGGTACTGCTGTTGCGGCGCGCCCAGGGCCAGGCTGGGCCAATCGGCCAGGTCGGCTGGCGCTTGCGGCAGCGGCGCGCCGGCGAACAGCAGCGGGCTGCCCGCCATGCACTGGCTGCGTTCGGCCAGCACGCGCAGCACCAGGTCGCTGTCGGGCAGCGGCGGCGGGCGCACGCGGATGGCCACGTCGATGCCTTCGGCCACCAGGTCGACGCGGCGGTTGCTCGCTTCGAGCAGCAGGGTCACCTGCGGATGCGCGCGCATGAAGCTGGCCAGCATGGGCGCGACCAGGGAATGCAGCAGGGCGATGGGGCAGGACAGGCGCACCGTGCCGCGTGGCGCGGCCCGCGTCAGCTCGATCGCGTCCTGCGCCGCCTCCGCTTCCACCAGCATGGCCTTGCAATGCTCGTAAAACGTCTGGCCCAAGTCGGTGACGGAAAAATGCCGCGTCGTGCGCTGCAGCAGGCGCGCGCCGAGGCGCTCTTCCAGCAGCGCGATGCGCCGGCTCAGCTTGGATTTCGGCATGCCCAGCGCGCGCCCGGCCGGCGCGAAACCGCCATGCTCGACCACCTGCGCAAAGTAATACAAGTCATTCAGGTCCTGCATGCCGCCTCCTTGATCGTTCTATTTTTGGAACGCTGATGGCGAATTTTACCGTCTATCGCCTTCATCGTTGCGGGAGTATGCTATCTGTATCGTAATAGAAACCCCAACAGGAGATCGAGATGAACACAGTCACAGGTATCTACAGCGCACCGCGCCAGCACTGGGTCGGCGACGGTTTTCCCGTGCGCTCGATGTTTTCCTACGGCGGCCATGGCAAGCAGCTGAGTCCCTTCCTGCTGCTCGACTATGCCGGTCCCGCCGAATTTGCGCCCGGCACGCGTCCGCCCGGCGTCGGTTCGCACCCGCACCGGGGCTTTGAAACGGTGACCATCGTCTACAAGGGCGAAGTGGCGCACCGCGATTCGACGGGCCAGGGCGGCGTGATCGGTCCCGGTGACGTGCAATGGATGACGGCCGGCGCCGGCATCGTGCATGAAGAGTTTCACTCGCCTGCCTTCACGCAGTCGGGCGGCACGC
This sequence comes from Janthinobacterium sp. JC611, assembly GCF_018682595.1. Classification (NCBI taxonomy): domain Bacteria; kingdom Pseudomonadati; phylum Pseudomonadota; class Betaproteobacteria; order Burkholderiales; family Oxalobacteraceae; genus Janthinobacterium; species Janthinobacterium sp. JC611. The sequence continues at coordinate 55,632 of NZ_JAFLJN010000015.1, forward strand.
TGGAAATGGTGCAGCTGTGGGTGAACCTGCCGGCCAAAGACAAGATGACGGCGCCCGGCTACCAGGCCATCACCAGCGACACGATACCCACGGTGGCGCTGCCGGAGGACGCCGGTTCCGTGCGCGTGATCGCTGGCGATTTCGCTGGCCAGCATGGCCCGGCCCGCACGTTTTCGGCTATGCAGGTGTGGGACGTGCGCCTGGCCCAGGGCAAGCTGACGCAGCTGCCGGTGCACGCCGGCTGGAGCACGGCGCTGATCGTCCTGCACGGCACGGTACTGGTGAATGGCGAGAGCGTGGTGCGCGAAGCGCAGATGGCGCTGTTCGGGCGCGATGGCGACAGCATCACCGTCGAGGCGAACAACGACGCTGTGGTGCTGCTGCTGAGCGGCGAGCCGATCGATGAACCCATCGTCGGCCACGGTCCCTTCGTCATGAATACCGAAGCGGAAATCGCGCAGGCGTTCGAGGACTTCAACAGCGGCCGCTTCGCCCGCATCGTTTGAAGCGTGCCAGTCCGCTACGGCGCTTCGTAGTTGTTGCGTATCGCCGCCAGCACGCCGCGCTGTTCCAGGCGCGTGATGGCGGCGTTCAGGCGCGCCAGGTCGGCGGCGCTGGTCGTGCGCGCATTGAGCATCAGGTGCACGGGGGCGCGCAGGACGAGGAAGGGCAGGGTGCTCAAGGCAACGCCTTGCAGGCGCGCTTCGTGGCGCACGGCCAGCACGTCGCCCAGCAGCAGGTCGGCGCGGCCCGCCTCGAGCATGCGCACGCCTTGCTGGAAGCTGCCGAACGCGTTCAGGCGGCCGGCCTTTTCCAGCGCCGGCCGGGCCGCGGCGTATTGCGCGCCATACCAGCCCACCTTGGGCGCCAGCAAGGTCGCCTTGCCGCGCGCGAGCTGCGCGAAGCTGGCGAGCTGGCGCTGGGCGGCGGGCGCGCCGGATTTGCTGAAGAGCCCCACGGTTTCGTCGCGATACGCAATGGAAAAGCGCGCATACGACTGGCGTTCCGGCGTCTCGGACGCGGCCAGCATCAGGTCCAGTCCCCCCTTCTGGAACAGCAGCTGGCGCCGCGCGGTGGGCAGTTCCGGCACGGTGACGAGGGTGCAGTGCGCTTCCTTGAAGATGGCGCGCAGCAGTTCCAGGTCCAGGCCCGTAGCGCGGCCCTGGGCATCGCGATGGAGATACGGCGGCCACTGTTCCAGCGCCATCGTCATGCGGCAAGCCACGGCGGGCAGGGCGGATACGCCGAGCACTGCCGCAAACAGGAGATGGCGCATGCGCATATGGAGACTTCCCAGGAGTTTCAACTTGATATTCAATGTGCCAGAATGGCCATGGAAGTCAAGGGCTGCGGCTGCTGAAGCGCGGCCTGACTCGCATTTTCTCGATCTACGCGCGTTTTTTGCCGCGTGCCCCCATGGGCGTCGCTTCCGGCACGGCGAACACCGCGCAGTGTAATCGGCTATAGTGGCGCGGTGCAACCACTGCCCTGCAAAGGAAATCCGCTTGACTCCCCCGCTCGAGATCGCCGCAAATGTATTGATGACTGCCTCCATCATCTTGGCCGGACGCAATAATATTCATTCCTGGTGGATCGGCATGGTCGGCTGCGTGCTGTTTGCCGTGCTGTTTTTCCAGGTCAACCTGTACGCCGACGTGATGCTGCAACTGTTTTTCATCGTCACCTGCGTCATCGGCTGGCTGCAATGGCGGCGCGGCGCCGGCGGCAAGCCCTTGCCGATCACGCGCACGCGCTGGCGCACCTTGGCCTGGGTGGTGCCGGCCGGCATCGCCTCCGTGGTGATCTATGGCATGCTGCTGCACCGCTTCACGAATGCCTACGCACCCTTCATCGATTCGGCGGTGTTGGTATTTAGTATCATCGCGCAATTTTTGCTGATGAGCCGGCGCATCGAAACCTGGGCTTTCTGGCTGCTGGTCAACACCGTGGCCGTGCCGCTGTACTACAGCCGCGGCCTGCACCTGACGGCCGTGCTGTATGCGGCCTACTGGGTCAATGCCCTGATTTCCTGGTACTGGTGGAACGTGCAGGCGCGCCGCGCGGCGCTGGCGCCAGTGGCGCATGCCGATGCCTGAATGTTGTCAAACGACAAGTCCTTAGATTCAAATCATATATACAATCAATTTTTAATTCGTTCACGCCATAAAGACGCCGGGATATAGTGGCCTTTCCCCGCTTACCGGTGTCTTTTATGTTGCGTTTTACCATTTCCGCCTGTTTTTATACCGCCCCGCACCAGCTGACCATGCAATGCATGGCGCAGTCGATGCCGGTGCGTGCCCGTCCACGCATCCCGTAAGCGCTTCACCCCCCCCATCGTCGTTTTGCCCGCAGGCCCACCCGGCCCGCGTGCCCCTGTTCGGCCTTTTTTATCGGAAAAAGGCTGCAATCCCAATAAGAGGAAACCATGTTCAAACCACTCGCCATCAGTCTTGCCATCGCCGCCGCCTTTCCCGCTTTCGTCCATGCAGAAGACGACATGCTGCGCGTGAATGTCACCGGATCGAATATCCGCGTCAGCGAAAAGGAGGGCGCCAGCGCCGTGCAAGTCATCACGGCCAAGGAATTGAAAGCCAGCGGCAAGACCAGCGTGTCGGACGTGCTGCGCGCCATCTCCGCCAACAGCGGCAACAGCTACAACGAACAATACACGGGCAGTTTTTCGGCCGGCACCTCGGGCCTGTCGCTGCGCGGCATTGGCCAGCAAAACACCCTGATCCTGGTGAATGGCCGCCGCGTGGCCAGCTATGCCACGGCGCAGGACTTGCAGCAGACCTTCGTTGACCTCAACAGCCTGCCGATGGCGGCCGTGCAGCGCATCGAGGTGCTCAAGGATGGCGCCTCGTCCGTGTACGGCTCCGACGCCGTGGCCGGCGTGGTCAACATCATCCTGTACAAGGAATTCACGGGCACGGACATCACGGCGCAATGGGGCGGCTCGACGCAAGGCACGGGCCAGCATGAAAAGAGCGCGGCGCTGCAAACGGGTTTCGGCAAGCTTGAGGAAGATGGCTACAGCGTGGTCTTCTCGGTCGACGCGCAGCAGCGCGACAAGCTGCAGCAAAGCGACGTGGCATGGCTGCGCGACGCCGATTACCGCCAGCAGCAGCGCGGCAGCCTGGGCTGGACCGCCACGAATTACGCCGGCAACGATCCCACGCAGACCCTCGGCGGCGTGCGCGGCCCGCTGCAACTGGTGCCGTACCACGACATCAATCCCGATCGCAGCGGCCAGGTGCTGGCCTACAATCCGGCGCCGTACAAGACGCTGATTCCGGGCATCCAGCGCATCCACTCGTCGCTGCGCGGCACCCTCAAGCTGAACGCGGACACGGAAGCCTACGTCGACCTGCTGCACAGTTATTCGCGCGCCGACCAGACCTTCAGCGCGCCACTGACGGTGAATAACGCCACGCGCGTGTGGAACAACAGCACCAAGCTGCTCGATACCATTCCCGTGGTGCTGCCCGTGGGCCACCCGAACAATCCGGGCACGACGCCCTTGCCCTTCACTGCCACGCTGTTCGACCTGGGACCGCGCCTGAAGCAGGACCGCGTCACCTTCTACCGCGCGCTGGCCGGCGCCAAGGGCACGTGGGCGGGCTGGGACTGGGATACGGCCGTGGCCCATTCCAGCAGCAAGCTGGAAGAAACGGTGCAGAACTTCGTCAACCGCTACGAATTCCAGAAGGTGCTGGCCGAGGGCAGCTACAATTTCTTTGATCAGTCGCAAAACAGCGAAGCCGTGCGCAACCGCCTGCGCCTGTCGACCCTGCGCCCGGCCGAGTCGACCCTCGACACGCTCGACTTCTCGGCGGCCAAGGATATCTGGGACTTGCCGGCCGGTCCGCTGGGCTTTGCCGCCGGCGCTCAATGGCGCCGCGAAAAGATGGATGCGCAAACCTCGACGGCGGTGTTGTCGGGCACGGAACTGCGCCCCGCGCTCAACATCATCAACGGCTCGCGCAATGTGTCGGCCCTGTTCGCCGAATTCAACGTGCCCGTCGTAAAAGACCTGTCCGTCAACGTGGCCGGCCGCGCCGACCATTACAGCGACTTCGGCAATGCGTTTTCGCCGAAAGCGAGCGCGCGCTATCAGGCGGCGCCCTGGTTGCTGCTGCGCGGCACCGTTTCACGCGCCTTCCGCGCGCCGTCGCTGCCGGAAATCACCGACAGCACGGCCGTCAGCTATACCAGCGTGATCGATGCCCGCGATCCGCTCACGCCGACGCAGGCGCGCGGCGTGACGGTGATGACCATCGCCAATCCGAACCTGCGCCCGGAGCGGTCGAAAAACCTGAATCTGGGCGTGGTGGTGTCACCCACCAGCAGCTCCAGCATCGGCCTCGATTACTACCGCATCAAGCAGGATGGCGTGATCGGCACGGCCAGCGCCACCACCATTCTCGCGAATGAAAAGACGGCGCCGCAACAGATCACGCGCGGCGCCGATGGACGCATCACGACCCTGTACCGCCAGTTCCGCAACCAGGGCCAGCGCGAAGTGTCGGGCATCGATATCGACCTGCGCCAGCGCTTCGTCGACAAGGACTGGGGCAAGCTGACCCTGGCGGGCCAGCTGAGCCGCGTGCTGCGCTTTGCCGAGCCGCTGTCCGATGGCGCGCCGCTGACCAATGGCGCCGGCACCAATCACTTCGGCTCCATCCCGAAATGGCGCGGCGTCACGTCGGCCACCTGGGAACAGGGCAAGTGGTCGTCCACGCTCACCTGGAATTACGTGGGCAGCTATGCGCAGGAGACGCATCTCGATGAATCGGTGGCCGCCTTCAGCACCTTTGACGCGACCAGCAGCTGGCAGGTGACGCCACAGGCGAACGTCACCTTCATCGTGCAAAACCTGGCCAACAAACGGGCGCCCTGGGACTATGCCTCCACCGGCTTTGACTTTACCCAGGCCGATCCGCGCGGCCGCGTCGCGGCGCTCAAGCTGAACTACAAGTTCTAGCGTCAGTGTCCGTTGGCCGCCTGCCGCTGGCCCGTCTGCTCCTGCAGGCGCTGGCGGTAGGCGCTGGGCGTGACGCCCATGCGCTCGCGGAAGGCGGTGGCGAAGTTGCCCGCGTTGTGAAAGCCGATCAGCAGGGCGATGTCCTGCACGTCGATCTCGGTCTGCTGCAGCAATTCCACGCCGCGGGCAATGCGCGCTTCGCGGATGAAGGCGAAGACCGTCATGCCCGTCTGCTCGCGGAACATCAGGGTCAGCTTTTCGCGGTAAGTGCCCACGCTGCGGGCGATTTCGGACAGGTTCGGCAGGCTGCCCAAGTTGTCGAGAATCAGTTGTTTGACCGCATTGACGAACACCAGGTCGGGATGCTGCGGCCTGTCGCTGATCGGCGTCGCTGCCGGCAAGGTACTGTTGCTTTTACGCATCAAACCCAGGTGAATATGGATGCGCGCGGCCAGTTCTTCCGGCGTGAACGGCTTCGAAATGTAGTCGACGCCGCCCACCTGCAAGCCCATGATGCGTTCCTTGGCGGCGTCGGCGCCGCTGAGGAAGATCACGGGGATCTGTTCCGTCTCGGGATTGGCCTTGAGCAAACGGCACGCCGTGTAGCCATCCATCTCGGGCATGCGCACGTCGAGCAGGATCAGGTCGGGATGCGTGGCCAGCGCCAGCTGGTAGCCCTGGTAACCGTTGAAGGCGATGCTGAAACGGTAGGGCTGCTCGCTGAGCAACTCCATCAGCATGCGCTGCTCGAACGCGGAATCGTCCACGATCAAGATGTTCTTTTTGATGGTTTCGCTGGTCAATGGCATGGCATGGATGACTTAACCAAATAGCAAGTTGTAGCTTATTATGCCTCGCTTTTTCTTTTTTTTCTGTTTTTCTCGTGTTTCAAAAGAGGTTTCTCCGCAAGAAGAAGCGGCGTTTTCACAGATCGCTAATAATTCACTCATGCATTGATTTAAAGCAATGTCGCTTGTTAAAAAATCTGTCTTGCAAATGCTGCAAAAAATGCCGGAGTCCCCGGGTTCCTGACTCTCGGCACCAGTTTTTTGTCGTCCTGGTTTGCGTGCCCAAGAAAACGCCGGCAATACCGTGACTATCCTCGATGCCCCTCATATTGGCGGGCTCATTAATGATGTTCCATCATCAGGAGGTATCATGTTGCGAGTTAATTTCTCCCGCTGTGCCGCTGCCGCCAGCGTCGCCATCGCCGGTACGGTCCTGCTGTCCGGCCAGGCCGACGCCGCCGTTTATCTGAACGGCAGCAATACCGCCACCTTTGACGTCACCCTGAAAATCATCGCCAACTGCACCATTTCGGCGGCCAATCTCGACTTTGGCCAAAGTCAGGGCGTGCTGGCTACTGCCGTTAACGTCAATACGACCGTGAATGTCACCTGCACCAATACCACGCCGTACAACGTGGGACTGACGGCCGGTTCGGGTACGGGCTCGACCGGCACCACGCGCTACATGAGCGGCACCGGCGGCAATCTCGGCAAGGTGCAATTCAATCTGTACCAGACGGCCGGCGCCACCCTGTGGGGCGATACGCAGGGCACCGATACGGTCGGCGCCACCGGCAACGGCACGTCGCAGCCGCTCACCGTGTACGGCAACATTCCGCCACAGGCGACACCGGCGCCCGATACCTACAAGTCGACCATCACGGCCACCGTGTACTTTTAAACCGGACCCCGCGTGAAGGCCCGTCTTGCCTCCGTGCTCAGGTGCTTGCTGGCGTTGCTGGCCTGCCACGCCGCAGGCGCGCACGGCGCGAACCTGCAGATTTCGCCGGTGACGCTCAATTTCCGCGCGGAACAGAGCGCGACGGGGATCAACCTGCAAAACCTGGGCGAGCAGCCCATGTATGGCCAGGTGCGCGTATTTGCCTGGGATCAGCGCGACGGCGAGGAAGTGCTGGCGCCGACGCAGGAGCTGGTGGCCAGCCCGCCCATTGTCGAGATCGCTCCCAACAGCCGGCAGACCATCCGCCTGGTGCGTGCGCAGGCGGGTCCGGTCGCGCAGGAAAAGACCTACCGCGTGCTCATCGACGAGATCAGCCGCGAGGATGACACGGGCCGCAGCGGCGTCGATATCCGCCTGCGTTACTCGGTGCCCGTCTTCGTGCTGCCGGGCGGTGCGCCAGGCAAGGAAGTGCTCGCCTGGCAGGTTTTTCGCGAGCAGGGCGAGTGGATGTTGCGTATCAAGAACAGCGGCAACTTCCATGCGCAGATCGGCGCGCTGACGCTGACGAACCAGCGCGGCAAGGAATTTGTCATCAGCAAGGGCTTGTTTGGCTACGTGCTGGCGGGACGCATGCGCGTGTGGCGCCTGCCCGTCGCCCGGGAGGCCGAACTGGATGGACCGTTGGGTATCGCGGTGAACGTGAATGCAAAGGCGCTCATTGCCACGAATTCCACACCTTGAACACTACCGTCCTGGCGTGCACGCCTGGCGCGTGCCGCCGCAGCGGGCGCAACCGGCTTGAACCATGAAACGCGCACTGACATGGCGGACTTGCTGGACCTTGCTGCTGCTGGCGCTGGCGCTGGCGCCGCTGGCGCGGGCCGAGGGGACGGCGGCGAATGGGGTGACGGGGGCCGATCCTGGCCCGGCCCGCCTGCCCGGCGATCCGGCGGCACCGAATGAACTGTATCTGGAGGTAAGCGTGAATGCTGAATCAACCGGGCTGATCTTGCGTTTTACCCAGGCGGGTAGACGCTTGCGCAGCAGTGTGGCGAACTTGCAGCAGCTGGGGCTGGACCCGGCGCGCCTGGTCGCGCCCGGTCAGACCGAAGTGGTGCTCGATGCCATCCCGGGGCTCAGCTACGATTATGACGCCGCGCGCCAGAGCATCTCGCTGCAGGTGGCGGACGATTTGCGCACCCCTTACCGCCTCAGCGCGCGCACGCCGGCGCAGGCGCCGCCAGCGCAGGTCACGCCCGGCGCCGTCCTCAATTACGAAGCCTATGCGGAGCTGGGCCAGACGCGGCGTGTCGCCATCTTCAACGACTTGCGCTATTTCAACGATAGCGGCGTCTTCTGCAATACGGGTACCCTGAATCTGGGGGCGGGACAACGCCAATACATGCGTTTCGACACCTTCTGGAGCCGCGCCAACCCTGACACCCTGCAGACGTGGCAAGTGGGCGACCTGATTTCCTCGTCGCTGAGCTGGAGCCGCGCCGTGCGCATCGGCGGCGTGCAGTGGCGCAAGAATTTCCAGCTGCGTCCCGATTTGCTGACCTTTCCCGTCGCTTCCGTCGACGGCACGGCGCTCGTGCCTTCGTCGCTGAGCCTGTACGTCAATGGCGTGCAGCAATATGCTGCCAGCGTTCCCAGCGGCCCATTCGTCCTGAACCAGGTGGCCGGCATCAATGGCGCGGGGCAAGCCACCCTCATCACGCGCGATGCGCTGGGACGCAGCGTGACGACCGTGCTGCCCCTGTATGTCGATACGCGCCTGCTGGCCAGCGGCTTGAGCGATTACTCGTTCGAGGCGGGCGCCGTGCGGCGCGACTATGGCCGCCGCCTGTTCGGCTATGACGGCCGGCCGGTCGCCAGCGCTTCGGCCCGGCATGGCGTCAGCGACAGTGTCACGCTCGAAGGCCATGCGGAGCTGGCCGCCGGCCTGTACCAGGCGGGGGCGGGCGCCTTGCTGCGGCTGGGACAAGCCGGCGTGCTCAACGGTACGCTGTCGGCCAGCGCCGGCCGCAGCCGCGGCGCGCAGGTGGGCGCCGGCTATCAATACCTGGGGCCGCGCTTCAGCGTCGATGCGCAAAGCGTGCGCGCCAGCGCCGGATTTGGCGACCTGGCCGCGCGCGACGGCAGCCCCGTGGTGCGCGCGGCGGACCGTTTCACCGTCAGCCTGCCCTTGCCGGCAGGAAGCAGCGTCAGCACCAGCTATATCAGCTACCGCACGGCGGGCGCGCCGCCGTCGAAGATTGCCACCGCGGGCTATTCGGCCACCCTGTTCCACGGCCTGTTCTTCAACGCCAGCCTGTTCCAGGATTTGCGGCAGCGCGAGAAGCGGGGTTTCTACTTTGGCTTGAGCATGGCGTTCGACAACAATCTCGCCATCAGCGTCAACAGCAGCCGGCAAAATGGCCAGAGCGGCCGCAGCGTCAGCGCGCAGCGCGCGGCGGACTTCGGCGGCGGCTTCGGCTGGAATATGCAGGCGGGCACGGCGGGCGGCAATGCCTATCGGCAGGCGCAAGTGGAATACCTGGGCAATGAGGGGCGCGCGTACGCGCGCGTGCAAGGCGGCGACGCAGGCAATGCTTCCTCGCTGGGCGCCGCCGGCGCGCTGGTGCTGATGGATGGCCACGTGGCGGCGGCGCGCCAGGTGGGCAACGGTTTCGCCCTCGTCTCCACGGGCGGCGTGGCCGACATTCCCGTGCTGCATGAAAATCGCCAGATCGGCGTGACGGGCAGCAGCGGCTATCTGCTGGTGCCGAATTTGAATCCCTATGGCAATAACCAGATCAGCATCGCCACCGAAGACCTGGCCGTCGATGCGCGCGTGCCGGTGATCAACATCAATGTGGTGCCGCAACACCTGGCCGGCGTGCTGGCCGCCTTCCCCATCGAACGCTACAGTGCGGCCACCGTCATCGTCCAGGGCGCCGACGGCAAGCCGCTGGCCACGGGCTTGTCCGTGCTGCACATGCAAAGCGGCAAGCAGACGGTGGTGGGATTTGACGGCATCATTTTCGTCGACGATTTGCTCGAACAGAATCAGTTGCAAGTCGGTGAGGGCGACAGCGCGTGCACGGTGCGCTTTGCGTATGTGCGCCCTGCCGCGGGCGGCTTGCCCGTGATCGGCCCGCTGCGCTGCAGCGCCGGCGCCGCGAGGAGCCGCTGATGCGCCGCCTGCTGCTCTGGCTGGCTTTGCTGCTGGGCTGCGCCTGGGGCGGTACCGCGCAGGCCGATACCTGCTCGGTCAGCATGACGAATATCGATTTCGGCACCGTCAGCCCGATTTCCGGCAGCGATTACGTGGCACAGGCAACGGGCACCCTCAGTTGCGATTTCTTTTCGCTGAATTTGGGGCAATTGCTCACGCCAAATGCGCAAGCGTGCATTTCGCTGGGGCTGGGGAGCAATTCCACCTCGGCCCTGCCGCGCAACCTGGGCAACGGCAGCAACCGCATGGAGTACAACGTGTACGTGGACAGTTCGTATGCGACGGCGAAGATCTGGGGCGGCGCCGGCGTGGCGGGCGCACCGTCGTTCTTCACGATCTTCCTGTCGGCCGGCTTGCTGGCGCCGGCCGGCACGTATTCCACCACGTTTACCGTGTACGCGAAGATCCCTGCCGGCACGGCCCTGGCCGCCGTGCCCACGGTGGCCAACGCCAATACCGTCTATACCTCGAGCTTTGCGGGGCAGGGTACGTACACCTACACCACGTATGGCCTGATCAACCTGTTCGGCTGCACGGTCAACAGCGGCAGTTTCGGTTTCACGGTGAATGCCACGGCCGTCAATGACTGCACCATCACGGCCAGTCCGATGGCGTTCGCCAACGCCTCCATCCTGACGGGCAGCTTGCGCAGCACCAGCACGCTGTCGGTGCGTTGCGTGAACAACAACGCCTACCAGATCGCCTTGAACGGCGGCAGCGTGGCGGCCAGCGTGGCCAATCGGCAAATGAAAAATACGCTGACGACGGACCAGCTCAGTTATCGCCTGTCGGCCACCCTCGACGGCCCACTGTGGGGGGATGGCACGGCCGGCACCAGCATGGTGACGGGCACGGGAACGGGGGCCAGCGTGCCGCTGACGATTTACGGCCGTGTGCCGGCGCAGGCTGCACCGCGTCCTGGCGATTACAAGGACACGGTCACGGCGACGGTTTATTTTTAGAAGGTGACGGTGACGAGGCCGGCGCCGGATGGCGTGGCTTGCTGCTGCATCAGGTAGGGCGAGTTGTGCCGGCACTGCACCCGGGCCATGCCGCGCTGCGAGACGACGGTGCACGCTTCGTGGATGACGAAGGTGGCCTGGAACGAGGCGGAGGAGACAGTACCGGCGGTGGTGGTCTGGCAAACGGCGAGGGTGAACAGGGCGGGCAGTACGGCAAGCTTCAAAGGAGTCATCGTGCATCTATCGAGTAAAAAACGCCTGTTGGCAGTCGCGCGTGCTGGGCTGGCTGGCAACGTTTTTCGCACCGGGATGGGGTGGTTGAACAAGGCATTATTGTAATAGAGCAATAAAAAAGTGATTTTTTGCGTATTTTGATGCCGTTGCCATGGGCGGCGAGTGGCTTGCAAATGAATAGTAACTGAAGTGTTGATGCTGCAAAGGGCATTTTTTGATCGATGTGCTGGAATTTATGCGAGGAGATGGTCATGAAACATACCAACTTTAATAATTTGCCTTGCCCGATAGCTCGCAGCCTCGGCAAGGTGGGCGAATGGTGGAGCATCCTCATCCTGCGCGAAGCGTTTTATGGCAAGACGCGTTTCGATGAATTTGAAAAAAGCCTCAAGATCGCGCCCACCATCCTGACGCGCCGCCTGGCCGACCTGGTGGAAGGGGGCTTGATGACGCGCCGCCTGTACTGCGCCAAGCCGCCCCGCTACGACTACGTGCTGACCAAGTCCGGGCGCGCCTTCAAGCCCGTGCTGCTGGCCTTTATTGCCTGGGGTAATGAGAACTTCGCGCCGGAAGGGGCCAGCCTCGTCATTGCCAGCCGCGACACGGGCCTGGCCGCCGACCCGGTGCTGGTCGACGCCACGACGGGCTTGCCCATCAATGACGAGTACTACGCGTTCGCGCCTGGGCCGGCCGCCAGCGACAGCATGCGCAGCATCATCCTCGATGCGGAAAAAAGCAGCGGCATCGCACCCAAGCCGAAGGCGCCGGCCGCCAACCGCGGCTGGGTGGCGGAAGGGCATCTGGCCTGAAGATGCGCTGCGGGCGAGCAGCAAGTTTGGCGTACAGCAAAGCGGACAAGGCGGCATGGCGTTACTGTCGCACCATGCAACAAGTGCGGCGCAGGCCCGGCAGTGCAGGGCAGGGCGCCATCCGTGAGCCGATGTCCGTTGAAGGAGTACTGCGATGATCACATTGCCACAACACGTGCGCCGCGCCGCCGGCGTGCTGGCGCTGGCCGCCTTGCTGGGCGCCTGTTCCCATGGTCCGCACCACCCGGGCGGCCATGACGTCACCCTGACGGGCGCGCAGGAAGTGCCGGCCAATACCAGCATGGCCAGCGGCAGCAGCAATATCCGCGTCGCCCACGACCGCAGCGTCAGCGGCGGCGTGCGCTACACGGGCATGGTGGCCACCGTCGCGCATATCCATGAAGCGCCCGTCGGCGCCAATGGCCCCGTCATCGTGCCGCTGGTGAAGACCGCCGAAGGCATGTTTGCCGTGCCGGCCGGCGCCATGCTCACACCGCCCCAGTATGCGAGCTACCAGGCAGGCAACCTGTACGTGAACGTGCACAGCGCCGCCTACCCGGCCGGCGAGATCCGCGCCCAGCTCAAGCCCTAGCCGGCTGCCGGCGTTTTCCCTGAAACCTCCTTGGGCCGCGCGAGCGGCCTTTTTTTGCGCCCGGCGTCCAGCCATCGCATCGACCGGAACAACGCCGCCTTCGGTTCGCTGGTGGCGGCTTTCCCGACTATGGGCTTCCTGACGTTTTCGGCGGCCGTCAGCTGGCCGGCGTGACGTTGGCGGCGATCAGCGCGCCGAGCGCCTGCGCTGCGCCCGGTTGATGGTCCAGCGCCAGGCCGTGCGCCATGCTGGCCTGGTCCTGCATGCTGCGGTTCTGTCCCAGCTTCCATTTCCCTTCCAGGCGCGCGAGGGGAATCTCGATGCCGACGATGGCTTTCAATAGTTTGTCGATATAGCCGGCCGGCGCATCGCTCACCCGCCACGGCGCGGCCAGCCCCGCTTCATGGCGCGCCGTCAGCCGCTCCACCAATGCCAGCAGCCAGGCCGCATCGTCGACGGCGCGCAGGGGACCGTGGGCGTGCACCACCGCGTAATTGAAGGTCGGCACTTCCTTGCCGCTGCGCTGTTTTTCCGCATACCAGGCGGGCGTGATGTAGGCGTGCGGCCCCTGGAAGATCACCATGCAGTCCTCGCTGCCGCCGGCGCCGCGCCACAGCGGATTGGCGCGCGCCACGTGGGCGCGCAGGATGCCGAACGGGGCCTCGGGCGTGGGCGCGCCGATCTCGAACGGCAGATGGTCGGCGCACAGGCCATCGGCGCCGTGGCGCACCAGCGCGCCCAGCGGATGCGCGGCCAGCAGGCCATGCAGCACGTCGAGGCGCTCCTCGCGGAAGGTGGCGGGCGTGTACATCTAGTGCGCTCCTGCCACGACCACGTCGGCCGTGAGCGAATTGGCGATGTAGCAGCGCTCGTGCGCATCATGGTGCAGGGTGGCCAGCGCCTCGGGCGAAGGCGCTTCACCCGCGAAGACGATACGGGGACGCAGCACGATGCGCGTCATGGCCAGGCGCCCGGCCGCATTTTTTCCCAGCTCGCCGACGGCTTCGTCGCGGTAGTCGTCGATGACGTAGCCGCGCTGCGCCGCCAGCGACAGGAAGAACAGCATGTGGCAGCTCGACGTGGCGGCCACCAGCGCTTCTTCCGGGTCGACGTTGGCCGCCACCGACATGGGCAGCGGCACGGACAGGGGCGAGGACGAGGCGGGGACCGTCAGGCCGCCGTCGAACTGCCATTCATGGCCACGGCTGTAGCGCTGGCCGGCGAAATCCTGGCCGTCGCGCTGCCAGGCCACGGTGGCGAAAAACTGATGCATGGGTGCTCCGCAAGAGTGGAAGGGGAAGGGCCATCTTAGCGCCAGTTTTGGCTATTTAAAACAGCCAATAAGTGCTATCTTGAAGCTACCAATGTCGAGACTAGCCATGCCAGCTTCCCACCTGAACCAGATCATCGCCGCCTTGCCGCTGCGGCGCGACGCCGTCGAACCGCTGTTTCGCCAGCTGTATGCGGCCATCAAGGCCGCCATCCTCGATGGCCGCATCAGCCCCGGCATGCAGTTGCCGCCCACGCGCGATTTTTGCCGCCTGCTGGCCGTGTCGCGCCAGACGGTGCTCAATGCGTATGCGCAGCTGGCGGCCGAAGGCTATCTCGATGGCGCCGTGGGGCGCGGCACCTTTGTCAGCCGCGACGTACCGCTGCCCGTGTGCCTGGCCGCGCCGGCCGGCAAGGCGGACGCGCCCGGCCTGCTGCGGCCCCTGTCGGCGCGCGGGCAGGGCGTGGTGGCGGCCATGCGCCAGGTGGCCTTCCACCGGGGCCCGCTGCGCGCTTTCCGCGTCGGCATGCCGCGCATCGACCATTTCCCGTTCGACGTGTGGAACCGCCTGGAAGCGCGCCGCTGGCGCCGGCCCGACCATCAGTTCGGCTACAGCGACCCGGCCGGCTACCTGCCGCTGCGCGAACTGCTGTGCGTGTATTTGAAAGCGTCGCGCGGCGTCCAGTGCACGCCGCAGCAGATCGTCATCACCTCGGGTTCGCAGCAGGCGCTGTTTCTGTTGTCGACCATCCTGCTGGCGCCGGGCGACGCGGCCTGGATGGAGTCGCCCGGCTACCGCGGCGCCAGCGGCCCCTTGCGCGCGGCCGGCGCGCAGGTTTTTCCCGTCCCCGTCGATGCGCAGGGGCTCGACGTGGCGTATGGCGCGGCGCACTGCCCGCAGGCCAGGCTGGCCTACGTGACGCCGTCGCACCAGATGCCGCTGGGCGTGAGCATGAGCTTGCCCCGCCGCCTGGCCTTGCTGGCCTGGGCCGCGCGCAACAAGGCGTGGCTGGTGGAGGACGATTACGACAGCGAATACCGCTACGCGGGCGCGCCGCTGGCCTCGCTGCAAAGCCTGGACCGGGCCGGTTGCGTGGTGTACGTGGGCACCCTGTCGAAAGTGCTGTTCCCCGGGCTGCGCCTGGGCTACATGGTGGCGCCGCCCGCGCTGGTCGAGGCGCTGGTGCAGGCCAAGGCCGTGATGGACCGCCACGCGGCCATCGTGCCGCAGATGGCGCTGGCCGACTTCATCGCCGAGGGCCACTTTGGCCGGCATATCCGCCGCACGCGCGACAGCAATGCCGAACGGCGCGACCTGCTGGTGCGCGGCCTGGCGCGCGAACTCGACGACCAACTGCTGTGCGGCCCGGCCGACAGCGGCCTGGAACTGTGCGCGTATTTTCGCGCCGGCCACGATGAGGAAACGGTGTCGCGCGCGGGCCTGGCTCGCGGCATCGAACTGCGCCCGCTGGGCCACTATGCGGATCCGGCGGCGGGGCCGGCGTGCGCCACGCCGCCAGGGCTGCTGCTGGGTTTTGCGGCGATTCCCCCGGCCGAGATGGCGCACGGCTTGCTGGAACTGGGGCGCCTGCTGCGCGGCCGATAAACTATACTGGTGCTTGCCCGCACCTGAAGAACATGACCATGACGATGACCGCGACCATTACCCGCTGCGCCTGGGCCAATCCGGCCAATCCCCGCTATCTCGACTACCACGACACGGAGTGGGGCGTGCCCTGCCACGACGAGCGCCGGCTGTTCGAGATGCTGAACCTGGAAGGCGCGCAGGCGGGCCTGAGCTGGGAAACCATTCTCAACAAGCGCGACACCTACCGCGCCGCTTTCGACCAGTGGGATGCGGAAAAGATCGCCGCGTATGGCCCGGACAAGGTGGCGCAGCTGTTGCTCGACCCCGGCATCGTGCGCAACCGCCTGAAGGTGGCGGCCGCCATCACGAATGCGCAAGCCTACCTGCGCCTGCGCGCGGATGGTCATACCCTGGACAGCTTTTTGTGGGCGTACGTCGATGGCCAGCCCATCGTCAACAGCTGGCGGCCGGGCGAGTTTCCCGCCAAGACGGCCTTATCCGACCAATTGTCGAAGGATTTGCTCAAGCGGGGCTTCAAGTTCGTCGGCTCGACCATCGTCTACGCCTACATGCAGGGCATCGGCATGGTCAACGACCATGCGCCGACCTGTTTTTGCCGCCGCGCGGGGCAGTGATGCGCCGCGCGCTGGTCCTGCTCGACACGGATTTTGACGGCGCCCGCCTGCGTGCCGTCTGCGCGGCGCATGGCGGCCGCCGCCTGCACTACATCGCGCTGGCGCCGCGTCCCGTCGATGCCAGCCATTTGCCCGAGCAGTGGCGCGCGCAATGGCCGCCCTGCGTGCCGGGCCTGCACCGCATGGTCTCGCCCGATGGCCGCGTCACGCTCGATGTGCTGATCGGCGAGCCCGATGCCTGCCTGGCGCAATTGTCGGCGCGCGTCGATGAAGTACACCTGGCCTGGGTACCGGCGGCCACGCCGGTGCTGGCGCGCCTGATGGCCGATGGCGCCCGCCTGCAGGCCGTGCACCTGGACGAGGCGCAGCGCGCGGCCCTGCAACAGCAGGGTTTTGTGTTTGACGAGAGCCGCTTGCGCGCCGTGTTTTATGCGCGGCGCCAAGAGTACGCGGCCGACACCGCGCCCGAGCGGCGCGCCATCGTCATCGGCGCTGGCGTGGCCGGTGCGGCCGCCTGCGAACGGCTGGCCGCGCGCGGCTGGAAGGTGACGCTGGTCGAGCGCCACGCGCAGCCGGCCAGCGAAGCGTCGGGCAACCTGGCCGGCATCTTCATGCCGCTGATGTCGAAGGACGACAATATCGCCACGCGCCTGGTACGCGCCGCCTACCTGTACTCGCTGCGCCGCTGGCAAGACCTGGGCGGCATCGGCGCCGCCTTCGATGGCGCGCAATGCGGCGTGCTGCACCTGGCGCGCGATGCCGAACACGCGTACGTGCAGCGGCACATCGCCGCCAGTGGCGTGTATCCGCGCGAATTCGCCCGCTGGCTGGAAGCGCCCGAGGCGAGCGCCATGCTGGGCGCGCCGGCGCCCGACGGCGCCTGGTGGTTCGAGCAGGGCGGCTGGGCGCGCCCGTCTTCCGTCTGCGCCGCCATGCTGGACGCCTGCGGCGCCTTGCTCACGCGGCGCTTTTCCAGCAGCGCCCTGCGCCTGGCGCGTGGCGATCAGGAATGGCTGGTGCGCGATGCGGACGGCGCCCTGATCGCGGCGGCGCCCACGGTCATCCTGGCGGCGGGCACGGGAGCGGTCGATTTCGAGCAGGCGGCCGGCCTGCCGCTGGACGCCGTGCGCGGCCAGGTCACGCACCTGGCCGAAGGCAGCTTGCCTTCCTTACCGTTCGTCGCCTGCCGCGAAGCCTACATGACGCCGGCGCATGAGGGCGTCGTGTGCGTGGGCGCGACCTATGATGCCGATGAGGACGGCAGCTTGCGCATGGTCAGCCAGCACGACAATATCGCGAAGATCGCCGACATCCTCGGCGTGGCTCCGTTCGAGGCGCCGCTGGCCGGGCGCACGGGCTTTCGCTGCGTGGCGCCGGACCGCTTGCCGCTGGCAGGCGCCTTGCCCGATCCCGGCGTGCCGGGCCGCTGCGAGCGCCTGCGCGACGTGCCCCGCTGGCCCGGCCTGTTTGGCTTGCTGGGCTATGCCTCGCGTGGCCTGATCTGGGCGCCGCTGGCGGCCGAGCTGCTGGCGTGCCAGCTGGAGGGCGAGCCGCTGCCGCTGGAGCGCCAGCTGGCCGAGGCGCTCGATCCTGCCCGGTTTTTACTGCGCGAACGCCGCCGCGCTGCATAAATCCTCCATATACGTTTTTCAGCTTTCCAAACTCTTTTTAATTTGTTTTCCGAACAACATAAGTTCGCTACAGTGGACGCGTGCTGGTTTTTGACGACGGAAGAAAGAGGTGGACAAATGGCTGCTGCAGAACTGATTTTCGATCCCCGCGCCGCGCACGGCGAGGCGGCGTTTGACGAAGTGCTGAATAACGCGCGCCTCCAGGCGCAGGCCCAGGGCTTGCCGTATGCGGGCATCGTCAGCGCGCAGGATGCGTGGCAGCTGGTGCAGGCCGGCAAAGCCGTGTTGGTCGACGTGCGCACCAATGAAGAACGCACCTTCGTCGGCTACGTGCCGCAATCTTTGCACGTGGCGTGGGCGACCGGCACGGCCATGAATCGCAACCCCCGCTTCGTGCGCGAACTGGAAGCGAAGGTGGGCGGCAAGGATGGCGTCGTGCTGCTGCTGTGCCGCAGCGGCAAGCGCTCGGCCGCAGCCGCCGAAGCGGCGGCCAAGGCCGGTTTCGCGCACGTCTTCAATATCGCGCAAGGCTTCGAGGGCGACCTCGACGCGCAGCGGCAGCGTGGCCACAGCGGCGGCTGGCGCTGGCATGCGCTGCCCTGGCTGCAAGATTAACTCTCTTCCCGGGACCACCATGCACCAGCGAGCCATCCCCCCCGCCTCCCTTGCCGCGCAGCCGCAGTGGGAGCTGCGCCAGATCGTCGATGAATTGCGCGCCGTGCGCGCGCAGTGGCGCGAAGGACTGGCAAGCAATCGGGAGTGCGGCGCGCGCGAATTCCCGTCGCGCCAGCATTTGCGCGACATCGTCGGTGCGCTGTGCGCGGCCCTGTTTCCCATGCGCCTGGGCCCCCTCGACCTGCAGCAGGAGAGCGAGGATTTCTTTGTCGGCCACACGCTCGACACGACCTTGACCGGCCTGCACGAACAAGTGCGGCGCGAACTCAGTTACCACGCGCGCCAGCACGGTCTGCAGCAGACGGTCTCCATCGAACAGCAGGCGCTGGCCATCGTGCAGCGCTTCGCCCGCGCGCTGCCGCGCATCCGCGCCCAGCTCGACACGGACGTGGCGGCCGCCTTCCAGGGCGACCCGGCCGCGCACAGCGTCGATGAAGTGCTGCTGTGCTATCCGGGCATCCTGGCCATCATCCACTACCGCCTGGCGCATGCCTTGTATGCACTGGGCGCGCCGCTGGTGGCGCGCATCATCGCCGAAGTGGCCCATTCGCAGACGGGCATCGACATCCACCCGGGCGCCATCATCGGCAGCAGCTTTTTCATCGACCATGGCACGGGCGTGGTGATCGGCGAGACGGCCATCATCGGCGAGCGCGTGCGCATCTATCAAGCCGTGACCCTGGGCGCGAAGCGCTTTCCCGCCGACGCCGACGGCGTGCTGAAAAAGGGGCTGGCGCGCCATCCCATCGTACAGGACGACGTGGTCATCTACGCGGGCGCGACGATCCTGGGACGGGTGACCATCGGCCAGGGCTCCGTCGTCGGCGGCAATGTCTGGCTGACCCGCAGCGTGGCGCCCGGCAGCCATGTCACACAAGCGCACAACCAGCAGGAGGCAGCGGATCTTCCAGCGCCATCCCACCCCGCTTTTGCCCACCACCCATGAGGACAGCATGTTGATCAAACAGTTTGGACTGGCCGTGCGCCAGTTGCGCGAAGGGCATGGCTGGTCGCAGGAGCGGCTGGCCGAAGCGGCCGACTTGAACCGCTCCTTCATCGGCGAAATCGAACGGGGCGCCGCCACGCCGTCGCTGCTGACGGTGGAAAAACTGGCCGGCGCGCTGGGCATCGGCCTGGCGGGCTTGATGGCCCGCTGCGAACCGGAATTGGTGGATTAAAGCGGGTCGATTAAACGCCACGATGATGGCGATAGCATGTTGAGAGAAGAGGGGAGACGCTCGATACTTTATTTGTTTTTCAGATAAGCATATTCACTTTTCTCATCAGGAGTAGTCATGACAGTAGCAACAGAGAGCCAGTTCGCGCTGGGCGATAACGCCGCGCGCCAGCTGGCCAATGCAAGCAAGAGCGTCCCCCAGCTGTCCACGATCACGCCGCGCTGGCTCGTGCACCTGCTGCAATGGCTGCCCGTGGAAGCGGGTATCTACCGCCTCAACCGCGTGAAGAATCCGAAGGACGTGCGCGTGGCCTGCTCGCAGCGCGACGAGTCGGAATTGCCGCAAACCTTCGTCGACTACGACGAGCAGCCGCGCGAGTATTTCCTCAATGCCGTCAGTACGGTGCTCGACGTGCACACGCGCGTGTCGGACCTGTACAGCAGCCCGCACGACCAGATCAAGGAGCAGCTGCGCCTGACCATCGAGACGATCAAGGAGCGCCAGGAAAGCGAACTGATCAACAATCCCGACTACGGCCTGCTGGCCAGCGTGCACGACGACCAGCGCATCTTCACCCTGACGGGCGCACCCACGCCGGACGACCTCGACGAACTGCTGACGAAAGTGTGGAAGGAGCCGGGCTTCTTCCTCGCGCACCCGCTGGCGATCGCCGCCTTCGGCCGCGAATGCACGCGCCGCGGCGTGCCGCCGCCGACCGTCAGCCTGTTCGGTTCGCAGTTTTTGACGTGGCGCGGCGTGCCGCTGGTGCCATCCGACAAACTGCCGATCGAAGACGGCAAGACGAAAATCATTTTGCTGCGCGCGGGCGAACAGCGGCAAGGCGTGATCGGCCTGTTCCAGCCTGGCCTGGCGGGCGAGCAAAGCCCGGGCCTGTCCGTGCGCTTCATGGGCATCAACCGCCACGCGATTTCGTCCTATCTGATTTCGCTGTATTGCTCGCTGGCCGTGCTGACCGACGATGCGCTGGCCGTACTGGAAGACGTGGAGATCGGTAAATACCATGACTACCCAGACACCTACAAGTGATGGCGCGGCGGCCCTGGCGCCGTCGTCCCTGTTGCCAGACGAAGCGACCCTGAACCGCCTGGCGGGCGAGTTTTTCGCGCGCCTGCCGGGCTTGGACAAGTCGCCCAGCCTTGGCGGCTCCGGCAGCGTGCCCGATGCGGCGCCCCGCTATGCGCACCGTCCGCCGCCGCAGCCCGGTCCTGCGTTCGCCGCCATCGCCCCCGGCGTGGCGACGGCGCAGGTGCCGCCCGTGACGGCGCCCCTGGAGTCGCCCATCGCGCCGGCGCCGGCAGCGCTTCCCACGCCGCGCGCGTCGAGCCTCGGCGCGCCGTCGCCCTACTATTTTGTCGGCGGCGCGCATGGCTATCCTGCCTCGAACAATAAGCTCGACGGCCTGGCGCTGCAGGGGCTGGGACAAGCCGCTCCCGACGATGTGCGGGGGCTGTTTGCCACGCCGCAGCGTGCCCCCGCGCGCCAGCTGCCCGTATCGCCAGCCGACAAGCAGCCTGAATTCTATTTCCAGACTGTCCTGCCGGCGGCGACGCAACCGGGCCAGCACCAGGCGCCCGCGCCATTCGACGTGCACGCCGTGCGGCGCGATTTTCCCGTGCTGGGCGAACGGGTCAACGGCAAGCCTTTGGCGTGGTTCGACAATGCGGCCACCACGCACAAGCCGCAGTCGGTGATCGACCGGGTGTCGTATTTCTATGCGCACGAGAATTCGAACATCCACCGCGCCGCGCACGCGCTGGCGGCGCGCGCCAGCGATGCCTATGAAGCGGCGCGCGCCAAGGTGGCCAGTTTTCTTGGCGCCGCCTCGGCCAATGAAATCATTTTTGTCCGCGGCGCCACCGAGGGCATCAACCTGGTCGCCAATACGTTTGGGCGCAAGTACATCGCCAGCGGCGACGAGATCATCGTCTCGCAGCTCGAGCACCACGCCAACATCGTGCCGTGGCAGCAGCTGGCGGCGGAGAAGGGCGCGACCCTGCGCGTGATTCCCGTCGATGACAGCGGGCAGATCCTCCTCGACGAGTTCCGCAAGCTGCTCAACGGGCGCACCAAACTGGTGTCCGTGACGCAGGTGTCGAATGCGCTGGGGACGGTCACGCCCGTGGCGCAGATCATCGCGCTCGCGCATGCGGCCGGCGTGCGCGTGCTGGTCGACGGGGCGCAAGCCGTGTCGCACCTGCGCGTGGACGTGCAGGCGCTGGGCGCGGATTTCTATGTCTTCTCGGGGCACAAGGTGTTCGGCCCGACGGGCATCGGCGCCGTGTATGGCAAGGCGGACTTGCTGGAGCAGCTGCCGCCGTGGCAGGGCGGCGGCAACATGATCGCCGACGTCACGTTCGAGCGCACCGTCTACCAGGGCGTGCCGAACCGTTTCGAGGCGGGCACGGGCAATATCGCCGATGCCGTGGGCCTGGGCGCGGCCATCGATTACGTGCAGCGCATCGGCCTGGACAACATCGCCGCCTACGAGCACGCGCTGCTGGAATACGCCACGCAGCACTTGCAAGCCATTGCCGGCGTGCGCCTGATCGGCACGGCGCTGGAGAAGGCCAGCGTCGCCTCGTTCGTGCTGGCCGGCTACGCGCCGGCCGAAGTGGGGCGCGCCCTGAACGACGAGGGCATCGCCGTGCGTTCGGGCCACCACTGCGCCCAGCCGATCCTGCGCCGCTTCGGCGTGGAAGCGACGGTGCGGCCCTCGTTCGCCTTCTACAACACGTATGAGGAAATCGACCGCATGATCGCGGTGGTGCGCCGCCTGGCGGGCGCGCGGCGCTGACCTTGCCGGCCTGGCCGTCCGATGCCGCCCCTGCGCCAGCGGGGGCGGCATTGTTGCGTCATGTCACGGACTTTGCGCGCGGCTGGCTGGCGTCCGCAGGCTGGCGGTATAATTTATCCTTGGCAATATTCAAGCTGCGGCCCCAAGGAGATATCCGGTGGAAGATCAACACAGCTCGCCCGAGCTATTCCTGTTCCTGGCGTCGACCGTGCACGACATGAAAAATTCGATCAGCGTCGTCAGCGGCACCCTGGAGTCGCTGCTGGCGGCCGAGCAGGCCAAGCCCGCGCCCCAGGCCGACCCCGCCTACCTGCAGATGGCGCAGATGCTGTACCAGACCAAGCGCCTCAACGATAACCTGATCCAGCTGCTGGCCCTGTACAAGGAAGTGGGCAAGCCCGGCTACCCCTTCGACGTGCAGCCGCAGCTGGTGAGCCAGGTCATCGACCAGGTGGTGGACCAGGAAAAGATCCTGCTGGCCTCGAAAGGCATCCAGCTGGAGACGGCTTGTCCGCCGGAGCTGATCTGGACCCTCGATGAAGACCTGGTCATCGGCGTGCTGGCGCATGCCATCAACAACGCCATCCGCTACACGAAGGACACGATCCGCCTGTCGGTGCGCCAGGTCGGCACCTTGCTGGAACTGCGCGTGGAAGACAATGGCGACGGCTATACCCAGGCCTTGCTCGACGCGGGCGGCGCGGCCATGGAAGGCATGGCGGCCGGCGTGAATTTTTCCACCAACAGCACGGGCCTGGGCCTGTATTTTTCCAGCGAGGTGGCGAAGATGCACAAGCACCGGGGCAGCAGCGGCAGCATCGCCCTGGAAAATGGCGGCGCGCTGGGCGGCGGCTGTTTCATCCTGCGCCTGCCCTGAACGAGGATGCCATGACGACAGACAGCCACGCCACCGCCGCCGAGGCGGGCAGCACCGACTGGGCCGACAAGCATTATCTGCTGGTCGACGACTTCATCGGCATCCGCATCCTGCTGCGCGAATCGCTGCGCAACCTGGGCGCGCGCCATATCGACCAGGCGGCCAGCGGCGGCGAAGCCATGAAGCTGCTGGCCAAGACGCGCTACGACGTGGTGCTGTGCGATTACAACCTCGGCGAAGGCAAGAATGGCCAGCAAGTGCTGGAAGAGACGCGCGTGCGCAACCTGACGGCGCCGTCGAGCGTGTGGCTGATGGTGTCGGCCGAGAAAAGCGTGGAATCCGTGATGGGCGCGGCCGAGCACCAGCCCGACGCCTACCTGATCAAGCCGATCACGGAAGGCGTGCTGCTGACGCGGCTGAACCGCGTGTGGCACAAGAAACAGGTATTCCGCGAAATCGACCAGGCTTGCATGGAAAAGGATTATTTGCGCGCGGCCAAATTGTGCGACGCGCAGATCGAGGTCAACAAGCTGCACGAGCTGGAACTGCTGCGCATGAAGGCGACCCTGCTGCTGAAAAGCGGCGAGCCGGAAAAGGCCCGCGCCGTGTACGAGAAAGTGCTGGCCGAGCGCGATTACAGCTGGGCCAAGGCGGGCCTGGGCAAGATCCGCATGAACAACGGCGAGCACGAGGCGGCGCGGCAGATCTTCCAGGGCGTGATCGTCGAGAACAAGTATTACATCGACGCCTATGACCAGATGGCCGTCGCCTACCAGCTGATGGGCCAGCACGAGGAAGCGTGCGGCGTGCTGGAAAAGGCGGCGCGCCTGTCGCCCAATTCCGTGCCGCGCCAGCGCAACCTGGGGCTCGCGGCGCTCAAAATCGGCAATGTCGGCATGGCGGAAAAGGCCTTTCGCAAGTGTATTTCCATCGGCGAGTTTTCCGTCATGAAGACGCCGGACGCTTACCTGGGACTGGCGCGCGTATGCGGCCTGAAGAAGGACGCCAAGGAAGCGCTGCAATGGCTGCTGCTGGCGCAGCGCGAGTTCTCTCCCGAGCAGATCGGCTTGCGCGCGAAGATCACGGAAGGCATGGTGCACCACGAAACGGGCGACTACCGGCGCGCGCGCAAGTGCGGCGACGAGCTCGAAGCCATGCTGGCCGAAGACCCGGCGCGGCCCGAGAAGGCCATCTGCATGGAACTGGCCACCTTGCTGTTCGCCGTCGGCGTCAAGGATGCGCCGGCGGGCCTGCTGTGCTATGTGGTGAAGAACAACCACGACAACCAGGTGGTGCAGGACGAGGTGCAAAAGATTTTCGACAAGGCGAAGATGGGCGATGAAGGCACCAGCCTGATCATCGCCTCGCGCAAGGAAGCGTCGGACTTGATGAACAAGGGCGTGCTGCTGTGGAAGACGGACAAGCTCAACGAAGCGGTGGCCTGGATGCGCGCGGCGCGCGAGAAACTGCCGAACAATCTGCGCATCCTGTTCAATTCCGCGCAAATCATCGTCTCCTTCCTGGAGCAGCGGGGCTACCAGGCGGCATTGGCGGCCGAAGCCATGGAAGTGTTGTTATATGTGGACAAAATTGCACCAGGGCAGCAGCGCTTCGCGCAATTGATGGAGCAACTGGTGCGACTGACGCCGCCGCCCGGGCCGGAAGACGCCGCCGCGGCGCCGGAAAATGCGCCGCCGCTAGCGGAAAAAGGGGGAAAAGCCGTGCGTGAGCGTGCCGGATGATAAACTAGAGGCCAGCGTGGGTTCGCCTGCGCTTGAGTTGCTTTACAACAATAAGGAAGAAACTATGCGTGATGTGGTCAATGAAGTGTACAAGAAAATGAAAGTCGGCGCCGTTGCCTGGGTACGCCCGGTCGCCGCCAAGGGAGACACGCTGGAGACATTCCAGTCTTCGTACGAGCACGCCAAGGCGCTGGCCGACGAAGGCCTGATCACGATCGGTGACGTAAAACGCCAGGCCGACAACATGATCGAGGCGATCCGCATTCATCGTATCGCCTGATCATATTGCCGGCTTGAACATCAGGCCTTGCCTGGTGCTTTAGCCTTGGGCGCTGCGCGTTTGGCGGGTGCCTTGCGCAGCGGGGCCTTGGCCTTGGCTGCCGTGCCTGCCTCGGCAGGTTTGGCGGGCTTGCTGGCTGCGGGCTTGGCTTTGCTTGCGCTGCCAAAGCTGGCCGCCGCCGCGCTGGCGGCGTCGGGCGACATGGCCGTCGACACGGCTTGCTTGAACTGATCTTGTAACAAATTCCACCAGGCACTTGGATTGGCCAGCTGGGCTGCCGCCTGGCCGCCGGCATCGGCGGGCGCCGCCGCGGCCGGTTCCGGCGCAGGTGCCGGTGCAGGCGCCGGTTTCGGTTCAGGCGCTGGCGCCGCAGGTGCGGCATGCTGGAAAAACGCGGAAGCGTAGGGCACGGATTCAAACACGGATTTCTCGCTGGCGCCCGGTTGCGTGATGGCAGCGGCCAGTGACGCACCCATCGATTTCAGGGTGGCGATGGTGCCGCGCTGCACTTCCAAGGCCTGGATACTGCCGCGCAGCATGCTGGTATTGAGGTTCAGCCAGGCTTCGACGGCTTTCAAGTCGCTGATTTTCTTGTCCAGCTCTTCCACCGACATGGTGGGCGCCGTGATGCCAGGCATGCCCATGCCGGGCACGCTCATGCTTCCCCACAGGTTTTTGACGAAGTCGAGCGTATCGGTCACAACTGCTGCGCCCGGTATTTGGGGCATTTGCGGGTTTGCCATGCGAAATCTCCTGGTAGGTGGATGTGCCTAGCGTAGCAGATATCAGCTTGCAACTGACGCAAAGCCGCCAACATTTTCTTACATAAAACAGGGGGAGTTGAGCGCGGGCAAGAAGCGGGAAGCGCAGTGAAAGCGTTACACTACGGCCTATGATGCCTGACTCCTTCTTTTCGCCACCGCGCCGCCGCACCGTCGTCTTTGTCGCGGTCATCGGCGCACTGCATTACGTGGCGCTGGAATGGCTGACCTCGCATGCCCGCATGGTGCCGCTGCGGCAGGATCATGCGCAGGTGGTCAGCATGGCATTGATCGCCGAGCCGCCCAGGCCTCTGCCGGTGGCGCCGCCACCGCCGCCGCCCGAGCTCCCCATGCCCAAGCCCAGGCCGCCGCCACCGCCGCCCCTGACGGAACTGGCGTCGAGCGAAACGCCGCAGTTGACGGCGCCTGCCAGCGACGTGCCGCCAGGCCCGGCCACGACCGAGCCGGCCGCGGTGGCGGCCCCGGCCATCACGGCGCCCGCGCCCGCCGTGGCGGCTGCACCCGAGCCGGCCAGCGCGCCGCCGCCACCGCCCGTCGAGCAGGCGCGGCGCTACAAGACGAATGCGCCCACCTCGGCCCAGTTCGACCTGCACGTGGACCGGCGCGATGCGGACGGCACCAAGTGGCAGGGCGTGGCCGCGATGGCGTGGGACAACCGGGGCGACACCTACCAGCTGAAGCTGGAAGTGGGCTTGAGCATGCTGATCACGCGCATCAACCTGCTGGTATTGACCAGCGAGGGCGTGATCGATGGCAGCGGCATCGTGCCCGTCACGGCCACGGAGAAACGCAAGGGCCGCGCGCAAACGGCCACGCATTTCAACCGCGACGCCAAGGCCATCACGTTTTCGGCCACGACGGCGACCGTGCCATGGCAGGAGGGGGCGCAAGACAAGGCCACGGTGCCGTTCCAGCTGGCCGCCATCGGCCGCGCCGACGTCAACCAGCTGGCGGGCAATATCGACATTCTCGTCGGCGAGGAAAAGGAAGCGACCGTGTTCCGCTTCCAGCTGGTGGGCGAGGAAGAACTGGACACCAAGATGGGCCGCCTGGTGACCTGGCATCTGCGCCGGCCGCCGAAGCCCGGCACGTATTCGTCGCAGCTCGATATCTGGCTGGCGCCGTCCATGCAATGGTATCCGGTACAAATACGCAATACCGAAGCGAACGGGGCGCTGACCACGCAAACCGTGACCAAGATCTCCGTCAATGACGCTACAGGAAAATAAATGATGACTCTGACCACTTTGAAACACTTGCTGGCCGCCGGCGTACTGGCCGCCACCCTGATTCCCGCCATGGCCGACGCGCCCGTGGACCATCCCGTCATCAAGCGCCCGTACAAGCTGGCGCCGTCGGCCGACCTCGTCTATTCGATCAAGGCCAAGCAGCGCGGCATTGCGCTGTCCGGCGAATCGGTCAGCAACTGGCGCGTGGCCGACGGCAAGTATTCGCTGCTGGCCGAAACCAGGGCCGCCCTGTTCGGCAAGATCCTCGAGCAGCGCAGCGAAGGCACGGTCGACGATTACGGCCTGGCGCCATTCCAGTTCGTGGAAAAGCGCTTCCGCAAGGATGCCGTCACGACCACGTTCAAGCGCGACAGCAAGACCATCGTCTTTGGCGAAGGCGATGACAGCTATCCGCTGAAAGGCGGCGAGCAGGACCGCAACAGCACCGTCTGGCAACTGGCCAGCGTGGCGCGCGCCGCGCCCGAGAAATTCGTCCCCGGCTCGGAATGGGCCTTCTTCGTGGCGGGCGCGCACGATGCCGAGCCGTGGACCTTCAAGGTGGTCAAGGAAGAGACGGTAGCCACGGGCATGGGAGAGGTCGCCGCCATCCACCTGGTCAAGGCGCCGCCACCGGACAAGAAGGGCCAGCAAGTGGACCTGTGGCTGGCGCCGTCGCTGGAATGGTATCCCGTGAAGGTGACGTTCGCCGATGCGGACGGCGGCGATTACGTCGAACAAACCCTGCAGAAGATCATTAAAAAGTAAGTGTTTACCAACGTGTGGGGCCAGACATGGCGTGCTTGGTCCCCTGATTTGCCCTCTTGGCGCAACATGGGGCGGCAGCCGTGTTGCGCCGTGTCCGCAGCGCCCCCTCCCGCACGCTAAATTGCATGTCAGAACTGATATACTGACGCCCCCGCCCCGCAGCGCCGCGTTAGCCCGCAGCGCCGCCCGCTGAACACTCATCCGGAAAAGAATGATTGATATAATGGCAAGTGCAGCCGTGGCTACGGATGCAAATCAGACAGAGCAGGAGCATCACGATTCCTTGCAGGCGCATTTCCAGCCCAATATTTCGGCCGACGAGATCGAGCAGGTGTTTCACTTGAAGCGGGCGCAGCCCTTGCTGCAAGTGTTCACGGCCCTGTTCCACGGCGGTTTCGATGGCGTGCTGGTGCGGCTGCTGGTGTTGCGCGAGCTGGCGTCCGATGCGGCCACGTCCGCCTACACGCGCGCCGATATCAACACGAAACTGGCGTATCTGCTGCCGGAAAGCCTGGAAACGGTCTTGCTGCGTCTGCGCTCGAACCAGTTGCTGGCCTGGGATGCGCAGCAGGGCGTGTACCGCGTCACGCCCATGGCGCGCAATGTGCTGTCCGCCATCGACAGCTTGCTGGGCCTGGGGCAAACGGAAGACGAAGCGGAAATGGGGTTCCTGCTGTCGCAGGTGGCGGGCGCGCAAGCCGTCGGCGGCGTGTCCGTCGAGCAACTCCAGCATTTGCTGGGCCGTCTGGTGGACTTGACGGAAGAATTCTCCGACGCCATCGCCTCCGGTTCGGAATTTCGCCTGCGCACGGCGCAAGCGAAGTGGAACATGGCGTGCGACTGGGTCGAGAAAGGTTCCGAAATTCTCGTGGCCATCACGTCCGATGAAAACGCGGACAGCGCCACGCACAAGGCGGCGCAGGCGATCGGCCGCGCGCAAAGTAAATTGCTCAACATGCAAGGCATGTTTTCGCGCGCCCTGAACCAGATCGAGCGCCAGCGCGTGCACCTGGGCCAGTCGGGCCTGTCGACCACGGACATCAAGCGCTGGCTCTTGCTGCATGACGACCTGGCCAGCCTGGCCGAGGGCGCCATCGACCAGCCCGTCGTGCCCCTGTTTTCCACGCCGGCCGAGATGATCGACGTGGCCGAAACGGAACTGCTGTCCGAACGGGCGGCAGGCGTCATCAACACGGGCCTGCCCAGCGGAGAGGATGCGCCCACCACCATCAGCGACGGACCCGCCATGCAGCTTGAACTCGATGACTTGCTCGAACGCCTGTCGAACTTCGCCAGCCTGGGCAATTTCCCCAGCATAGGCGAAGAGGGGCCGAAGAGCGTGCCGGTGCAGGATTCGCTGCTGCCGGCCAGCTTTGCCGTGGCCTCGTACCGCGCCTCGATGCTGCCGCTGCTGGGCGACGTGTCCGAAGCGAGCTTGCAGGGATCCACGGCCGAACTGGCCCGTTTGCCGATCACCTTTACACCGACCGACGAGATGGTCCAACTGACCGACCCCCACGTGGCGGCCATGTCGATCGCCTCGCTTTCACTGAATGTTTCACTTGATTTAGATAGCGGCACTGCCGATGAATGACGATTCCCAAATCCTGATTGCGCGCCTGCTCACGCATCAAACCCTGCGCCGCGACGACAAGCTCGTCAAGCGCGTGCTGTCCGACGAGCTGTTCCGCGCCGAGATCGATGCGCGCCTGCTGGCCTGCGGCTTGAAACTGCTTGACAACGTGTATGCCGACCATGTGACCCTGGCCCTGACGCGCACCATCGAGCCGAAGATCTTCGGCGCGCGCGACGTCTGGCAAAACAATAATTTTGGTTTGGCGCGCGATGGCGTGGCCTTGCTGGTGGTGCTGTGGGCGCAGATCATCCTGCCCAAGCGTGAACGCCAGGAAACGCACCAGCACGCGGACGACGACCAGAACGATATGTTTGGCACGGAAAAACCGCTGCCGCGCGCGGAAGACGCGTCCATGGGTATTTCCTACAAGGCGCTGCTGTCGGACTTCGGCGACAAGCTGGGCAAGAAGACGCGCATGGACATGAACCTGGGCACCCTGGCCAAGCTGGGCTTCATCGAGCGGCGCGGCGATGTCATCCTGGAAGGCCCGCTGCTGGACCTGATGATGGACACGGATGTCTTGAAAGAACGCATCATCAATGGCGCGCTGGCCGACGTGTTCAAGCGCGCCCCGGCCCGCCTGGTGGCCGTCAGTGGCGATACGCCGCTCGACGACGACCTGTCCGCCGACATCGGCGACCTGCCTGACGCGGGCGACGAGCCCGCGTCCGACCTTCCTCACTGAAAGCGCCCATGTTTCATATCAAATCACTTGAACTGGTGCACTGGGATTACTGGCAGCGCATCAAGAACATCCCGCTCGACGCGAAGATCATCACCATCGCGGGGCAGAACGGCTCGGGCAAGACCACCTTGCTCGACGCCTTGCGCACCCTGTTCGGCCTCGATTGTTCGATGGGGCGCACCTATAAGCACTATGCGCGCCACTCGGGCCAGCAGACGGCCTGGCTGCGCGCCGTGGTCGACAACAAGAACATGGGCAAGCAGCTGTCGAACCGGCCGTTCCGCAGTTCCGGCTTTTTCAGCGACGATGAAGTGACCCTGTTTTGCCAGATCCAGAAAAATGGCGGCGACTGGAAGCGCCAGTATCTGATGCGTCCGGGCAATGTGCAGATCGAGGACATCACGGATGCCAACGACTGGCTCGGTGTGGAAAACTACCGCAAGCGCCTGGCCAATGCGGGCCTGTCGCCGGCCATGTCGAAAGTGCTGGCGCTGGAGCAGGGCGAGACGGACAAATTGTGCGAATACGCGCCGCGCCAGCTGCTCGACCTGGTGTTCCAGGTGTTTGGCGACAAGGAAGTGCTGGACGCCTACGACGAAGCCAAGCGCCACCAGCGCGACACGGAAGTGGAGCTGAAGCGTTTCGAGACGGAACTGGAAGCATCGAAGACCAACCTGGAAGGCTTGCGCCTGCGCGTGGCCAATTACCACCAATGGGAAGGTTTACATAAGGAACGCCGCAACCTGCTGGAAGAGGTGCTGCCCAGCTTGCAGTACCACGAGGCGCGCGAAAAGGCGGCCATCGCCAGCCGGCAATTGCGCGATGCGCGCAAACCGATGGCGCAGGCGGACCAGCAGCTGACGGATAAACGCAATGCGCTGGCCGCGCAGGCGAAGGCCCTGTCCGACGCGCAGATGAATGAAACCCTGCTGGAGCAGGAGTCGATCGGCTTGCAGAGCCGTTTGTCCCTGATCAATGCCAAATTAAAGCCGCTGGACAGCCTGCTGGAGCAGAAGGAGCGCCTGCACAAGCTGGCTGCCGATTCGGGCAGCGACATCGCCGAAGTGGCGGCGCAGCTGGAACAGAAGGAAGCGCAATTGCTGCAGCAGCGCCAGCAGCGTGACGCCCTGTCGGCGCGCATCGCGGCCGAGCAGGCGACGATTGCCGCGCTGCAAGGCAAGACGGCCATGCCGGAGCCGGACAATGTGCGCGGCATGCGCCGCGCGCTGCGCGATGCGGGGATATCCCACGCCATGCTGTCGGACATCGTCGAGGTGACGGACAGCCGCTGGCAGGGCGCCGTCGAAGGCGTGCTGGGCGGCTACGCTTCGGTGGTGTTGCTGGACAAGGCCAAGGATGCGGCGGCCGCCTACCGCCTGGCCGAGAAGGAGCGCTACCGCCACTTCATCGTGCCCGACCTGGTCA
The DNA here is from genome assembly GCF_018682595.1 of Janthinobacterium sp. JC611. Taxonomy (NCBI): domain Bacteria; kingdom Pseudomonadati; phylum Pseudomonadota; class Betaproteobacteria; order Burkholderiales; family Oxalobacteraceae; genus Janthinobacterium; species Janthinobacterium sp. JC611. The sequence goes on from NZ_JAFLJN010000015.1 coordinate 87,338, forward strand.
CGGCGCCAGTGGCGAAAGACGAGAGCCTGCTGGCCGTGGTGAAATTCTCCGCGCCCGTGCCCAGCTGGCTGATCGAGCAACTGTCGCGCATCGCGCGCGTCGATTCCGTCGAGGCGGGTTTTAAACTGGGCAACCACGAAGAATGGATTACGCCCGAGGCGTATCACCGCGAACGCCGCGGCGGGCGCTCGCTGTTCGTGGAAGCGTCGCGCTACCGCTTTGGTCAGGCTGGCCGCAGCGGCCGCCTCGAAGCGCTGCTGCGCTCCTTGCCGGGCCTGGAAGGCCAGGAAGACACGCTGACGTTGGCGATCTCGAAACTGGCAGCCGAAGTGGGCGCCCTGAAAGCGCGCATCGCCGGCGTCGACGCGGCCAAGGAACTCAGCGCGCGCCAGGAAGAATTCGCCGAAGCGCTGCGCAACTCGAAGCCGCTGAAGGAAGAGCGCCTGGAAGTGGGCGGCCGCCTGGGCGAGCTGCAAAACCTCACCAAGAACGCCACCGTGGCGCGCACGCGCGCCGATACGGTGTGGCAAAACGCGCGCTTGGCCCTGTCCGAGGCGGAAGCGGGTGCGCGCCTCGGCTACAAGAAGCAGATTGAACAGCGCGCCGAGCATGCGCGCGCCTTGCTGGCCCTGCGCCACGCGTGGCGCCACCTGCCGAAAAGCTGGCGCAGGCCGGGTCGACGCGCGGCGCTTGTCGCCGAGCATCAGAATGCGCACCAGGTCGACTTGCGCGTGGCCAGCCTGCAAAACAGCCTGGCGCGCGACGACTGGGAACTCGACGCCACCGTCATCGACCAGCATCACCGCCTGTCGGATCAGCTGCATGGCCGCCAGTCGGAAACGGACGAGCGCCGCTACCAGAACAACCGCGCCATCGAAGCGACGGGCAATGCGCGCGGCGCCTACATGGAGCGCTTGCGCTACACCATCAAGACCTACAGCAAGAACATCAAGGAGCTGGGCGAACTGGCCGGCATCGAAGTGCATGCCGACCCCGTGCGCCTGGAAAACGACGACGTGCAGCTGTCGCAGGCAGGCCTGCACGTGCGCTTCAAGTTCGACGGCAAGGGCGTCATCGGCATGAACGACGGCGAAGCGTCGGGCGGCCAGCAGGTGATGAAGTCGCTGGTGCTGCTGATCGGCTTGCTGAAATCGGAAGATGGTTCCGGCGGCTTCGTCTTCATCGACGAACCGTTTGCCCACCTCGACATCCGCAACATTCAATTGGTGGGCGAGTTCCTGAAAAACACGGAAGCGCAATACCTGATGACGACGCCGCTGACGCACAACACGGATGTCTACGATCCGTCGGAGCTGACCTTGATCACCAGCAAGAAGAAAAAGGATACCCAATGGGCGCAACCGATTTTCGTGCTGCAACGCCGGGTCGATCCCGTCTCGGGCAAGGCGGCGTGATGCTTGTGCGCACCTTGCTGGCAGCTGCCGCGCTGGCGCTGGCATGTTCGGCGCCGGCCGTGGCCAACGACGGCATCGGCTCCGTGAGCGCGGGCGGCATCCTGTTCGGCAAGACCGATGCCGTGGCCATGAAAAAGGAAGTGCTCAGCGTGAGCGCGGAATTGATCAAGGTCGAATACGAGTTCCTCAACGAATCGAAAACGGACGTGGAAGAGACGATCTTCTTCCCCTTGCCCGAATACTCGTCCGGCTACCACGGCTCGCCCACGTATTACGGCCAGCCGCAGCAGTTTACCGTCGACGTGGATGGCAAGCGCAAGGAGTATCAAACCACCTTCGTCGCCAAGCTCGACGCTAAAGACGTGACGGCCCGGCTGCGCCAGCTGGGCTTGTCGGACGCGCAGATCGCGTATTTCCCCTCGCACACGCCGTTCGACAAGAAGGTGGCGCCGCTGACGGCCGCGCAGAGCAAGATCATGATCCGCGAAGGTTTGCTGGCCCAGCTGTACGATGAGGAATGGGTGCCGGCCTGGAGCGTGAAAGTCATCTACCTGTGGCAGCAGAAATTCCCCGCCGGTAAAGTCGTGCGCGTGCGCCATCAATATGCGCCATTCGTCGCGGCCGGCCCCGGCGCGTCTTACCTGGGCGATGGGAATACATTTGAAAAGAAATACTGCGGCGACAAGGCCTTCTACAAGACGTGGAACCGCCTGGCGGCCCAGCAGGGCGAGGGCGGCTTCGTCAATGCCGTGTGGGTGTCGTACATTTTGACGACAGGTAACACCTGGAAGAATGGCATCGAAGACTTCACATTGAACTTGATCAAGGGCAAGCCGGATGAGCTGGTCAGCCTGTGCTTCCCCGGCACGTTTAGCAAAATCAATCCCACCACCTTGCAAGTCAAGCTGCGCAACTTCCATCCGAAGCAAGACCTGGACGTGTACTTCGGCAATGTCGAGGGCACGGTTAGCCACGACGGCGTGGCGCCGCAGATCCGGCCTTAGCCGCATGCGCACGCAGGAGCTGCTTGCCGCGCGCCTGCGCGTCATCGCCCGCGCCACGCCATGGTGCCTGCAGGCCCTGCACGCAGTGGAGCAGCTGGGCTTGCCCCACTGCTGCATCGGCGCCGGCGCCGTGCGCAACCTCGTGTGGGATGCCTTCCACGGCTATGCGGCGCGCTGGCCGCGCGTGACCATTCTCGCCTGGGTAGGTGTGGTGTAAAACGCAATTCAATGCACTGTGGATACAGATTGCCTATAATTGCCTATTTTCCAATAGTGTTTTCCTGATCCATGTCACAGTCGATTTCCATGCCGTTGCGCCGCCTCGGCCGCCTGTTCTGCCTTTCCTCCATCCTCTTGGCGCCCGCCGCCTGGGCCGACAGCCATGCCGATTTCCAGCAAGCCAGCGGCCAGCTGGAAGCGCTGATGGCCAAGGCGACGCCGCAAAGCGGCTTGCCGCGCCTGCGCGATCCTGCCGTGGCGCAGCTGTTTTCCCACATCGCCGACGGCCCGCGCCTGTTCCGGGCGCCCGTCGCCGCGCTGCAGGACGTGAACCAGAGCGTGGCCGTCTGCGAAAAGGCCATGCGTTTGGGAAAAACATACTATGCGTTTGGCATGGAATGGCCGTTGCCGCTGTCCGGCACCGAGCTGCAGCAGGCGCGCAAGGAACAAGTGACGCAGAACCTGGCCAATTATGGCGATGAAATGAGCATGTTATTTGCTTTCAGCATGCATTGCCATGGCCATCTGATAGCGCTGATGGAGCAGGAATTCAGCGCCCAGCCGGCGGACGCGGTGAGCGGGCCCGAACGTTTGCGCGCACGCGCGTTCAGCAAGAATACGGCCGTTGTTTACACGAGCGTGGTGCAGTTCGTGCAAGTGCCGTTCTGGAACGTGGTGCAAAAGAAGCGGATGCTGGAAGCGGCCGCGCAGCACGCCACGGCGAATGCCAGGCTGATGGCGCCACCGTTGCGCGAGCGCCTGCTGACCAGCCTGGCCGATGCGGACACGGATCTCGATCCGGCCCTGGCGCCGGCGCTGGCGACGATACGCCAGGCCTTGTCGGCGACCAGTTGCGAAGGCCTGTGCCGGTATTACTGACCTCGCTTACTCGGCGGCTTGCAGCGGCTTGTTGCGCTGGCGCCAGCGCACCAGGCCCCACGCATACACGGCGTAGTAGCCGATGACGAGGCCGTAGGCGGCCATCGTCAGCGGGCTTTGGCCGAACGGCGGCGGCGGCACGGGCACGTCCAGGCGCGTGTTCAGGTAGATTTCCATGCCGCGGTACAGCAAGCGGGCGATGAACAGCATCGTGATGGCCAGGCCCAGGTAGCGGTGCTGGGTAAAGAAGAAATCCTTGCCGACCTGTTCGAAGCGCGTCAGCTTCAAGCCCAGCACGCCCAGCCAGCCACCGGCCAGCGCCGCCGCGCCCAGGCTGGACAGGGGCAGGACGTCGAATTTCGTCGTCGTGGCCAAAAACAGCAGCAGCGCGGGCAGGGCGACCGCCACGCTCCAGTGCCGCCACAGCTGCGATTTCTGGCGCGCCACCAGTTTCTTCAGGCGCGAATAAATGCGCCAGACCAGCAGCGGGACCAGGAACAGCAGGGCGAGGGTGGTGGTTTCCATGTAGGCAATCGGGTGCGGGTAAAACAGCGATTGTAAGCCAGATGGGGACGGGCGGCGATGCTTGTTAAACGGTAAAAGTTGCTTGTTGACATTTACATGGCATGAACGCACTATGCCCTGTCACACAGCGCCGCCATGAGCGGTGCCGTGCGTTCGCTGCCTGTCACCACCTTCATACACTGGAGTTCCATGTCTACTCGTTTGCCTTTGCTGCCCATCACCGTTGGCCTGATGGCCTCGTCTACTCTGGCCATGGCGCAAGATGGCGCTTATCAAGCCCCGCCGGCGCCCCTGCAAGCCATCGTCGATGCGCCGCGCGCGCCGACCCTGAGCCTGAGCCCGAAACGCAACCTGGCCGCCGTGCTGCCCACGCCATCCTTGCCCAGCATCAGCGAAGTGGCGCAGCCGGAGCTGAAGCTGGCCGGCTTGCGCATCAATCCGCGCACGTATTCGGCCAGCCGTTTCAGCTTCCACACGGGACTGGGCTTGCTCGACATCGATACGCAGAAGGACATCAAGGTCAGCGGCTTGCCCGCCTCGCCCCGCATCGCCGACCTGGCCTGGTCGCCCGACCAGCGCTACCTGGCGTTTACGCACGTCGCCTATGCCGATCCCGCCAAGGGCGTAAAAGAGTCCGGCGTGGAACTGTGGCTGCTCGACGTGCAGACGAAAGCGGCGCGCAAGCTGGGCACGCAATCGCTGTCGACCGTCTATGGCCGCGGCTTTTCCTGGATGCCCGACAGCAAGACCCTGCTGGTGCAGCTGAAGCCGGCCAAGCTGGGCGCGGCGCCCGTGGCCAGCGGCATCCCGACGGGCCCATCCATCCAGGACAGCGTGCCCGGCGGCGGCGTCAAGCAATTGCGCACCTATCCCGACCTGCTGAAAAACGAACAGGATGCGCAGCTGTTCGAACACTACATCACCGTGCAGCTGGCCTTGCTGGACGTGGCGGGCAAGCAGCGCCTCGTCGGCCAGCCGGGCCAGTTCTCGCGCGTGTCGGCCTCGCCCGACGGCAAGCACCTGCTGACGACCAGCATCGTGCGTCCGTATTCGTATATCGTGCCGGCGCACGACTTCGGCCACAAGATCGACGTGCGCGACCTGAATGGCAAGGTGGAGCATGCGCTGGCGGCCCTGCCGCTGGAGGAAGGGCTGCCGCCAGGCAATGACGCCGTGTCGGCCGGCGTGCGCTCCGTCAGTTGGCGCGTCGATGCGCCGGCCACCCTCGTGTGGGCCGAAGCGCAGGACGGCGGCGACCCGGCCAGGGCGGCGGAGATCCGCGACATCGTCTACACGCAGGCGGCGCCGTTCACCACCAAGCCGGCCGTGCTGGCCAAGCTGGGTTCGCGCTATGCGGGCGTGGCCTGGGGGCGCGGCGACCTGGCCCTGCTGAGCGAAGCATGGTACAAGACGCGCGCCGTCAAGCAGTGGAAGATTGCGCCAGATCAACCTTCCACGCCGGCCGACCTCGTGTATGCGGGATCGTTCGAGGACCGCTACAACGATCCGGGGACGCCCGTCATGCGCGCCGATGCGGCCGGCTTGCCGCGCTTGCTCATCACCGCTGATGGTTCCATCCTGCTCGACGGCCAGGGCGCCTCGAAGGAAGGCGACCGTCCCTTCATCGACCGCCTGAACCTGGCGACGAAGCAAAAAGAGCGCCTGTTCCAGAGCGCCGCGCCCTACTATGAAAACGTGGTGGCCGTGCTGGACGCGGATGGCAGCCGCTTGCTGTCGACGCGCGAATCGCCGACCGAGCAGCCGAATTACTATGTGCGCAACCTGAAGCAGCAGGGCGCGGCGCAATTGACGGCCCTCACGCATTTTCCCCATCCGCTGCCGCAATTGAAGGACGTGCAGAAAGAGCTGATCCGCTACAAGCGCGCCGACGGCGTGGACCTGACGGCGACGCTGATGCTGCCGCCGAACTACGACGCCCGCCGCGACGGTCCGCTGCCGACCCTGATGTGGGCGTATCCGCAGGAATTCAAGACGGCCAGCGCGGCCAGCCAGACCAAGGGCTCGCCCTACAAATTCAATGCCGTCAGCTACTGGGGCCCGGCCGCCTTCCTGTCCATGGGCTACGCCGTGCTCGACAATCCATCGTTTCCCATCGTCGGCAACGGCGAGCAGGAGCCGAACGACACGTATCTGCCGCAACTGGTGGCCGATGCCGAGGCGGCCGTCGAGGAAGTGGTCAAGCGGGGCGTGGCCGACCGCCATCGCATCGCCATCGGCGGCCACTCGTATGGCGCTTTCATGACGGGCAATCTGCTGGCGCACACGCGTCTGTTCCGCGCCGGCATCGCCCGCAGCGGCGCCTACAACCGCACCCTGACGCCGTTCGGCTTCCAGGCGGAAGAGCGCCCGTTCTGGCAGGCGCCGGCCGTCTACCAGGCCATGTCGCCGTTTAACTATGCGGACAAGATCAAGGATGCGCTGTTGATGATCCATGGCGAGCAGGACAACAACTCGGGCACCTTCCCCATCCAGAGCGAGCGCATGTTCCAGGCCGTCAAGGGCCTGGGCGGCACGGCGCGCCTGGTGATGCTGCCGAATGAGAGCCACGGCTACCGCGCGCGCGAATCGATCATGCAGATGCTGTATGAAAGCAACAACTGGCTGGAGAAATATGTGAAGAACGCGGCGCCGCCGGCCGCCGACGTCCAGCCGGCAGGCAAATAAGGGCGGCGGTGGGCATCTCGTGGTATGGTCTTCCTTTGTCCGCAGGGGAGGTCCGCCATGTCAGTCATCCATGCCCACCGCGCGCCCGATCCGGCGCCTGTCGATGAACCCATGCCGGTGCCGGAGCCGCAAGAAGCGCCCGGGCACCATCCGGGGCCCGTGCATCCGGTGCCGCAGGATGATCCCGTGCCGCACCCGCATCCCAGTTAATCTCGTCAAGAAAGGCTGTTTTAGATGGCAATTGTCAAGGAAGTCTACACACGCAAAGTCAGCGGAGAATCGTTCGACTATGAACTCGATTACACCCAGGGCACGGACGTGGCCTGGATCGCGCGCGTGTATCACGACGGCGTGCTGAAAGGCTCGCCGCACGGCGCGCTGACGGCCAACGTGCTGTCCGGCCCCGCGCTGGAACAATATCTGCGCGCTTACGTCGAAGGCATGATCGAGCGGGGCCTCGACGTGGCCGAGTAAGCTCGCCTTTGCGGCAGAGCAAAGAAAAAGGGCGCCGAGGCGCCCTTTGTTGTTTCTGGTTGTCGCAATCTAATCGAATGCCCATGTATATAAAACGTCGAGCGCATTGTTCGTGCCGGTCTGGAATTGCAGGGTGATGCGGCGGTTCAGCTTGTAGCGCAGCTTGACCAGGCTCGTCGCCGTGCTCGTGCCTTGCTCGAACGTCAGGTAGGCGCGCGAGGACAGGCGCTTGCCGACGGTGACGACCGTGCTTTCCAGCCCTTGCGCCTGCGACAGGCCCACTTCGTCGAGGCCCAGCGAGTTCGCCAGCTTGCCTTGCAAGCCGCCGCCGGAGCCGCCGAAGAGGGCGCCCGCGGCCGTCGTCAAGAGGGCCATTTCATCGCCGGCCGCCGTTTCCGCGCCGTGGCCCAGGATCAGCCAGGCCAGCTTGTCGCTGTCCGACACGCTCGGCGTGGAGACCAGCTTGGCCGTCGGCGCCTGCGCCGTGCCGCGCACTTCCACGCCCGCTTCCACGTTCGTTTCCGACAGGGCTTCGCCTTCGGGCCTCTTGCGCACGGCCAGGATGTTCAGCGACGGATTGTCGTAGGCGCCCGTGAAGGCGATCAGGCCCCGCTCGATGGACAGCTTTTGCCCGTAGGCCGCGTACTGGCCGTTGGTGACCTTGATGCTGCCCGTCACGCGCGGCGCGGCGCGGTTGATGACGCGGGCGCGCACATTGCCCGCCAGGTCCGCGTCGATGCCCATGCCGCGCAGGTGGAAGTTATTGCCCAGGTCAAATTCCAGGTCGATATTCAGGGGCAGCGACGGCGCTTCCTTGCTACCCCTGACTTCCTTGCCCAGCACCACCACGTCGCTGCTTTGCGTCGGGGTATCCTGCGGCGCCAGTTCGATCAGCGCGCGGTTGGCCTTGAACTTGCCCTCAAAGCTGAAACGCTTGTCGTTGCGCACCAGGGTGCTGTTGCCCGACAGAACCAGGGTGCGGTCGGGGCGCGACAGCGCCTGCAGGCGGTCGGCCAGCAATTTCAGTTCCAGGCTCGCCTCGCCATTCGCAAAGCGCACCCAGCCATCGGCCTGCACCTTGCCGTCGCCGCCGTCAAAGCTCAGGCGCTGCAATTGCAATTGGTCGCCCGCCAGCTTGGCTTGCAGCACGCCATTGCGCAACTTCAAGCCCTGGTCGGCCCAGTTCACCAGCAGCTTGCTGCCGTTGATGTCGCCATTCAATTGCGGCGCGCCGATGGTGCCGCTGCCGGACAGGGCCACTTTCAAGGCGCCGCCCAGCTCCAGGCCCGGTTGGCCCGTCAGCGGCGCCAGCCACGCCAGTGTATCGATATTGGTGGTGCCCGTCAGGGACAGGGCGCTGTCGTTGCTGATGCGCCCGCCCAGCATTTGCACGGTGGCATTGATATCGCTCTGGCCCGCGCGCGCGCCATCGAGTTTCACGGCCAGGCGCAGTTGCTGGTTGGCCACGTCGATGCGCGCATCGAAGGTGCGCAAGCCCAGCGCCAGCGGCTGTTCCACGCCCACCGTCACGTCGCCTTTTTCGCGGTAGACGTGCAGCATGCCGGCCAGGGACGGATCTTTCTGCTTGGCCGTCGGCACCTGCATGTCGAGCGACCATTGCGCGCCCAGGGTCAGGTCGCTGCGCGCATTGGCTTGCAGCGAGGGAATGACTTGCGCCAGGTAGGTCAGCGCCACGCCGGCCGCCTGGCCGGAACTGGTCCAGCGGGGACCGTTCTTGACCAGGCTTTGCATGGTGATGCTGCCGGCTGGCAATTTGATGACGGTGTTGCCCACGCTGATCTGTTCCGGCTGGCCCAGGCCCGCCACGCCGCTGCCGGCCGGGCCCGCCACCTTCACGGGCACGGGCGCCTGCAGCACGAGCGCATAGCGGCCCTTGTTTTGCAGGCTGTCGATGCTGCCCGTCCAGTTGGCGCCGCTCTGGCTGCCGCGGACTTGCACGCTGGCGTCGAAATCGTCGTTGCGCGCCGCCAGGTTCACCGTATGGCTGCCGCGCGTGCCGGAGGTACTCAGGCGGGCGCTGCCCAGCTTGAAGGTGGGCGTGCCGTAGCCGGTAATCTCCAGGCTGCTGACCATGGGGTCGAGCGCGCCCTGGCCGGCGCCCACGCTGGCGCTGCCCTTGATGGATTTCAATTGCTGGTCGCCAAAGAAGGTCAGGTCGCGGCCATCGAGCGTCAGTTGCGCGGCGGGCGCGTCCATCTTGCCGCTGACGGAGCCGGCCGCCTGCAGCGCGCCGGCAAAGCGGGGACCCAGGGTCGACAGTTGCGGCGCATCGAGTTTCCACGTCAGCTTGTCGGTGGCGCCGCCCAGCGCGCCCTTGGCCAGCAGGCTGTTCGGCCCCAGGCGCAGTTCCGCATCGACGCTGTCGACCCGTTTCGCGTTGGCCGACAGTTTGGCGTAGCCGGCCAGCGGCGCGTTTTGCAGGGTCGATTCGCGCAGGGCCAGGTTGACGGTCGCCTGCCAGTCGCTCGTCAATCGTCCGCTGCCATTGAAATCTGCGTTGACGTTGCCGTTGGGTAGTGATGCGCCAAAGGAGGCCGGGTTGATCTTTTGCAAGGACCCCGTCATTTTCAATTCCGCTGCCTGCTTCGGTCCCGTCAAGCCCACGTCGCCGCTGGCATGGATGGCGCTGTCCGGCGCGGGACGCTTGCCGCCGGTGAGGCCCAGTCCTTTCGCATCGGCAACAAACGTCGTGCGCGGCTGCTGCACGGTGCCTTGCAGCACGCCGCTGGCCAGCACGCTGCCCAGCAAGTCGCCCTGCAGCGCGGACAGCTGGCGCGCGTCGACGTTCCAGTTGAGCTTTTCGCCGGCGCCGCCAAAGTTGCCCTTGGCCGTGACGTTGTTTTTGCCCAGCGCCAATTGCACGTCGATGCCGCTGAAATGGGCCGCATCGGCCGTCAGCTTGCCCTTGCCCGACAGGGGCTGGTCGAGCAGCTTGCTGGGGCGCACGGTGAAGTCCGCATTCGCCAGCCATTGCGGGGCCACGTGGCCGTTGGCGCGCACGTCGAGGTTCAGGTCGGCCACGGGGAAGGCGCCGAAGTCGGCGGGATTGAGACGGCTGGTGCTGGCCACGGCCTTGAACGGTTGTTCATCCTTCAGGCTGATCTGGCCCGTCGCGTTGACGCTGCTTTTTCCTGCTTGCAAGGTTGCCTTGCGCAATTGCACGAGGGAATCGGCGAGCGTCGCTTCCACGTCCAGGCGCAGCTTGGCCTCGCCCAGTGTGGCGCGCAGGGTCTGCGTCTTGCCATCGCTGTCGAGCACGATATCGCCCACGATCCTGGTGCTGTTGATGCTGCTGTAGATGTGCTGCAAGTCGATCTTGTCTGTGTGCAAGGTCAGTTGCGCCGTGCCGATGGGCGCGTCGGCCGCGTTGCGGTTGAGCTTGCCGCTGCCCGTGAATTTGCCCGCGTTGCCGAAGTCGATGATGGCCGACTCCAGGGTCGTGGCCGTCAGGGTGCCGCCCAATCTCGCCTCGAACTGGCGCAGCGGCAGTTTTTGCTGGTCGATGGGGCCCGGCGTGGCGTGGTTGAGGATGGCCAGCTTGCCCGACACGGTTTGCGCGTTGGGCCGGGTGTCGATGGCCGCGTCGAGTTCCAGGCTCAGGTCCGCCTGCGGCAGGGTCGCGTCGAACTTGCCCGGATTGATGTTGCGGCCACGGATGCTGGCCGAGCGCAGGATGATGACGGGGTCGAACGGCGCCAGCGCCAGCTGGGCGTCGGCCGTGGCCGCGCCCGCATTGCCCTTGGCCGTCACCTTCAGCACGTTCAAGTCGCCGCCCAGCTGCAGATGCAGGGCGGCCGGTTTTTCGCCGGCGGCCGCATTGAGCTGCGTCAAGCCTGCCTTGCCGCTCAGCTTGAACGGCTGCGTGGCGGCGATCGTCGCGCTGGCCGTGGCCTGGCCGAATGGCGTCTGCGCCGAGGCGTCTTCCAGCTGCCATTGCGTCTTGTCGCCCGATAAGGTGAAACGGATCTTTTCAAACACCGTGTTGCCGCCCGCGCTGACCAGGGTGACTTTGTCCAGGCGCGCGTCGGCAACGCCGATCTTGAACGGCGAAGCGAGGCTGGCCGGCATGCTCGACGGTTCCTCGGACGGCGCCGTGCTTTCCACGGACAGGCTGGCCACGTGCAGTTCGCTGATGGCGATGCCTTCCGAGAAGAACTGGAACGGCGACCAGTTGATGTCGATGTTGTCGGCCGTGATGTGCTGCGTCTTGCTGCGGTAGCTGACGTGGCCCAGGTGCATGCGGTTGTACAGCGAGCCGGAGACGCCCGACACGGCGATGTCGCCGCCGCTGGCGCTGGCCACTTTTTGCACCAGCATCTGCAAGGTCGATTCGCGGCCCAGGAACCAGAAGGCGCCGCCCAGCAGCACGGCCAGGCTGGCGACGGCGATCAGCAGGTAGCGCATCCAGCGCCGCGCTGGCTTTGCCGGCGGCGGGGGCGCGGCGTGGGGGGATTCGGTAAGAGTATCGGACATCAGAAGGTGAATCCCAGGGAAAAGTGCAGACGGAATTTTTGGACGGCGTGGCCATATGCCACGTCAACATTGATGGGGCCGACGGGGCTCTTGTAGCGCCCGCCCAGGCCATAGCCCGATTTCGGCGTCATGGCCGCCTTCACGGTATCGGCCGCGTTGCCGGCGTCATAGAAGGCGGCAATGGCCCACTTCGGCTTGAACCAGTACTGGTATTCGGCGCTGCCGGTGAGCATGTAGCGCCCGCCGATGGTGGCGTCGCCTTCCTTGACGCCCAGTTCCTGGTAGCCATAGCCGCGCACCGACTGGTCGCCGCCCGCGCGGAACAGGTAGACGGCCGGCACGCCGCGTTTTTCCTTCGAGCCCAGCGCGCCCATTTCGCCGCGCACGATCAGCTCGCCTTTTTCACCGAGCGGACGGTAATACACGGCCTTGCCGGCCACGCGCACGAAGCGCTCGTCCGTCAGCACGGGCAGCAGGGCGCCGCCCACCTGGGCGTTGATGACGTAGCCCTTGGTGGGAAACAGCAGGCTGTCGAGGCTGCGTTTGGTGATGGCGTAGGTCAGCGGCAAGCTCTTGCTGCGCGTCTGTTCCAGGCCGACGACGGTCTTGTCTTCGCTGAGGAACTCGAACGTCAGGCTGCGTTCGAGGTTGGTGCCACCCCAGTTGCGCTTGGCCGAGATGGTGGTGACGGCCGTGATTTCGTTGGAAATGTCGCTGCGCTCGAACGAGGCGCCCGCGCTGTCGTTGTAGCCGCGTTCGGTCGTTGGAAAGTAAAAATTGGCGTGCGCCGCCTGTTTCTTCGTTTCCATGGTGATCGCGCTCTTGAAGCGCGTGCCCCATACGTTCAGGTTGTCATAGTTGAGCTGGGCGCGGTTACCCGTGTTGGTACTGAAACCGAGACCGGCGCTGACGTTCTGCTGCTTGTTTTCCGTCACGCGCACGACCAGCGGCAGCCGCGGCGCGGGGCCGCGGTTGGCGGGCTTGGCGCCAGGAGCGGCCTCGGCTTGCTGGCTTTCCTGGCCCGCCTCTATCTGCTCGCTGAGGATGCTGCTCATGTCGGCGCTCACTTCCACGCTGGCAAAGTAGCCCGTGTCCTGCAGGCGCGCCTGGAACGATTGCAGCGCCGATTCGCTGTAGTAATCGCCCGGGCGTATCTTGTCGAGGTTGCGGATGATGCTGGCGTCGTAGCGCTTCAAGCCTTCGATGCGCAGTTCGCCGAAGCGCAGCTCGGGGCCGCTGTCGAGCACCACCAGCAAGGAGACCTTGTGCGTTTCCGGGTCGACCACGGCTTGCGTGTCGACCAGCTGGGCGCGCGGGTAGCGCGTCTGCACCACTTCGCGCAGCAGGGCGCGCTTGGCCGCTTCCCAGTCGGCCTGGCGAAACACGCTGCCCGTCTTCAGCGACCAGCTGCGCTTCAGGGCTTCCGTATCGTAGGGTTCGCTGGCCGCCAGCGGCGGCGTGGGGTCGAAGCCGCGCAATTCCAGCTCGACCTTGTCGATGGTGACCGGCTGGCCCGGGTCGAGGTCGACGATGACGACGGGTTTGGCGCCCGTCGTGTCGACGCGCACCGTGACGACGGGCGTGTAGTAGCCGGCTGTGGCGACGAGGTTTTTGGCTTGCTCGGGCGTATCGCGCACGAGGCGCTGCAATTGCTCGCGGTCCATGCGCGGGTTGCCGCGGAAGCGTTCCAGGTCCAGGTTTTTTTCAAGCAACTCATCAAGGTCGCCGGGCGCGTTGACCTTGACCTCGTACTGCAGCGGGGCGGGCGCCGCTTCCGTGGCGCTGGCGCTCTCCGGCGCCGCATCTGGCGTGGCCTCCTGGGCGCCGGCATGGGCGATGGGAAACAGCGACAGGGCGCCGCCGGCGGCCGCCAGTGTCAGTTGACCCATCACTTTTGTCACTACTTGTGCCAAAATCCGTGGTCGTATCGCCTTGCCGGCAGCCGTATGCCGTATGGGTCGTGCAGAAAACATGGTGCTCCAGATGAGTAAATGCTGACTGCATGTTACCGGAATAGGTAAACTGATGGCGGACGAATAAGTATTTTTTGCAATGGGAATCCTGTTTCCCCGCGCACCCGGAACAGAATCAAACTGAAAAGAAGGAAATTATGCTAGCAACGGACTCCGCACTGGTGCTCTTTAGCGGTGGACAAGATTCCACCACCTGCCTGGCCTGGGCCCTCAAGCACTATAGCCGCGTGGAAACGATTGGCTTCGACTATGGCCAGCGCCATGCGATCGAGCTGAGCGTGCGTCCCGGCGTGCTGGAACAGATGCGCCAGCAGTCGCCCGAGTGGGACAGCCGCCTGGGCCAGGACCACATGATCGACCTGTCCTTGATTTCCGCCATTTCCGACACGGCCATGACGCAGAACGTCGAGATCGTCATGCAGGAAAACGGCTTGCCGAACACCTTCGTGCCTGGACGTAACTTGCTGTTCATGACGGTGGCCGCCACCGTGGCCTACCGCCGCGGCTTGACGGTGCTCGTCGGCGGCATGTGCGAGACGGATTTCTCCGGTTACCCGGATTGCCGCGACGACACGATGAAGGCGCTGCAAGTGGCCCTGAACCTGGGCATGGACACGCGCTTGAAGCTGGAAACGCCGCTGATGTGGCTGGACAAGGCGCAAAGCTGGGACCTGGCGGAAGACCTGGGCGGCCAGCCGCTGGTCGACCTGATCCGCAGCGGCACGCATACGTGCTACCTGGGCGAGCGGGGCGAGCTGCACGACTGGGGTTATGGCTGCGGCACTTGCCCGGCCTGCGCCCTGCGCGCCAACGGCTACCGGCAATATGCCGCGCGCAAGGCCCAGAAATAAGCAGTTTGCGCCGTTTCTTCAAGCGGCGCGGCGGAGAGACCAGCCATGCTGTGGTTTTTGCCACAGGAGCGTCTTGCCATGAAATCCCTCTTTGCCGCGCTGTACGGCCCCGTGTTCTGGGCCGGCTTCATCGGCGCCGCCAGTTGCCTGATCGCCGCGTGCCACGCTTCTCTCTGGGTCTTGCCGCCCTTGCTGCTGCTGGCCCTGTTCACTTCCTTGCTTGCCGAACGCTATCTGCCGTATGACGGCGCGTGGAACGACGGGCACGGCGACGGCGGGCGCGACGTCGTGCATGCGCTCGTCAACGAGGCGCTGCACCTGCTGGGCCTGGCCGCCTTCCCCTTGCTGGCCGGACACCTGGCGCTGGGGCCGTTCTGGCCGGTCCAGCTGCCGTTCTGGGTGCAGCTGCCGCTGGCGATCGTCATCGCCGATTGCGGCATCACGCTCGTGCATTACCTGAGCCACCGTTCTTATTGGCTATGGAAACTGCATGCCGTGCACCACAGCGTGCGGCGCCTGTATGGTTTGAATGGCTGGATGAAACACCCTTTGCACCTGCTGCTGGAAGCGGCGGGCGGCATGCTGCCCTTGCTGCTGCTGGGTATCCCGGAGCCAGTCATGGCCGTGCTGGCGTTTGCCGTGGCGATCCAGCTGTTGCTGCAGCACGCGAATGTCGATATGCGCATGGGGCCGCTGCGTCACGTGTTTGCCTGGGCGCCCCTGCACCGTTTTCACCACATGAAATACGGCACGGCCGGCGACGTGAATTTCGGCCTGTTCTTTACCTGCTGGGATCGCTTGCTGGGCACCGCCGTCGACGCGCCGGGCTACCGCATGCGGGGCGAGGACCTGGGCATCGGCAGCCGACCCGACTACCCGGTGGCCTACCTGCCGCAACTGATCGAACCGTTACGCGCGGAAGAGGGCGTGCGCGCGCCCGCATTGCCGGCGGACTTGCGTAAAGCCATCAATCGAGCAGCTTGACGTCGAGCCGGCGCAAGCTGCGGTCGGCGCGCACGCCGAACAGGCTGCGCATGGTGCGCGAAAAATGCGCGGCATCGGCAAAGCCGGCGCCGTGGGCCGCCTGCGTCAGGGTGCTGCCGAGCACAATCAAACGGATGGCCAGGCGCAAGCGGCGCCACAGCACCAGTCGCCGCACGGGCAGGCCCAGCTGGGCGCTGAACAGGCGCTCCAGCTGGCTCAGCCCTCGGCCACGGCCGCCGCGCTGACCTTGCCCGACAGCAGGGCGTCGACCTGGTCCAGCGCCCGCAGCAAGCGGGGATCGGCCAGCTGCTGGCGCGGCTGGGCCTGCAGCGCGGCGGCGAGCTTGTCCAGCGCAGGTGCGCCTGCGCTGCCGGCCGCCGCCAGCAGTGCCGCCCCGCCCAGCCGCTGCGGTTCCGCATAGATCGTCAGCAGGGGCGCTGGCGCGCTCAGGATGGCGTGCGGGCGCAGGCTGTCGACCAGCAAGTGCCGCGCCGTGTGGACGATGCCGTCGAGCTCGGCCGTGAAGGGCGCCCCCGTGCTCAGCATCAGCTGGTGCGCGTAATGGGCGTGGCTATCCGTGGCGCCTGCCGCGCCATGCAAGATGGCGAAGTCCGGCGCCAGCCAGAGTGTTCCCTGCCAGCTATCCTGCTGCAAATGCGACTCCTGCGCGGTGGATTGCGGGCGATCATACCAGCCGCCGCGGATAGTTTTCACGGCATCGAATTTTCCTGGAGTACGTATCATTGCACTGACGAAATATGTGATTTTTTTAATACAATAATCGGCATTGCAAGGGCGCCCGCCGTAACGTACTATCATTCTCATCGACTACCAATGGTAGTCGTACAGCCCGCCGCCAGCCATGTTGCTGGCCGTGTGGCGGTTCGATGTCCGTTTTGTCTGTCTGCCTGCCTGTCATGTTTACACGCGCGTCTTCGTCGTGGTTTGTCCGGCCAGTGTCGCACTGGGTGGGGCCGCGCGTGCTGGCCGCGCTGGTGCTGGCGCTGTGCCTGGGATTGACGTATGGCGCCTGGCGCAATGCCCACGATGCCATCGAACAGCAGGTGCAGGCCGATTTCGATTTCCGCGTGCGCGAACTGGTGGGCAACATCGTCGGCCGCATGCAGACCTATATCCAGGTGCTGCACGGGGTGCAGGGACTGTATGCCAGTTCGCAGGAAGTTACGCGCCGCGAATTCCATGCCTATCTGGCGGTGCAGCAGGTGGACCGCCACTTTCCCGGCATCCATGGCATCGGCTACCTGCCACTGGTGCCCGGCGCCGCCCTGGCGCGGCACGAGGCCGGCGTGCGCGCGGAAGGCTATCCCGGCTATGCCGTGCGTCCTTCCGGCCTGCGCGCCTGGCATGCACCGGTCACCTATCTGGAACCTTTAAACGATAGCAACCTGCTGGCCTTCGGTTACGACATCGCGTCCGAACCCGTGCGCCGCGCCGCGCTCGAACAGGCGCGCGACACGGACCAGGCCGCCATGACGGGCAAGATCCACCTGGTGCAAGATGGCGGCAACGCGCAGACGCATGGCTTCCTGGTCGTGCTGCCCGTGTATGAGAATGGCTTGCCGCGTGGCACTGTGGAACAGCGGCGCGCCGCCCTGCGCGCCTGGGTCCTTGCGACCTTCCGCATGGGCGAGCTGATGGCGGGCGTGGGCGGCGAGGGCGCGCGCCAGCTGGACCTGGAAATTTATGACGGCGCGCAACTGGCCGGGGCGGCCCTGATGTACGACAGCTTGCCGGGGGGCTTGTCCGCTGCGGCCTCGAACAGCCTGCTGTCGCGGCAAGCGATCACCATCGCCGGCCGCTCCTGGAGCGTGCGCGTGCGCGCCATGCCGGGCTTTGACGGCGAACTGCTGGCGCGGCCCCGCCTGGTGGCCTGGACCGGTTTGCTGGCCAGCATCGTGCTGGCGCTGGCGGCCTGGCTGCTGGCGGCGAGCCGCGCCCGCGCCCAAGCGGCGCTGGCCCGTTCGAGCCAGCTGACCGCTCAGCTGGAGCAGGGGCAGGCGAGCGTGCTGGCGATGGCCGAAGCGGCGCAGCGCAGCCAGGCCATGCTGCGCAGCATCCTCGATTCGACCATCGACGGCATTCTGGTCGATAACGTCGATGGCCGCATCTTTATGTCGAACCGGCGCTTCCGCGACCTGTGGCAAGTGCCCGACGCGCTCGACTGGCAAGCCGATGGCGCGGCGCTGGTGCGCCATGTGGAAAGCCAGCTGGAGCAGGCGGCGCCCTTCCTCGGGGCACGCGTCCACGCGCCGCATGGCCACCGCGAGCGGCGCGACGTGCTGCTCCTGCGCGATGGACGGGTGGTCGAGCAATATGTGCGCAGCATGCAGCTGGGCAATGAAGAGGCGCGCTTGTGGACTTTCCGCGATATCAGCGAGCGCAGCCAGATGGAGCGGCGCGAGCACACGCGGCGCCAAGTGCTGGAAATGCTGGCCACGGGCGCGCCGCTGGAACGGGTGCTGGAAAGCGTGGTGCTGAGCGTGCAGGCCGACCATCCCGCCATGCTGTGCAGCATCTTGCTGCTCGATGAAAGCCGCCACCGCCTGGTGCTGGGCGCGGCGCCGGGCTTGCCCGCGTTTTTCAACCTGTCCAGCCATGGCCATGACCTCGATACCCTGCAGGGCGTGCATGGCATCGCCGCGCAAGCCGTGCGCGACGGCCAGCGCGTGATCGTGGGCGACCTGCATGCGGATGCGCAGGGGACGATGGAACTGGCGTGCCGGGCCCAGCTGCAATCGTGCTGGGCCGAGCCCGTGCGTGGCGGCTCGGGCAAGCTCCTCGGGGTGCTGATGGCGTATCACCGCCAGCCCACCTTGCCGAGCGCGGCGCACCTGGCGCGGCTGAGCGAGGCGGCGCACCTGGCCGGCATGGCCATCGAACAGGCGCAGGTGGCGCTGGCCCTGCGCGCCGGCGAAGCGCGCTTCCGCAGCCTGTACGACCATGCGCCCGTGGCCCTGTGGGAACAGGACTGGTCGGCCGTGCGCGCCGCGCTAGACGCTCTCGAGCAAGCGGGCGTGCGCGACCTGGGCGCCCACTTCCAGGCCAATCCGGACGCGCTGCAGCGGCTGGCGGGGCTGGTGCGCATCATCGATGCGAACGGCGCCGCGCTGGCGCAGGTGCGCGCCAACGAGGACGACCAGCGCCGCGGCGCGCTGGGCCTGGCGCAGAATTTCGACGACAGCGCCTTGCACCGTTTCGGCGATGCGCTGCTGGCGCTGGCTGGCGGCGCCCACCTGTATGAGTGCGAAAGCAGCTTCGTGCGTCTCGACGGTGCGGCGCGGCAAAATGAATTGAGCTTGCTGGTGATGCCCGGCCATGCGGACAGCCTGGACTTCGTCATGGTGTCCTCGCTCGATATCACCGAGCGCAAGCGCATGAATGCAGAACTGCTGCAGCTGGCCACCACGGATTTCCTCACCGGCTTGCCGAACCGGCGCCACTTCATGGCGTCGCTGGAAAACGAGCATGCCCGCTTGCAGCGCGAACTGGCCAGCTACGCCAGCGTGCTGATGCTCGACATCGATCACTTCAAGCGCGTCAATGACGAGTATGGCCACGCCGTGGGCGATGCCGTGCTGCGCCACCTGGGTGCGCTGATGTGCCAGGCGCTGCGCAAGGTCGACGTGCCGGGCCGCGTGGGCGGCGAGGAATTCGCCATCTTGTTGCCGGGCACGGACCTGGCCGCTGCGGCCGTGTTTGCCGAACGGCTGCGCAGGCGCGTGGCGGAAAGTGCACTGACCACCGATGGCGGCATTGTGATTACCATCACGGTGAGCATCGGCATGGCCGCCATGGCCGGCACCGACGCCGATTGCGACGCCGTGCTGGCGCGCGCCGACGAGGCGCTGTACCGGGCCAAGCGGGGCGGACGCAACCGCATCGAACAGAATGATGGCGGCGGCGACCGCGTGCTCAGCAAGTTCATGGCGCAGTGATTACAGGCTGTGCTGACGCGCTTGCGCCTGCTTGCGGTTGCGGCTGACGATCAGCCACATGATGGCGACGGGAATCAGCAGCGGCAGCAGCACGGGCGTGCTCAAGGCCAGCGCCAGCACCACGCAGAAGGCCACCACGGCGATCAGCACCACGCCCACGCCGGCCAGGACGACTCCCGTCACGACGGCGGCGCACACCAGCGCAATGGCGGCGACCAGCAAGCCGCCGCCGGCAAACACCAGGCCGAACAGCCACTCCAGCGGACCGTCGACATCGTCGCCGTGGAATTGCATGTGCATGTCGCTGCCGCTGATCTTGTCGAGGAACAGGCAGGCGAGCATGACGATGAGGACGAAGGTGAGCAGTTTTTTCATGGTAAGCCTCGGTGTGTGGGGAATCGGGTGTTGCATGGTCACACTGTAGGGGCGTGCCCGGCTCGCCGCCAGCGGCATGCGACAGGCCGTCATTTTCACGGTATGGAAGGCGCTGGAGGCCAAGAAAACGCTGACCTGGAACAAGATTTCTTTTCTTGTAATGTGCGCAAGCCGTCCTATACTGACTACCTCAGTCTCGCAAGGAGGGCAACATGCTTGTGTTTGCAGATACCGGGGATCAATCGCTATCCCCCCGCGACCATCGCATCACGCGCCAGCGTAGCGCCACGCAGTCCTGCGCCGAGCCCGTCGGCGCGCCATCGGCGATACCGCCGATCATCATCACCCCGTTCAATTACCATGCGCCGCTGCCGGCCATCGACCCGCGCTGGGTACCGCCCGGTCCACCGCTGACCTGGCCCAACCGGCCTGCCATGTCCATGTGCTGACAGCCGCCGGGGCGCAGGTGCCGGACGGAAGTGCTGGACGTGCCGCCATGCCGCCGGCAAGGCGGCACGGGAGGCTGATTTCGTCTATCATGTTAGCCCCGACCTTCCATCACGAGCACCGCCATGAGTACCGATTTCCCCGACTTTTCCGACGAAGCAGCCGAGCAGGACAATGACGCCCCGATCCAGGAGCCGCGCCTGTGGGTAGGCAATGGCTGGACGGCGCGGGTGATCAAGAACGAGGAAGATGAAGGCTGGGCCGTGGCCATGATCAAGGATGGCGAACCGGAGCCGGCGCTGGTGGGCCCGTGGACCATGGGCCGCGACAAGAAAAACCCGAAGCCGCTCGACGTCAACGCCTTCAACACGCTGGTCAAGACGGCCTCGGAAGTGCTGCGCCGCCACGAGCAGCAGCTGCATGCGCAATTGCACAAGAACCTGTTCGTCGCCACCGACGAGGGGCAGGTCAAGGTGATGTTCGACATCGTGCCCGACGAAGACCACCCGTACGCGGAACTGAGCGCCTACGACGTCGACGGCGAACAGATCGCCAAGGTGCGCACCTCGGCCGCCTTCAAGTTCAACGCCACGTCGGCCGCGAACTGGATCGAAGGCGGCTACCGCCGTCCAGGCTAGCAAAATCTACTGCGCGGCACGCTTTGCGGCCTCCGATGCTCGCTGTACTTGAGTACAGCTGCGCTTCTCAGCCACAAGGGGGCGCCGAGCCTCGGAGCCGCTCGCTACGATTTTGCTACGCCTGGCTCCATGACTACACCGCCGCGCCTTCGGGCGCGGTGTGCATTTCCACCTCTTCTTCCTTGCGGTACGCCAGCCGGTACAGCAGCGGCAGCACCAGCAGGGTCAAGGCCGTCGACGACAGGATGCCCCCGATCACCACGGTGGCCAGCGGACGCTGCACTTCGGCGCCCGTGCCCGTGGCGATCGCCATCGGCACGAAACCCAAGGACGCCACCAGCGCCGTCATCAAGACGGGCCGCAGGCGCGTGATCGCCCCTGCCCGTATCGCTTCCTGCAAGGGCATGCCCTGTTCGCGCAGCTGGCGGATGTAGGCGATCATCACCAGGCCGTTCAGCACGGCCACGCCGGACAGGGCGATGAAGCCGACGGCCGCCGAGATCGACATGGGAATGTCGCGCAGCCACAGGGCGACGATGCCGCCCGTCAAGGCGAACGGGATGCCGCTGAACACGAGCAAGCCATCCTTCACGTTGCCGAACATGGCGAACAGCAATACAAACACGAGGGCCAGCGCCACCGGCACCACCAGCTCCAGGCGTTGCGTGGCCGACTGCAGCTGCTCGAACTGGCCGCCCCAGCTGGTCCAGTAGCCGGGCGGAATGGCCACCTGCGTTTGCAACTGCTGCGCGGCGTCGGCCACGAACGAACCGATGTCGCGCCCGCGCACGTTGGCGCTGACGACGATGCGGCGCTTGCCGTCTTCGCGGCTGATCTGGTTCGGCCCCGGCGCCACGTGCAGGCTGGCCACTTCGCCGAGCGGGATGAAGCGCGCGCGGCCTTCTGCCGCCGCGCCCAGGGGCAGGGCGATGGGCAGGCGTTTGAGTTGCTCCAGGTCGCTGCGCAGGCTGTCGGGCAGGCGCACGACGATGTCGAAGCGGCGGTCGCCCTGGAACAGGGTGCCCGCCGCCTGCCCGCCGATGGCCGTGGCGATCGCCGCTTGCACGTCGGCGATATTGAGGCCGTAGCGCGCCGTCTGCTCGCGGTCGATCTGCACCGTCAGCATGGGCAGGCCCGTGGTCTGCTCGACTTTCACTTCCGTGGCGCCCGGAATCTTGCCCAGCACGCCGGCGATCTTCGCCGCCGTGCCGTCGAGGACAAGCATGTCGTCGCCGAACAGTTTTACGGCCACGTCGCTGCGCACGCCGGAAATCAGTTCATTGAAGCGCAGCTGGATCGGTTGCGAAAACTCGTAGTTATTGCCCGGCAGGCTGGTGGCCGTCGCTTCGATTTCCGCCAGCAATTGCTCGCGCGACTTTTTCGGGTCCGGCCATTCGTCGCGGGGTTTCAGCATGATGTAGCCGTCGGAAATGTTCGGCGGCATGGGGTCCGACGCGATCTCGGCCGTTCCCGTGCGGGCGAACACGCGCGCGATTTCCTTGTGGTTTGCCATCAGCTTGCGTTCCAGCTGCTGCTGCATGGCCAGCGATTGCGTCAGGCTGGTGCCAGGGATGCGCAGGGCCTGGATGGCGATGTCGCCCTCGTTCAGGCTGGGCACGAATTCGCTGCCCATGCGCGTGGCCAGCAAGCCCGACAGCACGACAGCCACCGCCGCGCCCGTCAGCACGACGGGCGTGTTGCGCATCACCTGGTCCAGCAGCGGCGCATAGCAGCGCTTGGCGGCGCGCATGATGGCGTTTTCCTTCTCCGCCACCTTGTCGCCGATAAACAGCGCCACGGCGGCCGGAATGAAGGTGATCGACAGCAGCATGGCGCCCAGCAGGGCGATCACCACCGTCAGGGCCATCGGCGTAAACATGCGGCCTTCCACGCCGGTGAGGGCGAAGATGGGCAGGTACACGACCATGATGATCAGCTGGCCATACAGCAAGGGGCGGCGCGCCTCTTGCGATGCCGCAAACACTTCCTGAAAACGTTCCTGCAGGGTCAGCGGCCGTCCCAGCTTTTGCTGCGCATGGGCCAGGCGGCGCACGCAGTTTTCCACGATCACCACGGCGCCATCGATGATGATGCCGAAGTCCAGCGCCCCCAAACTCATCAGGTTGGCGCTCACATGGTATTGCACCATGCCCGTAAACGTGAACAGCATGGCCAGTGGTATCACCATGGCCGTGATGACGGCCGCGCGGATATTGCCGAGGAACAGGAACAAAATCGCGATCACCAGGACGGCGCCTTCCAACAGGTTTTTCTTCACCGTATTGATGGCCTTGTCGACCAGCACCGTGCGGTCATACACGGTGACGGCGTGCACGCCCTTCGGCAGGCTGCGGTTAATCTCCAGCATTTTTTTATCGACGGCTTGCGACACGGCGCGGCTGTTCTGGCCGATCAGCATGAACACCGTGCCGAGCACCACTTCGCGGCCGTTTTCCGTGGCCGCGCCCGTGCGCAGTTCGCGCCCCAGCACCACGTCGGCCACGTCGCGGATGCGGATGGCCACGCCCTGCACATTGGCGACGACGATGTTGCCGATGTCGCTTTTCGAGGCCACCTGGACCGGCGCGCGTATCAGCAGCTGCTCGCCCTGCTTTTCGATGTAGCCGGCGCCCACGTTGCCGTTGTTGCGCTCGAGCGCCGTCACCACGTCTTGCAGGCTGATGCCGTAGGCGGCCAGTTTTTCCGGGTAGGGCGCCACCTGGTATTGCTTGGCGTAGCCGCCGATGGCATTGATTTCCGTCACGCCCGTGACGTTGCGCAACTGCGGCTTGATGATCCAGTCCTGGATTTCGCGCAAGTCCGTCGGCGTGTACGGCGTGCCGTCCGGCTTTGTCGCGCCGTCCTGTGTTTCCACCGTCCACAGGTAGATTTCACCGAGGCCCGTGGAAACCGGGCCCATCTTCGGCGTGATGCCGGACGGCAGACTTTCCTTCGCTTCCTGCAAGCGCTCGTTGATCATCTGGCGCGCAAAATAGATGTCCGTGCCATCCTTGAAGATCACGGTCACCTGCGACAGGCCATAGCGCGACAGCGAGCGCGTCTGCTCCAGGTTGGGCAAGCCGGCCATGGCCGTCTCGATGGGGAAGGTGACCCTTTGCTCGGTTTCCAGCGGCGAATAGCCGGCGGACTGGGTATTGATTTGCACCTGTACATTGGTGATGTCGGGCACGGCGTCGATGGGCAGCTTTTGATAGCTGTAGATGCCCAGGCCGGCCATGGCAGCGACGGCCAGCAGAACCAGCCAGCGCTGGTCGATGGCGAAGCGGATCAAGCGTTCAAACATGATGGTTTCCTTGGCTTTGACGTGATCAGTGTTCGTGGCCGGCGGAGTCCTTGCCCAGCTCGGACTTCAGCACAAAACTGCCTTGCGCCGCGTACGGCGTGCCGGCGGCCAGGCCATGCTTGATCTGCGTCAAGCTGCCATCGCTGCGGCCCGGCACCACGGGCGTGGCCTGGTAGCCATCTTTCACCTGCACGAAGACGACGGGCTTGTCTTCCACCGTCTGGATGGCCGTGCTGTGCACGGTGACGGGCGCGTCCGCTTCGCCGGACACCACTTCCACCGTGACGAACAGGCCCGGGCGCCAGGCCATGTCGGGATTCTGCAAGCTGATGCGTGCCTTGGCCGTGCGCGTCTGCTCGCCCAGCAGCGCGCCCACGTAGGTGATCGTGCCTTGCGCGCTGGCATCGAATGCGGACGCTTTCACCTCCGCCTTGCCTCCCATGCGCACGGTGGCCAGGTCTTTCGCCGGCACGGCGATTTCCGCCCACACGGTCGACAGGTCGGAAATGACGAAGATGTTCGCGTCTTCCTTGACGGCTTCGCCCAGGGTGATGTGTTTTTCCAGCACCATGCCGTCGAACGGCGCGCGGATGTCGTAGCGGTTCAGCGGGCCCTTGCTGGTGGCGTTGGCGCCCAGCGCGCTGAGCTTTTGCTGCGCGTTCTGCACGGCGATTTCCGCCTCGCGCCACGCTTGCTGCGCCTGCAGATAATCCTGCTCGGCCGAAATCTTCTCGCGCCACAGTTTGTCTTCGCGCTCATACGTGGAGCGGGCCAGGGACAGCCGCCGCTGCGCCGACAGCAGGGCGCTGCGCTGTTCCGACAATTCCGTGCTGGCGATGACGGCCAGCACTTGTCCCTTCTTGACCAGCTGGCCCAGGTCGGCGTGCACGGCTTCCACCACGCCGGCCAGGCGCGGCACGACGTGGGCCGTGCGGTCTTCGTTGAAACGGATTTCGCCGGGCAGGGCCACCGTCGTCTTGATACGGCCGGGCGCGGCCGTGGCGATGACGACGCCGGCCGCGCGGCTTTGCGCGGCGCTCAATTCCAGCTTGCCTTCCACTGCTTCATGGCCATGTTCGTCTTTCTTTTCGGCATGTGCTTCCGCCTTGGCGGCGGCGGGTGGCGGGGTCTTGGAATTGCCCGTGCCGAGGATGAGGATGGCCAGCACGATGCCGGCGGCCGCGATGGCCGCGATGGCGAGCGTTTGTTTCTTGTTGAGTGTGATGTTCATGTCGGGTCTTCCTTACAGGGGAGCTGGTGTGCCCAGCAGGCGCTCGATGTCGGCGGCGGCGTGCTGCGCTTCCGTCAGCGCGCGCAGGTATTGGTTTTTGGCTTGCAGCAAGGTGCGCTGGGCATCGAGCACGTCGAGGAAGGCGAACTTGCCGAACTCGAAGCCCTTGCTGGCCGCGTCGTAGGCGCTCTGGGCGCCGGGCAAGATGTCCTGGCGCAAGCTTTCCACGTCGAGCCGGGCCGTGGCCAGGCGTTCGCTGGCGGCGGCAACCTTCGTCTGCACATCGATGCGGGCGGCGGCCAGCTCGTCGCTGGCCTTGTCGCTGCGGCGCAGGGCGTCGAGCTTGTTGCCCGCATTGCGGTCGAACAGCGGCAGCGGCACGGCCAGGCCGAGGATGGCCTGGTTGCGGCCCAGCTCTTCCGAGCGTTTCATGCCGATGCTGAGCGTCACGTCGGGCGTGGCGCGCCGCTGTTCCACGTCCAGCATGGCTTGCCGCTGCGCCAGCGCGCTGTGCGCCTGGCGCACGGCCGGCGCCTGGGCCATGCGCGCCGCCAGTTCGCTGGCTGGCGGCAGCTCGGGCAAGGTTTCCAGGCGTCCCTCGGCGAGGGTAAAGCGGGGCGTGGCGTTGCCCCACAGGGCGGCCAGGCGCTTGCGCGCGCCAGTCAGGGCGCTGCGCGCCAGGTTCAGCTCCAGCCGCACGCTTGCCTCGGCCACCCTGGCGCGGGTTTCCTCGACCGGGGACGCCTTGCCGGCCGTCACCCGGCGCGCCGTGATGTCGCTGGCGCGCGCGGCCAGCGCCTGCGCGCTGTCGGCCAGGCGCAAGCCTTCCTGCGCCGCCAGCACGTCGACGAAGGCGGACGTCACGGCGGCGCGGGTTTCCGCCTGCTGCAGGGACAGGCCCGCCTGCGCCAGGTCGGCGCCGCGTTGGGCGACGGCGGCGCGCGCCCCCCGCTTGCCGCCCAGCTCAATGAGCTGGTTGAGTTGCACGGTGGTGCTGCGCGTGGCGCGCCGCGTGTCTTCCAGCACGGTTTGCAGTTCCGGGTTGGGCAGGGCGCGCGCCTGTTGCAGGGCGCCGCCTTGCGCCGCCAATTCATGGCGGGCGGCCGACAGGGCGGCGTTGCCGCCTTCGGCCAGGGCCAGCGCGGCGGGCAGGGTCAGCGGTGCAGCGGCTTCCACGTTAGATTGCGCGTGGGCAAAGTTGCCGGCCAGCAGGCCAGCGGAAAGTAACAAGATGAATCGGTGCATCGAATTCTCCAAAAGCATGGAAAAGAATTCGACGGGACGCGCAAGCTGGCGCCCGAGCTATGTCAGGGCGCGTGTTGCGACAAGTGGAATGGGACGTCCCGTCGGCCTAGATGGCCGACGACCAGTCGGGGCGCTTGGGAGCGTCCGGAATGTGGGAAGCGTAAAAGAAGGGGGCGGTGTCCGCATTGACGGACGCCATGTCGCCGACTGGCTGGCTGGAGCCGGCCGGCAGCCATGCATGGCCGATGCCGTGGCAGACGTTGCAGTCGCCGTGCGGCTGGCCTTTTTTCTGCTGCTCAGCTTTTTTGTCGGCGACCGGTTTTTTGTCCGCATCGGCCTTGTGCTGGTGGCTGTGGTGGCCCAGGTGCTGCGCCGCCTTGCCTTCCTCGTGCAGGCAATACGCGCTCGCCGCTGCCCAGGACATCTGGAGCGGAAGCACGAACAGCAGCAAAATGAGGAAGAATCGGCGCATGGTGACGGCTATTGTACAGAAAGAAGCGCTTAACGTGGCTGGGCGCGCCACGCCTTCAGTTGCGCGGCGATGGCTTTGCCCTGGAACAGTTGCGGCTCGGAATGCTCTTCCGCCTCCATGCCGCCTTCGCGGAAATCGGCCGCCTCGCGCGCCTGCACCAGCACCTTGGCTTGCTCGAACGCTTCGGCAAAGCCCGCGCTCTTCGGCAGGGCTTCCTTGAAATACGCTTCGCTGAAATAGGTAAAATCGTTCTGGTCGTCGCAGCCGAACGAGGTGCGGTCGCTGCGCGCGGCCGTGATGATGAGGGTATGGTCATCTTTCAGCGGCGCAATGAAGCCGCCCGCGTAGCAGGCCGAGATCACGATGACCTTCCAGCGGATGCCGCTGTGCTTGAGCATGGTGGCCAGCTCTTGCGCGGGCAGGCTGTGCAGGTCCATGCCGTTTTGCGCCAGCGCCAGTTCGTGCTCGGGCGAGCCGTGGCTGGTAAGGAATAAAAACAGGATGTCGTTTTGCTTGTCCATCTTCGCGCCCAGCGCCTCGAGGCTGGCGGCGATGCTGGTGCGCGTGGCCATCGGCTGCTGCGCCACCGTGTTGCGGCTGTTGACGAGCATCAGGGAGCGGCCCACGGTGCCGTAATCGCGGTCGAACTGGCGCTGCACGAACGCCGTTTCGCGGTGAAACACTTCCTGCGCGCCATCGCCGGCCACGCCCAGCAGGTACAGGTTGATCTTTTTCGCCGCGTCGCGCGGCGCGATGCGGGCCAGGGCGCCGTCGAGCAAGGTGCGCTGGTTGTACAGGGCCAGCTCGATATTGTCGCGCGTGAGCTTATCCAAGGCCGGGTCGTCCAGCTGGCCTTCCGTCCAGTTGCCGCTGTCTTCGCGCCGGCCGTCCGCTTGCGCCACGGCATAGCGCAGCACGCCCTGGCCGTCGAACTGGCCATTCTTGAAGCCGCCCCGGTATTCGTCGCCATCGGCCGTGCGCAGCACGCCCTGGCCCTCGAATTTCCAGTCCTTCAGCTCGCCTTCGTAGTGGATGCCGTCGCTGGTGGTGACGCTGGCCTTGCCCTGCACCTGGCCCTGGACGAAGTCGCCTTTGAAGACGGTGCCGTCCGTATCGGTCAGCTTGCCGGCGCCATGCGGGCGCCAGTGCTTGAACTGGCCTTCGAAGGTGGCGCCGTCGGCGCCCTGGAAGCGGCCTTGTCCCTCGAAGCTGCCCTTGACGAAGCTGCCCGCATAGATTTCGCCCTTGGGCGAGGTGTAGCGGCCGACGCCATCGAAGGCGCCCTGGCGGAAGGCGCCCGTGTATTCGACGCCCGAAGCCTGGCGCAGCTTGCCCTGGCCGGAAAACACGCCGCGCGCGAAGCCCCCTTCGTAGAACGCGCCGCTCGCATATTCGAGCCGGCCCTGGCCGTGCATCTTGCCCGCGACGAGGGGGCCGAAGTAGCGCCCGCCATCGGCCGTTTCCGCCGCCGGCGCCTTGGCTGGCGCGGCGCACAGGGGCGGCATGCCCAGCGCGGCAAAGGCCAGCAGGCCGGCGAGGGTGTAGGGACGAAGCGAGGCGCGTAGCGTGGCAGTCATGAGGACGGTCTGGTCTGAAGGAAGGGGCCTAGTCTGCCACTGTATCGCCAAGGTGGCAAATGCGCGCGTGGCGTGTGTGGCTATGCATTAAGGCAAGATTGTCCGTTTTATGCCGTGCCAAGGCCGGGCTGAACTGATAATATTGATTTTCAGAACATATACTTGCACAAGGTACATAGCCACCCATGGAAAGCCGCCTCAGCCGCCTGGAAGCCGTTCAAACCGTGTTGCTGGAAATCGGGCAGCGCTCGAGCACCTGCAGCGATATCAGTGAATTCCTGCGGGCGGTGCATGCGGCGCTGGGGCGCATCATGTATGCGGCGAACTTTTATGTGGCGCTCAGCGACCATGACGACGGCCTCGTGCGCTTTCCCTATTTTGTCGACGAATTCGACGCCGCGCCCGACCCGGATGAAGGCGTGCGCCTGGCCAGCGCCGCGCAGTCGCCCACGGCGTGGGTCATCGTCAACCGCAAGCAGCTGGTGATGACGGCCGACGACGACGCCATGCGCGCCATCGACGGCGGCGCCTGGGGCGGCGGCACGGCGGCCGAGCACTGGATCGGCTGCCCGCTGCTGGACCAGCAGCACCAGGTGCTGGGCGCCATCGTCATCCAGAGCTACGACGCGCAGCACCGCTTCAGCCTGGAAGACCAGGCCCTGTTCGCGCTGATCGCCACGCACGTGTCGAGCGCCCTGCAAGGCATGCAAAGCATGGACCGGCT
The DNA here is from genome assembly GCF_018682595.1 of Janthinobacterium sp. JC611. Taxonomy (NCBI): domain Bacteria; kingdom Pseudomonadati; phylum Pseudomonadota; class Betaproteobacteria; order Burkholderiales; family Oxalobacteraceae; genus Janthinobacterium; species Janthinobacterium sp. JC611. The sequence continues at coordinate 116,810 of NZ_JAFLJN010000015.1, forward strand.
GGAAAAGGCGGTGCAGGAGCGCACGGCCCTGCTGGCGCACGAGGTGGCCGAGCGGCGCCGCGCGGAAAACCTGCAGCATGCGTTGTATGAAATCGCCAACCTGTCGGCGCAGGCGGCCGACGCGACGACCTTGTACGCGCGCCTGCACGCCATCATCAGCGAGCTGGTGACGGCAAAGAATTTCCTCATCGCCCTGTACCATCCGGACAACAAGGACATCACGATCCCATATTTCGTCGACGAGAAGGATGCGCAGGCGCCCGTAAAACGCTTTCATTACGGCATCGGCATGAGTTCCTACGTGCTGGCGCGCCGGCAAGCCTGCCTGCTTGATGCCGGCAGCTATGCGGCGCTGGTGGCCAGCGGCGAGATGGAAGAGCCGCTGGGCAATACCAGCATCGCCAGCTGGATGGGCGCGCCCATGCTGCTGGGCGAGCGGAAATATGGCGTGATCATCGTGCAAAGCTACGACAGCTCCGTCGTATATGGTCAGGCGGAACTGGACGTGCTGGCCTTCATGGCCAGCCACGTGGCTGTGGCGATGGCCCGCATCCAGGCCGACAGCGCCATGCGCCAGGCCAAGGAAGCGCTGGAAGAGCAGAACGCGGCCCTGAACAGCGCCCTGAACGCCTTGCAGGAAGCGCAGTCGGAACTGGTACGCCAGGAAAAGCTGGCTTCGCTGGGGCGCCTGGTGGCGGGCGTGGCGCATGAAATCAATACGCCGCTGGGCATTTGCGTGACGGCCACCAGCCACCTGGTGCAGGAATTGAAGCTCACGCGCGAAGACCTGGAAGGCGGCCAGCTCGATGAAGACGGCTTGCGGCAATTCTTCGACATCATCGATCAGACCCTGCGCATCATGACGACGAATACCCAGCGCGCCGCGGCGCTGGTGCGCAGCTTCAAGCAGGTGGCCGTGGACCAGTCGTCGGACGAATTGCGCAGCTTTAACTTGCGCAAATACCTCGATGAAATCCTGCTGTCGCTGCAGCCCAAGCTCAAGGGCAAGCCGGTCAGGGTGGACATCGATTGCGCGCCCGAGGTGCAGCTGCGCAGCTATCCGGGCGCCGTCTCGCAGATCGTCACGAACATGGTGGTCAATTCACTGGTGCACGGCTTTGTCGAAGGCGAGCCGGGCAAGATCAAGCTGTCCGCCCGGACGGCCGGCGAGATGCTGGAACTTGACTACAGCGATGATGGCATGGGCATGGACAGCGCCACCCTGGGCCAGCTGTTCGACCCGTTTTTCACCACCAAGCGCGGTTCCGGCGGCAGCGGCCTGGGCGCGCATATCCTGTATAACCTGGTGACGGGGCCGCTGGGCGGCACGGTGAAGGTGGTCAGTGCGCCGGGGATGGGCTTGCACTACAAGATCCGTTTCCCACTGGAACCTAAGAGCACCTGAGAAAACGTCCATGGCTGCGTTGCTTGGTCTTGCCGTGCTATTCGCACTGTCTGCGACCGCGCGCCTTGCCCTGAACGTTTTTCAGGCGCTCTTGCGGCGCGGGCTCGCAGAATGAAAACGATGGCCGTGCATATCAGTCAGGGAAACGCTGATTCAACGCCAGCGCGGCATCGAGATTTTCAATCAGCAACTCCACATAGCGCGGGTCGAGGTGGCTGCCGCTCACTTCGCGCAGGTAGCCCACCACGCGCTCGAGGGGCCAGGCGTCCTTGTAGCAGCGCTTGTGCATGAGGGCGTCGAAGACGTCGGCGACGGCGGCGATGCGCGCGTATTTGTGGATGTGCTCGCCGACCAGGCCTTGCGGGTAGCCGCTGCCGTCGTATTTTTCATGGTGCTGGTGGGCGATCACGGCGGCCGCCTTCAAGAGCGGGCGCTGCGAGCCGTCGAGGATGGACATGCCCACCGTCGGATGTTGCTTCATGATTTCCCACTCGGCCGCATCGAGCTTGCCCGGTTTCAGCAGCACGGCGTCGGGCGTGGAAATCTTGCCGATGTCATGCATGGGCGCCGCGTGGCGCAGCACCATGGTTTCCTCTTCCGACATGCCGGAGGCCTGCGCCAGCAGCTGGCACACTTCGGCCATGCGGCGCACGTGGTTGCCCCCTTCGTGCGAACGCGATTCGACCACGTCGCCCAGGCGCAGGATCAGCTCGGCCTGGGTATCGGTGATTTCCTGCGTCAGCAGGATGTTGTCGAAGGCGATCGCCACGCCGGAGCAGAAGACTTCCAGCAATTGCGCGTCGAGGTCGGAAATCTCTTCCACGCCCTTGAGTACCAGCAAGGACGCCTTGCCGCTGCTGTTGGGGAAATAGCCGACATAGGTGTCGCCGTGCAGGCGCGAGATCTTGTTGCTCTTGGCATGGTCCAGCTGCGACAGCAGGGAAGGGCTGAGGATGCCGTCGTCCGTGTCGCCGATCTGCGCGAGGATTTCATAGTCCTGCTCGCCCGTGATGGCGCTGGCGCCGCGCAGGCGCAGCAGCATGCTCGTCTCCAGGCGCAGCAGGGCGACGACTTGCTGCAGCAGGCCGCTGGCGAAGTCGCGCAGGTTGCGCTGCTTGAAAATGTGCGCCGAGGCGGCGATGACGCGCTCGAGTCCCTCGCGGTAGTGCAGCTGGGCCTGGCGCGCCTCTTCCACCTTCATGATGTCGCGGTAGGCGCGCAAGGCGGCAAAGGTGGTGGTGAACAGCTTGGTACGGTCGAGCTCGGTCTTTTCCTTGTAGTCATTGATGTCGTAGTTGACGATCACCCGTTCTTCCGGCGCCTGTCCCGGCTGGCCCGTGCGCAGCACGATGCGCGTAAACTGGTTGCCCAGGTCTTCGCGCATCCAGCGCGCCACTTCCAGGCCGCTGTCTTCGCGTTCCATCACCACGTCGAGAAACACCAGCGCGATGCCGGCCTCGCGCGCCAGCACCTGCTTGGCCTCGGCGCCGCTGTAGGCATGCACGAAACTCAAGGCGCGGCCTTCCAGGCGGAAACGGCTCAATGTCAGCTTGGTGATGTCATGGATGTCGGGTTCATCGTCGACGAGCAAGACTTTCCAGGGGAGTAACTTGGGTGAGGCTGAAGACAAAAATGACATAAGGGCGAGTTCCGCTAAAAGGCATAACTGACGCAATGCTGAGACGCCCGCGCCAGGCTTGCCTGTGCGCCACTACTGGCGTTGCGCGTTTTTCGGGCGCATTTTGTCGATTGTAGACTGACAGCTAAGTATTAACAATAAGCAAGAACAATTGACTAGAATCATGCAACACGCGTGCCAAAAAAGCACTGTAAATCCATGCAGCTGACACTATCTATACTTTATCGCTTAGGCAACTATATTTTCAAGACAATACTTTGTTTTAGTTAATATTGCCAATGAATCTGCAAAAAATACGGCGTATCGCCTTTCTGGCGGTAAAACAGAAAAGTAACAAGGTATGAATTCCGCGCCAGAATGGGATGCAGCGCGCTATATTTGACAGGCATAAGAAGTGGCCCCATGCCACTCACATTTCCTGAAAGGGTACATCATGCAAAAGCAAACGACGCGCGCCCTGGTCGTCGGTCTGGCCTTGCTGGCCAGCAGCGCCGCCTGGGCAGGAACGGAAGTGCGGTTCAGCAAACCGGATCAATTCACGGATGTTCCGTTCAACCCGCAGGAACGCGACGAGGTGTTGAAGGAACTGGGCCGGCATTTCGAGAAACTGGGCGCATCGCTGCCGCCCGGGCAGACCTTGAAAATCGACGTCACGGACGTGGATCTGGCGGGACGTGAAAATCCGTCCCTGCGTGCCGGGCAGGATATCCGCGTCATGAGTGGCCGGGTCGACTGGCCGCGCATACGCCTGCACTATGTGCTGGAACAGGATGGCAAGGTCATTCGCAGTGGCGATGCAGCCCTGTCCGACATGTCGTACCTGAGCCGTATCAATCATTACTTCAGCAATGAAAAGCTGCGCTATGAAAAGCTGATGATCGATGACTGGTATGCCGATACCTTTGGCGTCAAGGTGAAGCGCCAGGCGCGCAAGTAAGCTGTACAGTTTGCCAGGCACAGCCGGCCGCGTGGTCTGCGGCCGCGCGAAACGTATTGCGCTCCGGAAATTTTCACTTCGGTCTATAGTCTGGTGTGAGCAGGCAGATGCGGCATTGCAGCGTCTGCTTGCCGTGAACTTTCTGAAAGGAATGCATATGCGTATTTCCAGACTGACGAAAACATGGGTGGCCGCATTGGCGCTGGCCGCTGGCAGCAGCGCCTGGGCGGGCGTCCAGGTGACGTTCGACAAGCCCGACGATTATTCCGATGTACCGTTCAGCTCGCGCGACCGGGAGCAGGTGCTGGCGGGCCTGGCCAATCACTTCACCTGGCTGGGCAAGAGCTTGCCCCATGGGCAGGATCTCAGGATCGAGATCACCGATGTCGACCTGGCGGGACGCGAAGACCCGGCGCGCCGCGGCGCCTTCGATGTGCGCGTGATGACGGGCCGTGCGGACTGGCCGCGCCTGCGCTTGCGCTATACGCTCGAACAACATGGCAAGGTCATTGCCAGCGGCAACGCCTATCTGTCGGATATGTCGTATTTGCAGCATATCAATCGTTATTCCAGCAACGATGCCTTGCGCTATGAAAAGCGCATGATCGACGAGTGGTTCAAGAATACCTTCGGCGTCAAGCCACAGGGCCGCAGTAGTCCCGTGATCACCTTGCAGCCGCGCGACGTTCAGCGCAGATAATCAACGTAAATAAGCCCCTTCGATGCGCGCTAGCTGGCCGCTCTGCCGCAGGGCCAGCAGGGCGGCATTCATTTTCTCGATGAAATCGGCCTTGTAGGCCGGCGTGTTGCGGGCGCTGTAGGCGATATGGGTGGCTTCGGACGACAGCTCCAGCACTTCGTGCAAGGTAAAGTCCAAACTGGCCAGCTCGCCTCGCAGCCGGCGCGCCGTGTGGCGGGCCGCGCCGCGGTCGCTGGCGTAGCAATCGATGCGCCCCAGGGCCAGTTTTTTCAGATTGGCTTCATTTCCCTTGGCCGCTTCCAGGCGCAACAATCCTGCGCGGGCCGGCGCCATCAATTTTTCCGAGAGCAAAAATCCTGTATTGACGCCGATGGTCAGGCCGGCAAAGTCGGCGGGAAACCGCGTGCGCGGCGTGCGCATGACGGCGTCATGGCAAAACAGCACCACCGATTCGCGGTACAGCACGGCCGAATACGGTTGCACATACGGCCGTTCCGTCTTGCGTCCGGGCGGGAACAGGCCGAAAACCTGTCCCTTTTCCAGCGCATCAAGCCCCCGTTTCCACGGACGCGGCTGCAGTTCCAGCCGGTAAGCGGGCATCGCGCGGGCCGCCAGGCGCAGGATGTCGACATACATGCCCTTGAAGACGCCGTTTTCCACATAGCTGTACGGTGCATAATCGTCGTCGCCATACAGGACGACGGTTTGCGGCGCGGCCCCGGCGCACGGCGAGACGCCCAACAACGCCAGGGTGAAGCACAGTCCTGCCCTTATCGCTAATCGCATGCCGCTCCAGAATTAATTATCTTCCTGGCAAGCATACAGCATGGCGCGCGAATTAATCGATCCAGTTCACCTGTGGGAACTTGCTGCCGAAATCTTCCGGCATGGGCACGACCTGGCTGAGCTTATAGTTGAAAAATACAAAGCCGGACTTGGCCATGGCGATCAGGGTATTGTCGCGCGGGCGCGTGATGCGGAAGGTGATGTCGCCGCCATACTTGTTGAAATCCATGACGCCCACTTCGAACAGCAACTGGTCGCGCGCATGGGCTTCGGCGCGGTAGGTGGTGGCCAGGTCGGTGACGATGATGCCGGTGCCGTCCGCTTCGATGTCGCGCACGCCATATTCGAACAGGAAGCGGGCGCGGGCCTCGGAAATCATGGAAATCATGGAATCGTTGCCGAGATGGTTGCCGGCGTTGATGTCCGTCGTGCGTACCGTCAGTTGCGAGGAATAGCAGTACTGGTCTTCGGGGAATTCAAGTTTCAAACGGGCCATGGTGTTCTCTTGGGCTAGGGCGCAGGGCGCGGCGGAAAATGCAATTCTAGCCGGTTCCCCGCGCGCCGTCGAAAAACGCCGTCTGTCGCACGCGCTGCGCTTCACTGGCGCACAATGCGGTACACCTTGCCCGTGCCGCTCAGCATGTACAGCTCGTTCTGCGCATCTTGGCCAAACGACAGGATATTGCCCACGTTCGTGATGCTCCAGTCCGTCACGGCCGAGGCCGTGCCATTGCTGTAGCTGAAACTTTTCAACCAGCCGCTGCAGTAGTCGGCATACAGGTACTGTCCCGCCAGTTCCGGCAAGGCCGTGCCCCGGTACACATAGCCGCCCGTGATCGAACAGCCGCCGGCCGTATCGTGGCCGTATTCGATGGCGGGCAGGACCAGTCCCGTATGGTTGCAGCTGGCGCTGTTATAGCAGTGCAACCCTTCCATGATGTTCCAGCCATAGTTGTTGCCCGCCTGACCCACGGGGCGCACATCGACCTCTTCCCAGCTGGCCTGGCCCACGTCGGCGATGTACAGCAGCTGGGCCGGCACGTCGAAGGCGTAGCGCCATGGATTGCGCAAGCCGTAGGCCCAGATTTCAGGGCGTCCGCCTGCCGTGGCAAATGGATTGCCGGGTGGAATGGCATATGGCTGGGCCACTGTGCTGGCGTTGACGTCCAGGCGCAGCAGCTTGCCCAGCAGGACGTTCGTGTTTTGCGCGTTGCCGGGCGGGTCGCCCCCGCCGCCACCGTCGCCCGTGCCCGCGTACAGGTAGCCGTCCGGGCCAAAGCTGAGCAAGCCGCCATAGTGGTTGCTGAACGTGGGGTGCGGTATCGTCAGGATGGCCAGCGCGGACAGGGGATCGGCCACGTTGGCGTTACCGGCCGATACTTGCCGCCGCTCGATGGCGATATCGCCATCCCGGTTCGTGTAATACAGGAAGAAATAGCCGTTGCTGGCGTATCGCGGATGGAAGGCCAGCGACAGCAGGCCCCGCTCGCCGCTGGTGGTGGTGAGTGCACTGATGTCGAGGAAGGGCGTGGCCAGCAGGTTGCCGCCTTGCACCACGCGGATGCGCCCGGGGCGTTCAAGGATGAACAAACGGCTGTCGCCCGGCGGCGCCGTCAGGAAGATGGGGGTATCCAGTCCGCTGGCCACTTCCTGCAGGCGCAAGGCCAGCGGCGCGCCGGCCGCATACGTGACGGTGGCGCTGGCCGTGGCGCCGGCGCCAAGCTGCACTTGTTGCGTCGCCGGCACGGGCACCAGGCTGGCTGTTCCTTGTAGCACGCTGGCGGCGCCGACCGCATAGGTGCCGGGCGTCAGGCCATCGAGCGTGCCGGACGCCGTCAGCAGCTTGCTGTACGACGCGGGCCCCGTCACCGTGACGGCGGCGGCCACGCCGGCTGGCAAGCCGCGGATGGTGACGTTCAGGCTGCCGCTGCCTGGCGCAGGGGGAGCGTCGCCGCCGCCGCACGCGGCCAGCAAGCCCAGGCAGCAGGCCAGCAGCAGGACCAGCCAGGTGGGGGACAGTCGGCGTAGGAGGTGGCGCATGTCGGTATCCTGCGGGAACGACGCAATGGCTGCTCTAGGGGATGGGCTTGTGCCTAGAATGCGCGTCTTCGTGTCGGGAGGTTTGCGCTGGCGCAAACGTACGGCGGCATCGGACAAATGCGCCGTGTTTTCAGACAAGCGCGGAGCCAGGCGCGCCACCGCGCCCGCCGGCGCCCGATAATGGCGCATCTGAAACCGAGCAGGAAGAGATCCCATGAAAACCAAAGCCGCGATTGCCTGGAAGGCGGGCGCCCCGCTGACCGTCGAAGAAGTCGAGCTGGCCGGCCCGCGCGCCGGCGAAGTGCTGGTCGAGCTGAAAGCGACGGGCATTTGCCACACCGATTACTACACCTTGTCGGGCGCCGATCCGGAAGGCATCTTCCCCGCCATCCTCGGCCATGAAGGCGCCGGCGTCGTCGTCGACGTGGGCCCGGGCGTGACCACCCTGAAAAAAGATGACCACGTCATCCCCCTGTACACGCCGGAATGTCGCCAGTGCAAATTCTGCCTGTCGCAAAAGACGAACCTGTGCCAGGCCATCCGCTCGACCCAGGGCCGTGGCCTGATGCCGGACGCCACCAGCCGCTTCTCGCTGAATGGCCAGCCGCTGTTCCACTACATGGGCACGTCCACCTTTTCGAATTACATCGTCGTGCCGGAAATCGCCCTGGCGAAGATCCGCGAAGATGCGCCGTTCGACAAGGTCTGCTACATCGGCTGCGGCGTGACGACGGGCGTGGGCGCCGTGCTGTTCTCGGCCAAGGTCGAGGCGGGCGCCAACGTGGCCGTCTTCGGCCTGGGCGGTATCGGCCTGAACGTGATCCAGGCGGCGAAGATGGTCGGCGCCGACAAGATCATCGGCATCGACATCAACCCGGCGCGCCAGGCCATCGCGCGCAAGTTCGGCATGACGCATTTTATTAACCCGAACGAGGTGGAAAACGTCGTCGACGCCATCGTGCAGCTGACGGACGGCGGCGCCGACTACAGTTTCGAATGCGTCGGCAACACGACCCTGATGCGCCAGGCGCTCGAGTGCACGCACAAGGGCTGGGGCAAGTCCTTCATCATCGGCGTGGCGGCGGCCGGGCAGGAAATTTCCACGCGCCCGTTCCAGCTGGTGACGGGGCGCGAATGGCGCGGTTCGGCCTTCGGCGGCGCGCGCGGCCGCACGGACGTGCCGAAGATCGTCGACTGGTATATGGAAGGCAAACTCAACATTGACGACCTGATCACGCACCGCTTGCCGCTCGAACGCATCAACGAGGGCTTCGACCTGATGAAGAGCGGCGAGTCGATCCGTTCCGTCGTGTTGTACTAATTTTATCTGACTGTACTCATTGCGCAACACATGGCGGACGGGGCAGGGCGGCAGGCTGTACTTCGCCGCCGGCCCCTGCTAGTGTGAAGGCATCCGCCTTGCTTTGGGAGCCGTCCATGTTTGCCACTGCCTACCTCGCGACCTTGCGCCGCATGCTGCCCGTCTTTCTCGGCGCGGCCCTGTCTTCCCTGCTGGCTTTGTGGTGGAGCAATGCCGCCAGCCTTGCCACGCCCGCCATCTGGCTGGCGCTGCTGGCCACCTATCTGCTGTGCGCACTCCTGTTTACACCGCTGGCTCGGCAGAGCCGCCAATTGGCCACGCGCCACGTACGTCACGGCAAGCCACGCTGAAGCCCTAGCGCGCCGTGCTGGAAAAGCGCTCGCGGTAATCGCGCGGCGTGATGGCGAGTTTCTTTTGAAACAGGCGGCGCAGCCTTTCCTCGCTATGCAAGCCCGCCTGTGCGGCCACCTGTTTTAAGGAGGACACATTGTCTTCCAGCAAGCGGCGCGCCACTTCGAAGCGGGCCGTGTCGATGAATTCCGTGGGGCTGGCGCCCGTTTCGCGCTGGAAGACGCGCGTAAAATTGCGTTCGCTCATGGCCAGCCTGGCCGCCAGCAGCGGCACGGTGAGCTCGTCGGCAAGATGCTCCATGATCCAGCCCTGCAACTGGCGGATGCTCGGATGCGTCGTCATCTGGCTCGACAAGTGCACGGAAAACTGCGACTGGCCGCCGGGCCGCTTCAGGTACACGACCAGGTCGCGCGCCACTTCCAGCGCGATATCGCGGCTGAAATCGTCTTCCACCAGGGCCAGCGCCAGGTCGATGCCGGCCGTCACGCCGGCCGACGTCCAGAATTTCCCTTCCCGCACGAAAATCGCATCGGCATTGACCTGTATCAATGGATAGCGCTGGCGCAGGCTGTCCACGGCGCTCCAGTGCGTGGCGGCGCTCTTGCCGTCCAGCACGCCGGCCTCGGCCAGGAAGAAGCAGCCCGTGCACAGGGCCGCCAGGGTGTCGATGCGCGGCGCGGCCTCGGCCACCCAGGCGGCGAGGGCGGGAATGTCCTGCAAGACTTGCTCGACGTGGTGGCAGCCGACGATGACGGCCAGGTCGGGCAAGCGGCTGGCATCGAGCGCCTTGCTGGCGTGCAGCGACATCAGGGTGTCCGACTCGACCGGGCCGATGGCCGTCGAGGCGATGCGCACGTCGTAGCCGCCGGGCAGATTGCGCAGGCGCAAATGGGTGTTGGCGTAGTCAAACACTTTCATGGCGCCGATGGCTTCGAGCGCCTTGAAGCCGGGATAGACGATGATGTCGACGGTGCGCAGGGGGAATTCTTTGGGGCTTTGCTTGATCATGCGATATGCGCGAGGGGGATAAATACTGCCATAATGCAACAACAGCGATGGCGTAGGTTAGCATGAAATAATCCGCGCGCCCGCTGGCTTCCCACCCACCGGATTCCTCGATATCGTGCGCTTACTCCACACTTTTGCCGCCCTGACATTGCTGCTGGGCGCATCCCTTGCCCACGCGGCCACGCTCAACTTCAATGGCGGCGCCGTCAGCGGCTGCAGCCTGCCGGCGTCCAGCACCCAATACACGTGCGCCAGCCTGATCATGGGCAGCACCGACAACGTCGTCATCGCCAGCGGCTATGGCGTGACGGTCAACAGCGATGTGAGCATCGACTACAACCAGGGCCTGAGCATGAGCGGCACGGCGGCCCTGACGGCCAACAAAAATATCGACATCGGCAATGTCAATCCGCCCAACCTGAAGATCACGGGCGGTAGCCTGACGGCCAAGGGCGGCAATTTCAAGGTGGGCTCGCAGGGCGGCACCGTGCTCGTGGCCGATATCTCGGCGGCGTCCGTCTCCCTGGGCGGCACGCCCGTGAAGGTGACGGGCAATATCACGGCCACGGGCAATATCGACATTTCCTCCGGCTCGACGCTGAATGGCGCCATCAGCGGCGGCTCGATCAGCGGCAACTCCAAGGTCACGATCACGGGCAGCGTAAAGGCCAGCGGCAACGTCAGCATCGGCTCCAGTTCGACGATAACGGGACCCGTCAACGGCGGCAGCATCTCCACCAGTTCCAGCGTGACGATCACGGGCGACGTGACGGCCGTCAATGCGTTCAGCCTCGGCTCGGGCAGCAATCTGAAGGGCGCCACCAAGGCGCCCGTCGTTAGCATCGACGCGTCGAACAGCCAGGTACAGGGCGACATCACGGCCAGCACCTCGCTCGTCGTCGGTTCGGGCAGCCAGGTGACGGGCGACCTGACGTCGCCTGTCATCGACCTGAAGGCCTCCGGCCTGCTGGTCACGGGCAACGTCACTGCCTCGAACAAGCTCACCATCGCCTCCGGCAATGGCATCAAGGGCAATGTGGACGCCGGCGAGGTGACCCTTGACTCGTCCAACGCGTATATCACGGGCAACGCCAAGGTCGACCACATCACCCTGGGCTGGCAGGGCCGGGTGCAGCAGACCATCACTTGCAAGGCGTATACGCCGTCGAATCCGTGCAGCTGCGTGACGAACAACAGCGGCTGGGCCTTCAACGAACCGATGGGGCCGAAATGCGGACCCGGCACGCAGGCCGGGCCCGACCACTTCCAGATCGAGCATTCGGGCAATGCCCTGACGTGCGCGCCGCAGGCGGTGACGGTCACGGCGTGCGCGAATGCCGCCTGCAGTGCCAAGTATACGGGCGGCGTGAATGTCACCGTCAGCCCTGGCGGCACGGCGACGCAGATAGACAGCAGCGGGGTGGCAACGGCCAGCGTGCGCCAGTACACGGTCGGCACGGCCACCTTGAGCCTGACGAGCGTGCCCGGCACCACGGGCGCGCTCGTGTGCAAGCGGGCATCGGACAACAGCGGCAGCTGCGACATGAGCTTTGCGGCGACAGGCTTGACCGTCACACCCGTCAATCATGTTTCTGCCACGCAAAAGGCGTTCGAAGTCAGCGCCGTGCAAGCCCCTCCCAGCGCGACCCCGCAAGCGTGCGTGCCCCTGTTCAAAAATACCAGCAAGAACCTGAACCTCGCTTGCAGCTATGACAATCCCGCCAGCGGTACCCTGCCTGTTCTCGTGCAAGGTACGGGGGGCTTCGTGCCGCTGGCCCCGAATAGTGCCAGCGCCTGCAGCACGACGGGCGCGACCGTCAACCTGGCGTTCAACGGCCTGGGCATCGCCACGGCCTTCATGTCGTATGCGGACGTGGGACAGCTGAATTTGAAGGCCACCTATACGGGATCGGCCACAACCGGCGACGCCGGTTTGAGCATGACCGGCAGCGGCAGCGTCATCGTCGTGCCGGCCAAGTTCGGCGCCGCTGCCATTGCCACTCCCCAGCGCGCGGGCGCGCCCGTGGCGGTCAGCATGAGCGCGCTCAATAGCGTGGACCAGGTGACGCCGAATTTCGGCAATGAAAAGATAGCAGAGACGGCGCTGCCTTCGCTGGCCAGCCTGGTCAAGCCGACGACGGCTGAGATTGCCGCACCAGACAAGCCGGCCAAGCCGGCCATGCAGGGAAGCGTGGTCTTCAAGAATGGCATCGTTGCCAGCAGCGACATGAGCTGGCCGGAAGTGGGAACGATCACCATCGCCTTCAATCTGGCCAATCCCAAGGGCTACCTGGACGCCAACCTTGCTGCGCCCACCCCGAGCGTGAGCAAGGAGGTGCAGTTTATCCCGCACCACTTCATCACGGAGCTGATCAAGGACAACAGCAAGGGTGACTTGCCGAAGGTCGCCAATGGTATCGCCATGCCATGCGCGCCGCCGCTCACCTGCGCCAACGATGGGACGACAGGCCGCTACGCCTACTCGGGGCAGGCGATCGGCGTACGCGTGACGGCGCGCGCCCTGAGCGGGACGACGACGCAAAACTATGACGACCGCAACCCGACGGCCCTGGCGCCGGTGCTGCTCGAAGGCCTGGATGCGGCCACGGGCACGATTTCCTTTCCGTCGAGCACTTCTGATGGCAGCAGCCGCCTTACCGACGGCAAGAAGGAGCAGAACACCGTCACCGGCGTGGCACCGGCGAAATTCACCCTCGGCGTCGCCTCGCCCATGGTCGCCTACCGTTTTCCGGGCAAGGCAGGCGTGCCGGCGAAGATCGCGCCCACCGACGTGCGTTTGCGCGCCAGCAGCACGTATCCGGGCAGCATCGTCGTCAGCTCAATCTCGCCAGTGATTCAGAACGAGGCACGTATGACCGTGCTGTCGGGGCAATGGATGGTGCCTCACGGCTATGGCTCCGAATTGCTGCCCGTCCGGCTGGCCGTACAAGTCCAGTACTGGAATGGGACGAAATGGGTCACGAATCTGCTCGACAGCATCAGTGCGATCAAGAAGCCGGATGTGGTGCTGGCCAATTGCAAGAAAACGCTGGACTGCGCCGCGCTGGCCGTCGATGACCGGACCTATACCGTTGCTCAAGGGACACTGCCGCAAACCAATCTCCTGACCCTGCTGGCGCCCGGCGCCGGCAAGGCCGGCAGCGTCGATGTGTCCGTGGGCAGCCATCCCTATCTGGCCAGCACCGTGGGCACCGTCGTCTTTGGCGTCTTCAAGTCGGGTCCCGTGATTTACCTGCGCGAGATGTATTGAGCCTGGACAAAGGGCGGGCGCAGAAAGAGGGGAAAACCAGTAACATGCCTGCTTGTGGCATTCCCCCCAACCTCAGACTGGAGTTTCTATGAGCACAACATCGCAGTGGATCGATATCGCCGGCCCGGACGGCAGTTTCCAGGCTTACCTGGCCGTGCCGCACGTGGGCAAGGGCCCCGCCATCATCCTGTTGCAGGAAATTTTCGGCGTCAATGAACACATCCGCGCCGTGGCCGACCAGTACGCGGCCGATGGCTACGTGGTGCTGGTGCCCGACCTGTTCTGGCGCGCCGGCGCGCACATCGAGCTGGGCTACGACGCGGACGGCTGGAAGCGTGCCGTCGAACTGATGCAGGCCACCGACAATCCGCATGTGGATAGCGATATCGCCGCCACCGTCGCCGTCCTGCGCGCGCGTCCGGAAGTGACGGGCAAGCTGGCCTCGGTCGGCTACTGCTTCGGCGGCCGCCTGTCGTACCAGGCGGCCGCGGCCGGCCTGGTCGACGCGGCCGTCGCCTATTACGGCGGCGGCATCCAGAACAAGCTGGACCTGGCCGACCGCATCCAGGTGCCGTTGCTCATGCATTTCGGCGGCCAGGACAGCCACATTCCGCCGGAAGCCGTGCAAAAGATCGCCGAGCGCTTCGAAGACCGGCAAGACGTGGAAATCCATATCTACCCGGGCGCCGAGCACGGTTTCAACTGCACCCACCGCGACAGCTACCAGCAACGCGCGGCCGCCCACGCGCATGGCAATTCCTTGATTTTCCTGGCAGAAAACTTGTAAGGTTGCCTCGCCTGGCTGGATCGCCGACGCTGTTCACGTCGATATCCGCCCAGCAGCAAAGCCGCATGGGCGCTAAAATAGCGGCTGTGCCGGGCAACTCCGGCCGGCCGGGCGCGGCGCCCGGCAAACCTGGATGAGGAACCGAATTAAAGATGGCCCAAGTAATTGTTTCTGTAACATTGGCGGCAAGCGCCGAAAGAGTGTGGGATTTTATCGGCGGCTTCCAGTCGCTGGCTGAATGGTCCAGCTCGATCAAGACCAGCCTGTCCGAACACGGCGGCCGGGTGCGCCGCCTGAAAACCACGGACGGCGCCATCATCGCCGAGCGCCTGCAAAGCTACAGCGAAGCGGACAAGAGCTACAGCTACACCATCGTCTCTGGCCCGATCCCCGTCAAGAACTACCGTTCCACCCTGCGCGTCACGGGCGAACCGGGTGCCGCTTCCTGCGTGGCGCAATGGTCGAGCGAATTCGACGCGGCCGAAGGCGTGGAAGAGGTCATGGTCGGTGCGTTCCAGCACTTGTATGAAACGGCATTCGTCGACCTGAAACGCATCATGGCGATTTAAATGAAAACACCGGCCAGGCCGGTGTTTTTCATGGCGCCTAGCGTTGCACCTTGCCAAACGCCTCGCCCTTGTTCCATGTAGGCAAATTCTTGTCATTCGCCACTTCATAGCCGAGGTTCAGGGTGAACTGCGCCTGCTGCACCATGCCCGACAAGTCCCACGACGGGTGGTATTCATCGGTGACCTGGTGGTAATCCTTTTTGAACGCCACCAGGCGTTCGCCCGACGCTTTCGGCTCCCGGACGAAGTCGAACGAGCCGTCGCCGGAAAACACGGCCGAGCCCACGTTGAAGGCGGGCACGCCAGCCTTGGCGAAGGCAAAATGGTCGGCCCGGTAAAACGCGCCGGACAGGTCGGGAATGCTGGGCGCCAGGCGCAAGCCCATGCGCTTGGCCACCTTGGCGGCGCTCGCGTACAGGCTGCTGCGCTCGGCGCCGGCCACGCCGATGTCGTGCGTCTTGCCGACGAAGTTCAAGCTGTCGAGGTTCAGGTCGGCGGCGGTTTTCGCCAGCGGCCACAGGGGCGCGCGCGTGTAGGCCGTGCTGCCCAGCATGCCCGTTTCCTCGCCAGCCGGCCACAGGAAGATCTGCGTGCGGCGCGCCGGTTGTTTGACGGCCACTTGCGCCATGGCCAGCAGGGCCGCCGCGCCCGAGGCGTTGTCGATGGCGCCATTGTAGATGTGGTCGCTTTGCCCGCCGCGGCTGCCGCCGTCGTCATCCTTGCCCAGGTGGTCCCAGTGCGCCGAATAGATCACGGCTTCGTCCTTCAATTTCGGGTCCGTGCCCGGGACGATGCCGGCCACGTTGAATTGCTCGATGCTGCGGATCTGGCTGTTCAAGACCACCTTGACCGTGGCGTTCAGGGCTACGGGGCGGAACGCGCGCGTTTCCGCCTGCGCGCGCAAGGCGTCCAGGTCTTGCCCGCCCGCCTGGAACAGCGCGCGCGCCATGTCTTCCTGCAGCCAGCCTTCCATGGCATTGCCCGCGCCGGCCAGGTTGAAGCGCTCATGGCCGAAACCGTTGGCCGGCACCGACCACGGGTACGACGCCGATGCGGTCGTGTGGATCAGCAAGACGCCGGCGGCGCCCTGGCGCAGTGCTTCCTCGTACTTGTAGACCCAGCGGCCGTACCAGGTCAGCGACTTGCCGGCGAAGCGGTTCGGCTCGTCGCTTGTGGGCTGCGGGTCGTTGACCATCATGATGACCAGCTTGCCTTTCAGATCGATGCCCTTGAAATCGTCCCAGTTTTCCTCGGGTGCGCGGATGCCGTAGCCGGCGAACACGACGGGCGCGTCGAACGCCACTTTTTCCTTGCCGTTGGCCGCGCCGAAGACGATGTCCTGGCCGAAGGCGGGGGACAAGGTCTGGCCGCCCGCGCTGAAGGTCACTGTGCTCGATGGCAAGGCCTTGCTGCCGACGATGGTCAGCGCCTGGCGATACGTGCCGTCAGGCAATGGCTGCAAGCCGGCCACGGCCGCCTGGGTTTCCAGGTAGCGCACGGCCAGGTCGCCGCCGCGCTGGCCTGTGCCGCGTCCTTCCAGCAAATCGTCGGCCAGGAAGGACAGGTGGGCGCGCAGAGGCGCCTCGGCCACGAGCGGTTGGGCGAGGGGAGCCGTGCTGAGCAGGCTGGCGGCGAGGACGAAGGGGACACGCATGACAACTCCAAAAGTGAAGACAAAACAGCGACAATCTTACTCTACCGCAATGCTCTGGCCTAGCGCGCGGCGCGCGCCAGCCGATTGCGGCCACAATGGCCGCTGGTCCACCGACAAGGAGCGTTCCATGACTAGCCCTGAATTGCAATCGAGTAACACGCTGCGTACCGCCGACGGCACCCTGATCCACTACAAGGACTGGGGCAGCGGCCCGCCCGTCGTCTTCAGCCACGGCTGGCCATTGTCGTCCGACGCCTGGGAAGACCAGATGTTTTACCTGGCCTCGCGCGGCTACCGCGTCATCGCGCACGACCGGCGCGGCCATGGACGTTCCAGCCAGCCTTTCGGCGGCAACGACATGGATACCTATGCGGACGACCTGGCCGCCCTGATCACGGCGCTGGACTTGACGGGCGCCACCCTGGTGGGGCACTCGACGGGCGGCGGCGAGGTGGCGCGCTATATCGGCCGCCACGGCACGGAGCGCCTGGCCGGCGCCGTGCTGGTGGGCGCCGTGCCGCCGCTGATGCTGCAAACGGCCGATAATCCGCTGGGCTTGCCGCTGTCGACGTTTGACGCCATCCGCGCTGGCGTGCAGGCCGACCGCAGCGCCTTCTTCCGCGACTTGAGCGAGGCGTTCTATGGCTACAACCGGCCCGGCGCGACACCGTCGCAGGGCGTGCGCGAGCATTTCTGGCTGCAAGGCATGCAGGCGGGCATGCCCGCCGCCTACCTGTGCATCAAGCAATTTTCGGAGACGGATTTCACGGCCGACCTGGCCAGGTTCGACGTGCCGACCCTGGTGATCCACGGCGACGACGACCAGATCGTGCCGATTGCCGCCTCGGCGCGGCGCACGGCCGAGCTCATCATCGGCAGCAAGCTGCTCGTGTATGCGGGCGCGCCGCATGGCCTGGCGACGACGCACAAGGACCGGCTGAACGCGGACTTGCTGGAGTTTTTGCGCACCTGAAACGGGGGCGGGCGCCATGCTGGCGAGGCGCCCGCCGTAGCTGTTGCCACGAAGAACAGGCGCAGGTGGCATATTGTTGTGTATCGTCCAATGTTGGCAAAAGCACGCGCCAATTGCGTGCGGATCGCCGATTTTTCTGCCTTTTTTACGTAGATATGCCGCAAAAAACGGCGTTCTACGGCATGCGGCCACCCGGTACGGTCCAGTAAAGAGTAAACTAGCGGATACACTCTTTCGCATTGGGCGATTCGAGCGAACTTGTGAGTGATTTCATGTCTGATACACCAATTTCCTTATTTTCCGACCTTAACCTGAGCGAGCCGCTGGTTCGCGCGCTCAAGGATGTCGGTTACGAAACACCGTCGCCTATCCAGGCGGCCACGATTCCATTATTGCTCGCGAACCGCGACGTGCTGGGCCAGGCGCAAACGGGCACGGGCAAGACCGCCGCCTTCGCCTTGCCTATCCTGTCGCGCATCGATCTGAAACAAAGCTCACCCCAAGCCCTGGTCCTGGCACCGACGCGCGAACTGGCCATCCAGGTCGCCGAAGCGTTCCAGGTGTACGCCGCCCACATTCCCGGCTTCCATGTGCTGCCGATCTACGGCGGCCAAAGCTACGGCCCGCAGTTGTCGGCCCTGCGCCGCGGCGTGCACGTCGTCGTCGGCACGCCTGGCCGCGTCATCGATCACCTGGACAAGGGGTCGCTCGACCTGTCCAAGCTGAAAACGCTGGTGCTGGACGAAGCCGATGAAATGTTGCGCATGGGCTTTATCGACGACGTCGAACGCATCTTGAAAGAAACGCCGGATGGCCATCAAACGGCCCTGTTCTCGGCCACCATGCCTTCCGTCATCAAGCGCATCGCCACGACCTACCTGGTGAACCCGGCCGAAGTGACGGTCGCCGCCAAGACGGGCACGGCCGACAACATCCGCCAGCGCTACTGGCTGGTGTCGGGCATGCACAAGCTCGACGCGCTGACCCGCATCCTGGAAGCGGAAGCGTTCGACGGCATGATCATCTTCGCCCGCACCAAGCTGGGCACGGAAGAGCTGGCCGGCAAGCTGCAGGCGCGCGGCTTCTCGGCCGCCGCCATCAATGGCGACATCCAGCAAGCGCAGCGCGAGCGCACGATCCAGCAGTTGAAAGACGGCAAGATCGACATCCTCGTGGCAACCGACGTGGCCGCCCGCGGCCTGGACGTCGAGCGCATCAGCCACGTCGTCAACTACGACGTGCCGCACGATCCGGAAAGCTATACCCACCGCATCGGCCGCACGGGCCGCGCCGGCCGCAGCGGCGAAGCGATCCTGTTCATCACCCCACGCGAAAAGAACTTGCTGCGCTCCATCGAACGCGCCACGCGCCAGCCGATCGGCATGCTGGAACTGCCGACGATCCAGGCCGTCAACGACGTGCGCATCGCCAAGTTCAAGGAACAGATCAGCGAAACCCTGGCCCTGGGCGAACTGGAACAGTTCCAGTCGCTGATCGAAGATTTCGAACGCGAACAGAACATTCCCGCCATCGAAATCGCCGCCGCCCTGGCGAAGATGGCGCGTGGCAATGTGCCTTTGTTGCTGGACAAGAACAAGGCGCGCGAGCAAGCCACGTGGCAAGACGACCGTCCCGTGCGCCAAGACCGCTTCGACCGCCCTGAGCGCAATGACCGTTTCGAGCGCAGCGAACGCCCGGCCTTCCCGAAAAAGGAACGCATCTCCCGTCCTGCCGACGCCGGCATGCAGACTTTCCGTATTGAAGTCGGTCATCAGCATGGCGTGAAGCCGGGCAATATCGTGGGCGCCATCGCCAACGAAGCGGGCATCGATTCGAAAAACATCGGCCGCATCGAAATCTATGACGACTACAGCGTCCTGGACTTGCCAGACAGCATGCCGAAAGAATTGCTGGACCAGCTGAAAACCGTGTGGGTCGCGGGCCAGCAGCTGCGCATCAGCCGCGACGGCGACGCGCCGGACCTGGCGCCGCCAGCCGCGCCGCGCAAGCCGTTCGCCGCCAAGTCCGCGCCAGCGGACGCGGGCGAGGCCGCCCCGGCGCCGCGCGCGCCGAAGAAGGAACGTCCACGCCCAGGCGTGACGGCCTACCGCATCGAAGTGGGCCGCGAGCACGCCGTAACGCCAAGCAACATCGTTGGCGCCATCGCCAACGAAGCGAACCTGGAAGCCAAGCATATCGGCCGCATCGATATCTTTGACAATTACAGCGTGCTGGACCTGCCGGAAGGCATGCCGCCGGAAATCCTCGATCACCTGAAATCGGTCGTGGTCTCGGGCCAGAAACTGCGCATCAGCCTGGACGACGGCACGACGGAGCGCAAGCCTGCGCCACCGCGTCCGAAAGCGCCGCGCAAAACGTTCAAGTAAGCGATCCCGTCACAGGCGTCTCCCCGGCGCCTGTGTCGCGGATTGGAGACACATCCCCCGGCTGGCGCGTTCGCGCCAGTTTTTATTTTCCCCCAAGAAATGAACTGCGTTGCCGCAGCATGCTTGCCGGCAGGCGCGGCCCTATGCCGGCCATCATGGCGGCCCCTGTGCATCTTTTTATCGGCGCAAACGCCATGTTTATTGCGCATCGCGTCGATAAATATTTTTCTATTAACTATTGTGCATGCGCGCGATTTGAATTTGATATTTCAATAAAAACAATCAAGTTAATTCAAAGTAAATTATAAAACATACATGAATTGACTTTTATTATATTGTTTGACTGGCGTCATTGTCGCCTGGGCGATATCTCATGCGTGCTTGATGTGATATATTGTTTTTATGTTTTTGTTATGCTAGTTGAAAAAAATATAGAGGAGCGACGATGCGGGTCAATACGCCTATCACGCAAAATGAATACGTATTAAATGAAGGCATGACGATTGTTTCCACCACGGATTTACAGGGAAACATCAATTACGCCAATCAGTATTTCATTGAAGTCAGCGGTTTTTCAGAAATGGAACTGCTGGGTGCACCACAGAATATCCTGCGGCATCCCGACATGCCGGCCGAAGCGTTCGCCGACCTGTGGGCGACGATCAAGACGGGCATGCCGTGGACCGGCATGGTCAAGAACCGCTGCAAGAACGGCGATTTCTACTGGGTTTTCGCGAACATCACGCCCGTCATCGAAAATGGCCGCCCGATCGGCTATATGTCCGTGCGCACCAAGCCCACGCGCGAGCAGATCAACGAAGCGACAGCCCTGTATAAAAGTTTCAAGGATGGCAATGCCGCCAGGCTGGCGATCCGCAAGGGCCGCGTCGTGCGCCAGGGCTGGGCCGCCAAGCTGGCCGAATGGCGCAAGCTGAGCCTGTCGCAAGACCTGGCCCTGCATTGCATCGTCTTTGGCGTGGTGCTGGCCATCCTCGGTTGCGCCGTGTGGAGTATCGATGGCGACACGAGCACGGCCGCACGCAGCTGGCTCAGCGGCGCTGCCGCCGCCGCCATCGTGCTGATGCTGTATTTCTGGATCCACCTGCACAATTCCCTCGTCGCACCGCTGGGCGAGGCCATCACGGTGGCGCGCAAGATGGCCGGTGGCGACTTGACGGGCGCCATCGAGAAGGTGCGCGACGATGACATGGGCCAATTGATGGCGGCCTTGCGCCAGACGAATATCAATTTGCACAGCATCATCGGCGACGTGCGCGCCAACTTCGAGGATATCCGCATCACCACGGCGGAAATCGCCACCGGGAACATGGACCTGTCCAGCCGCACGGAATCGCAGGCGTCCAGCCTGGAGCAGACGGCGGCCAGCATGGAAGAGCTGACGTCGACCGTGCAAAACAGCGCCGACCACGTGGCCACGGCCAACGACCTGGCGGCGCAGGCGTCCACCGTCGCCGCCAAGGGCGGCACCATCGTCAGCGAAGTGGTGACCACGATGGACGAGATCAGCACGTCGTCGCGCAAGATTCTCGACATCATCGGTTTGATCGACGGCATCGCCTTCCAGACGAATATCCTCGCCTTGAACGCGGCCGTGGAAGCGGCGCGCGCGGGCGAGCACGGCCGCGGCTTCGCCGTCGTGGCCGGCGAAGTGCGCAGCCTGGCGCAGCGCTCGGCGACGGCGGCGAAAGAGGTGAAAAACCTGATCGACCATTCGATCGCCACCGTGAATGCGGGCAGCGTGCTGACCAGCAATGCGGGCGCCACCATGACGGAAGTGATCGCCTCGGTGGCCCGCGTGACGGAAGTGATGGACGAGATTTCCTCGACCACGCGCGAGCAGAACCAGGGCATCGGCCAGGTCAACCAGGCCGTCATCCACATGGATGGCATCACGCAGCAGAATGCGGCGCTGGTGGAGCAGGCGGCGGCGGCCGCCACCAACCTGGCGCAGCGCACGGACAGCGTGGCGCAGTCGATCGGCATCTTCAAACTGAAGGCGTCGCCCAAGCGCAAGGCCACGGGCGTGGGCCGCAGCGTGGGCGCCGGCGTAGCCTCGCGGGCCTTGCTGAAGGCAAGATAAGCAGGCCACCCCGCCAGCGCCATGCTGGCGGGGTCATTTCCGTACCTGGTACACCTCCCCGCTGCGCACCTGCTTCACCACCCCATCCCCGCCAAACAGAATGACATATTCGCCCCGCGCGCCCGAGGCCGCCGGGTAGGTGTACATCCACACTTCATTGCCGCTGTCGAAACGGATCGAGGTGCTGTCTCCCAGCGCGGCGCGCACCTGCTCGCGCGTGCTGCTGCCCGGCCGCACCGTCTGTTCCAGCGTAGCGTACGGTACGTTTTTGCTTGCCTGCAAGGCACGCGTGCCTGAGCACGCGGCCAGCAGCATCAGCACGATCAGCAACAGCCGCTTCATGGCGCCGCCTCGTCCATGTAGCTAAATTCCAGCAGGGTGTCGTCCGGCCAGTTCTGGTCCCACAGGGGCGCGTAATACGTGCGGTCAAGCAAGACCTGGCAATCGCAATACGGCAGCGAGGCGGGCGTTTGCTCGCCGCCCGCGTACAGCATGGTGAACGGCAGCGCCAGGCGTCGCTCGCCATGCACGAGGGTGACGCCGAACAGGGGCCGGTCCGTGAAGAACAGGTAGTTGCCATCCGGCTCGGAACACACTTTATCCGTGCTGTAGAGCATGCTGGACAGCCAGGCGATGATTTGCGGGTCGTTCGAGATCAGGCCGGAATCCATGCCGGCGCGGCATTCCAGGCGCAAATCGCCCAGGCGCCGCGTGCCGGGCGGCAAGCCGGGCGTGATCACCTGCGCGCGCCAGCTCATGGTGGTGGCCTTGCGGTTGGCGATCAGCACGGCGTCTTCGCGCGCGGCCTGCGCGTTGCGCACGGGGGCAAAGCTGTTGTCTTCGGCCAGCGGCAAGGGGATGCTGACGGTGTCGCCGGCGATGCGCAGCTGCACGCCCGTCATGTCCACGCCGGGCTGGCGCGGCAGCAAGCGAAAGCGCAGCACGGCCTGCGGCGCCAGCGCATGGTCGCGCTCGAAGCGTTCCACGCCCTGCAGCATCTTGCGGTAGGATTTGTCGACGGGGTCGCGCGTGGCGTCCACCTTGACTTGCGGCACGGGCGCGGTTTGCGCCAGCGCAACAGCGCCAGGAAGCAGCAAAGCCAGCAGGAGAGGGAGGTAGGCACGCATGGCCCGATGCTACGCCTTTTTGCGCAGCAGCCACGCACGGGTGGGGATCAGTACTCGCTGTATTTGCGCGGGTCGCCGCGCACCTGCTGCGCCGGGTATTTCTGCGCGTTCAATTCCATCTTTTCCAGCACGGCCGCGTGCAGGTCGACGCCGCTCTTGTCGGCCAGGCGCACCAGATACATCAGCACGTCGGCCAGTTCGTGGCGGATGCCCGTGCGCTTCGCCTCGTCCAGTTCGCTATCCGCGCCCGTGGGCAGCCACTGGTAGTGCTCGACCAGTTCCGCCACTTCCACGGACAGGGCCATGGCCAGGTTTTTCGGCGTGTGGAACTGGTCCCAGTCGCGCTCGTCGGCAAAGGCGCGCAGGCGGGCGCGGATGTCGAGCAGGCTGTCGAGAGGCGCGTTCATGCGGCCGCCTGCAGCGGTTTTTCCATGAAGACACTGAACGGATCGTCGGGATAGTCGCCGTACGGCCCGCGCCGCTGGTAGCCGTGGCGCGCGTACAGGGCGATGGCGGCGGGCTGGTGGATGCCCGTCTCCAGGGTCAGCAAGCGGCAGCCGCGCGCCAGCGCCTGTTCTTCCAGCACCGCCAGCAGACGCCTGCCCAGGCCCAGGCCACGGCTGTCCGGGTGCACGTACATGCGCTTGAGCTCGCCGAATGCGGGCGTGACGACGATGGCGCCGCAGGCGCGCGCCGTGCCTGCCGCATCGCGGGCGACGGCGAACAGCAGGCTGTCCGGCGGCACGGATGCCAGGTCCAGCGAGTAGACGCACTCGGCCGGATACAGCGTTTGTTGATACGCATCGAGTTCGGCGATCAGGGTTTGCACGTCGGCTTGCTGCGGCGATTCGAGGCGGATAGTCATGGGGAGGTCGTATGAATGGGACGTCCCCCATGGTATCACTGCGGCGGCGCCAGGCGCATGCTCAGGCCGATGGGCGACATCACAAAACCCATCAGTTCCTGCGCCTCGCCGCCATCGGGCGTATCGACGCCGGCGATGTCGAAGCTGCCCAGCAGCATGGCCATGGCGATCTTGATTTCCAGCAAGGCCAGGTAGCGGCCCGGACACGTGCGCACGCCCGCGCCGAAGGGCATGGCGGCGCGCTTGTTGTTTGCCTCCGCGCCATCCGCCAGCCAGCGCTCGGGCTGGAAGGCTTGCGCGTCGGGAAAGTGCGCGTCGGACACGCTGTCATGGCGCATCACGCACCACACGAGGGTGCCGGCCGGCACGGCGATATCGCCGATCACCGTGTCGCGCAGTGCCTCGACGGGCAGGAAGGGCGCCACGGGCTTCAGGCGCATGGCTTCGCTGGCGCAGGCGCCCAGGTAATCGAGGCTGTCCATCTGTTCGATCGTGAAGTGCGCCGCGTCGGGCGCCAGGCGCCGCACTTCCTCGCGCGCCTTGGCCAGGGTGTGCGGATGGCGCTGCAACAGGTAGATCATCCAGGATACCGTGTTGGCCGTCGTATCTTCGCCCGCCAGCAGCATGGTCAGCACGTTGCCGGCCACGTTGCGGTCGGTCACGCCGCTGCCTTCCAGGTCGGCGGCGGCGATCATGGCTTCAAGCAAGTTGGGCGGACGCTCGCGCCGCGCCGGGTCGCGCGCCATACGCGTGCGCGCCTGCTGCACCAGGTCGGCCACGGCGACGGAAAGGGCCGCCACGTCGCGGTCCAGGCGGCGGTCGATGGGCAGCTTGACATAGCGCCAGTAGGGGAACATGGACAGGCTGCGCCGCGCCACGGCGGGCAGGATGTCATCCATGTGGCGCTGGATCACGTCTTCTCCCGATTCCAGCGTATTGACTTCCGTGCCGAAGGCCAGGCCGGCGATGATGTCGACCGTGTAGCGTTTCAGGTCGCCGTCCAGGTCGATGGCCTGGCCTTGCGTGGCGGCAAGATGCCAGCGCCGCCGCAGGCGCTGCGCCACCGTCACCAGCGCCGGGAAATAGGCCTTGATGGCGCCGGGCGCCATGCTGGCCATGACCATGCGGCGCTGGTTGCGCCACTCCGTGCCCTCGGCCAGGAACAGGCCGGGCACGCCGCCCATTTCGTCGGAGACGAGGGAGCTGCTCAGGGGGCGGCGAAAACCGTCGGGCCGGTCGCGCAGCACGGCGCCGACGGCCTCGCTGTCGGCCACCACCAGCACCAGGGTGCGGCCGAACCATGCGCGCAGGTAGGGACCGTAGCGCCGCACCCACTCTTCCACGTCGCGGTGGATGCGGGTGAGCTTGATCTGCAGGCTGTTGCCGACGATGGGCAGGGCGAACGGCCCCGGCAAGCGGCGGATCTGGCGCAAGGGCCGCGCGATGGCGGGCGCGGCGGCGTGGTCGAGTGGCGGCATGAACATCTCCTGTCGATACGGTGAAAGTACGAGGATTGCTTGCAATAATAACCATACTCTACGCGATGGAGGCCCGCTTGTCTTGAACGTTTACGACAGCGTGGCGCAGCAAAAATTCCCGCTACAATGGCCGCCATGGCTTACATACCGACTCCCGCACTTGCACCCGTCACGCGCCTGATCGCGCCGCGCACCGCGCTCGCTTCCTGCGTGCGCGCCTTCCTCGTGCGCGACACCACGCGCTGCGCGCCGTTGCCGCCAGCGCAGCGCCTGAACCGGTTTCCCGCCACACCCATGTGCTGCCTGCTGTGGACCGTCGCGGGCGAGGTCGAGGCGGCGGCGCCTGGCCCCGACCTGCAGCAGGTGCGCATGCCGCCCGCCCTGTTCAGCGGCCCGCGCGGCTATCCGCTGGTCAGCTACAACCCCGGTCCCGTGCACTCGTTCATGGTGATGCTGTATCCGGCCGCCCTGCATGCGCTGACGGGCATCGACATGGCGGTCCTGTTCGACCAGGTGCGCCCGCTCGAACCCCTGTTCGACGCCGACTGGCTGGCGCTGTCCGATGCCGTGCTGGCCGCACCCGACGACGCGGCACGCATCGCGCTGGTGGAAGCGTTCCTGGCGCCGCGCTGGGCGCTGGCGCGCAAGAGCGGCGACCATCCGGCCGGCGCCATACAGGACTGGGTGCGCCGCCTGGGCGTGCAGGCGGCATCGACGGGCCTGGCCAGCAGCGCGCGCCATATCGAGCGCCGCATCAAGACCTGGGCCGGCCAGCCCATGCGCACCTTGCGCCGCATGCGCCGCGCGGAACAGTCGTTTCTCGACGCCCGCGAGGCCATGCTGCAAGGCAAGGCCTCATGGAGCGATATCGCCGCCGACGGCGGTTACGCCGACCAGGCCCACCTGTGCCGCGAGGTGCGCGCCATCACGGGCTTGAGTCCCACCGAACTGGCGCGTGCCAGCCGCGAGGATGAAAGTTACTGGATATATAGAGTGTGGAGTTAAACGGGAGGCTTACTCGGCATAGACGAGGCCTTTCGCCAACGTGATTTCATGGTGTCCCGCGCCGGGCGCCAGCATGGGGAAGCAGTTTTCCGCGCCATGCACGCGCACGTCGAGAAAATACGGGCCGTCGGAGGCCAGGCAGGCCGCCAGCGCCGCGTCGAGCTCGTCGCGCCGGCTCACCGTGTGCGCCTGCCAGCCGAACGCCCGCGCCAGGGCGACGAAATCGGGCAGCGCTTCCGTGTAGCTGTGGCTGTAGCGCCCGCCGTGTATCAGTTCCTGCCACTGGCGCACCATGCCCATGTAGCCATTGTTCGACAACACCACCTTGACGGGCAGGCGGTGCTGCACGGCCGTGGCCAGTTCCTGGATATTCATCAGAATCGACGCGTCGCCGCTGACGCACACGACGCATTTTTCGGGATGGGCGATTTGCGCGCCGATGGCCGCCGGCAAGCCATAGCCCATGGTGCCGGCGCCGCCCGAGGTCAGCCAGCGGCGCGGCTGCTCGACGCGCAAATGCTGCGCCGCCCACATCTGGTGCTGGCCCACGTCGGTGGAGACGATGGCGTCGATGCCGCCCAAGGCCGCCTGCAGTCGCCGCATCAGCGCCTGCGGCGCGATCACGTCCGGCGTGTCGTCGAACGCCAGCGAATCCTGCGCGCGCCAGCCGTCGATGCGCCGCCACCACGGCTGGCGGTCCGCCAGCAAGCGTCCGCGCAGCTGCGCCAGCAAGGCCGCCAGCACGGGCGCGCAATCGCCGCGCAGGGCCACGTCGGCGCGCACCACCTTGCCGATCGACGCCGGGTCGATATCGACGTGGATGATTTTCGCGCCGGGGCAGAAGGCGTCCAGGCGGCCCGTGACCCGGTCGTCGAAGCGGGCGCCGACGCAGACGATCAGATCCGCATGGTGCATGGCCAGGTTCGCTTCCAGCGTCCCATGCATGCCCAGCATGCCGAGGAAGGCCGGGTGCGAGGCGGGAAAGGCGCCCAGGCCCAACAAGGTCAGGGTGCACGGCGCGGCCGCCAGTTTCACCAGCTGGCCGAAAGCGGCGCAGGCATCGAGGCCGGAATTGACGAGACCCCCGCCGCCATAGAACACGGGCTTGCGCGCGGAGGCGATCAGGCTGGCGGCATGTTCCAGGTCGGCTGCCGCCGGCAGAGGGAGCACCGCCGGCATGCAGGGGGCAAGCACCGCCGATCCTTCCACGGTCGCCAGCTGCATATCCTTGGGAAAGTCGACCAGCACGGGGCCGGGCCGTCCCTGCGTGGCCTGGATAAATGCCTCGCGCACGACGGCCGCCGTCTCGTCGGCCGCGCGGATTTGCCGGTTCCACTTGGTGACGGGGCGCGAGATGCCCAGCGCGTCGCATTCCTGGAAGGCGTTGCTGCCGATGCTGGTGCTGGCCACCTGGCCGCTGATGCAGATGACGGGAATCGAATCGCACAGGGCGTCGAGCAAGCCCGTGGTGGTATTGCTCATGCCGGGACCGGACGTGACGAAGACGACGCCGGGCCGGCCCGTGCTGCGCGCATAGCCTTCGGCCGCGTGCACGGCCGCCTGTTCGTGGCGCACCAGCACGTGGCGCAAGCGGGGCTGGGCGTGCAGCGCGTCGTACAGGGGCAGCACGGCGCCGCCCGGGTAGCCGAAGACGGTGTCGACGCCCAGGGCCAGCAGGGTGTCGATCAGGACGCTGGCGCCGTTGCGCGGCGCAGGATCGTGGGCGGGAGCGAGGAGGGGGGCGGGATCGGGTTTCATGCGTCTATTTTCTGCTTGCCCCGGCAGAAAAGGCTGCTGGTTTTCTCGTATAGAATACGATATTCAGCAAAATTTGCCGTGATATAAGGATATGACAGAATGAAGCTGGACAAATTCGACCTCGCCATCCTGACGGCCCTGCAGCAGGATGCCCGCATCAGCCTGCACGAGCTGAGCGCCAAGGTGGGCCTGACCTCGTCGCCGTGCTGGGCGCGCATCAAGCGCATGGAAGACGATGGCGTCATCGAAGGCTACACGGTGAACGTCAACGCGGCCAAGGTGGGGCTGGCCGACACCGTCATCGTGCAAGTCACGCTGGACGACCATTCCGACCAGGCCCTGTTCGAATTCGGCCACGCGCTGGCCATGATCCCGGAAGTGCTGGAAGCGTTTCTCGTCTCCGGCGACTACGATTACTACCTGCGCATCGCCGTGAGCGACACGCGCGACTACGAACGCCTGCTGCGCGAGCGTTTATATAAAATTCCCGGCATCCGCCACAGCAAATCGAGTTTCGTCTTGCGCCAGCTCAAGCAGAGTTATTTGCCCCTGCAACGATAAGTCGGCCTGCACGGCGGGAGTTTTTCCCTAGCCCATCGCCCAGTGGCTGTCCGATACTGGACAGACATAAAAACCACGATAACACTGGGGACCCGCATGAAACTGACTGTATTGGCCGCCGCCGCCATGGCGCTGTGCCAGGCGCACGCCGCCGAACCGGCCGCCAACCTGGCCATCTCCGGTGACTTGCCCACCGTTATTGTCTCCGGCAGCATGCCCTTGCCCAGCGTGGCGCAGCCGCGCGATGCCATCGCCGCGCCCGTGCAGACGGCCAGCGCGCAACAGATCGCCGGCAGTCAGGCGCTCGACATTTCCGCCTTCCTGCGCCGCAACCTGGGCAGCGTCTATGTGAACGAGGTGCAGAACAATCCGTTCCAGCCCGACGTCAGCTACCGCGGCTACACGGCGTCACCACTGCTGGGCACGCCGCAAGGCCTGTCCGTGTATCTGGACGGCATGCGCCTGAACCAGCCGTTTGGCGACGTCGTCAGCTGGGACTTGATCCCGCGCATGGCCATCGAATCGCTGACCCTGATGCCCGGCTCGAATCCCCTGTTCGGCCTCAATACCCTGGGCGGCGCGCTGGCCCTGCGCACCAAGGATGGGCGCGGCAGCCCTGGCACCGCCATCGAGGCGCGCCTGGGCGCCGACAAGCGGCGCGGCGTCGAGGTCGAGCATGGCGGCAGCAATGCGCAAGGCTGGCACTGGTATGTGACGGGCAACCGTTTCAAGGAGGATGGCTGGCGCGACGATTCGCCGTCCGACGTGCGCCAGGTGTTTGGCAAGCTGGGCTGGAGCGATGCGCGCACCGATATCGCCGTCACCGTGGCCCACGCGGACAATGCGCTGACGGGCAACGGCTTGCAGGAACAGCGCCTGCTGGCGCGCGATTACCGCAGCGTCTACACCAAGCCCGATTTGACGCAAAACAAGTCGACCCTGCTGAATCTGACGGGCAAGCACCAGGCCGGCGCCGGCTTGCTGCTGTCCGGCAATGTGTACTACCGCAAGATCGATACGCGCACGTTCAACGGCGACCTGAACGACGAGTCGCTCGACCAGTCCGTCTACCAGCCCGGCGCGGCCGAACGCGCGGCGCTGGCGGCGGCCGGCTACACGGGCTTTCCCGCCAGCGGGGCGAATGCAAGCAATACGCCGTTCCCGAAGTGGCGCTGCATCGCCAACGTGCTGTTGAACGATGAGCCGGCCGAAAAATGCAACGGCATGCTCAACCGTAGCCATACCACGCAGGAAAACTATGGATTCTCCGGCCAGTTCACCGCGCTGGCCGACGTGGCCGGCATGCGCCACGCCGTGACGGCCGGCGTGGCCTTCGACGCGAGCCACGCCACCTTCCGCCAGACCAGCCAGTTCGGCTACCTGAATCCGGACCGCAGCATCACGCCCGTCGAGTTCTTTGCCGACGGCACGCAGATCGACGACGACGGCACGCCCGTGGACAACCGCGTCGACTTGAGCGGGCGCATGCGCACCTGGAGCGTGTATGCGAGCGACAGCATGGCGTTGAATCAAGCATTGACGCTTACCGTTTCCGGCCGCTACAACCGCAGCACGGTGCGCAACCGCGACGCCATCACGCCCGGCGGCGGCAGCGGTTCGCTCGATGGCGACCACCGTTTCAGCCGCTTCAATCCCGCCATCGGCCTGGCGTATGCGCCGGTGGCCGGTATCGGCGCCTACCTCGGTTACAACGAGGGCAGCCGCACGCCGACGGCCATCGAGCTCGGCTGCGCCGACCCGGACAACCCGTGCCGCCTGCCCAACGCCATGGCCGGCGATCCGCCGTTAAAACAGGTGGTGACGAAGACGTGGGAAGCGGGCGTGCGCGGCCAGTGGGGCGTGGTGGCCCGCTGGAGCGCGGGCGTGTTCCGCGCGGAAAACCACGACGATATCCTGTTCGTCGCCGACAATCAGGCGGGGTTTGGCTATTTTAAAAATTTCGGCAAGACGCGCCACCAGGGCGTGGAACTGGCGGCCGACGGCAAGGCGGGCGCGCTGGACTTCGGCGTCAATTACACGTGGCTGCAGGCGACGTACCAAAGCCGGGAGCTCGTCAACGGCAGCGCCAACAGCAGCAGCGACGCGCAAGCACCTGGTCTGGAAGGCAATATCGTCATCACGCCCGGCAAGCGCATTCCCCTGACGCCGAGCCATATCTTCAAGGCGCACGTGGATTACGAGGGCGGACGCGACTGGACGGTGGGCCTGGCCATGACGGCCGTGTCGAGTTCCTATGCGCGCGGCAATGAAAACAACCAGCACCAGGCGGGCGGGGCGTCGTTCCTGGGCGCGGGCAAGAGCGGCGGCTACGCCGTGGTGGAATTGAACGGCAAGTACCAGCTGACGCCACGCCTGAGCATATTTGCTCAGGTGAATAACCTGTTCGACCGAAAATATGCGACGGCGGCCCAGCTGGGCGCGACGGGGTTCGACGCCAACGGCAATTTCGCCGCCCGGCCATTGCCCGCCGTGCATGGCGCCTATCCGATGGTCAATGCTACCTTCTATGCTGCCGGCGCGCCGCGCAGCGTGAACGTGGGCGTGCGCTACGCGTTTTAAGGCTGGACGTGCTCGATGACCCCGTTGCGCAGGGCCAGGTGCACCAACGCGGCGGGGCCGGGCACGTCGAGCTTTTCACGGATGCACGTCTGGTGGTTGGCCACCGTCTTGCTGCTCAGGTGCAGCAGGCGGGCGCAGTCGGCGGCGCTGCGGCCTTCGGCCAGCAGGCGGAAGATTTCGAATTCGCGCTGGCTCAGGCTGCTCAAACGCTCCGCTTCCATGCGGGCCGTGCCCTGCAGCACGCCGGGCGCGCTGTGCGGGTCCAGGTAGCGCCGGCCCGCGTGGGCGGCGCGCACGGCGTCGACCAGGTGTTCCGGGTCGGCCTGCTTGCTGACGAAGCCGCAGGCGCCGCCATCAAACGCGCGGGCGATCAGCTGCGGCGTGTCGTGCATGGAAAACACCAGCACGCGGGCGCCCGCGTCGCGCGCGAGCAGCTTGCGCAGCAATTCCAGCCCGCCGATGCCGGGCATGGACAAATCCGTCACGCACACGTCGGGCGTTTGCGCCAGGTACAAGCCATATGCCGTTTCGCCATTGCCTGCCTCGGCCACGACGGCGATGTCGCCGCCCTGTTCCAGCAGGCGCCGGTAGCCCGTGCGCACCACCGGGTGGTCGTCCACCAGCATCACGCGGATCGGCCGCATATTGCCACGCATGGCGCTCATGCCGCGCACCGTGCCGCCAGGGCCACTTCGATGCGCAAGCCGTTGCCCAGCGCGCTGATCCAGCGGATATGGCCGCGCAAGCCGGCCACGCGCTCGCGCATGCCCAGCATGCCGAAGCCGCAGTCCTGCGCCATGTCCTGGCGCAAACCGCGGCCATTGTCTTCGATGGCCAGGTGCAGCAAGCCGTGCGCATCGGCGCGCAATTCCACCGTGGCCCGGTCGGCGCCCGCGTGGCGCGCCACGTTCGTCAAGCCTTCCTGCACCAGGCGGTAGATGGCGATGGCCGTGCCGTCGTCGAGCTCGGCGGGAATGGCCTGCGGCGCGAAATGGCAGGCGATGCCGTGCTGCTGGGACCAGCTGTCGCACAGCGCCTGCAGGGCCGGCGCCAATCCCAGGCTGTCGAGCACGGGCGGACGCAGCCGGCGCAGCATGCTGCGCACCATCGCATGCAGCGCTTCCGAGGAGCGGGCGATGCTGGCGGCGCATGCCTGCACATTCGCCTGGTCGCCGTCGCGCGCGCGCAGGATGTAACTGGCGGCGGCGCGGATGGCCGTGCAGTCTTGTCCCACTTCATCGTGCAGCTCGCGCGCCAGCGCGCAGCGCTCTTCTTCCTGCGCGCGCAGCAGGCGCTGCGTGAGGGCGCGGTTTTGCGCCAGCAGCAGCGCCACCTGGCGTCCGCGCCGCACGGCAAAGCCGGCCAGCGCCAAGACCAGCAGCAGCAGGCTCAGGACCAGTTCATCGAGTTGCCAGTGTTCCTGGCGCCACAGTGCGTGCGCCAGCCGCTCGGCCAGATCCAGCCTGGCGGCCAGCAGGAAAAACGCCGGCGCCAGCGCGCAGCACGCGACGATGCGCCGGGCGCGCCAGGCAGGCCGCGTGCCTGAGCGGCCGCTGCCGGCCAGTTGATGGTGTTCCATGATGCTGCTCCCTGAGCACGGTCGATCTTCTTGTTGTGCAAGCTTCATGCCATCGGTGCAGGGCGCAAGGGAGACGTGATGGCGGGGCGGCGGGTGGCAGGCAGTGTTCCAGGATGGAACAGGTGTACCGCGATGTGACGCGTGGTGACGATGTGGCAGGCGCGGTTTTCGAGCATATCTGAAGTCGCGCCGTCCCGCTGGCGCGCACGCCTGCCGTGCGATGCATTGTTGTCCCAATGTAACGTTGAGGTTCCTCAAACTTTCATAGATAAAACAAAACAAAGTTTCGCGGAGTTAGATAAAAAATAAATAAATGATATTAAAAATATGATATTTGTTTTATGCGATTTGCTATATTTGTTGACACTTTTGTGAAAAAGCTGAAAGCGGGCGTCAGACCTGCCGACCTCTCTATCCACAACACTCAAGGGAATAGAATGAATCGTTTATCACATGCGCGGGTATCGCCCGCCACCGCTCATCCGCCCGCTACCCGCGGTCGCGCCACCATCCTGGCCGCGCTGGCCACCTTGTCCGTGCTGGCTACGGCGCCGGCCATGGCTGGTGTCCTGAGCTTCGACAACTTGCGCCCCGACGTGTATGCCAGCGGCCAGACGCTCAATACATCGAGCTACAACCTGCTGTTCCTGGCCGACCCGACGACGGCGGCCGGCGGCGGCGTCAGCGGCGTGGGCGCCATCCTCGACGGCCGCGTGGGCTCGTCGTGCGATATCGCCGCCTGCCCGCAGGGCGCCACCGGCAACTACCTGGCCATCCTCAACGATGGCGGCGTGAACTTTTCCCGTGCCGACCGCCAGGCGTTCAGCCTGGCCGGTTTCGACTATTCCTTCATCGCCCCCGTCTCCGGCTTGCCCAATCTGCAGTGGGGCGAACTGCAGCTGAGCGGCACCCTCAGCAACGGCCAGGTGATCAGCACCTCGCTGGCGTTTCCCGGCCAGGGCAGCGATGGCAATTACCATTTCCAGAGCGCATCGCTGTTGAGCGGCTTCAGCAATTACGCCTTCACGGGCCTGACCTTCAACGCCTGCATTTTCAATGACACTGGCGCGTGCAGCAATTCCCTCGATTTCCCCGCCTTCAACCAGGGCCAGTTCGCGCTCGACAATCTCAACATCAGCGCCGTGCCGGAACCGTCGACCTACATGCTGATGCTGGCCGGCCTGGGCGCCCTCGGCATGCTGTCGCGCCGCCGCAGCGGCAAGTTCGCAGCATTCACCGTGCAAGGAGCGTGAGATGAGATTACGTCCCGTTTCGCTCGGCATCCTCCTGCTGGCCGCCAGCCTGGCGCAAGCGGCGCAGGCGCAGGAACGCCGTTCCTACATCGTGCAACTGGTTGACAAGCCGGCCGCCACCTACACGGGCCAGGTCGACGGCCTGGCCGCCACCAAGCCAGCCCCGGGCGCGCGCATCAACGTGGGCGCGGCCGACGTGCAAGCCTATTTGAACTACCTCGACAGCAAGCAGGCTGCCGTGGCCGGCACCGTCAGCGCGGCTGAAATCACGCACCAGTACAGCGTCGTCTTCAACGGCTTTTCCGCCTTGCTGACGGACGATGAAGTGCGGGCCCTGAAGAAGAACAGCGGCGTGGCCAGCATCAGCGCCGACTCCATCCTGCAGCTCGACACCAGCTACACGCCCAGCTTCCTGGGCCTGGACAAGCCGGGCGGCATCTGGGAGCAGCTGGGCGGCAAGGCGCACGCGGGCGAAGACATCATCATCGGCATCGTCGACAGCGGCATCTGGCCCGAGAACACGGCCTTTGCCGACCGCCTCGACGAGAACGGCGTGCCCAGCCACGGCGGCAGCAACGTCGTGTACGGCGCGCCGCCGGCCAGCTGGCACGGCACTTGCCAGACGGGCGAGGGATTTTCCGCCGAGAATTGCAACAATAAGCTGATCGGTGCGCGCTACTACCGCGCCGCTACGTCGGCGCTGCACTGGACGGAATTTTTGTCGCCACGCGATTCCGTCGCCGGCCTGACGGGGCACGGCGGCCACGGCACGCACACGGCCTCCACGGCCGGCGGCAACAATGGCGCCATCGCCACCTCGGGCGGCGTGTCGCTGGGCAAGGCCTCGGGCATGGCGCCGCGCGCCCGCATCGCCGCCTATAAAGTCTGCTGGACGGCCGCCTCGACGGGCCGCAACGGCTGCGCCACGGCCGACAGCGTGGCCGCCATCGACCAGGCGGTCAAGGATGGCGTGAACGTCATCAACTTTTCCATCGGCCCGAACGCGGGCGGCGGCGCCTTCGACGAGCCGACGGAAGTGGCCTTCCTCGGCGCGGCGGCGGCCGGCGTCTTCGTCGCCACCTCGGGCGGCAATTCCGGCCCGGCCACGCCGGCGCCCGACGTGCCTGCGCCCGTCTCGCACATCAGCCCCTGGCTGGCGACGGTGGCCAATTCCACCCACAACCGCCTGTATGCGGGCAACGTCATCCTCAGCAACGGCAGCAAGCTCGAAGGCGCATCGAGCAATGCGAATACGCCGGCCCTGCCGCTGATCCGCGCGCGCGACGCGGGCCTGGCCGGCGTGCCGCCGACGGATGCCAACCTGCTGCGCTGCTTCGGCGCGGCCGATGCCACCTCGGCGTATCTGGACCCGGCGAAAGTGGCGGGCAAGGTGCTGGTGTGCGACCGTGGCGGCAACGTGCTGGTCAACAAGAGCGCGAATGCCAGGACGGCGGGCGCGGCGGGCGTGGTCATCGCCAACGTGGCCGGCGGCGCCAACACCATCATCAACCAGGCGCACGCGCTGTCGACGGTGCACCTGGCGCAGGCGCAGGGCGACGCCCTGAAGGCCTTCATGGCGGCGACGCCCGATGGCACGGCGGCATTGGGCGAAATCCACACCATCGCCGACACGACGGTGCAGGCACCCATCGTCAGCGACCGTTCCTCGCGCGGCCCGAACGTGGCCAACGCGAACATCCTGAAACCCGACCTGTCGGCGCCGGGCACGAACATCCTCGCTGGCGTGACGGCCGACCTGACGCAGGCGCAGCGCGACGCGGTGGCGGCCGGCGGCGCGGCGCCGGCGGTCGAGTGGGATTTCTATTCCGGCACGTCGATGGCCAGCCCGCACGTGGCCGGCGTGGCGGCGCTGCTCAAGCAGCAGCATCCGGACTGGTCGCCCGCGGCCATCAAGTCGGCGCTGATGACGACGGCCTTCAGCACGTATTCGGATGGCTTGAACGGGTCCGTGTCGTGGGATGCCACGGCGAAGAACTCGGGCCAGCTGCCGTGGGGCCAGGGCGCCGGCCACATCGCACCGAACGGCGCGGCCGATCCCGGCCTCGTGTACGACATGTCGGAAATCGACTATGCGCGCTTCCTGTGCGGCCTGAACCTGAAGGTCTACAGCGCCGCCACCTGCCAGGCCATCGGCACCATCGCGGCCTATAACCTGAACCTGGCGTCGCTGACGGCGGCCAACGTGCTGGGCACGCAAACCCTGACGCGCACGGTGACCAACGTGGGCGCCGGCAGCGCCGTCTACAACGTCTCGGCCAGCCTGCCCGGCTACACGGTGGCGGTGACGCCAAGCAGCCTGAGCCTGGCGCCGGGCGCCAAGGGCCAGTACCAGGTCAAGCTGACGCGCACCACGGCGCCGGCCAATACCTGGACCTATGGCGCCCTGAGCTGGACGGATGGCACGCACACGGTGCGCAGCCCGCTGACGGCGCGCGGCACGTCGCTGGCCGCCATTCCGCTGGTCAGCAGCGAAGCGGCCACGGGCAGCAAGGTGCTGACCCTGGGCACGGGCTTCACGGGCGCGCTGGTGGGCGTCAAGTCGGGCCTGGTCGAAGCCGTGCGCGAGACGCGCACGATCGGCCAGGCGGCGACGGGCGCCGCCGCATCGGCCGCCTGCAAGGCCGGCGGCGCCACGGGCGTGAACGTGCACAACGTGGTGGTCCCGGCCGGCACCCTGGCGGCGCGCTTTGCCACCTACGACGCGGAAACGACGGGCGGCGCGAATACCGACATGGACATGGAGGTCTACAACGCCGCCAATGTGCTGGTCGGCAGCAGTGGCAATGAAAGCTCCAATGAGCAAGTGGAACTGCGCCTGCCCGCCGCCGGCACCTACAAGGTATGCGTGATCGGTTTTGCGCCGCAAAACGGCCAGGCCGACTACACCTTGTCGTCGTGGGTGCTGGCGCCGGGCCTGTCGAATGGCGGCTTCAAGGCGCTGATGCCGGGCACGGCCTACACGGGCGGCACGGCCTCTGTCTCGCTGAGCTGGTCCAACCTGGCCGAAGGCAAGCGCCACCTGGGCGCCGTCGGCTACCAGGTGGCTGGCGTGGTGCAGGGCGTGACGGTGGTGGAGGTCAATACCAATGATCCCGTGCCGTTGTTCCAGAACGCGCGCAACGCCAAGCCGGTGCTGGCTGATTAAACGGCCATTGCGCCGAACGCAAGGCGTGCCTCCGGGCACGCTTTTTTTTTATGGACGGCCCCGTCCGGGAGGAATAGCGCTTGCACAGCGGTAACGCCAACGGTATCTTGTCGGATAGCCATGGCTTTGTGCCCTGGCATTCTTGGGGAGTTGCGCGTGACCAGTTTCCGCACCAATACCGACCGCCTGCTGGAAGTGCGCCTGCAGGATGAAAAAGTGCTGGCGATCGCCGGCGCCATGGTCGCCTACACAGGCAGCATCAAATTTGAAAAGTCCCTGCTCGGCGGCGAGGGCCTGTTCGGCGCGCTCAAGCGCAAGGTGACGAACGAAGGCATGCAGGTGATGCAGGCCGCCGGCACGGGTACCGTGTTTTTCGCGCAGAACGCGGCCGAGATCACCGTCATGGCGCTGGCCGGCGAAAAGCTGACCATCGAAAGCAGCAGCCTGCTGGCCTACGACACCAGCCTGAAGACGGGCACCAGCTTTGCGGGCTTGCGCGGCGCCAGCTCGGGCCAGGGCCTGTTTTCCACCACCGTCGAAGGGCACGGCAACCTGGCCGTCATTTCGCGCGGCAACCTGATCATGCTGGAAGTGACGCCCGCGCACCCGCTGCGCGTGGACCCGGACGCCTTCGTCGGCTTCAAGGGCGACATCCGCCAGGAATTTGTTTTCGACGTCAACTGGCGCACGATGATCGGCCAGAGCTCGGGCGAATCGTACCAGCACAAATTCACAGGCCAGGGCGTGGTGTTCATCCAGCCCGCCGAACGTTAAGTCAGCGAGGACCCGCCATGCCTGTCTATCAGCAAATCAATGAAAAGATGCTCGAGGTCAAACTCGGCAATGAGGAAGTGTTCGCCCGCAAGGGTGCCATGGTGTCCTACCAGGGCGACGTGGCGTTTAGCCGCTCCTTCCTGGCCGGCCAGGGCGTGCAAAGCCTGGCCATGCGCGCCGTCACGAACGAGGGCTACGCCATGATGTCGGCGCGCGGCACGGGCAGCGTGTTCTATGCGCAGGGCGGGTTGTTCGTCAGCATCGTGCCCGTGCGCGGCGAAACGTTTTATGTGGAAAGCGATTCCCTGCTTGCCTTCGATGCGCGCCTGACGGCCGGCACCATGTTCCTCGGCAACCAGGGCGGCGTGCAGGGCGTGGTGCGCGGCATGGCCTCGGGCCAGGGCTTGTTTACCACCACCTTGCAAGGCACGGGCGACGTGGCGATTTTGTCGGACGGCAATGCCATCGGCTTGCCCGTCACGCCGGACGTGCCCGTGTTCGTCGACCCGCAAGCGTACATCGGCCACACGGGACAACTGAGCTCGACCATCGTCACGGACTTGAACTGGAAAACCTTCGTCGGCCAGGCGTCCGGCGAATCGTACCAGGTGAAATTCACGGGCCAGGGCACGGTCTACATCCAAGCGAGCGAAAGGTAAGCCATGACGATTTACAATCCCGATACCTTGCCGAAGAACGATAACTTGAACCGTTTTTCGTATGTCATCGACGTCAAGGAACAGATCTTCATTCGCAAGGGCAAGATGATCGCCTTCTATGGCGAGCTGCGCTTCGAAGCCATGGGCAGCAGCGTGCTCGACCTCATCGTGCGCAACGCCTTCAATGCGCCCAAGTACGTGCACCACTTTGTCGTGGCGCAAGGGCAAGGGCAATTGATTTTGGGCGACAACGGCAACGACCTGGCGTGCTACGACCTGGACAACGCCAACATGACCATCCGCGCGAAAAACCTGCTCGGTTTTACCAAGGACGTGATCTGCCAGGAATCGACCTTGCCCGGTTATCTGACGATGATAGGCACCGGTAAAGTCATCGCCTCGTCGAACGGCCCCGTGCATTTCCTCGAGCTGCCGTGCCGCGTGGACGAGCAGGCCGTGCTGGGCTGGGCCGACTGCCCCAGCCCGTCCTATCACTACGATTACGCCCACGTGCAGGGCTGGGCCTCGGCCGCCGGCGCGCTCACGGGTTTTACCCTGTCGGGCGAGGAAAAGCAGATCGACTTCACGGGCGCCGGCACGGTGCTGGTGCAGTCGTCCGAGCTGGACGTGACGGGCAGTTCCGCCCTGATGCAGCTGCTGGCGCAATTGCCGCTGCTGGGCAAGGAAGACCTGGGCACCTTGAGTCTTTCGGTCCAGCAGCAGATGAAAGAACAGCGCTAAGCTACTTGACGGCCGCCCAGCCGGGCGGCCGTTTTTCAAGGAAGGCGGTAACGCCCTCGTCCGCATCCTCTTCCATCATGTTGCGCGCCATCACCTCGCCCGCATACGCATACGCCTCGTCCAGCGGCAGCTGGCGCTGTTTGTAAAACATGTGCTTGCCGTAGCGGATGGCCGTCGGGCTTTTCGCCATGATCTGCTGGGCCAGGCGCGCCACGGCCTCGTCGAGCGCCGCGTCGGCCACCGTTTCATTGATCAGGCCCCAGTCGGCGGCCGTGTCGGCGTCGATGAAGCGGCCCGTCACCAGCATGTCGAAGGCCCGCTTGGGCGACACATTGCGCGACAGGGCGACCGATGGCGTGGCGCAGAACAGGCCCACATTGATGCCGGAGACGGCAAAACGGGCGGAGGCGCCCGCCACGGCCAGGTC
This sequence comes from Janthinobacterium sp. JC611, assembly GCF_018682595.1. Taxonomy (NCBI): domain Bacteria; kingdom Pseudomonadati; phylum Pseudomonadota; class Betaproteobacteria; order Burkholderiales; family Oxalobacteraceae; genus Janthinobacterium; species Janthinobacterium sp. JC611. The sequence continues at coordinate 156,712 of NZ_JAFLJN010000015.1, forward strand.
GCAGCTGGCGACCAATTGGCAGCCGGCCGCCGTGGCGATGCCGTGCACGCGGGCAATCACGGGCACGGGCAAGGCCTGGATGGCTTGCATCACGCGCGAGCATTGCGCGAACAGGGTTTGATAATACGCAAGCTGGCGCGTGGCCTGCATCTGGCGCAAGTCGTGGCCCGCGCAAAAGGCCTTGCCTTCGGCGGCCAGCACCACGCAGCGCACGTGCGGCTGCCCGGCGATGAGGTCGAGTTCAGCCTGCAGCGCCGCCAGCATGGCTTCCGACAAGGCATTGAATTGCAGGGGCCGGTTCAGGCGCAGGGTGACGAGGCCACCTTCGTCTTCGCGCAGCACCAGCGGCGCTGCGCTCTCTTGGATTGCGGGTGTTGCGGTCATGCGGTCTCCCTGGCCTGATGGCCTTGTTGTTTTATGCAATTTATTTGGCGGCATTGACGCTGCCGATGCCGGCGACCGATTTGTGCACGATCTTCGGCTTGCCGTAATAGGTCAGTTCGCCCATGCCGCGCACCACGGCGTTCAGCTCGCCCGAGGAATACACCTTGACGGAGCCGATGCCTTCGAAATTGACGTCGACGTTTTTCGCCAGCAAGGCTTTCGTATCGACGTCGCCCACGCCTTGCGCCTTCAGGCGCAGCCAGTCGACCTGGCCATCGGCGGCCAGGCGGCCCGCGCCCTTGTAGCTGATGTCGACTCTTGGACCATTGAGCTTGGTCAATATCTTCTCGCCCGCGCCTTCCGCGATCAGCTTGCGCAAGGTGGGCATGGTGATGATGATGCGCGGGTCGCCCTCGGTCTTCTTGATGTCTTTATCCTTCATGGAGATTTTCAGCTCGCCGTCGACCACTTCCGTGATCACGCCGCTGAGGAATTTCTGGTCGCCGCGCAGCAGCAGGCTTTGCTCCTTGCCCGATTCGACTTCGATGCTGATGGGGCCGCGGATATCGATGGCGTTGAAGGCGGCTACCGTGCGGGTTTGCTCGTCGGCATGCGCGAGGGGCGAGAGGCAGGCGAGGGACAGGACTGACAACAGGAACAGAGGACGCATGGCGATTTCCTTGAGTAGTTGATCAGTGTATTCTATTGTGCAACATCTCCATTGGGGAGACATTTGCGACGGACGGCACAAATCGCGGCGCGGATGAGCACCGCCGCCGACCAGCCGCGCGCCCGGCGAGGCGCCGTTGGGCTATGCTATGGCGTACCGAGTCCTGGAGACTAGATGAAAAATTACCACAAAGAAGATTATCCCGTCGCCGATATCCGGCGCTTCCTCGAACCGGGGCCGGTGGTGCTGGTCAGCTCGACGTGGAAGGGCGAAAGCGACGTCATGACCATGGCCTGGCACATGCTGATGGAATTCACTCCATCCTTGTTGGGCTGCTTCATTTCCGACGCAAACCACAGCCACGAAATGATCAAGCGCAGCATGGAATGCGTGATTAACCTGCCCACGGCCGACATGGTCGATCAGGTGGTGGCCATCGGCAATTGCAGCGGCGCAGACACGGACAAGTTCACGGCCTTCGGCCTGACGCCGCAGCCGGCCGAACTGGTGGGCGCGCCCCTGATCGCCGAGTGCTACGCCAACTTCGAATGCAAGCTGGCCCAGGTGGCGGGCAATCCGAAGGGCGGCTTCTTTATTTTCGAATGCGTGAAAGCCCACGTGGCCACTTCGCCCAAGCTGCCCGAAACCCTGCATTACCGTGGCAACGGCGAGTTCATGGTGTCGGGCCGCACCATCAGCCGCAAGAGTCTGATGAAGCCTGAAATGTTGTAGGACACCTGACCAAACCTGCTGCGCGTCGATATAGGCGGTCTGCGATGCTCACCGTACTTGAGTACGGTTGCGCTTCTCGGCCACCTCTCTCTTCCGCTCGCTACGGTTTTGTCAGGTGTCATTAGGCCGCCTAAATTACCCCCTGCGCCAGCATCGCGTCGGCCACTTTGACGAAACCGGCGATATTGGCGCCATCCACATAGCTGACGGAACCGTCCGCGCGCGTGCCGTATTGCTTGCACGCCGCGTGGATGCCTTGCATGATCTGCAGCAAACGCGCGTCGACTTCCTCGCGCGGCCAGGAAATGCGGGCCGCGTTCTGGCTCATTTCCAGGCCCGACGTGGCCACGCCGCCCGCATTGCTGGCCTTGCCCGGCGCATACAGCACGCCAGCCGCCTCGAAGGCCTTTGCCGCCTCGATGGTGGTGGGCATGTTGGCGCCTTCGGCCACGCATTGCACGCCATTGGTAATCAGCGTGCGCGCGTCGTCGATGTTCAGCTCGTTTTGCGTGGCGCAGGGCAGGGCGATGTCGACCGGCACATGCCATGGCGACACGCCCGCTTCGAAGCGTACGCCCGTGCGCGCGGCGTAGTCGCTGACGCGGCCATACAGATGGTTCTTGACCTCCATCAGGATGGCCAGCTTGTCCGGCGTAAAGCCGTCTTCATCGATGACGGTGCCGCTGGAATCGGAGACGGTGATGACTTTCGCGCCCATGGCCATGGCTTTTTCCACCGCGTACTGCGCCACGTTGCCCGAACCGGACACGGAAACGCGCATGCCTTCGAACGAGCGGCCCCGCGTCTTCAGCATTTCCTGCGCAAAATACACGGTGCCGTAGCCCGTCGCTTCGGGACGCATCAGCGAGCCGCCGAAGCTGGCGCCCTTGCCCGTGAACACGCAATCGGCGCGGTTGCTGAGTTTTTTCATCATGCCGGCCATATAGCCCACTTCGCGCCCGCCCACGCCGATGTCGCCGGCCGGCACGTCCGTGTCCGAGCCCACATGGCGGAACAGTTCACTGACGAAAGCCTGGCAGAAACGCATCACTTCGCCCGGGCTCTTGCCCTTCGGATCGAAGTCGGCGCCGCCCTTGCCGCCGCCCATCGGTAACGTGGTCAGCGCATTCTTGAATGTTTGCTCAAAGGCGAGGAATTTCAGCACGGACAGCGTGACGGAAGGGTGGAAGCGGATGCCGCCCTTGTACGGTCCGATGGCCATGCTGTGCTGGATGCGGTAGCCGCGATTGACTTGCACTTGCCCATGGTCATCGACCCACGACACGCGGAACATCACCACGCGCTCCGGCTCGATCAAGCGTTCCAGCAAGCCTTGTTCCGCGTATTTCGGGTGCTGTTCCAGGAACGGCCACAAGCTCTCCATGACTTCGGTGACGGCTTGCAGAAACTCGGGCTGACCTGGATTGCGTGCGGCGACATGCTGGACATACTCGTGAGCAGATGCGTATTTCATCAGAATTCCATGGAGGTAATCGGTTATTTGGGCAACTATCATCGCAGATTTTGCACAAAAATGGTGCGGAAATTTGGTTTTGAGGGCTTTCTGCTACATTCTGGTGATTTTGTAGGGGGCCGTGGCCGATGTGGGGGGAACGGGCCTGGCCCACAAACGACAACGCCAGCCCGAAGGCTGGCGTTGTCGTCGTTGCCGGCTGAATCACCCCGCCATGCCGCGCAGGATCAAGCCCGTGATGTAGGCGCCATAGGTGCCCAGCGCGTAGCCGAGCACGGCCAGCAGCACGCCGACGGGCGCCAGCGACGGGTGGAAGGCGCTGGCGATGACGGGGGCCGAGGCGGCGCCGCCGATGTTCGCTTGCGAGCCCACGGCCATGAAGAACAGGGGCGCGCGGATCAGCTTGGCGACGAGCAGCATCAGGCCGCCATGCACGGCGATCCAGATCAGGCCCAGCAGGAACAAAAACGGCTTGTCGAACAGGGCTTTCAAGTCCATGTGCATGCCGATGGTGGCCACCAGCACGTACAGCATGGCCGAGCCGATGGTCGAGGCGCCCGCGCCTTCCAGGCTGCGCGCCCTGGTAAAACTGAGCAGCAGGCCGAAGGTGGTGGCCAGCACGACGATCCAGAAGAAGGTCGACGTCAGGCTGTAGTCCTGCAGGCGCCATGCGGCGGGCAGGGTGGCGATCCAGCCGATGATGGGGCCGGCCAGGAAATGCGACAGGCCCGTCACGCCCAGGCCCACGCCGAGGATGATCATGATGTCGGTCAGGGTGGCGATGCGCGCGTGCTGGGCCCGGTAACTTTCGATGCTGTCCTTGAGCGCGTTGATGGCGGATAAATCGGCGCCCGTCCAGCGGTCGAAGGCACCCGCGCGGCCGGCCAGGAACAGCAGCACGGCCGTCCACACGTTGGCCACCAGCACGTCGACGGCGACGAACTGGCCGAACAGGGTGGCGTCCACTTCGAACACTTCCTTCATGGCCGCCTGGTTGGCGCCGCCGCCTATCCAGGAGCCGGCGACGGTCGTCATGCCGCGCCAGGTGTCGCCCGCCACCGTTTCCGGGTGGAGCAGGCGCAGGGCTTCGAACGAGACGAGGGCGCCCAGCATGACGCCGAGCGTTCCTGTGAGAAACATGATGATGGCCTTGGGCCCGAGGCGCAGGATGCCGCCGAAGTCGATGGCCACGCACAGCAGGACCAGCGCGCTGGGCAGCAGGTAGTCGCGCGCCACCGCGTACAGGCCGGAGGCGTTGCCATCGATGATGCCGAAGGTGTTGAGCAAGGCCGGTATCAAATAGCACATCAGCAAGGATGGGATATACGTATAGAACTTTTTCCAGAAGCCATTGGTGCGGGAGGCGGTCCAGAAAACGGCTCCCAGGGTCATGGCGAGCAGGCCGAGGACGACGGCGTCATTGGTGATCAGGGCGGGAGTGGCAGGTGGCATCGGGGATTCCGGTGAACGTGTCAGGGACGCCCGGGATGCCGATCAGGCCCCCCGGGCGCAGGGTGGCCGTATCGTATAGCAATGTTGAAGCCTAAACAAATTGTTTAGGCGGTGATGCGCGGATTTTTACTTGTCAAATCAAACACTTGTGGACTGGTTTGCCACTGCCGCCGCCAGACTGGCGGTTACAAATAGCGCGCCAGCAAGGCCTTGTCGAGGGCTGCGTCGAGCTCGATGTGCACGAAGTGGCCGCTGCCGGGCGCCACCTGGATCTCCTTGCCGTCATCGCCGAGCATGCGGGTGATGGTGAAGTCGCGGTTGCCGCCAGGATGCACGGCCTCCATCCGGTCACCCACGGCGAAGCGGTTTTTCACGTCCACCCGGGCCCAGCCGTCCGTCACGCCCAGCACGTCGCCCACGTACTGGCTGCGGTCCGCCTCGGACGCGCCGCGCATGTAGTTCTGGTGCGCCTGCGTGTGGTGGCGTTGATAAAAACCGTCCGTGTAGCCGCGGTTGGCCAGGCCTTGCAGCTGGCCCAGCAGGCCCATGTCGAAGGGGCGGCCCGCGACGGCGTCATCGATGGCCTGGCGGTAGACTTGCGCCGTGCGCGCCGCGTAGTACAGCGACTTGGTGCGGCCCTCGACCTTCAGCGAATCGACGCCGATCTTCACCAGGCGCTCGATATGCTCGACGGCGCGCAAGTCTTTCGAATTCATGATGTAAGTGCCGTGCTCGTCTTCGAGTATCGGCATCAGCTGGCCCGGGCGCTGGGCTTCTTCGATCAGATAGGGCTGGTCGGCCAGCGGGTGGCGCGGCTGCTGGTGCAGTGCGGAAAACGCGTTGTTGTCGGCTTCGGCCAGCGCCTGGTGGAATGCCAGCGGCACCACCTGCATGCCGCCCAGGTCGCCGCTGGCGTCTTCGGACGCATTTTTCACCTTGTAATCCCAGCGGCAGGAATTCGTGCACGTGCCCTGGTTCGGGTCGCGGTGGTTGAAGTAGCCGGACAGCAGGCAGCGGCCCGAATAGGCGATGCACAGGGCGCCGTGGACGAACACCTCGAGTTCCATTTCGGGGCAGCGCTGGCGGATTTCCTCGATCTCGTCGAGCGACAGTTCGCGCGACAGGATCACGCGCGTCAAGCCCATGCGGTGCCAGAATTTCACGTCCGCCCAGTTGACGGCGTTCGCCTGCACGGACAGGTGCACGGGAATCTCCGGCCACTTGTCGCGCACCATCATGATCAGGCCGGGGTCGGCCATGATCAGCGCGTCGGGACGCATGGCGATCACCGGTTCCATGTCGCGCAGATACGTCTTCAGCTTGGCGTTGTGGGCGAAGATATTGCTGGCGACAAAGAATTGCTTGCCGCGCGCATGCGCGCCGTCAATTCCTTCCTGCAAGGCTTGCAGGGTCGAAAAATCGTTATTGCGCACGCGCAAGCTGTAGCGTGGCTGGCCCGCGTAGACGGCGTCGGCGCCATAGTCGAAGGCGGCATGCATCTTGGCCAGGGAGCCGGCGGGCAGGAGGAGTTCGGGAGCGTGGCGCATGGGCGAAGGGCAAAGCCGGCGATTGTAGGCGCGCGGCGAGCGCATTGCATTGCCCTGGATCAAGGGATTGCAAGGCGCTGCGCCGCCGCAGCCTAGGTGGCCGGACAGATGTTCTGGTTGGCGCGGAACAGGTTGGCCGGGTCGTATCGTTGCTTGATTTGCGCCAGGCGCGGATAGTTGACGCCATACGCGTCGGCCGTGCGCCCGCTCTCATCCTCGGTCAGGAAATTGACGTACACGCTGCCCGTCGCATACGGCGCCGCGTCGTTGAAGAAGTCGCGTGCCCAGGCGATGCAGCGCGCGTCATCGGCCGGCGCGTCCCAGCGCGTGTGCACGTTCATCACGTACAGGGCGTCGCGGTGCGGATAGGCCGTATCCTGCGGCGCCGGCCGGCTCGCCTGCGCGCCCAGCAGGCCGAGGAAGATTTCGCATTGCGGCGTCGGCAGTTTGCCGGCATGGCGGATGACGGTATCGATGGCCGCGTCGCTGAGTTGCGTGAAGTTATGCGACTTCCAGTAGTTGCGCGCGCCCGGCGTGAGCAGCGCATCGAAGGCTTGCTGCCAGGCTGTGTACGGCATGCTGCCCAGGTGCATGCCCAGCGGCTGGCCGAATTGGCCGATGCGCTCGATCGCTTCCTGCATGGCGGCCGATTGCACGGGCGAAAACACGGGCAGGACCAGCACGTCCTGGCCATGGACCTCGGGCGGCAGGAAGGGCAGCGGCGGCGCCTTGCGCAAGACGGCCCAGACGGTCAATGCATCGGGCATGCCATCGACGAAATCGCGGTATTTCGTCAACACCGCCTTCGCTTGCGCGTGGGGGAAGACGACGAGGCCGGCCGTGACTTGCGGCCCCACCGGATGCAGCTGGAATTCGAAGCGCGTGACCACGCCGAAGTTGCCGCCGCCGCCGCGCAAGGCCCAGAACAGGTCGGGATGCTCGGTCGCGCTGGCATGCAGGAATTGTCCATCGGCCGTGACCACGTCGGCCGCCAGCAGGTTGTCGGCCGCCAGGCCCAGCGTGCGGCTGAGCCAGCCAAAACCGCCGCCCAGGGCCAGTCCCGCCACGCCCGTGGTGGAATTGATGCCCAGCGGCGTGGCCAGGCCGAAGGCTTGCGCCTCGTGGTCGAAGTCGTGCAAGGTGGCCCCGCCTTCGACGTGGGCGCGGCGCTGTTGCGGATCGATATGCACCGAGCGCATGGCCGACAGGTCGATCACCAGCCCGTCGTTGCACAGGGCGCTGCCGGCGATATTGTGGCCGCCGCCCCGCACGGCCAGGGGCAGGCCGTGGTCGCGCGCATACGCCAGCGCCGTGCGCACGTCGGCCGTGCCGGCGCAACGCGCGATGAGGGCCGGATGCCGGTCGATCATCGCATTCCAGACGGCGCGCGCGCCGTCGTAGCCAGCGTCGTCCGCTTGTAACAGTTGCCCTCTCAATGAGGCTTGCAACTCATTGAGCTGGCCATTCGTCAAGGTATTCATCATGTACCTCCCTGCGGCAGCATGCGCTTATGGGTATCGTGACGGAAACAGGGGACTGTTCCGGCGTGCCGGCCTGCATGCACCGTTTGCCAGCGCGTGGTTTCATGATAGGAAGGCGCCAGGCGCTACGCAAGCCCAGGCGCCAGCAAATGCGTCAAGAAAGTCCGAGGGCTTGCGCTGGACAGGCCCTGAACGAAGGCGCGCGACGGCTTCAGGCGTAATCCCGCCATGGCCGCGTTCAGGCCGATATGTCCCCGCTCCACCAGGGCGAGAAAGCCGGCCTTGGCCCGCTGCGCGTCGCCATGCTGGGCTTGCGCTTGCAGAAACCGGCGCAAGCCCTGGCAGGTTAGTGCGCGTGCGAGGCCCCGCTGCTGCCGGCCTGTCTCGTCATGGGCAGGTGTTCAGGCGGCATGCCGTCCTTGAACAGTTGACGCAGCTGCTGGCGCAGCTCCGGCGTGTCGTGGTGATGGTGTACCGAGACCGCATGCTCCACAGCAATGCCCAATAGTTCTTCCTCGCTGTCGGCCGAGATAGCTACCGAGCAATGCGCGTCGCTGGGGAATTCCCGGCAATCGATGAATTTGCGCGTCATGATGGACTCCTTTCTGCAAAGGGCGGGCACCGCGCCCGCTCCATTCAGTATAGGTCGCAAATTCGCCTAGGCGGCGCGGCTGCCGCTATCTGCCTCGTGCATCGGCAAGGGTTTGGGCTGCGCCGCCGCGGCCGGAAAATCGTCGACCTGGATCAAGCCGTCGACCAGGCGCGCATATTCCAGCAAGGTGTTGTGCTCCTGGCAGCTGACCGAGCCTGCCCGCTTGGCCGAGGCCAGCCACTGCTGCATGGCGGACAGGCTTTGCGGCAGGTGCCGCAGGGCGGCGCCCTCGGGCGTGTCTTTCAGGCGTTTTTCGATGTGCAGCACGTCGGGCAGCAGGGCCAGCGCCCGTTCTGCGCAGGCGACGGGATCGGCCGCGTCGCTGGCGACATGGCCGTCGGCCAGCAGCCGTTCGCGGTCGGCGCCCGGCGTTTGCAGGGCCAGCGCCACCTCGCTGCCCAGCTCGTCGGACGGCGGACGGTGGGGCAGGCCGAAGGGAAACAGCAAGGTGCGCAGCAGCACGGCCAGCACGCGCGCGGGGAAATTGTCGAGCACGCCCGTCAAGCCCTGCCGGGCCTTGACCAGCGCATCTTGCAGCGACCAGTGCACATAGGGCAGGTCGGCCTCGGGACGGCCATCGTCCTCGTAGCGCTTCAGCACGGACGAGGCCAGGTACAGCTGCGCCAGCACGTCGCCCAGCCGGGCGGACAGCCGCTCGCGGCGCTTGAGCTCGCCGCCGAGCACGAACATCGACATATCGGTCATGACGGCGAAGGCCGTCGACAGCCGCGTCAGGGCGCGGTAATAGGGCGCCAGTACGGGCGCGCCGGCGTCGGGCACGGCCGCCAGGCGCGCGCCGCCCAGTCCGTACCACAATCCCCTGGCCAGGTTGCCCAGCACAAAGCCGACGTGGCCAAAGAAGGCCGCATCGAAATCGCGCAAGGCCTTGCGGCCGTCGCTGTCGCTGACGGCGGCCATTTCCCTGAGCACATATGGATGGGCGCGGATGGCGCCCTGGCCGAAGATGATCAGGCTGCGCGTGAGGATGTTGGCCCCTTCGACGGTAATGGCGATGGGGATTTGCTGGTAGGCGCTGGCGAGGAAATTGTTGGGCCCGATGCAGATGCCCTTGCCGCCCAAGATATCCATGCCGTCGTTAACGAGCGCGCGGCCCCGCTGCGTGACGTGGTATTTGACGATGGCGGAAATGACGGCCGGCTTCTCGCCCAGGTCGACGGCGTGCGCGGCCAGGGTGCGGGCCGCATCCATCAGGTACAGGTTGGCGCCCATGCGGGCCAGCGCTTCCTGCACCCCTTCGAATTTACCGATGGACATGTTGAACTGGCGCCGCACGGCCGCATACGCGCCGGTGCCGCGCACGGCCATCTTGCCCATGCCGACGCTGGACGAGGGCAGCGAAATGGCGCGCCCGGCCGCCAGGCATTCCATCAGCATGCGCCATCCCTTGCCCACTTGCGCCTGGCCGCCGATGACCCAGTCGATGGGGATGAAGACATCGGTGCCGGAAGTGGGGCCGTTCTGGAACGCGGCGTTCAGGGGATGATGGCGGCGGCCGATCACCACGCCGTCGTGGCTGGCGGGGATCAGGGCGCAAGTGATGCCCGGTGCATCGTTGTCGGAGAGTAAATGGTCGGGGTCGCTGGTCTGGAAGGCCAGGCCCAGCAGGGTCGCCACGGGCGCCAGGGTGATGTAGCGCTTGTTCCAGCTGAGGCGGAAACCCAGGGTGGCGCGGCCTTCGTGCACGCCCATGCAGACGACGCCCAGGTCGGGAATGGCGGCCGCATCGGAACCCGCATACGGGCTGGTCAGCGCAAAGCAGGGAATCTCCGTGCCGGCGGCCAATCGCGGCAGGTAATAATCTTTCTGTTCTTCGGTGCCATAGTGCAGCAGCAATTCGGCCGGCCCCAGCGAATTGGGCACCATCACGGTGACGGCCAGCGCCGAGCAGCGGCTCGACAGCTTCATCACCACTTGCGAATGCATGTAGGCGGAGAACTGCTTGCCGCCGTATTGCTTGGGGATGATCATGCCGAGGAAACCCTGGCTTTTCATGTAGGCCCAGGCTTGCTCTGGCAAGTCGAGTTGCTGCTGCGTTTGCCAGTCGTTGACCAGTTCGCACAAGCGCTCGACGTCGTGCTTGAGAAAGTGGCGCTCCTCGGCCGTGAGCGAGGCGGGGCCATAAGCCAGCAGCCTGGACCAGTCGGGCCGGCCGGAAAACAGCTCGGCATCCCACCAGGTCGTGCCCGCTTCGAGGGCGTCGCGCTCCGTCCCGGACATGCTCGGCAGGATGCGCTTGAACAGGGCCAGCAGGTGTGGTGCAAGCAGGGCGCGGCGCACGGGGCCGGGCGCGAACAGTGCAAGCAGGCCCAGCAGGGCCACCGTCAGTATTATCGTCAGCATGCGATCTCTCCCGTTGAATGGGAACAGGATAGGCCGATATGGCCGATGTTACTGTGCGGTACTGCGCATACGCGCAACGCCAAACGCATGGGGGGCGTGGTGGCGCCCGCTAATGGCACAACTGCTGGTACAGCGACTGGTAATGCGCGACCATGGTGGGCAGGCTGAAACGCTCGACGGCCACGCGCCGCGCGGCGGCGCCGTGCGCGAGGCGCAAGGCGGGGTGCGTCAAATAGTCGTCCAGGAGGCGGCCCAGGGCGGCCACGTCGCCAGGCGGGAACAGCCGGCCCGTCAGCCCTTGCTGGACCAGCTCGGGATTGCCCCCCACGCTGGTGGCGAGCGCCGGCACGCCGCTGGCCATGGCCTCGAGCAAGGTATTCGAGATCCCTTCCGACAAGGAAGGCAGGACGAAGACATCGATATTGCGCATGACCACGGCGACGTCGTGCAAGGTGCCGGGAAACCACACGCGCTCCCCGACGCCGAGCGCTGCGGCCAAGGCGCGCAAGTCCGCCGCCAGGGGGCCGCTGCCGGCCATCACGAGGCGCGCTCTGGCGTGACGCGGCGCCAGGCCGGCAAAGGCGCGCAGCAGGGTGGCTTGATCCTTGACGGGCTGCATGCGGCCGACCGTGCCGATGATGAGCGCGTCGTCGCGCGCGTAAGCTGCGGGCATGGCGCAGCGGGGGCCGTTTTCCCGGGGCGTGAAGCGGGTCGTGTCGACACCGTTGTAGATCTGGCTGATCCTCGCGGGGGCGATACCGACGCGCCCGCTCAGGTAGCGCTGCAGGTTTTGCGAGACCGTGACATAGCGCTCGATCAACGGTGAATGCAGCTGGCGCAGCAGCGCCGGCTTCCATCGGTCGCCACGCAAGTTGTCGACATCCCAGCCGTGCTCGCCATGCACGGCATGGCGCACGCCCGCCAGCCGTGCCGGTAACAGCGCATCGAGAGCGGACTGGTTGCGCGTATGCAAGATAGCGGGTTGGAGCGTGCGGCACAGCTTGTAGAGTTCGCGGCGCATCGCCCACACGCCGATGCGGCTGCGCTTCAGGGCAATGACGTCCACGTCGCGGCGAACGATGCGGTCGCGGAAGTCCGAGTCGTCTTCGATGCAGACGATGCCATGCCGGAAGGCCGATTCGGGCATATGGTTGATCAAGTTGACCACGCCATTCTCCAGGCCCCCGGTGACCAGATGATGCATGACATGCAAGACCAGCGGGGGCGTTTTTCCGCTCATCCGCTCATCTCCATCCCAGGCACGCGAACAGGAAGGCGCGATCGGAATACTCCCAGTGTATGCCGCGCCGCAGCAGATTGAAGGGATCGACGGCGCCGATATTGCTGCCGCCATAGGCGGACAGGCAGGCGACATAGCCGGCTTGCCTGACCAGCTCGAGGCGTTCCGGCGTCATGTGCCGGCGTCCCCCGTAGGGATAGCCTAGCACGACGCTTTCCAGCCCCAGTTCATGCCGCAAGTCGTCGCGCGAGCGCGCCAGTTCGTGGCGCACGATGTTTTCCGGTTCGGCGGCGCAGTCGATATGGTTGACGGTGTGGGAGCCGATCAGGAAGCCCTCGTCGCGCATCGCGCGCAACTGTTCCCAGGTCATCATCGGTATCGCCTGGTTGCCGCGCCGCACGTCGTGCGCGAAGGCGCGCCCGCTGCCGATGAAGCCGGTGGCGACAAAGAAGGCGCCGGGAAGCTGGTGCTTCAGGAGGATGGGCACGGCATTCGTGTAGTTGTCGAGGTAGCCGTCGTCGAAGGTGACGCATACCAGCGGGCGGGACGAAGCGGGGACCGACTCCAGCCTCAGCGCCTGCTCGAGCGGCAGCACCATGCAATGCTTGCGCAGCAATGCCATCTGCCGGTCGAACTGTGCGATGCCGACGGTGAGATTGTCGCGCGCGCCGTCGCTGACGCGATGGTATAGCAGCACCGTCAGGCGTGGCGCGAGCGCGCGGCTCAGGCCCAGGCGCGATAACATCGCTGCGCCGGCCGCTGCGCCATCCTTGAGCGCTCTGTGCATAGCGTGGCCCGCTGGCCGCTGGTTGCGCAGCAGCCTGGCGTCCAGTTCGGCCACCTGCGCCAGGCTGGGTTTTCGATACGTCGCGCCGGCGCCGGCTTGCGCCAGCGACGGCGGGGCGCCGGCCAGGACTTGCTGCACGGCATCGCACATCAACTGGATACCCGCCGCGTCCAGGCGCAGCTGCATGCCTCGCACCGTCGCGTAGGCTTCCCGCTCGAGCGTGGCCGCCAGCACGACGTTGCCCGTGTCGAGTTTGTCGTCGACCCAATGGATGGTGCAGCCGACCGACGGCTCGTCGTTCCACAATTCCCAGAATGCCGGCGGCATGCCGCGGTAGTCGGGCACTTTGCCCTTGTGTAAGTTGAGCGTGCCCAGCGTGGGCAGGGCGAACAGCGGCCTGCGCAGGATAGGCGCGTCGAGCGCCAGGCCCAGCGCCGGCGCGAAGGCCCTGACGGCGGACAGCGTGGCGTCCGCATGCAGGTCGGCGACCGTGAGCACGTCGAGGTGCCTTGGCGATGCCAGTGCGCCCTGCTGCGGCGCGGCGCGCGCGCGCATGCGCCGCCAGAGATCCGCGGCTTGATACGGTATCCAGCGCCAGCCGTTCTTTGTCAGGTTCGCCCACTGGTTATGCAGCAATTCCGGCGCCGACTTGCGCCGCGCGTGGATCACGAGCAGCCAGCGCAAGCCGGGAAGGGCGCGCTCGATCGCCGCGATGCCCTGGCGGATCGCATGGCCATCGTTGCCCGTAAACACCACAATCTTGTGCTCATCCATGTGCGTGGACATCCTTGGTCGAGGAGATAGGCTGGTCCGCTGGCGTGGATTGCGTGCCGGCCACCCGTTGACGGACTGTCGCCCCGGGACGGATGTTGCACTTTGTAATAGATCAAGCAAGGATGAGATTTCGCCTGGATGGGCGCGGACGGGCGTCCGCGGCAGGGCGCGTCGGCATTGCCGCCGGGTAAGGCGAGGTCCGGAAACGACAACGCCCACTGACAGGAGTGGGCGTTTCATTGGAACTGTTCTTGGTGGCCCGGGGCGGAATCGAACCACCGACACAAGGATTTTCAATCCTCTGCTCTACCGACTGAGCTACCAGGCCAAGGCGGCGAATTATAGCAGAAAGACTTTCCACCTGACCAGAGCTAGCTGTGTTCAAATGCAACAGATAGCCAAATCATATTGTTTTGATATTGTCGCATGCCACGCGGCTGGCTCGATGCGGCGGCGGTTTTACAGGGCGGAGCCGCCGCCCAGGCCGCTCTTTTGCAGCACGCAGCGCCCCGCCTGGCAAGTGGCGCCCGGGTCCGTGACGATGGAGCAAGTCGACATCATGCCGTCCGCCTGCTGCTGCTTGCGGCTGGCCTCGGCTTGCGCCTGGGCCAGCGCCTTGAGTTTCTTGCCGTCATTGCCCTTGCTGGACCAGGCCAGGTAGCGCTCGGGTCCGCCGCAGGCCTTGGCGCCGATGGCGATGGTTTGGCATTGCTGGGTGGAATCGCAGGCGGCGGCGCCCACTTCCGCCTCGATTTGCGCCAGCAAGCCGGCATTGCCGGGGGCGGGCGGCGCATCGTTTTGCGTGGGGGCGCTGCCGCAGGCGCTGGCGGCCAGCAGCAGGAAGCTGGCGCACGCGGCGCGCAGCAGGGCGGAGGTGGTGGATGTCGTCATGCCTTCATCATGTGCCATGCTTGCGTAAATGGCAAGCGCGATTCGCGCGCCGGCCGCACGTCAGCGACTTCCGTGTCGCCGAATGCGACAGCATGAAAAAATGCCCGCATCAAGCGGGCATCGGAGTTTATTTCAATGTTCTCTGGAACAACTGATAAATCCGGCGGTACTCGTCATACCACGCTTCCGGCTGCACGAAGCCGTGGCGCTCCATCGGGTAGCTGGCCATTTCCCAGTTATCCTTTTTCAGCTCGATGAGGCGCTGCGACAGGCGCACGGAGTCCTGGTAAAACACGTTGTCGTCGATCATGCCATGGGCGATCAGGAGGTTGCCCGTCAGTTTGTCGGCGTATTCGATCGGCGACGAGATTTTATACGCCTGCGGATCGACGTCCGGGGTGTTCAGGATGTTCGCCGTGTACTCGTGGTTGTAGGTGGTCCAGTCCGTCACGGGGCGCAGGGCGGCGCCGGACTTGAACATGTCCGGCGCGCGCATCAGGGCCATCAGGCTCATGAAGCCGCCATAGCTGCCGCCATAGATGCCCACGTTCTGGATGTCGCCCTGGTGCTGCTGCGCCAGCCAGTTGGCGCCGTCGATGAAGTCTTCCAGTTCCGGGTGGCCCATCTGGCGGTAGATGGCCGTGCGCCAGGCGCTGCCGTAGCCGAGCGAGGCGCGGTAGTCGACGTCGAGCACGATGTAGCCTTGCTCCACCAGCAGGTTGTGGAACATCTGTTCGCGGAAATACACGGGGTAGCGTTCGGTCACGTTCTGCAGGTAGCCGGCGCCGTGCGCGAACATGACGATCGGATACTTCTTGCCCGTTTCCAGCTGCTTTGGCCTGTACAGCTTGGCCCAGATGGGCGCCGCGCCGTGCGTGGACGGTACTTGCACCAGTTGCGGCATGACCCAGCTGCGGGCCTTGAAGGCCTCGCTGCGCGTATCCGTCAGGATGTTCGCCTTGCCGCCGGAGACCGGGATGGTCGCCAGCTGGGCCGGCATATAGCTGGTGGAAAAACGCAGCAGCAGCTTGCCGTTATCGGGCGACAGGCCGAAGTTTTCCACGCCTTTCAAATTCGTCACTTCGCGCGCGCCGCCGTCCTTCGCCGTGCTGGCGCACACTTCATACGTGCCGGGCGCCTGCCGGTTGCACATGAAATAAGCCGTCTTGCCGTCGCGGCTCCATTCGACGGCGCTCACTTCCCACTGGCCGCTGGTCAAGGCGCGCGCGGGCGCCGCGCCCGTTTTCGTGTACAGGTGGGCGTAGCCGCTTTCCTCGGACAGATACCACACGGTGGCGTTGTCGGGCAGCCAGCCGAATTCTTCGGCGCGGCGGTTGACCCAGGCCGTGTCGCTGATGCGGTGCACGGGCACGAGGGCGCCGTTGGCCAGGTCGACGGTGGCGAGCCAGCCATCCTTGTTGTCGACGGCGCGCACGCGCACGGCCGCCTTGGAACCGTCATCAGTCCAGGCGATGCCGTCGCGCTGGGCGTCGATGCGCACGGCACGGTTGCCCTTCAGCGGCGGCAGCTTCTGTTCGGCGCGCATGGCTGCCAGCGGATCGGTGGCGATGCCGGGCAGCGTATCAAAAGCGATGTCGCGCACCTGGCCCGTGCGCAGGTCCGCCAGTTTCAGGCTTTGCGCGATGGGCATGTTGCGGCCCACGCGCGTGCGCTCGTCGTCCGCTTCCGGGTAGCCCGTTTCCGTGATGTAGCGGGCCAGTTTGCCCAGCTTGCCCTTTTCGGCGGCCTTGTCTTGCGTGACGACCAGCAGCCAGCGGCCATCCGGCGACAGGGCGCTGCCGGAAATGGTGACTTTCTCGCCCAGGTAGATCGGTTCCGGCGCGCGCGTGGCGTCCAGGCGGCGCTCTGCGTGGCGGCGTTCGCGGTTGGCGTCGCGCTCTTCCTTCTGGCGCGCCAGGTTGACGATCAGGCGCAGTTGCAGCTCGCGCAGGGCGTCCGTTTCCGGCTTGGCGTCCGGGTCCTTGGCCGCGCGCAGCAGGGCCACGGGGGCGCTCAGGCGGTCAAGACGGTTCCAGCTGAACCAGTCGGTGCCGCTGCGGTATTGCACGGCGGCGCCGTCGTTCGAGTATTGCGGGTCGCTGATGGCGGACACGCCGCGCGTGATCTGCGTCAAGGCGCCGCTTTTCAGGTCGCGCTCGAACAGGTCGCCGTTGCGCAGCAGGATGGCGCGCGTGCCGGCCCGGTTGACGACCATCTGCTGGCCATCGAGGTTGGCCAGCTGCGCGTCGTCGACCTGCTTGCCGCTATTGATCCTGGCGTTCGCGCCTGGCACGTGATAGGTGTCGCGCAGGGGCGAGCCAATGCGCTTCTGCTTGTAGTAGAGCTGGCCATTCCAGCCCCACCATGCCGCTTCGACGGGCGTGCCGATCCAGTCGGGATCGGCCATGGCCTGGTCCAGCGTGATCGGCGTGGGGACGGTGGTGGAAGGGGCCGCATGGGCGGCGGGCAGGGCGGCGGCCAGCAAACACAGCAGGAGAGGGCGGGCCAACAGGGGAAGAACCAGACGCATCGGGGATCGCTTTAAGAAAAGGGGATGGTGAAGGTACAGGCTATGCGGCCGGTATTCTAGCGGAGGAGTTTCGCGGGGGAAATGTCGGAAAGCTAAGCTTGATGCCGGGCCAGCCAGGCGGGAAAGTCTTCCAGCGGCATCGGCTGCGCGATCAGGTAGCCCTGCAAGCCATCGCAATCGTGGGCGACGAGGAAGTCGGCCTGCTCCTGCGTTTCCACGCCCTCGGCCACGACGCGCAAGCCCAGATGGCGCGCCATGGCCAGTATCGCTTGCACGATGGCCGTGTCGCGCGCATCGCGCGGCGTGTCGTCGATGAAGCGCTTGTCGATTTTGAGTTCGTACAGCGGCATCGAGGTCAGGTAGGCGAGGCTGGAATAGCCGGTGCCGAAATCGTCGATGGAAAAGCGGATGCCCAGGTCCGCCAGTGCGCGCATGCGCGCCAGCGAGGCGTCGCGCTGGTCGATCAGCAAGCCTTCCGTCAGTTCCAGGATCAGGGCGCCGGCTGGCGTGCCGTGCTCGGCCAGCGCCGCCTGCACACGGGCAGCGAAGTCGGGCTGGCGAAACTGGGCCGGACTGACGTTCACCGACAGGGCGACGGGCGATCCTGCCTGCGCCAGCAGCGTCGCGGCGCGGCACGCCTCGCGCAGGGCCCAGTGTCCGAGTCTGACGATCAGCCCCGATTCCTCGGCGATGGGGATGAAGACTCCGGGCCCGATGTGCGTGCCGTCCGCCTGCGGCCAGCGCATCAGCAGTTCGGCGCCCGTCACGCGGCCGTGGCGGTCGACCTGCGGCTGCACGTGCATGCGCAACTCGCCCAGGGAGAGGGCGCGCGCCAGCGCCCGTTCCAGGGTCAGGCGCCGTTCCACGCCCGCCTGCATGGCCGCCTCAAAGAAGGCGATGCCGTTGCGCCCTCCCGCCTTGGCGCGGTACATGGCGATGTCGGCTTCGCGCAGCAGGTCGTGCGCCTGCTGGCCCGCTTTCGGCAGCAGGGTCACGCCGATGCTGGCGCTGCAATGATAGGACTGCCCGTCGATATCGAAGTCGCGCGCGATGGCGGCGCGGATTTTCTCGGCCACCTGGGCCGCCGCGCGGGCGGCGCTGTCCAGGTCATCGGCCAGCTGCGCCAGCAGCACGACGAATTCGTCGCCGCCGATGCGCGCCACCGTGTCGGCCTTGCGCATCAGCTGCGCCAGCCGCTGGCCGGCCAGGCGCAGCAGCGCGTCGCCGGTGGCGTGGCCGCGCGCGTCGTTGATGTGCTTGAAGTGGTCGAGGTCGATGAACATCAGCGCGCTGACCTTATGGTCGCGCGGCGCGGCGGCCAGCAGGTGGCCGAGGCGGTCCATCAGCAGGCGCCGGTTGGGCAAGCCCGTCAGCACGTCGTAGAAGGCCAGGCGGTGGATGTCCGCTTCCGATTTCTTGCGCTCGTCGATCTCGCGCTCGACGGCCACCCAGTGGGTCTGCTTGCCGTCCGCATCCGTGAACGGCACCAGTTCCGCTTCGACCCAGTACGCCTTGCCGGCCTTGTTGTAGTTGAGCAGTTCCGCGCGTGCCGGCTGGGCCCGGGCCATGGCGGCGGCGATGCGCGCCAGTTCGTCCGCATCGGTGTCGGGGCCATGCTGGAACAGCAGGCTGCGGCCCAGCACCTCGGCGCGCGCATAGCCGCTGCTGCGCTCGAAGGCATCGTTGACGAAGATGATGCGCGTGGCCGATAGAGCGCCCGCGCCGGGCGGGGCATCGGCCACTTCGGCGATCATCACCATGTCATTCAGGCGGGCCAGCGCCGTGGCCGTCAGACGCAGATCGGCGTTCAGCTGCGACAGGGCCTGGGTGCTGCTTTCCAGGTGGCGCAGCAGGAAGGCGCAGGACAGGGTCAGCACGGCGGCGATGAACAGGAAGTTCAGGGCCACGATCAGCGCGCGCAGCACGGGAGAATCGGGCGTGCCCGGCATTTGCAGGGCGACGTCGGGATGCAGGCCGAGGAAAAAGATGGTCAGCGAGGTCAGGGCCAGGGTCGACAGGGCTGGCCGCATTCCCAGCAGCAAGGCCGCCAGCACGGGCATGAGCATCATGTAGATCTGGCTGACGGGGCCGATTTTCAGCAACAGGCCCACGCCCACCAGGTAGGCGACGATGAGGAATTGCCACACGCGCCGGCGGTAGGGCATGGCGCGCCCATGCCAGATGATGCCGATCCAGCCGATGGCCAGCAAGTCGAGGGCGACAATGGACCAGATGGCTTCGCTCGCGGCCAGCAGCGCGCTGGGGATGGCGGTGACGATGCCGAGCAGCAGCACCGCCTGCAGCAGGCGGCTAAAGACCTGGCCGCGCCAGTGTGCGAGATCGTTCGACGCCGCCACGCTGCCGTCCTTTCTCCAGAATGCCGTGTAACCGTACTGAGCCGTAGATGGATTAAATACTACGCGTTATCTTTCTGCATGTCATCTTGATCATTAGGCATGATTGCATGCCTGGCAGCGTGTTGCGGGCAAAAAAAAGCCAGCCTGTCGGCTGGCGCTGTGCAGCGTGCACTGGCACTGCTTATTTCTTCGGCGCGCTCAGGCATTCTTTCATGAAGGCCTTGCGGGCATCGCCCTTCATGTCCTTGGCGTCGGCATTGCAGGCCTTCATCTTGTTTTGCTGCGTCATCGCCGGTGCCGGCTTGGCGCTCAGGCATTCCTTCATGAAGGCCTTGCGCTCATCGCCTTTCTTGCCGGCGGCGTCCGCATTGCAGGTGGTCATTTTTGACTGTTGCGCCGTCTTGGCGACGGGCGCCGCTTCCGGTGCGGCGGCAAAGGCGGTGCTGGCGAACGCGGCGGCGATGCAGAGGGCGATTAATTGTTTCATGGCAAATCCTTGTAGACGCAGTCAGTGGAAGGGGGGGCATGCAAGCGGCAGCGAAGCCGATATGCAGAACGTAACTAACTATATGACATTTATCAACAAAATTTCCACGCGAGTGTGTCTTTTTGTTACTGGCGGGCGTTGGATGCTCGCCGGTCGGCCCGGGCAGCCATCTTGCGGCGGCAGCGCCCCTGTTTTTTGCTATGCTAGCGTCTTTCCACCGGCCGATGCCGCTGCCTTGGCCGGCGCACCCTCAATACGGAGTAGTTATGGTCTCGTTGCAAGAGCAGTTTTTAAAGGCCGGCCTGGTCGACAAGAAGAAGGTCAAGCTGGCCAACCAGGACAAGAGCAAGCAGAAAAAGGACGAGCGCAAGAGCGGCACGCAAAGTGTCGACGAGGTGCGCCTGGCCGCGCTCGAGACCCAGCGCAAGAACGCGGAACGCGCGCGCGAAATGAACGCCCAGCGCGACGCGGCCGCCAACCAGAAGGCCATCGTGGCGCAGATCGCGCAAATGGTGCAAAAGAACCGCCAGAGCAAGGGTAACAACGGCGACGTGCCGTACAACTTTACATTTGATAACAAGATCGAGCGCATCTACGTGACGGCCGCCGTGCAAGCCCACCTGGTGGCGGGCCGCCTGGTGATCATCTGCCTGGGCGGCGCCGTGGAACTGGTGCCGCGTATCATCGCCGACAAGATCGCCGAACGCGACCCCGCCATCGTCGTGCGCGTCAAGCAAGCCAGCACGCAGGTGGACGAGGACGATCCATACGCGGCGTTCCAGATTCCCGATGATTTGATGTGGTAAGGCCGCGCTTGCAGCGTTGAGACACGAATGCAGATGCTGCAAGCAAGAAAATAAGAGCAATCGCTGAGGCTGCTCAACGTCGGCACCGCCCAGCGCGGCATGCTATGGGAATCTTCCCATCGGGCATGCCATGACGATACTTCCCTACGACCGCTCGCGCCTGCATGCCATGTTGGTGGCGCTTGATCAGCAAGCCGAGCGTGACCTGCGGCGCCATCTGTTGCATGCAAGGCATGATACCGCTGTCCTGATACGTGCTGAGAACCGCTCGCGTCGCGTGCTGCAGGCGCTCGATTACGCCAAAGATCCAGCGCTCAAGCGTTTGCGCCTGCAGTTTTCGCAGGTCGATATTGCCACCATATGGCCACAGCTGAGCGAAATTTGCCATGATGTCGCCTTGTGCCTGGGCATGGCGACGCTGGCATCGCAGGCGGTGCTGGAAGCCTTGCTGGCGCAGGTGTTCAACGCGGGCGCCATGGGCAAGTCCATGGTTGCCGGCCTGCGCGACGCCGGCAGCACTTACCGCATGGGCTTAGGCAGACTATGGGGTGCTGATCCTGCGCACGCCCGCTTTGTTGTGTCTGACTTGCATCGCCCAGCGCCCCATGCCAGCATGGTTGCAGCCGATTTCGCCCATGGCCATGCGCTCGCCGTCACCGCCATGCTGCGCAGCGTGAGCCTCGGTTTACGCCACGGCAGCATGCGGCGGCAAGCCATACTCGGCGCCGCCATGCACAATGCGCGGCTCGGCCCCAAGGTCGCCATGTGGCTGGCGCGCAATGAACTGGCGCTGGCCAGGCATCCGTCCTTGCAGGCGCGAACGGCGGCGATCGAGACGGCGCCTGCCATGCTGGCGCGCACCGCACCGGCCGCTGCCGTCAAAGGCGTGGCGGCAAACGCAAACAAGGTCGCGCGCGACATGGAAATCCTGCGCTTCTACGCGGCCCAGGGCAACCGTGAAGCCTACTGGAACTATCTGGCCGCCGGCGGCGACCGTTATGCGCAGCTGGCGCTGGGTGTCGTGCGCAATGACACCATCAGCGGCGTCATTGCCAACGGTTATGCGCAGATGCGGGCAGATCAGCTTGGGCGAGTGATGAGCGAGCGCGATTGGCATCAGTTTGGCATCGAGCTGATGCGGGCTGATCTTGGATATCGTGAAAAATATCTGCCGAATTCGATGGCGCTGGGGAAAATCGCACCGCTTTCGGTGGAAGACGTGGCGAGATATCACACTGTAATTTTCAAAGATTTTCTTTTGGATTCAGAAGCGTGGACCGCGCATGTTCCTCTGTCTCCTTATCTGGATGCCCATGATGTCGCTGGCGCGGAGAAAGTCTGGCAGGCCATGCTCGATGAGCGCTTTTATGCCAATGCATCGCGTGTTCTGCGGTCGGAAGGGCGCGCGTTATTGAACGGAGTAAATTCCATGGAGCATGCCGCCTGGCTGGGAAAAATTGGCGTGCTCACGTCAGGCTACGCCCTCGATCCATTCCAGGCCTATGCCGACGCGGACAAGATCGGCAGTTGGCGCTATGCGAATGGCGCCTGGTCGCGCGTGCATTTCGATTACCCTGCCGCCATGGATGGCAGCTTCGGCATGGACATAGCGCCTGAGCGGCTGCGCAAGCAATTGGATCTGGACAGGCTGTTTCGCCTGGAGCGTCTACGTCCGATGGACAAACATCCGCAGGATCTCTCTCATCTGATGCCGGGGAAATGAGGTGACGCAACCGTCCCCGCGCAAGCGACATTTGACAACCAGGATATTGCTCGCCATTTTTTGTCTGGCCACCCTGGCCTGGTATGCGTCGCCACGCAAACAGCCAGCGACCGAACTGCACATGATGGTCAATCGCAACAAGCTTCGCATTCCCGCGAACTATATTCCAAGCTATATGCGGGGTTTGTACGAGCAAGTTGGCAACAGGCAGGGTTTGCTCTTGCAAGCGCGGTGGACGGGGGGCAAGTTGCTGCCCTTCGTCGCTCCGCATGACAATACGCCCGTCTGGATCAGTCATCAGGATGAAGTCTCCATTCTGGTGCAGCATTTTGACGCCAACACGCTGGCCGAAAAGTATCAGCTTGCCCAGCGCTTTAGCTCGATCTGGATGCCGAATCGCAAGCAGATGGCGTCACGCCATGGCTTGCTGCGCTATGAGCACAACGATCTGCCGCAGCGCGTGCGGGAAGATGTGATCACGGTGTTTTATGAAAAGGACTTGTATCTATATCCATCGCGCGAGCGGATAGAAACGCAGATTGTCTGCGCCCCGGATTTTTTTCCCGATCCCGGTACGGAAAGGGCGAACGCGCTGCAGAAGCGTGGGAAATTGGTAATAGGCCCTAGCTGCTCGCACGATATTTTCCTGCACGGCTTGAGAAATTCTCATATCCAAGTCAGCTACTTTCGCAGCCATCTGCACGAATGGCAAGCCATCGAGCAGGCTGTGGTCGCGTTGCTGGATTCATTGAATCAAGAGCCGCAGAAGGCATTGTCGCTGGCGCGGCAGCGCGATGCGCAGCGTGAAAGCGGGATGGGACGATAAACGCAAAAACGCCACCCGAAGGTGGCGTTTTTGAACGTAAAACGAATTCTTGGTGGCCCGGGGCGGAATCGAACCACCGACACAAGGATTTTCAATCCTCTGCTCTACCGACTGAGCTACCAGGCCAAGGTGGCGAATTATAGCAGACCAAAACGCGAATGCAAGAGCTGGCTGAGACTTTTCATGGATTTCCTGCATGGGCATCGTTTTATTTGCTGTAGGATCAAATATGATTTGATATCAACGGTATTTTTCTCAACAAAGGATGGGCGCATAGTGTGGTCATCGACATTGATTTGAGAGGACTGCCGCATGAACACGACTACCCGACACACCGCTATCCCTGAAATCGGCCTGGGCACTTTCCGCTTGCAGGGCCAGGTCGTCATCGATTCCGTCAGCACGGGCCTGGACGTCGGCTACCGCCATATCGACACGGCGCAAATCTACGGCAATGAAGCCGAAGTGGGCCAGGCGATCGCCGCCAGCGCCGTCCCGCGCGACGAACTGTTCGTCACCACCAAGATCTGGATCGACAACCTGCAGCGTGACAAACTCATTCCCAGCCTGAAGGACAGCCTGCGCAAGCTGCGGCTGGAGCAGCTGGATTTAACGCTGATCCACTGGCCGTCGCCGCAGGACGCCATTCCCGTGGCCGACTACATGGCGGCGCTGGCGGAGGCCAAGGCGCAGGGGCTGACCAGGGCCATCGGCGTATCGAATTTCACGAATGCGCAGCTGCGGCAAGCCATCGACACGGTGGGAGCGGCGGAAATCGCCACGCAGCAGGTCGAGATCCACCCCTTCCTGCAAAACCGCAAGGTTATCGAGTTCGCGCGCAGCCAGGGCATCCACATCACGGCCTACATGCCGCTCGCGTATGGCAAGGTGATGGCTGACCCAGTGATCGCCGCCATCGCCGCCAGGCACGGCGTGACGCCGGCGCAGGTGGCCCTGAGCTGGTCGCTGCAGCAGGGCTTTGCCGTGATCCCGTCGTCGACCAAACGCGCCAACCTGGAAGCGAACCTGCATTTCCAGCGCATCATCCTGTCGCCGGACGAGATGGCGCAGATGGCCACGCTGGAGCGGTGCGAGCGCCTGGCCAACCCGGACGGCCTGGCGCCGCAGTGGGACTGAGATGGGCGCCATGACCAAGCTTGGACAGGGCGGTTTCAGCATCGGCCTGGAACTGCCGCTCGATAATGACTGGACGTCCACGGGGCGCCTGGCGAATGGGGCATCGGTCCGCGTGCCGGGCGAACCGGACCTGCAACAGCACGCGGCGCTGGCCAGGCTGGCCGACCGCCTGGGCTTCCGCGCCCTGTGGCTGCGCGACGTGCCCTTATATGACCCGTCATTCGGCGACGCGGCCCAGGTCTTCGAGGTGTTTACATATCTGGGCTACCTGGCCGGCATCACGGAGAACATTTTGCTGGGCACGGCCGCCGTGGTGCTGCCGCTGCGCGAACCCGTATTGACCTTGAAGGCGGCGGCCAGCGTCGACCAGCTGAGCGGCGGGCGTTTGCTGCTGGGCGTGGCCAGCGGCGACCGGCCCGTCGAGTATCCCGTCTTTGGGCGCGACTTCGACCGGCGCGGCGCCGCCTTCCGCGAACAGGTGGCCATGCTGCGCGACTGGGGAGAAATGCGCCTGCCGCCCGGCATCCGCCTGCTGCCCAAGCCGGCCGCGCCGCTGCCGCTGCTGGTGGCGGGGCTGGCGCAGCAGTCGCCCGCGTGGATCGGCGCGCACATGGATGGCTGGCTCGCCTATCCGGGCACGCCGGACGACCATGCGCGGCGCGCGGCGCAATGGCGCGCCGTCGCCGGGGAAGATAAACCCTACGTCAGCTTCATCCACCTGGACCTGGACGAAGATCCGCACATGCCGCTGCAGCGTTTCCGCTTCGGCGCCCGCACGGGGCGCGCTGGCCTGATCGCGGAATTGCAGGCCATGCGCGACGCCGGCGTGCGGCACATCGGCTTGCAGCTGCGGCAGAACCGCCGTCCGCTGGCCGAGACGATGCAGGAGATCGCGGACCACGTGCTGCCCGTATTTCATGGCGCCGCTTGATCTGGGGCACGCGTCCAGTACTTCCGGACTATCGGAAACAGGTGGGGCAAACGCTATAATGGCCGCATGAACAGTCCCACTCCCCCTACCATGCGGCGCTTCATGCACAGCCACAGCGACGTTTGCATCGTCGGCAACGGCGCCATCGCGAAAACCACGGCGCTGGCGTTTGCCCAGGCAGGACAAAGCGTCACCCTGTTATCCCCGGTGAGCCCGGCGGCCTCCGCTGCCGCCGCCAGGCCGGTCGAAGCCAGCTGGGACGTGCGCGTGTATGCGCTCAATCACACGGCGCACCAGCTGCTGTCGTCGCTGAAGGTGTGGGGCGCCCTGGAGGCCGACAGGGTGGCGCCCGTCGACGCCATGCTGGTCAACGGCGACGGCGCGCAGGCGGGCGGACTCGGTTTCGACGCCTACGGCGCCCATGTGGGCACGCTGGCGTGGATCATCGAGGACCGAAACCTGGGCCAGGCGCTGGACGCCGCCCTGAAATTCGCGCCGAACGTCAACCTGGTGCAGGGCCGCGCCAGCCGCCTGGAATGGACGGACGACTCGGCCATCGTGCACCTCGATGGCGGCGACACCATCACCTGCGCGCTGGTGGTGGGCGCGGACGGCGCCCAGTCGTGGGTGCGCGGCCAGTGCGACATCGGCCTCGATTACCGCGCGTATGGCCAGCGCGGCGTGGTCAGCAACTTCGCCTGCGAAAAGCCGCACCATGGCGCGGCCCACCAGTGGTTCACTGGCAGCGAAGGCATCGTCGCGCTGCTGCCGCTGCCGGGCGACCGCGTTTCCCTCGTCTGGTCGGCGCCCGATGCGCTGGCCGATACCCTCATGGCCGAATCGGCCGACGCCCTGGCCGCGCGCCTGGCCGCCTACTGCCACGACAAGCTGGGTAAACTCACGCCGCTGCAGCCGGAACTGGTGCGCGCGTTTCCGCTGACCCTGATGCGTCCGCACGCCATGGTGGCGCCGCGCGTGGCGCTGGTTGGCGACGCCGCCCACGTGGTGCACCCGATGGCCGGCCACGGCATGAACCTGGGCTTTGCCGACGTGGCACAGCTGGTCAAGACGATCGCCGAACGCGAAGCGCACCGCGGCATCGGCGACGAACGCGTGCTGGCGCGCTATGCCCGCGCGCGCAAGGAAGATGTGCTGCTGATGCAGCTGGCCACCGATGGCCTGGCGCGTTTGTTCGGCGCCGATCTGGAGCCGTTGCGCGTGGTTCGCAATTTGGGATTAAACTTGCTGGATAAATTGCCGGCCCTGAAGCGAAAAATGATTGCGCACGCATTGGGACATCAGTAAACATCAGTCAATCTTAAGATATCGCCGGATAATGGCAGATGTGAAAATTCAAGGTCGCCGCAGCTGGTCTGCGGCGATCGTTTTGTCAAAGAGATAATGACGTCGGGCCAGGGGCCAGTTTCGCCAGGCGTTTCAAGTGGAGAAGTGATAGTGATGAAAATGAGCAGAATCGCATTGGTGCTGGCCTCGGGCCTGATGATGTCGTGCGCCGGCGCGGAAACGCCGACGGAAGCGAACATCAAGAAGCTGATCGAACCGCGCCTGGGCGAAGGCGCCAAGGTCGACTCGGTCAAGGAAACCCCATACGGCGGCCTGTACGAAGTGCGCACGGGCGGCGACATCCTGTACACGGACAAGGCCGCGCAATATCTGTTCGTCGGCCACGTCTTCGACGCCAAGACGTCGCAAGACCTGACCAAGGTGCGCCTGGATGAAGTCAACCGCATCAAGTTCTCCGACCTGCCGCTCGACTCTGCCATGAAGACCGTCAAGGGCAATGGCAAGCGCGTGATCGCCGTGTTCGAAGATCCGAACTGCGGCTATTGCAAGCGCTTCCGCCAGAACGCGCTGAAGGAAATCGACAACGTCACCGTCTACACCTTCATGTACAACATCCTGTCGCCCGACTCCATCGTCAAGTCGCGCAATGTCTGGTGCGCGCCCGACCGCAACAAGGCCTGGGATGACTGGATGTTGAACGGCAAGGCGCCAGCCGCGGTCGCCGCCACTTGCGCCAACCCGCATGAAAAAATCCTGGCCCTGGGCCAGCAATTGCGCGTCTCGGGCACGCCAGCCATCTTCTTTGCCGACGGCAGCCGCATTCCGGGCGCGGTCGATGCGAAGACGCTGGAACAGAAATTCTCGACCATTAAGTAATCCGGGCTGTCGCCAGGAAGGCTGGACGGCGCGCCCTCGCAAGGCGCGCTTTTTTTTTGCGCTTTTTTCCGCTGTCGTATCATCAAGTGTTGTTCGTAGACGCCATAACAATCCAGAAAAGGGGAAGCAGCAGATGATTACCTTGAATATCAACGGACGCGACACGCAGGTCGACGCCGATCCTTCCACGCCCATCCTGTGGGCGCTGCGCGATAACCTGAACATGACGGGCACCAAATTCGGTTGCGGCGCTGCCCTGTGCGGCGCCTGCACGGTGCACCTCGACGGCCAGCCCATCCGCTCCTGCATCACGCCGATTTCCTCGGTCGGCGCGCAAAAGATCACCACCATCGAAGCGATGGAAAACGACCAGGTGGGCAAGGCGGTGCAGGCGGCGTGGGTACGTCACGACGTGCCGCAATGCGGTTACTGTCAAAGCGGCCAGGTGATGAGCGCCACGGCGCTGCTGCGTACCAACAAGGCGCCCAGCGACGCCGACATCGACGGCGCCATGAGCGGCAATATCTGCCGCTGCGGCACCTATCAACGGATCCGCGCGGCCATCAAGGACGCGGCCAAGACCCTGGCCTGAGGAGAGCGACATGCGTATCGAATGGTTGAATCAGGAAGCATTGCAGCATGGCGGCGTGACCTTGGGCGCGGCGCTGGCATCGGCGCCGGTGGCGCTGGCCGATGGCGTGTCGCGGCGCGGTTTCATGAAGGCCGGCGCGGTGGCGGGCGGCGGCTTGATGCTGGGCTTTTTCCTGCCCGGCGCCGGCAAGCTGGCGCAGGCGGCCGATGCCGCACCCGCCAAGCCCGTGTATGCGCCGAACGCCTTCTTGCACATCGCCCCCGATAACACGGTGACGGTGCAGGTGAACCGGCTGGAATTCGGCCAGGGCGTGCAAACGAGCTTGCCCATGCTGATCGCCGAGGAACTCGACGCCGACTGGAGCCTGGTGCACGGCGCCTTGGCGCCCGCCGGCGAGCAGTACAAGGATGCCGCCTACGGCATGCAGATGACGGGCGGCTCGGGCAGCATCGCCCATTCGTTCACGCAGTACCGCGAAATCGGCGCCAAGGCGCGCGCCATGCTGGTGGGCGCCGCCGCCGCGCAGTGGAAGGTCAACCCTGACCAGGTGCGCGCCGCCAAGGGCGTGTTGTACGGCCCCGGCGGGCAAAAGGCGACGTTTGGCGAACTTGCCGACGCGGCCATGCGTCAACCGCTGCCCACCACCGTCAAGCTGAAGGACCCGCGCGACTTCGCCATCATCGGCAAACCCGTGAAACGCCTGGACGCGGCCGCCAAGTCCACGGGAAAACAGCAGTTCGGCATCGACTTCAAGCCGCCTGGCGCCAAGGTGGCGATGGTGGCGCGTCCGCCCGTATTCGGCGCCAGGGTGGCGAAGTTCGACGCCGGCAAGGCCAAGGCCATCAAGGGCGTGCTGGAAGTATTGGAGGTGAAAACCGACCGTGGCGGCAGCGGCGTGGCGGTGATTGCCGACGGCTACTGGCCCGCGAAACAGGGACGCGATGCGCTCGTGATCGAATGGGATGCCAGCGCCGTGGAAAAGGTCAGCAGCGACCAGCAGCTGGCCGCCTTCAAGGCGCTGGCGAAAACGCCGGGCACGGTCGCCAAGCCTGCCGACATGGGCAAGCTGGCCTCGGCGCCGAAAAAGATCGAAGCCGTGTATGAATTTCCCTACCTGGCGCACGCGCCGATGGAACCGCTCAACTGCGTCGTCGACCTGCAGGCGGACAAATGCACGATGTGGGTGGGCTCGCAATTCCAGACGGGCGACCAGGCGGCGATTGCCGCCACCTCCGGCCTGAAGCCCGAGCAGGTGACCCTGCACACGATGATGGCCGGCGGCGGCTTCGGCCGGCGCGCCGTTCCCTCGTCCGACTACGTGGTCGAAGCCGTCAACGTCGCCAAGGCATACCGGGCGGCGGGCAAGAGCGGACCATTGAAGCTGATGTGGAGCCGCGAGGATGACATCAAGGGCGGCTACTACCGACCGTCGCATGTGCACCGCGCGCAGATCGGCCTCGACGCCAAAGGCAAGATCCTCGCCTGGGACCACACCATCGTGGGCCAGTCCATCATGGCCGGCACGCCGTTCGAAGCCTTCATGGTGAAAAATGGCGTCGACGGCACCATGGTCGAAGGCATGGGCGAGCCGTACACCCTGCCGATGAAGCTGTCCGTGCATACGGCCAAGGCGAACGTGCCCGTGCTGTGGTGGCGCTCCGTCGGCTCGACGCATACGGCCTTCGTCATGGAAACCCTGATCGACGAGGCGGCGCACGTGGCGAAGATGGACCCCGTCGCCTACCGCAAGCAGCTGATCGACGCCAGGCACACGCGCCACATCGCCGCACTGGACCTGGCCGTGGCCAAGTCCGGCTACGGCAGGAAGAAGCTGCCAAAGGGGCAGGCCTGGGGCGTGGCCATGCATGAATCGTTCAATTCCGTGGTCGCCTACGTGGTCACGGCATCCGTGGTCCAAGGCGCGCCCAGGCTGCACCAGGTGTGGGCGGGCGTGCACTGCAACCTGGCCGTCAATCCCTTGACGATCGAGGCGCAAGTGCAGGGCGCCGCGCTGATGGCGCTGGGCATGACCATTCCCGGTGCCGCCATCACGCTCAAGGATGGCGTGGTGGAGCAGCAGAACTTCGGCGACTACCCGGTGCCGCGCATGCCCGACATGCCCGTGATCGAGGTGCACCTGGTGCCGTCGGGCGACGCGCCGACGGGCATGGGCGAGCCGGGCGTGCCGCCGCTGGCGCCCGCATTCGCCAATGCGCTGTTCGCCCTGACGGGCAAGCGCCTGCGCAAGCTGCCGTTCGACCTGGCGGCCGCATGACGGCAGTGGTGTCTTGAGTACGGTCGGCATCCTGCTGGCAGCCGGAAGGGGACGCAGGTTCGACCCCTCCGGCGTACAGAACAAATTATTGCAACCGTTGACGGAAGGTCCGCACGCGGGCTTGCCCGTGGTGGCGGCGGCCGCAAAAGCCATGCTGGCGGCCTTGCCGCGCGTGCTGGCCGTGGTGCGCGCCGACGATACGCAGGTGGCGCGCGTGCTCGGCGCGCTGGGCTGCGAGGTGCGCGTCTGCCATGATGCCGACACGGGCATGGCCGCCTCGCTCACCTGCGCCATCGAATACGTGCGCGGCGCGCCGGGCTGGCTGATCGCCCTGGGCGACATGCCTGGTGTGGAAGCGGCTACAATCGCCGCCTTGTCGCAAGCCATCGGCGATGGCGCGCGCATCGCCGTGCCCGTGTTCCAGGGACGGCGCGGCAATCCTGTCGCGTTTGGCGCCTTTCACTTGCCGCTGCTGCTGGCGCTCGATGGCGACCAGGGCGCGCGCAGCATCGTCAACAGCCATGCCGTATGCGAAGTGACAGTGGACGACGGCGGCATCTTGCGCGATATTGATACACCTGACGATTTGTCGCCGGTGCGTGGCGCGCCCGGGCGATTTTAGAGCATCCAAGCCAAACACGAGGAAAACATGAAGAAAGCACCGAGCAAAAAAATCATCGCCAAGGCGGGAGCCAAGGCGAGCGGCAAAGCCACAAGCAAAGCCGCGGCGAAAACGGCAGTGAAAACCACGCCGGCCGCCGGCATCATCTACAGCATCGCCGCAGCGGATCTGGCGGGCCACATGTTCAAGGTGACGTTGACCGTCAAGTCGCCGGCCGCCATCGGCCAGGTCTTGTCCTTGCCGGCCTGGATACCTGGCAGCTACATGATCCGCGAATTTTCGCGCAACATCGTCAGCATCCGCGCCGAGTCCGAGGGCAAGGCCGTGGCGCTGAGCAAACTGGACAAGCACTCGTGGCAAGCCGCGCCGTGCCAGGGTCCGTTGACGGTCGAATACGACGTGTATGCCTGGGATTTGTCCGTGCGCGCCGCCCATCTGGACCAGAATCACGGCTTCTTCAACGGCACCAGCGTGTTCCTGCGCGTGCTGGGACAGGAATCCGACGCCCATGAAGTGCACATCGTGCAGCCGAAGGACGCCGCCTGCAAGACCTGGCGCGTGGCCACCACCCTGCCGGAACTCAAAGCCAAGCGCTATGGCTTCGGCAGCTACCAGGCGGCCAACTACGATGAGCTGATCGACCACCCGGTGGAGATGGGCGACTTCGCGCTGGCCACCTTCACGGCGTATGGCGTGCCGCACGATATCGTCGTCACGGGCAAGGTGCCGAACCTGGACCTGGACCGCCTGTGCCGCGACCTGAAAGCCATCTGCGAAACACAGATCGCCTTCTTCGAGCCGAAGACGAAAAAGGCGCCGATGGACCGCTATGTGTTCATGACCATGGCCGTCGGCGACGGTTACGGCGGCCTGGAACACCGCGCCTCGACGGCGCTGATCTGCGCGCGCGCCGACTTGCCGACGACGGCCTCAAGCAGCACCGAGATCGGTGACGGCTACCTGAAATTCCTGGGCCTGTGCAGCCACGAGTATTTCCACACCTGGAACGTCAAGCGCATCAAGCCGGCCGCCTTCGCGCCGTACAACCTGCAGGCGGAAAGCTATTCGCCGCTGCTGTGGCTCTTCGAAGGCTTCACCAGCTATTACGATGACCTGATGCTGGTGCGCGCGGGCCTGATCGACGAGGCGGCCTATTTCAAGCTGCTGGGGAAAACCGTCAACAGCGTCCTGCGCGGCAGCGGCCGCACCAAGCAAAGTGTGGCCGATTCCAGCTTCGACGCCTGGGGCAAGTACTACCGCCAGGATGAAAATGCGCCGAACGCCATCGTCAGCTACTACACCAAGGGTTCGCTGATCGCGCTGGCTTTCGACCTGACGATCCGCGCGAAGACGCATGGCGAAAAATCGCTGGACGACGTGATGCAGGCGCTGTGGCAGCGCTATGGCCGCGATTTCTACAAGGGCAAGGGAGAAGGCAAAGGCCGCGGCGTGACGCCGGCCGAAGTCGAAGCCCTGTTCGACGAAATCTCCGGCACGCGCATGAAGCCCTTCTTCGAGCGCTACATCCGCGGCACGGACGACGTGCCGCTGGCGCGCCTGCTGGCGCCGTTCGGCGTGAAATACAGCGACGCGCGCAAGACGGAAAAAGCCAGCCTGGACGTCAACCTGGGCCGCGACGGCAACGACGCCAGGCTGGCGCAGGTACACCAGGGCGGCGCCGCCCACGTGGCAGGCCTGTCCGCGGGCGACGTGCTGGTGGCCGTCGATGGCTTGCGCGTGACGGGCAACCCGGCCAACCTCGACACCTTGCTGGGCCGCTATGCCGTCGGCGCCAAGGTGGCGATCCACGCCTTCCGCCGCGACGAGCTGATGACGTTTGCGGCCGTGCTGCAAGGCGACCGCGTGCCGGGCGTCAGCTTGACTCTGCTGCCGGCGCCAAGGAAGGCCGCGGGGCCGAAGCGTCCTAGCGCGGCATAGCGCTGTTTTTTGTACTGTAAGACAGGAAACCGGCCGTTACTGGCCGGTTTTCTATTTCAAGCAGCAATTTCTCAAATACAAATCATCCGCTGAGGCTGGCAGCTTGCCATCATATTTGCTGCAAATGAACTCATTTTTCTTTAACTAAACTAAAATTGCCGAACTGCTTTTTTTAGATCGCGCCCAACGTGCAAACCCTCGATCCACGAACGATTATGCTGATGACGACCCTGATGTGCGGTGCGATGAGCATCGTCATGTTTTCGGTCTATCGCAGTTTCCGGCGCGAGGTGGACGGCCTGGGGCATTGGGCGGCCGGCCTGCTGTTGCTGGTGTGCGCGTCGCTGCTGTTCGGCACCCGCGAGATGCTGTCGCCGGCATTGTCCATGATCGCGGCCAATGCTGCGCTGGCGGCCGGCATCGGCCTGTCGATGCTGGGTACGGAGAAGTTCTATGGCCTGGCGCCCAGCCGCCGCGCCTATCTGCTGATACTTGCCCTGGCCATCGCCGGCAATGGCTGGTGGCTGCTGGCGCGCCCCGATTTCTCGGCGCGCGTGGCGGTCTTTTCCCTGCTGGTCTTCCTGTTTTATGCGCGCCAGGTGCAACTGGTGTGGCGCCATGGAGAGCGCCACTTTTCGAGTCTTTTCTTTGGCGCGCTGATGCTGATACAAGCTGTCGTGGTGCTGGCGCGTGGCGTGTCGGCCTTGCTGCATGGCGGCACCAGCGTGAACCTGACGGTGGCCGGCACGCTCGCCGGTGTTTATCTGGCGGTCGCCAATTTCATGGCGCTGCTGCTGACGGTGGGCTTCATGACGGTGGCGACGCGCCGCCTGCAGCAGATACTGGAGCGCCGCTCGACCCACGATCCGCTGACGCAGGTGCTGAACCGGCGCGGCTTCGGCGACGCCTATGCGCGGGAAATTGGCAATCCGCGGCGCCGCCGCCTGCCGCTGACATTGCTCAGCATCGACCTCGATTACTTCAAGTCGATCAATGACCGCTACGGTCACGCCGTGGGCGACCGGGTGCTGGCGCATGTGGCCACCATTATCAAAGGCACCCTGCGCGAATCGGATTGCGTGGCGCGTTTCGGCGGCGAGGAGTTCGTCGTGCTGATGCCGGACATGCCGGCGCTTGATGCGCTGGGTGTGGCCGAACGCATCCGCGCCTTGCTGCGCGCGCCCAATCATGCGGGCTTGCCATCCTGTACGGTCAGCATCGGCATCGCTTGCCGGGGATCGGTGGTGGAAGGACTGGAACAGCTGCTGTCGCGCGCCGACGCGGCCCTGTACCTGGCCAAGGAGCGGGGACGCGACCGCATCGAATGCGATGCTTGCGCGCTTACTGCGGACCGGACAAGGTCCGCAGCTGGAATCGATACTGCTCGTTGAAGAGGAAGGTTTCGGAGAAATCGAAGGTTCGGGCGTGGCGGCGCATCAGGTGCCCCGCCGGCGGAAAGAGCGCTGGCACGCGCCGCACGGCAGCCAGCGCCGCGGCCGATGCTTCGCTGTCGCGCGAACGGTGCACATGCACGCTTTTCAGTTCGCCGTCCGGGCCCACGCTCAGGTCGAGCACGACGATGGCCGGCAGCATGGGCGGCAGGCGCCCGCTGAACGTATATGCCCCATTGGCCGCCATGATCTGCTGCGCCACCAGCGACTTGTAGGCGTCGATGCTGGCGGCGAGCTGTAGCGCGGCTGGCGTCGGTGCTGGCGTGCGCACCGCTGGCGGTGGCGCATTCTGGCAGGCCGACAGCAGGACGGCGGCGGCAAGGACGCTGATCGCGAATCTCATGGCTGCCAGCCTCCCATGGT
Source organism: Janthinobacterium sp. JC611 (assembly GCF_018682595.1). NCBI lineage: Bacteria > Pseudomonadati > Pseudomonadota > Betaproteobacteria > Burkholderiales > Oxalobacteraceae > Janthinobacterium > Janthinobacterium sp. JC611. The sequence goes on from NZ_JAFLJN010000015.1 coordinate 191,376, forward strand.
TTAGCTGAACAGGCGTTGCAGCTCCACGCCGGGGTCTGGCGCGCGCATGAACGCTTCGCCCACGAGGAAGCTGTGGACGTGCGCATCGCGCATGCGTTGCACGTCGGCCGTGCCGTGGATGCCCGATTCCGTGATGATCAGGCGCTCTTGCGGAATGCGCGGCAAGAGATTGATGGTCGTGTCGAGCGAGGTGTCGAAGGTGCGCAGGTTGCGGTTGTTGATGCCGATCAGCGCGCTCTTGAGTTTCAATGCCGCCGTCAGTTCTTCGCCATCGTGGCTTTCGATCAGCACGCCCATGCCCAATTCGTGGGCGCACGCTTCCATCTCGGCCATCAGGCCATGGTCGAGCGCCGCGACGATCAGCAGGATGCAGTCGGCGCCCATGGCCCGCGCTTCATAGATCTGGTACATGTCGACCATGAAATCCTTGCGCAGCACGGGGAGGGCGCAGGCGGCGCGCGCCTGCTGCAGGTAGGCCACGGAACCCTGGAAGAACTGTTCGTCCGTCAGCACGGACAGGCAGGCCGCGCCATGCGCCGCATAGCTGGCGGCGATGTCGGCAGGGCGGAAGTCGGCGCGGATCACGCCTTTCGATGGCGACGCCTTTTTCACTTCGGCGATGATGCCGGGCTTGCCGGCGGCGATGTGCTGGCGCAGGCTCGCCTCAAAACCGCGCAGGTCGGCGCGCAGGGCGCCGTCGCTTTCCACGTCGCCGCGCAGGCTGGCCAGGCTGCGGCGGGCTTTGGCCTTGGCCACTTCATCGGCCTTCACGGCCAGGATTTTATCGAGTATGTCGGACATGATGGTCGCTATTCTATAAAGGAGGGCGGGTGGCTCACGCTTGCTTTGGCGTGCCCAGTTGCTGCGTCACCTGCACGAACTGTTCCAGTTTTGCCAGGGCCGCGCCCGAGCTGACGGCGCTGCGCGCGCGCGCCAGGCCGTCTTCGATCGAACTGGCCACGCCGGCCGCGTACAGCGCCGTGCCCGCGTTCAGCGCGACGATGTCGGCAGCCGCGCCAGGCTCGCCGCGCAGCGCTTCCATCATCTTCGCCTTCGATTCGACCGAATCGGCCACCTTCAGGTTGCGGCTGGCGATCATCGACATGCCGAAGTCTTCCGGATGGATTTCATACTCGCGGATTTCGCCGTTGACCAGTTCACCGACCATGGTGGCCGCACCGAGCGAGACTTCATCCATATTGTCGCGGCCATACACGACGATGGCATGCTGCGCGCCCAGGCGCTGCAGCACGCGCACCTGGATGCCGACCAGGTCGGCGTGGAATACGCCCATCAAAATGTTCGGCGCGCCGGCGGGATTGGTCAGCGGTCCGAGGATATTGAAGATCGTGCGCACGCCCAGCTCGCGGCGCACGGGCGCCGCATGCTTCATGGCCGCGTGGTGGTTGGGCGCGTACATGAAACCGATGCCCGTTTGCGCGATCGATTGGGCGATCTGCTCGGGCTGCAGGTTGATGTTGACGCCCAGGGAATCGAGCACGTCGGCGCTGCCGGACGAGGATGACACGCTGCGCCCGCCATGCTTGGCCACGCGCGCGCCGGCCGCCGCCGCCACGAACATCGAGGCGGTGGAAATGTTGAACGTGTGCGCGCCATCGCCACCCGTGCCGACGATGTCGAGCAGGTTGGTGGTGTCGGCCATGGGCACCTTGGTGGAAAACTCGCGCATCACTTGCGCGGCGGCGGCGATTTCGCCGATGGTTTCCTTTTTCACGCGCAAGCCCATGGTCAGGGCTGCGATCATGGTGGGCGACATGTCGCCGGACATGATCTGGCGGAACAGGTACAGCATTTCGTCGTGAAAGATCTCGCGGTGTTCGATGCAGCGCAGCAGGGCTTCTTGAGGGGTGATCGGCATGATGCTTCCTTCTTCAATGATGGCGCAGGAGGACACTGATGGCACGCCGGGGCGTGCGCAGGGAATCAGCGCTCGAGGAAATTCTTCAGCAGGGCATGGCCGTGCTCCGAGAGGATCGATTCGGGGTGGAACTGCACGCCCTCGATATCGTATTCCCGGTGGCGCACGCCCATGATCTCGCCGTCGTCCGTCCACGCCGTCACTTCCAGGCAGGAAGGCAGCGAGGCGCGTTCGATCGCCAGGGAGTGGTAGCGGATCACTGTGAAGGGGCTGGGCAAGTCCTTGAAAGCGCCCACGCCCGTATGCGCGATGAGGGAAGTCTTGCCATGCATGACTTGCTTGGCGCGGATGACCTTGCCGCCAAACGCTTCGCCGATGGCCTGGTGGCCCAGGCACACGCCCAGTATCGGCTTCTTGCCGGCGAAGTGCCTGAGCACTTCCACCGAAATGCCCGCCTGTGCCGGCGCTTTCGGGCCTGGCGAGATGCAGATGCGGTCCGGGTTCAGCGCCTCGATCTGTGCGATCGTGATTTCATCGTTGCGGTAGACCCGCACGTCTTCGCCCAGCTCGCCGAAATACTGCACGATGTTGTAGGTGAAGGAGTCGTAGTTGTCGATCATCAGCAGCATCTTAAAACCCTCCATCCAGGCCATCTTGCACTTGTTCGGCGGCGCGCAGTACGGCACGCGCCTTGTTTTCCGTTTCCTGCCATTCCATTTCGGGGATGGAGTCGGCCACGATGCCGGCCGCGGCCTGCACGTACAGCATGCCGTCCTTGATCACGCCCGTGCGGATGGCGATCGCCACATCCATTTCGCCGCCAAACGACAGGTAGCCGCAGGCGCCGCCGTAGATGCCGCGCTTGGTGATTTCCAGTTCGTCGATCACTTCCATGGCGTGCACCTTCGGCGCGCCCGTCAGGGTGCCGGCGGGGAAGGTCGCGCGCAGCACGTCCAGGTTCGACAGGCCCTCCTTGAGGGTGCCTTCCACGTTCGAGACGATGTGCTGCACGTGCGAGTATTTTTCGATGACCATGCGGTCGGTGACTTGCACGCTGCCCGTCTCGGCGATGCGGCCGATGTCGTTGCGCGCCAGGTCGATCAGCATCACGTGCTCGGCGATTTCTTTCGGGTCGGCCAGCAGCTCGGCCGACAATTCGACGTCGCGCTCTGGCGTGGCGCCGCGCGGACGGGTGCCGGCGATGGGGCGCAGGGTGACTTTCTTGCCGCCGTCCGCCGTCGTTTCATTGCGCACCAAAATCTCGGGCGAGGCGCCGATGATCTGCATGTCGCCGAAATTATAGAAGTACATATACGGCGACGGGTTGAGCGAACGCAAGGCGCGGTACAGGGTCAGTGGCGAATCGACATACGGTTTGCGGATGCGCTGGCCGATCTGCACCTGCATCAGGTCGCCCGCCATCACGTATTCATGCGCCTTGGCGACGGCTTTCAGGTAATCTTCCTTGGAAAAGTCGCGGATGGTTTCCGTGCGCACGGAAGCGCTGGTCACGGGCGCATCGACACCGCGGCGCAGCATCATGCGCAAGTCCTTCAGGCGCTGCTGTGCTTTCGAAAACGATTCGGGTTGCGTGGTGTCGGCGTAGACGATCAGGTAGAGCTTGCCGGACAGGTTGTCGATGACGGCCAGTTCCTCCGTCACCATCAGCTGGATGTCGGGCAGGTTCAGGTCATCCTTCGGCGCGCCGCCGGCGAGTTTTTTCTCGATGTGGCGCACGGTGTCGTAGCCGAAGTAGCCGGCCAGGCCGCCGCAGAAGCGCGGCATGCCGGGGCGCAGGGCCACCTTGAAGCGCGACTGGAACTGTTCGATGAAGTCGAGCGGATTGCCCTCGTGCTCTTCGATCACGGCGCCGTTCTTGACGATTTCGGTGCGTTTGCCATAGCTGCGCAATACGGTCGTGGCGGGCAAGCCGATGAAGGAATAGCGGCCGAAGCGTTCGCCGCCGACGACGGATTCGAGCAGGAAGGTGTTCTTGCCACCTTGTTGGACCTGTGCCAGTTTCAGGTACAGGGTGAGCGGGGTTTCCAGGTCGGCGAACGCTTCCGCGATCAGGGGGATGCGGTTGTAGCCTTGCTGGCCCAGCGATTTGAATTCGAGTTCGGTCATGTTTCTCTCCATGCCGTCAGGGTGTGCGTGTGCATAGTGCACAAACCCTGCGGTGGGCTATCAAAAAACCTGCCGGGGCACGCTACATGCGCACTATGCGCAAACGACGTGTGCAACGGCAGCAATCGTAACGGCTCGGCCCTTAAGCCTGCCAGGATTGCCAGCGTCGCCAAAGCCAGGCCTCAATCGAGCCGGTTTGGGTGACATTGTGTTTTTTGATGAGAAACGTGTTCACGATATGGTGTTGGGTTTGGTCAGTATGCCGGTTAGTTTTGCATGCCAATGAAACGGGCTGCTTCGAGCAGTGTCTTTACTATACCATCGGAATCGGTATCGTGTATAGAGTGTCCGTGATTGTAGCCATACGGTACCGTCAGTACGGGGCAAGCCGCAGCCCTGGCCGCTTGCGCGTCATTCGAGGAGTCGCCGATGGCCACCACTTTGGCGGGCGGCAGGTCGAAGTCCGCGCACACTTGCAGCAGCGGCATGGGGTGCGGTTTTTTCTGCGGCAGCGAGTCGCCGCCATAGACGATCTCGAAATACCGGTCCAGGTTTTTCAGCTTCAGCAGCGGCAGGGTGAAGGCGATCGGCTTGTTGGTGACGCAAGCCAGGCGCAAGCCCGCCGCCTGCATCGCCGCCAGCCCCGCTTCCACGTCCGGATACAGGGTGCTGAACTGGCCGTTGATGGCCAGGTAGTGGCGCTGGTAACCGTCCATCGCCTGCTCGAAATGCTGCTCCACGCCGGCCGCGTCGAAGTCGAGCGCCAGTACGGTGCGGATCAGGTTTTCCGAGCCCTTGCCCACCATCAGCTTGATGGCCTCGGCGCTGATGGGCGCCAGGTCCAGTTCGGCGCGCATGCCGTTGATGGCGACATGGAAATCGGGCACGGTGTCGAGCATCGTGCCATCGAGGTCGATGATGGCGGCGCGCACGCCGGCCAGTACGTGGTCTTTCACCGTGCCCGCTTGCATCAGGCGCCCTTGACGGATGCCAGCTCGGCGCGCATGGCGTCGATGACGGCCTTGTAGTCCGGCTTGCCGAAGATGGCCGAGCCGGCGACAAAGGTGTCGGCGCCGGCGGCGGCGGCGGCGGCGATGTTGTCGATCTTGATGCCGCCATCGACTTCCAGCATGATGTCACGGCCCGACTCGTCGATCATGCGGCGCGCTTCGGCGATTTTCTTCAGCGCTTGCGGGATGAAGGATTGGCCGCCGAAGCCCGGGTTGACTGACATGATCAGGATGATGTCGATCTTGTCCATCACGTGTTCCAGGTAGTGCAGCGGCGTGCCCGGGTTGAACACGAGGCCCGATTTGCAGCCATTGTCGCGGATCAGCTGCAAGGAACGGTCCACGTGATCCGACGCTTCCGGATGAAAGGTGATGATGTTCGCGCCAGCCTTGGCGAAATCCGGGATAATGCGATCGACAGGCTTGACCATCAGATGCACGTCGATGGGCACTTGCACGTGGGGGCGGATCGCTTCGCACACCAGCGGGCCGATGGTCAGGTTCGGCACGTAATGGTTATCCATCACGTCGAAGTGGATGATGTCGGCGCCGGCGCTAACGACGTTGCGCACTTCCTCGCCCAGGCGGGCAAAGTCGGCGGACAGGATGCTGGGAGCGATACGGAATGTTGTCATGGTGAAGTAGCCAAAGGATAGAAAATGCGATTTGCGCTATTTTACGCCTGACACCGCTACCATGCCTGATTGAATACGGTGAAACACAGAATACGCATCACGCGATGAACAAGGCGTCGCGCGCGACACACAATACGACTGGCAATGTCTGAATAGGAATGACGATGGCGACTTATGAATTTACGGTAACGGTCAAGACGCAATATCTGCCCGAGCAATCGGCGCCGGACCAGGGGCGGCACGTGTTCAGCTACACGATCCGCGTCGTCAACACGGGGACCGTTGGCGCGCAACTGATTTCGCGCCACTGGGTCATCACGGATGCGAACAACAAGGTGGAAGAGGTGCGCGGCCTGGGCGCCGTCGGCCACCAGCCGCTGCTGCAGCCGGGCGAGCAGTTCGAATACACGAGCGGCACCATGCTGGGCACGCCGCAAGGCTCGATGCATGGCGAATATTTTTGCGTGGCCGAAGACGGCCATCAGTTTGAAGCTTTGATTCCCGAGTTCGTGCTGTCGGTGCCGCGTACCCTGCATTGACGAAACGCCGGGGGCTTGCCCCCTTATTTCAGTTTTTCGGTGGCGTCCTGCTCTTCACCGAGCTGCTTGCGTGCCGGCGGTGCGGGTTTTTTACCCGAATACATGGTCCACCAGACTATGAATGCCAGCAAGAAGAACGCCACCAGCGCCTCTATCATCAAGATCCACATACGCACCCCTATGTTATTTACCCGCAGCTTAGTATTTACCCGCCATCTCTTTACACGCGGTAGTCTACCCGTTTCAGTCGGCGCCGTCGCGCTTGCGCTTTCCGCCTGCACCACGCCGTCGGCGCCGCCTGCTGCCACCGGCGGCAAGGCGCCGGCCATCGCTCCGACCGTCGTCAAGCCGGTGCCGGCCAAGCCGGCCGACGCCAAGGAGGCCGCGGATGTGGCTGCTCCTACCTTCGTGCCCGCCAAGTTTGCCGCCTTGCCTGGCTGGGCCCGCGACGACATGCGCGCCGCCTGGCCCGCCTTCATGGCTTCGTGTGGCGTGCTGGTGAAGCGTCCTGACTGGAAGGAATCGTGCACGATCGCGCGCCAGGTGAATGCCGACAGCGACAAGGCCATCCGCCTGTTTTTCGAAACCTTCTTTGTGCCCAATCAAGTCGTCACCGCCGATGGCGCCAGCACCGGCCTCGTCACCGGCTATTACGAACCGTTGCTGCACGGCGCGCGCAAGCGCGGCGGCCCGTACCAGACGCCGCTGTACAAGGTGCCCGACGACCTGGTTTCGGTCGACCTGGCCGGCGTGTATCCGGAATTGAAGAACATGCGCTTGCGTGGCAAGCTGGTCGGCAAGAAGGTGATACCGTATGCGACCCGCGCCGACATCGAGCGCGCCACCTCCGTCACGGGCAAGGAATTGCTGTGGGTGGATGACGAAGTCGAGGCGTTCTTCCTGCAAGTGCAGGGTTCCGGGCGCGTGCAGCTGACCGATACGCAGGAAACCGTGCGCGTGGCGTATGCGGATCAAAACGGCCACCCCTACAAATCGATCGGCCGCTACCTGGTCGACAAGGGCGAGCTGACGTTGAACCAGGCGTCGGCGCAGGGCATCAAGGCGTGGATCGCCGGCCATCCCACGCGCAAGGATGAATTGTTCAATGCCAATCCCAGCTATGTGTTCTTCAAGGAAGAGCGCCTGCCCGATCCGAAAGTGGGGCCGAAGGGGGCGCTGGGCGTGCCGCTGACGCCGCAGCGCTCGGTGGCCATCGATTCGCGCTTCCTGCCGCTCGGTGCGCCCGTGTTCCTGTCCACCACGCAAGCCAACAGCGAGATTCCCATGCAGCGCCTGGTGATGGCGCAGGATACGGGCGGCGCCATTCGCGGGCCGATCCGTGTCGATTATTTCTTTGGTTTTGGCGCGGAAGCGGCCGAGAATGCGGGCCGCATGAAGCAGAGCGGCGCCGTGTGGGTGTTGCTGCCGAAGCAGGCGCCGGCGCGCTGAGTTTATCGCGGCGCCGGGCGGGGATTGCGCTAGCGCAAGGTTAGCGCAGGACCATCACTGGCAAGTGCGTATGCGCCAGCACTTTTTGCGTTTCGCTGCCCACGAACAGCTTGTTCAAGCCCTTGCGGCCATGCGAGGCCATCAGGATGATGTCGCAATGGTGGGTTTGCGCCGCATTGACGATTTCGTCGTGCGGGCTCGGCGACACGGCCACCACGCCTTCGAAGGGCACGCCGGCGGCGCGTGCCGCCGCGCCGATCTTGTCGATGGCGCGTTGCGATGCTTCCTGCATCTGCTGTTCATACAGGCTGGCGTCGAGCACGATGCCGCCGTCGGCCATCGGCGAGAACGGGAAAGGCTGCACCACGCTGATGGCGACCAGCTTGGCCTTGTTCAATTGGGCGAAGGCGAGGGCGGTCTCGGCGGCTTTGTCGGACAACGGCGAGCCGTCGGTGGGAAATAAGATGGTGTTAAACATGGCGTGCTCCTCAAGTGATGTCAGACAGCTTATGGATTTACATCAATTAAAACCTTGATATAAATCAAACCTCGCAAGCTTTGGCATGAATAGTGTCGCCAAGGCAATCTTCTGGCAGTGTATGCCCGTTCATCGCTTCAGGTGCGCACGCTACGCAGCGGCGTGCCCCACACCATGGCAATCGTCAACAGGATGCTGCCTGCCGCGATGCAAACCAGGCCATTGCGCACGCCGAAGTGTTCCGCTACCCAGCCGGCGGCCAGCGCGCCCAGCGGCGCCGTCGCCACCGTCAGGAAGCGCATGGTCGACGTCATGCGGCCCAGCATGGGGTCGGGCGTGACTTTCTGGCGCAAGCCCAGGTAGGGAATAAAAAACAGCATCACGCCGCAATCGAAAAAGAACATCAGCACGGCATAAGCGACGGCGCTGGCGACCGCGCTGCCAAACAGTGCTGCCGGAATCGTTGGTGTCAGGGCAAAGCAGAGCGAGGTCGATGCCAGGCCGATCAGGATGGTGCGTCCGGCGCCATAGCGCTTCGTCAGCGGTTTGACGATGAAGGCGCTGAGCAGGACGCCGGCGCCGCCCAGCATCTGCGTCATGCCCAGCACGCCAGGGCTCATGCCCAGGTTGCGTGTGGCGAACAGCACCGTCAAGGCCATGCTGGCGTAAAACAGGAAGTGCCAGATGCCGGCGCCCCAGGCCAGTGCGCGCAGCAGTGGTTCGCGCCAGACGAACAGCAAGCCGTCGGCGATGTCGCGCAGGGCGTGCTTGTCGGAGGGCGCCGGCCGTGGGTCGCGCACGCTCATGGCGCGCAAATTGAAGACGGAAATCAGATAAGCGCACGCCGTGCACAGGATGGCGGCGGGCGCGGACAAGACCTGCACCAGCACGCCGGCCAGGCCGGGGCCGATCAGGCGCGAAGCCGATTCGGTGGCGGCGAATTTCGATTGCGCATCGATCAAGCCATCGCGGCCCACCAGGAAGGTCAAAAACACTTGCTCGGCGCCGCCGCCGACGACAAAGCCCGTGCCGATGATGAACCCCACTATATATAACCACGGCATCGACAGCACGCCGCACCAGTAAGCCACGGCCACGCTGGCCAGGGCCAGGCCGGACATGCTTTCGCTGAAGAGCATGATCGGGTGCTTGCTGCGCCGATCCAGCAGCACGCCGACGGGCAAGCCGAACAGGGCGAACGGCAGCGCCTGCAGGGCGACCAGCACGCCCATCTGTTCCGGCGTTGCATGCAGCAAGAGTACCGCGCACAGGGGCAGGGCCAGCGAGGTGATCTGGGCGCCAAAGCAATTGAGGCCATTGCTGAACCATAGACGGCGAAAATTGACGCTGGCGGCGCTGCCGTCGCCGCGCAGGTAATGGGCGCAGTATTGAAAGAAGGAGGAGAAAATACGCAGCTCGATAAAAGATGATCGGACTCACAATAATAGCAGCGCGCCTGTCGCGCCGCTGCCGTTAGCCGCTACAATCGTTGCACCGTTCATCCAGAGGAGACACTATGCAATACGAAGACTTGATCATCGATATCCAGGACAAAGTGGCGGTCATCCGCCTGAATCGCCCGAAGGCATTGAACGCCTTGAACGACAATATGATGAATGAGCTGGGCGACGCCCTGCTGAAGTTCGATGCGGATGACAATATCGGCTGTATCGTGCTCACGGGCAGCGAAAAAGCGTTTGCCGCCGGCGCCGATATCGCCGCCATGGCCGATTACACGTATCCCGACACCTTTACCCAAGGTTATATCAGCCGCAATTGGGAGTATATCTTGCGTGTGCGCAAACCGGTGGTGGGCGCGGTGGCTGGTTATGCGCTCGGTGGCGGTTGCGAACTGGCCATGATGTGCGATTTCCTGATCGCCGCCGACAGCGCCAAATTCGGCCAGCCGGAAATCAAGGTCGGCGTCACGCCAGGCGCGGGCGGCACGCAGCGTTTGCCGCGCGCCATCGGCAAGGCCAAGGCCATGGATCTGCTGCTGACGGCGCGCACGATCGACGCCGCCGAGGCGGAACGCATCGGCCTGGTGTCGCGCGTGGTGCCGGCCGATAAGTTACTGGAAGAAACCTTGGCCGCCGCCAAGACCATCGCCGCCATGCCGACCTCGGTGGCCATGATGATCAAGGATTGCGTCAACCGCGCCTTTGAAACGACCTTGACCGATGGTGTCGCCTACGAGCGCCGCCTGTTCCAGGCCGCTTTCGGGACGCCTGCGCAAAAAGAAGGCATGCACGCGTTCCTGGAAAAGCGCTTGCCAAACTTCGACGGTCTTTGATATGATTCGCCTCCCCGATGAGACGCACTGGTTTGCGGCACAAAGGGGACGGCCTTCAGGGGCTGGGTAGTAGAAAAGAAGGAGTTGACGATTGTGCTGAAATGCTTCATACTCTTCCTTCTTCGCAGCTGACAAACACAACGCTTTGTCGATAGCGCGAAAG
>NZ_JAFLJN010000081.1:0-290119 GCF_018682595.1 Janthinobacterium sp. JC611
GGGGGGGGGGGGGGGGGGGCTGACATGCTGGTTTTGTCCTTGGTTTAAAATTGCATAGTATTTGATATAAACTTGAGTAGTCAAGTATATTGTGCTTTTTTGCGGCAGCGGCAGCGGGCGTCGCATGGGCCGCCGACGCTTGCGCTATCATGGCGGCCATGACTGATACCACTGCCCCCACCCTGTACGAGACCATCGGCGGCGCCCCCGTGCTGCGCGAAATGGTCGACCGTTTTTATGACTTGATGGAGCTCGAAGCCGAGTTCGCCGGCATCCGCGTCATGCATCCGCCCTCGACGGACGGTTCGCGCGACAAGCTGTATTTCTTCCTCACGGGTTGGATGGGCGGGCCGGACTTGTATATCGAGAAATTCGGCCACCCGCGCCTGCGCGCGCGCCACTTGCCTTACGCCATAGGCACGAGCGAGCGCGACCAGTGGCTGCGCGCCATGGCCTGGGCCATGGAAGACACGGGCATCGAAGAATCCCTGCGCGTGCGCCTGATGGAATCGTTCTATCAGACGGCCGACTGGATGCGCAACAAACCTGACTGATTCCATGAGCCCAATCGAGTTCTACAGCCTGCTGGGCGCCGCCATCGTCGCCATCGTCCTGTTGCTATTGATCTTGCTGCGCCCGCGCGGCGCGGCCGGCGATGGCGCCACCACCTTGGCGCTGGTGCAGCAGCACCAGCAGCAAAGCCTGGAACGCATCGACCGGGTCGAGCGCGAAGTGCGGCTGCAGCTGCAGGCGTCGGCGCAGGCGACGCGCCAGGACCTGGCCACCAGCCTGGCGCAATTCCAGGCGGCGACCCTGCAGCAACTCGACAGCCTGCGCACGCAGATGCAGGCGCAGGGGAAAGTCGGGCGCGAGGAACAGGCGCAAAGCCTGGCGCGCTTTGCCGACAGCACCAACCAGACCCTGGCTAAACTGATTGAATCGAATGCGCAGCGCATGCTGGAGGTGCGCGCCACCCTGGAAAACAAGATCCGCGATTTGCAGGCTGACAACGGTGCGCGCCTGGAAGAGATGCGCAAGACGGTCGATGAAAAGCTGCACGCGACTCTGGAAACGCGTTTGAGCGCCTCGTTCCAGCAAGTGTCGGAGCGGCTGGAAAAAGTCCATCAGGGCCTCGGTGAAATGCAGCAGCTGGCGCTGGGCGTGGGCGACCTGAAGCGGGTGCTCACCAACGTCAAGACGCGTGGCACCTGGGGCGAGGTGCAGCTGGAAATGCTGCTGGAGCAGGTACTCACTGTCGACCAGTATGCGAAGAACGTGGAAACCGTGCCGGGCAGCGGCGCGCGCGTGGAGTTCGCCCTGAAGTTACCGGGCATGCTAGATGGCGGTCCGCCCGTGTGGATGCCGATCGACGCGAAGTTCCCCAAGGAGCAGTACGAGCGTCTGGTCGAGGCGGCCGAGCGGGCCGATGCCGACGGCGTGGCCGCGGCCGGCCGCGAGCTGGAACGGGCCGTGCGGGGCGAGGCGAAGACCATCGCCGAGAAATACCTGGCGCCGCCGCAGACCACGGACTTTGCCATCCTCTTCCTGCCCACGGAAGGCTTGTATGCGGAAGTGCTGCGCCGTCCTGGACTGGCCGACGAATTGCAGCGCGTGCACCGGGTCAGCATCGCCGGTCCCTCCACCCTGACGGCCTTGCTCAACAGCCTGCAGATGGGTTTCCGCACCCTGGCGCTGGAAAAGCGTTCGTCGGAAGTGTGGCAAGTGCTGGGCGCCGTCAAGACGGAATTCGGCAAGTTCGGCGACGTGCTGTCGCAAACCCGGCTGACCCTGGAGAAGGCGGCGAAGAATATCGAAAGCGCGGAAGTGCGCAGCCGGCAGATGGCGCGCAAATTGAAATCCGTGGAAGCCTTGCCGGGCGAGGCGGCCGCCTTGCTGCTGGGTAAGGCGGATGCTGGACTGTCCGCCGAGGCGGACGGCGACTAGCGCCGGCGGCGCAGTATGGCGCAGGCGCATAGCGCCAGTCCCGCCAGCAGCATGGCCCAGGTGTCGGGTTCCGGCACGGCCGGCAGGACGGACAGGTCGGTCGGCGGCAGCGTCGGCAGGATCACGCTGGGCGGCACGATGATGCCGCCGCCCGCCGGGCCGGGCGGCAAGCTACCACCACCACCTCCTCCTCCTCCGCCACTGCCGCCGCCCATGTCGGCCGGGGAGCCGGTGCTGCCGACGGTACGCACATAATCGAAGGGCAGGAAAGGAATGCTGGCCACCTCGGGCGGCATGGCGCCGCCCGTGAAGGAGCCGCCGCGCAAGGCGTCGGGATTGTCGATCACGGGCACGCCGGCCGCGCCGGAAGGGGCAGGGGCGGCCGGCGCGGCGGCTACGGGCGCGGCGCCACCGGGAGCGGCAGCGCCGGCCGCCGGTGGCGCCGACGCGGGCGCCTGCGTGATGCGGCTGACGTTGCGGCAAATCGTCGGCACCAGGATGCACTGGTCCTGCACGCAATACACGAGTCCCCGTTCCTGCATCTGCTCGCTCCACCCCGCGCGCGTGACATTGCGGCACACCCGGCCCGGGCCGAAATGCATGTCGCTGATGCGCGCGTTGTAAGCGCCCTTGCCGCGGATGGCGTCGCGGCTGATCACGACGATTTCATCATACTGGCGCGCGCGCATGCGCTGCTTCAATTCTTCGCGCACTGGCGGCGCGATGTCCGTATAGCGGTCCACGGCCGCCACCACGTCACCCATGAACGGGTCGACGCCGGGACGGTTCCAGCTGCAGTTCTCCAGCACGTCGGCCCGTGGGGCCCCCTTGGCGTAGGCGGGCAGCGGCGTCAGGGATGCCATGCCCAGCAGGCAAGCTGCTCCCAGCACGCTGGCGCCCGCGATCCATGAACGGTGTTTCATTGGAAGTTTCCTCGTGAAAACAATATCAAAATTGAACTTTTTATCTAGGCTCAGATGTTATCACCGAAGAAACTTCAATATCAACTAATAAATAAAATTATTACAATTAGTGTTGTGTTTGTTTATTCGTTTATCGATGGAAATGGTTAATATTTTTATCTCTCTAAGGGGCGGTTGCCGTGCGGGCGATGTGATTGCGAGGGGGCAATGCAAACGGCCCGCGCAGGGCGGGCCGTCTTGGTGGGGGAGGCGCCGGCGCGGTCAGCCTGGCCGGCGGTGGCGCGTCAGGTCAGCCCGTGGAGCAGTACGATGTCGACCAGATCGCCGGCCGCCACGTGGCCTTGTGCTTCGTGCAGCACGATCATGCAATTGGCTTGTGTCATCGAGCGCAGGATGCCCGAGCCTTGCGCGCCCGTCACGCGCACGTGCTGGCGTCCGTCCGCGCCGCGCTCGACGATGCCGCGCTGGTATTCCGTGCGGCCCCGTTTCTTGCGTATCGGTGCTTGCGTCGCCACCTGCAGCAGCGGCAGGCTGGACGTATCCGCATCGGCGCCCATCAGGCGCAGCAGGGTTGGGCGGGCGAGAAAATAAAACGCCGCCATCACGGCGACCGGGTTGCCTGGCAAACCCAGCAGCAAGGCCGTGTCGCCCTCGCTGGCAATCGGGCCAAAGGCCATGGGGCGGCCCGGGCGCATGTTGATTTGCCAGAAGGCCACTTTACCGAGGCGCGCCAGGATCTCGCGCGTAAAATCGGCCGCGCCGCTGGACACGCCACCCGAGGTGATGATGACGTCGGCCTTGGCGCAGGCGCCGCGCAAGGCCGCTTCCAGCGCCTGCGGATGGTCCTTGACGATGCCCATGTCGAGCACTTCGCAACCGAGGCGTGTCAGCATGCCCAGCAGGGTGTAGCGGTTGCTGTCGTAGATGCAGCCCGCGGCTAGCGGCTCGCCGAGCGAGCGCAATTCGTCGCCCGTGGAAAAGAAGGCCACGCGCAGGCGACGGCGCACGGGCACCGTGGCGATACCCAACGAGGCCAGCAAACCCAGTTCGGCCGGACCCAGGCGCTTGCCCTGCAGCAGCGCAGGCTGGCCCTGCATCAAGTCCTCGCCCTTGAAGCGGCGGTTGTCGCCAGGACGGATGCAGTCCGGCGCCAGCGTGATGCTGCTGGCGCTGGCTTGCCGCACCAGTTCCTGCGGCACCACGCTGTCGCAGCCGTCGGGCATGACGGCGCCCGTCATGATGCGCGCGCATTGCCCGCGCCCCACGCTGACCGTGCCGGGGCTGCCGGCCAGGATGGTGTCGACCACGGCCAGGGTCACGGGCGCATCGCCGCCCAGGTCGGCGCCGTGCAGCGCATAGCCATCCATGGCGGAATTGTCGTGCGCGGGCACGCTGATGGGCGAGATGATGTCGGCCGCCAGGATGCGCTCGAACGCTTGCGGCAGCGGCAGTGCCTCGATGTCGGCCACGGGCGCGACGGCGTCGGCCAGGATGGCTTGCGCCATCGGCACGGACAAGCCCTGCGCCTGCAAGGCGGCCAGCTCGTCCGGGGTATTGATGTTGCCGAATGCGCTATTGTTCTCGAACAGCACTTCAGTCAGTTTCAAGGGACCGTGCCAGGTGCGCATGCGGCGCTCGCCGCTGCGCAGATATGCATCGAGCTGGGGCAGGGCGGCGGTCTTGACGAGACAAAAGACGGGATGCGGGCGGCGCACGGCCGCTCCCGTCGCCGCGTCGATTTCCTCGGTGACGGCGATGGCCAGGTCGGCATTGTCCTGCGTCAGCCCGGCCGCCAGGCGCGTGGCCAGGTCGGGCGGCAGCATGGGCGAATCGCAGGGCACGGTGAGCAGGTATGGCGTGCTGGCGTGATGCATGCCGCTATGCAAGCCGGCCAGCGGACCGAGCTGGCCCGGCAGCGCGTCCGGCCACACGGGCAGGCCGAAGCGGGCGTAGTCGCCGGCATCGGCGTGGACACTGAGGGCCAGCTGGCCCACTTGCGGCGCCAGGCGCTGCAGCACGTGGCGCGCCAGGGGCTGGCCATGCAGGGGCAGCATGCCCTTGTCGCGCTGGCCCATGCGCGTGCCGAGGCCGCCGGCCAGGATCAGGCCGGTAATGTCGTGTTTGTTGATCATGTCAGGTAGGAAAATTGGTGCATGCGCCATGGTAGCAGCGGCGGGCGTGCGCCGCGCCCGATTCAGCCGCCGATATACGACATTTCCACTTTCTTTTTACCGTGCTCAAGCGCACCGCCCGTCAAATCCGTCTGGCTGGTGCGCAATTGCGAATAGCGGTCGCCGCGGTCGCGCCACAGCTGCGCCACGGCCGAGGAGATTTCCGCGTCGCTGCGGCCGCCGCGCAGCAGGCTGCGCAAGTCGTGGCCGCTGCTGGCGAACAGACAGGTGTACAGCTTGCCCTCGGTCGAGAGGCGGGCGCGGCTGCAGTCGCCGCAGAACGCTTGCGTGACGCTGGAAATGAGGCCGATTTCGCCGCCGCCATCCGCATAGCGCCAGCGCGCCGCCGTCTCGCCCGCGTAGTTCGGGTCGATGGGCAGCAAGGGCATGTGCGCGGCGATGCGCCGCACGACGTCGGCCGATGGTATGACTTCCTGCAAGTTCCAGCCGTTCGATGCGCCCACGTCCATGTATTCGATGAAGCGCAGGATGTAGGGCGTGCCCTTGAAGTGGCGCGCCATCGGCACGATTTCCTGCTCGTTCATGCCGGCCTTGACGACCATGTTGATCTTGATGGGACCCAGGCCCGCCGCATGCGCGGCGTCGATGCCGTGCAGCACGTCGGCCACGGCGAAGTCGACATCGTTCATGCGCTTGAAGGTGGCGTCGTCGAGCGAGTCGAGCGACACGGTGACGCGGTTCAGGCCCGCATCCTTGAGCGCTTGCGCTTTTCTGGCAAGCAAGGAACCATTGGTCGTCAGGGTCAGGTCCAGCGGCTGGCCCGACGGCGTGCGCAGTTCGGCCAGCATGGCGATGAGTTTTTCGATATTCTTGCGCAGCAGCGGCTCGCCGCCCGTCAGGCGGATCTTTTCCACGCCGTGCGCGACGAACAGGCGCGCCACGCGCGTGATTTCCTCGAACGACAGCAAATCCGTGTGCGGCAGATACACGTGGTTCTTGTCGAACACGTCCTTGGGCATGCAGTACACGCAACGGAAATTGCAGCGGTCGGTAATCGAGATGCGCAGGTCGTGCAGGGGCCGGCCCAGGCTGTCGGCCATGTGGCCGCTGGGGCTTTCCAGCCGCGCGGGAATCGCCGGTGTTCCATTGCGGGCCTTGGCGAGGTAGATAATCTTGTCAGCCATGAAAGTGTGATGCCTGGTGCGTAAAGTCATTCAAGGCAGATACGATAGCACGAGGCCGAAAATGGCACAGGCGAGCAGCAATTTGATGGTTCCCACTTGAAACCTGATCAGCGCCACGCCGGCCGCGAGCGCGATGGAAATCGCCAGCCAGTCCCAGTGCGGCAGCGGGTTTTCTTGCCAGAACACATGGTGGCCAAAGAACAGGGCCAGGCTGGCGATGACGCCCACCACGGCCGCCGAGATGGCCGTCAGGGGCGCGCTCAGGCGCAAATTGCCGCGCGACGCTTCCACCAGGGGCGCGCCGGCCAGGATGAAGAAGAACGAGGGCAGGAAGGTGAACCAGCTGGCGACGAGCGCGCCGCAGACGCCTGCCAGCCACAGGTGCTCACCCGTCACGGCATGGCTCCAGCCGCCCACGAAGCCGATGAAGGCGACGATCATGATCAGGGGGCCGGGCGTCGTCTCGCCCAGCGCCAGGCCATCCATCATCTGCGTGCTGCTGATCCAGTGGTAATGGTCGGCGGCGCCCTGCACCAGGTAGGGCAGCACGGCATACGCGCCGCCGAACGTCAGCAGGGCGGCCTTGCTGAAAAACACGCCCATCTGCGCCAGCGGCTGGTCCGCCCCGCCCGCCAGCGCCAGGCCCAGCCAGGCGAGGAAGGCCAGGGCCAGGCCGACGGCGGCCGTGCCCAGCAGGCGAGGCCAGCTGAAGCGCGCGTGCTCCGGCGTGGGCGTGTCGTCATCGATCAGGGCGGCGCCGTAGCGGGCCGCGCCGCCATGGTGGGCGCCGTTGACATGGAAGTGGGCCGGCAGCCAGCGCCCGCCGGCCATGCCCAGCAGGGCGGCGGTGAACACGATCAGGGGAAATGGCAGCCGTAGCGCGGCGATGGCGACAAATGCGCCCGCCGCGATGGCGATCAGGCCGGGGCTGCGCAAGGTGCGGCGGCCCAGGCGCCAGGCGGCCGCCAGCACGATGGCGACGACGGCCGGCTTGACGCCGTACAGGACGCCGGCGATGGCGCCCACGTGGCCATACGCCATGTACAGCCAGGACAGGGTGATCAGCAGCAGCAGCGAGGGTAGCAGGAATAGCAGGCCCGCCACCAGGGCGCCGCGCGTGCGGTGCATCAGCCAGCCGATATAGATGGCCAGCTGGGTCGCTTCCGGCCCCGGCAGCAGCATGCAGTAGTTCAGCGCGTGCAGGAAACGCTGCTCGGAAATCCAGCGCCGCCTTTCCACCAGTTCCGCATGCATCATGGCGATTTGCCCGGCCGGGCCGCCAAAGCTGACGCAGCCCAGCTTGAGCCAGTACCAGAAGGCGCTGCGCAGGCTGACGGGGGCGGGGCGGGGAAGGTTGGCGTTCTCGTACATGGCGGCTGGCTGGCAAAGAAGTGGACGTAAAAAAGGGGAAGCCTGAGCTTCCCCTTTCGTCAATGGCGGCTGGGCGAACCCTGCGCGCTTAAGGACGTTGCGTGTTGACCTGGATCAACGGCTCATCCGATTGCGGCGGCAATGGCTTGCGTTCGCGCGGCTTGCGTACCGGAGCGACTGCCTTGGCGGCCGCTTCCTGCGCCAGGCGCAGTTTTTCCGGATCGGTGGCGGCCAGGGTCAGGCCGGCCGAACCGAGCACCGCGTTCAAGTCCAGCGGCGCGGCCACGGGCGCGGCAGGCGCCGGAGCCGGAGCCGGAGCTGGAGCTGGAGCTGGTGCCGCCACAGGGGCTGGTGCCGGAGCAGGAGCAAGAGCAGGAGCAACGTCGGCAGGCACCGGGGCGGCTTCCACCACGGCAGGCGCCGCTTCAGCTGCTGGCGCTTCCTCGATCACGGCGATGGCTTCCACCAGCGGCGCGGCTTCCACCACTGGCGCCGCTTCGACGATGACTTCCGCCGGAGCAGGCGCCGGTGCGGCTGGTGCTGGTTCGGCGGCGGCTGGTTCAGCTTGTGCTGCGGCCACTTCGACAGGGGCCACCGCTGCGGTTACTTCAGCAACTGGGGCGGCTTCCGCGGCAGGAGCGGCTGCTTCGGCCTTGGCGATGTCCGCCACCTTGGCCACTTCCACCACTTCGACCACTTCCACAACTTCAGCCACGACGGCTGGCGCGGTGTCGGCTGCGGCTTCCACTGGCGCTGCGACGGCGACGACTGCGGCGGCAGCCACGACGGCGACCGGTGCAGCATCAGTTGCCGCTTCCGGCGCTGGAGCGACCGTAAAGCTGATCACGGGCGCGTCCTGGCCTTCGCTCTCGCCGTTTGCCGATTCGATCAGCTCGCCCGTTTCACGGTCGCGGCGGTTGCGGTTGCGGCCGCCACGACGACGGCGGCGGCGCGGTTCTTCGCCTTCCACGTCGTTTTCCGTCTCTTCGCCTTCAGGACCGGCATTCGCCGGCGCTTTCAGCAAGTTCGTTGGCGCGGCATCGGCGGCAGGACCGCTGGACGGCACGACGACGTTGACGGCGGTGGCGGCAGCGCCGACCAGTGCCAGCTCTTCCGCTTTCACTTCAGCAACAACAGCCTTGTCGGCGCGTGGTTCGCGCGCTTCGCGTGGCTGGCGTGGCGGACGCTCCGCACGTTCCGGACGCTCGGCGCGTTCAGGGCGCTCGCCCCGTTCGCGTGGCGCCGCTGCCGTATCGCCATTCTCGCGCGCTTCACGCGGTTCGCGTGGCGGACGCGGCGGGCGTGGCGGACGGGCCGCCTTTTCCAGTGCTTCCGCTTCCTTCGCCGCATCGTCCTGGGCAGGACGGCCCTGGCCCGGTTCGCGTTCTTCGCGGCCCGGCTTGCCGTTGCGGCCACGGCCACGCGGGCCACGGCTGTTGCGGTCGCCGCGGTCGGCGCCGGCCGGCTTGACCGGCGCGACAGGGGCAGGCGCTGGCGCCACCGGTGCCGGGGCGCCGGTGAAGAAGCTGATGATCTTGGCGATCAGTCCCTGTGGCGCGGCAGGCGCGGCCACCGGAGCCGGTTTCGCTTCGACGGGCTTGCGCTCGACCAGCGGTGCCGGCTGGTCAGGGGTGATCGTCTTGACGACGGCTTCCTGGCGCGGCTTGGCTTCTTCCTTCTGGCGCTTGCTGTAAGCCATGTCGGTTTCAGCGCTTTCGGCCAGGTTGTAGCTGGCCTGGCTGTCTTCCAGACGCGGATCGTCGTGCTTGATGCGTTCCAGCTTGTAGTGCGGCGTTTCCAGATGCTTGTTCGGGATCAGGATCACGGCGATGCGGTGGCGATTCTCGATCTTCAGCACTTCGCCGCGCTTTTCGTTGAGCAGGAAGGCGCCCACGTCCACGGGCACCTGCACGTGGATGGTGGCCGAGTTTTCCTTCATCGCCTCTTCCTGGATGATGCGCAGCACCTGCAGGGCGGACGATTCCGTGTCGCGGATGTGGCCGGTGCCGGAGCAGCGCGGGCACGTCACGTGCGAGCCTTCGGACAGCGAAGGGCGCAGGCGCTGGCGCGACAGTTCCATCAGGCCGAAGCGGGAAATCTTTCCCATTTGTACACGCGCACGGTCATGGTGCAGCGCATCTTTCAGGCGCTGTTCCACTTCGCGCTGATTCTTTGCCACTTCCATGTCGATGAAGTCGATGACGATCAGGCCGCCCAGGTCGCGCAGGCGCAGCTGGCGGGCCACTTCCTCGGCCGCTTCGCAGTTGGTGTTGAAGGCGGTCGTCTCGATGTCCGAGCCGCGCGTGGCGCGCGCCGAGTTGACGTCGACGGAGACCAGTGCTTCGGTATGGTCGATCACGATGGCGCCGCCCGATGGCAGCGGCACGGTGCGGCTGTACGCCGTTTCGATCTGGTGTTCGATCTGGAAGCGCGAGAACAGCGGCACGTCGTCGCTGTAGCGTTTCACGCGGTGCACCATGTCGGGCATCACGTGGCTCATGAACTGGTGCGCCTGGTCGTAGATCTCGTCGGTGTCGATCAGGATCTCGCCGATGTCGGGCTGGAAGTAGTCGCGGATGGCGCGGATGACGAGCGACGATTCCTGGTAGATCAGGAAAGCGCCGTTGGCCGACTTGCCGGCGCCTTCGATGGCGCGCCACAGTTGCATCAGGTAATTCAAGTCCCACTGCAGTTCATCGACGTTGCGGCCGATGCCGGCGGTGCGGGCAATGACGGACATGCCAGCAGGCAAGTCCAGTTTATCCATGGTTTCGCGCAATTCCTGGCGCTCTTCACCTTCCACGCGGCGCGATACGCCACCGCCACGCGGGTTGTTCGGCATCAATACCAGGTAACGGCCGGCCAGCGAGACGAACGAGGTCAGGGCGGCGCCCTTGTTGCCGCGCTCTTCCTTTTCGACCTGGACCATGATTTCCTGGCCTTCGCGCAGCGCTTCCTTGACGGAAGCGTTACGCACATCGACGCCTTCGCGGAAATACGTGCGGGCAACTTCCTTGAAAGGCAGGAAGCCGTGGCGGTCTTCGCCATAGCTGACGAAGCAGGCTTCGAGCGATGGCTCGATGCGCGTGATCACGCCCTTGTAGATGTTGGATTTGCGCTGTTCGCGCCCGGCTGTCTCGATATCGATGTCGATCAGTTTTTGTCCGTCGACAATCGCTACGCGCAGTTCTTCTTGCTGCGTGGCATTAAACAACATGCGTTTCATTTTTATAACTCCGCGACCCGTAGGCCATCTCAAAGCCGCTTCCGGGGAAGCGGCGAAGTACAGGGATATATGCGAGAACGGGAGTGCTGGCGGGGGAAATGCCCAGGCGTGCGGAGCAACAACGCGTACGAGGTATACGTTACGGCCGCAACAGGCGCGGTGAGGTCGATCGTCATGCCGAGTGCACGGGACACTTGCAACTCATCTGAAACAGCCCGGATGCCGGGGGCAGAGAATGCAAGTGGTCAGCAAATTCAGAGCCAAATCGTAAGCCGGCTCATTACAGGGATCGCGATGGCGAGGCTTGGCCTCAGCCTATTCATCGACAACCCTCAGTATTGTGGCCGCATACGGGGTTCGGCGAAAACGGCAAGCGTTATCAACTTCATCAACCCGCGAGCCCGACTCGATAAGTCGCGCTAACGGGTACTTATCCTTATAATCCCACACTCACTTCAGCATCTCCACGCGTTATCCGATTACAACTACGGTGCAACCTTGATTCGCGCAGGGATGGTGCATATACATTTTTTTCCACCGAATTTGCAATTTGGCGAGGCCGGTGGAGACGCCCCTGTGTAAAATGTGCTTTTATTCTTACACTCGCAGCAGCCAGGGCCGCAGCAAAAACAATTATATATTCAAAATGAAGGACTTAGAGAGATTTCTGGGAAGACATAGTAAATGAAGAGTCAAAATGATGTTGTTCCCCCTTCAACACCCCCGGTTCAGCCGCAAGCCCAATTCGTCACGATCGCCGAGGAAGAAGCAGGCCAGCGTATCGACAACTACTTATTAAGAGTGTGCAAGGGAGTGCCTAAAAGCCACATCTACCGGATCTTGCGATCGGGAGAAGTGCGGGTCAATAAAGGCCGTATCGATCAGCTGTACCGTCTCGCCGCCGGCGACGTGGTGCGCATTCCCCCCGTGCGCGTGGCCGAAAAGGCGCCCACGGGCGCGCCGGCCGCCGAGTTCAAGATCATCTTCGAGGATGCGCAGCTGCTCGTCATCGACAAGCCGGCCGGCGTGGCCGTGCATGGCGGCTCGGGCGTCTCGTTCGGCGTGATCGAGCAATTGCGCGCCTCGCGCCCCGACGCCAAGTTCCTGGAACTGGTGCACCGCCTGGACCGCGACACGTCCGGCTTGTTGTTGCTTGCAAAGAAACGTTCCGCATTGACGAATTTGCACGAACAGATGCGCGACGGCGTCACCGACAAGCGCTACCTGGTACTCGTGGCCGGCGACTGGAAGAATGCGCGCCAGCATATCAAGTTGCCGCTGCATAAATATACGACGGCCGAGGGCGAGCGCCGGGTGGCCGTGCAGGCCGATGGCCTGGCGTCGCATACGGTGTTTTCACTGTTGCATAAATATCACAACTTCGCCTTGCTGGAAGCGGAATTGAAGACGGGACGCACGCACCAGATCCGCGTGCACCTGTCCTCGTCCGGTTTCCCCATCGCCGGCGACGATAAATATGGCGACTTCGCCCTCAACCGTGCCCTGTTGAAAGCCGACAGCACGCGCGGCGCCCTGAAACGCATGTTCCTGCACGCGCATCAAATCACGTTCACGCATCCGGAAACGGGCAAGAGCATGACCCTGAACGCACCGCTGGCTGCCGAATGCGAGCGTTTCTTGGTAAGCTTGGGCAAACCATTGGCTGTTGCCGCACGTTAAGTGTGGCCGGGACTATCCACAAGATAGTCAGGCCATCATTCATTCTCAAGGAGCCGGCGGCTATGCCGTCGGGAAACATGGCAAGAAAGCAATTTGATCTGATCGTCTTCGATTGGGACGGTACCCTGATAGACAGTACCTCGACCATCGTCAAGTGTATCCAGGCGTCGGCCAAAGACCTGGGCTTGCCAATTCCCACCGAGCTGGTCGCTTCGCACGTGATCGGCCTGGGCTTGCAGGAGGCCATGCAGCTGGTGATGCCCGACGTGGAGCCGAAATACCATGCGCGCATGGCCGAGCGCTACCGCTATCACTACCTGTCGCGCGATCACGAGCTGGCGCTGTTCCCCGGCGTCCACGAGATGCTGCAGGAACTGTCGCAGCAGGCGTACTTTCTGGCCGTCGCCACGGGCAAGAGCCGTGTCGGCCTGAACCGTTCCTTGAACGCCGTCAAGCTGCTGTCCCTGTTCGATGCGACGCGCTGCGCCGATGAAACGTTCTCCAAGCCCCATCCGGCCATGCTGCAGGAGCTGACGCGCGAACTGGGGCAGGACATGCGCCGCACCGTGATGATAGGCGACACCAGTCATGATTTGTTGATGGCAAGCAATGCAGGCGCGGCCGGTATTGCCGTAGAGTATGGAGCGCATCCGGTGGCGCAGTTGCAAGCTTGCAATCCCCTGTATTCGGCCGCCACGGTGGCGGACCTGCATCAATGGCTGAGCGAGCACGCATGATGGGCGAGGCTGTCGACGTTTTCATTTGCGCCGCCGACGCCGTCGCCGATGGCGGCAAGGGCGTGCGCTTTGCCGTCTCGGCCGGCGGTGAAGCGACCACCGGCTTTGTCGTGCGCCATGGCGGCAAGGCATATGGTTACCTGAACCGCTGCGCCCACGTACCCATCGAACTCGATTGGGCCGAGGGCGAGTTTTTCGAGTCCAGCGGCTTGTACCTGATGTGTTCGACGCATGGCGCCATCTATGTGCCGGAAAGCGGCTTGTGCGCGGGCGGCCCCTGCAAGGGAGGGCGCCTGCGTCCGATCGCCGTGGCCGAGCGCGATGGCCAGCTGTACTGGCAACCCGACGAGTATGTCCAGCCATTGCCGGCCTGAGGCCGGGGCAGGCCTTCTGTAATTTAAGCAAAGTGAACCATGAGCGATAACACGAACGACAAGCTGGACAGCAGCGCGCCAGCCGCCGGCCACGGCGACCCTGCGGGGAACTGGGAGCGCGCCGTGCTGGAAAAGCTGGTATTTGCCACTTTGCAAGAGCAACGCGCGCACCGCCGCTGGAGCATCTTCTTCAAGATCTTCGGCCTGCTGATCGTGCTGTTCGCCCTGTGGGTGTTTTATGACTACAACACGGCCGACGATGGCGAGACCCTGGGCCGCCACACGGCCCTGATCGACATCAGCGGCGCCATCGAGTCCGAAGGCAGCGGCTCGGCCGCCGTCGTCATCCCCGCGCTGGACAAGGCGTTTTCCGATAGCGGTTCCGTCGCCGTGGTGCTGCATATTAATAGTCCGGGCGGCAGTCCCGTGCAGGCCGGCATGATCGTCGACGAGATGCAGCGCCTGCGCAAGGGCTATCCGGACAAGCCCCTGTATGTGGTGGTCGATGAGATGTGCGCCTCGGGCGGCTATTACATCGCCGCCGCCGCCGACCGCATCTACGTCAACAAGGCCAGCGTGGTCGGCTCGATCGGCGTGCTGATGGATGGTTTCGGCTTCACGGGCGTGATGGAAAAGGTCGGCGTCGAGCGCCGGCTGCTGACGGCGGGCGAGAACAAGGGTTTCATGGACCCGTTCAGCCCCCTGACGGACAAGCACAAGGCGTATGCGCAAGGCATGCTCAATGAAATCCACCAGCAATTCATCGACGTGGTGCGCGCGGGACGGGGCAAGCGCCTGAAGGAAACGGCCGATACCTTCTCGGGCCTGTACTGGACGGGCGCGAAAGCCGTGGAAATGGGCCTGGCCGACGATTTCGGCACCGTCGACAGCGTGGCGCGCGACGTCGTCAAGGCGGAAGACATCGTCGACTATACGCAGCATGAAGGTTTGCCGGAACGGGTGTTGAAGAAGTTTGGCGCTGCCATGGGCGCCGGCGCCATGAAGGCGGCCGTGCAGCAGTCACAACCGGCGTTGCGCTGAAGATATCACTCTTGGCAGGCAGGCAAGCCAGTCGAGAATGATTTTCAATAAGATGGTAAATTGGCTTGAAAAAGGGGCTGCTTGGGCTATAGTGAAAGCGTAGTTCTTTTCAAGGAGGGGCGATATATCAACTATGTTGTCAGTACTAACTTGATTGGCAGGTCTTGGAACTACTTGCCACATCGCAGATGTGGTTTTGAGTGAATTTACATTCCTCACTAAAGTCCCGATGGGGCTTGGGAACGGCGGCGCAATGCCGCCGTTTCCTTTTGTGCGTGGTTCGTGCTCGAAGGGGCGGGCTCGCCGGCGGTGTCTGGGCGTGCGGGCAGGGCAGGCATGCGAGGGTGGGGCATGGCTGGTCGGGCGTGCCGAACTCAGACGGCGCAGCCGTTGCAGTGCGCGGGCTGCGGGGCGGCGCTTGCTTGCCGGGCCGGCGCGGTTGCTGCGCTGCTGCTGGTGTCGGGCGGCATGTCCGCCATGGCGGGCGCGTTCACGCTCACGTTGTCGGCAGCCGCATCCGCCTGCGCAAAACCGCCCAGTTCCAGCCAGCACATGAAATGGCATTGCGCCTCGGCATGCCAGCGTGTCTGGCTCGCCGGCGAGGGCCGCCCGTCCGCCTCCTGCGGCGCAGCGGCGTTGCTCCAGCGCGCCACGCCGAGTCTGACTTTGTGCATGGCCGACTGTTCCGTGGCGATGCGCTGGCGCATGTCGGCGATGCTCCCTTGTAAGGCGATGGTATCGGTATGCTTCATACAATGTCCTTGTCAGTGATTGCCTTGCTATTATTCCTAAGGCTCGTTAGGCGGATTCCTAACGAAGTTTCAGTCTATCAATGCGATATTCCGAGCGCTTGATATATCTCAAAGGAATCATCCATTTCTCGCCAAATCTCACCTTGTTCTTTTTGGTATTTCTGCGTGCGCCATGGTTTGGCGCCGCTGGCACCGTCGCGCGGGCGCCAGGCGCCGCCGCTTCACGCTGCCAGCCGCTTCTGGTAAAGTCACGCCCATGAGTAAATTATCCCTAGACCGCATCCTGCAATCGCAGGGTTTTGGCACCCGTAAATATTGTCGTTCCCTCATCGAGGATGGCGATGTCGTCATCGATGGCGTCACCCAGACCAATTACCGCACCACCGTCGAGACCGAAGGCCTGGTGCTGCACGTGTTCGAAGAAGAGTGGGTGGTCCGCATGCATGTGTACCTGGCGCTGAACAAGCCCGCCAACTTCGAGTGCTCGCGCAAGCCCAGCCATCATCGTGGCGTGCTGACCCTGCTGCCGGAGCAATTTACCTGGCGTGAAGTCCAGCCCGTCGGCCGGCTCGACCACGATACGACCGGCATGCTGCTGATGTCGGACGATGGTGCGTTTATCCATGCACAATCGTCGCCGAAGCGTCACGTTCCCAAAATTTACCAGGCCACCACCCAAGAGCCCGTGACCGATGAGCTGGTGGCGCAGCTGTTGGCCGGCGTGCAATTGCACGACGAGCCGGCCCCGCTGGCGGCCCTCGTCTGCGTCAAGCGCGGAGAATTCCAGCTGGAAATCGTGCTCGAGCAAGGCAAGTACCACCAGGTCAAGCGCATGCTGGCCGCCGCCGGCAACCATTGCAGCGCGCTGCACCGTTCCGCCATCGGCAGCCTGACCCTGGAATCGCTGGGCATCGCCGAAGGCGAGTGGTGCTATCTGACCCCGGAACAGTTGGCGCTGCTGGCCTGAACCGCTTCCTGACCGTCAAAGCCGGGACTTCCCGGCTTTTTGGCGTCTTTGGCCTCCATTGTCTGCATTTGACGAAGTTTCCCGCACATGAAATTAGCAACCCTGAAGGATGGCACGCGCGACGGCCAGCTGGCTGTCGTCTCGCGCGACCTGAAAACGGCCCATCTGGCCGACGGCATCGCCTCGACCCTGCAAAAGGCGCTCGACGACTGGAGTTTCATCGCGCCCCAGCTCGATTTGCTGTACCAGACCATCAATAGCGGCCGCGGCCATCGCGCCTTCGAGTTCGACACCGCCAACTGCATGGCGCCCTTGCCGCGCAGCAGTCTGCGCGTGGCCGGCGCATCCTATTTGCAGCAGATCGAGCGTGCCTGCAAGGCGGCCGGCACCGAGGCGCCCGCCAACCTGCGCGACGCGCCACGGATGTACCAGGGCGCCAGCGACGATTTCCTCGGCGCCCACGACGATATTGTCCTGGCGCACGAGCAGTGGGGCATCGATTACGAGGCAGGCCTTGCCGCCATCACGGACGACGTGGCCATGGGGTCGACGCCGGACCAGGCGCACCTGAACATCAAGCTGTTGATGCTGGTCAACGACATCACCCTGCGCAACCTGGCGCCCGACGAACAGGCGGGCGGCTACGGCTTCCTGCAAGCGAAGCCGGCCATGGCCTGCTCGCCCGTCGCCATCACGCCCGACGAGCTGGGCGACGCCTGGCGCGGCGGCAAGGTGCATTACGCGCTGCGCTGCAGCCTGAACGGCAAGTTGACGGGCCAACCCCACGCGGGCGCCGACATGGCGTTCAATTATCCGCAATTGCTCGCCCATCTGTGCCAGACACGCAACGCGCGCGCCGGCAGCGTGGTCAGCGCGGGCGGGGTCGCCAACAAGGAAGTCAAGAAGGGGTTTTCCAGTATCGTTGAGCGACGTAACCAGGAGATGATCGCCGATGGCGTCGCCAGCACGCCATTCCTGCTGTTCGGCGACGTCGTCCGCCTGGAGATGCTGGGCGATGACGGTAAATCCCTGTTTGGCGCTATAGAACAAACGGTGAAACAGGCGGAAGCACGCAAGACCCGCTAAGGTTACCGGAGAGTAAAGGAAATACAGGGCATTTGTCCTCCTGTTCCGCCGATGGCAAGCAGGCACTAGACTCGATAATGCTCCATGCCCAGTCCGTATTGCGCCTAGCCAGGCCGCGGGACTTCACCGGAGTTGATTGATGTCGGAAGACAGCGACGCAGAAAAGACCGAAGCCGCGTCACCGAAGCGCCTCGAGCAGGCGCGTGAGGAAGGCGACGTTCCGCGATCGCGTGAAGTGGCAACGTTTACGGTGCTGATGGCGTCCGGCTGCTGCCTGTGGTTTGCCGGCGACGCCATCGTGCGGCGGCTGACGGCCGTCATGGTGTCCGGGCTGACCCTGGACCGGGAGCAGATCCTCAATCCCGACGCGATGATGCTGCGCATCGGCTACGACGTGGGCTCGGTCTTGCTCACTTGCCTGCCGTACGCGCTGGCCATCATGCTCGTCGCCCTGGCCTCGCCCGTGCTGGTGGGCGGCTGGCTGTTCAGTTCCAAGGCGTTCACGCCCAATTTTGGCAAGCTCAACCCGATTCGCGGCCTGGGCAATATGTTTTCGAAGAATGCGCTGGTGGAATTGCTCAAGGCCATCGCCAAGACCCTCGTCGTCGGCATCGTCGCCTGGATGGTGATGCAGCATCAAAAGGACGCCGTGCTGGGCTTGTCGGTCGAATCCTTGCGCTCCGGCTCGGCCCATCTGATCAGCCTCTTGATCACGGCCTTCCTGCTGATCGTCGGCGCGCTGGGCCTGATCGCCGCCATCGACGGCCCCTACCAGATGTGGCACTACGCCAACAAGATGAAAATGTCCTTGCAGGAAGTCAAGCAAGAGTCGAAGGAGTCGGACGGCAATCCGCAGATCAAGGCGAAGATCCGCCAGATGCAGCATGAAATGTCGCGCCGCCGCATGATGGCCGACGTGCCGACGGCCGACG
This sequence comes from Janthinobacterium sp. JC611, assembly GCF_018682595.1. Lineage (NCBI taxonomy): Bacteria > Pseudomonadati > Pseudomonadota > Betaproteobacteria > Burkholderiales > Oxalobacteraceae > Janthinobacterium > Janthinobacterium sp. JC611. The sequence goes on from NZ_JAFLJN010000081.1 coordinate 18,350, forward strand.
TGGTCGTGACCAACCCGACCCACTACGCGGTGGCGCTGAAGTATGGCGAGAATTCGCGCGGCGCGCCGCAGGTGGTGGCCAAGGGCGTCGACGAGGTGGCGGCGAAGATCCGCGAACTGGCGGGCGAACACAAGGTCGCCATCCTGGAAGCGCCGGCCCTGGCGCGCGCGCTGTACAAGCACACGGACATCGGCGACGAGATTCCCGAGGCGCTGTACGGCGCCGTGGCCGAGGTGCTGGCCTACGTATTCCAGTTGCGCAGCTATGGCAAGGGCCAGGGCGATCGCCCCGACAAGCCGAAGAAACTTGACGTGCCGCCCGAGCTCGATCCGCAGAACCCCGCATCGCAGACCCCGCCCGCAGCCGGCGCGGCAGACCAGAATAAAGGAAGCACACCATGAACGGCCTGACCATGCCAGCCTGGCTCAGCGGATTGAAGGGCAATGCCAGCAAGGGCGTCGCCGCGCCGGTCATCATCATCATGCTGCTGGCGATGATGGTGCTGCCGCTGCCTGCCTTCATCCTCGACATCTTTTTCAGCTTTAATATCGCGCTGTCCATCATCGTGCTGCTGACGGCGCTGTACACGGTCAAGCCGCTCGACTTCATGGCGTTCCCGACCATCCTGCTCGTGTCGACCATGCTGCGCCTGTCGCTGAACGTGGCGTCCACGCGCGTGGTGCTGACGGAAGGCCATACGGGCGCCGACGCGGCCGGTAAAGTCATCGAGGCCTTCGGTCACTTCCTGATCGGCGGCAACTACACGGTCGGTATCGTGGTCTTCATTATTTTGACGATCATCAACTTTACCGTGGTGACCAAGGGTGCGGGCCGTATCGCCGAGGTGGGCGCCCGTTTCGCGCTGGACGCCATGCCCGGCAAGCAGATGGCCATCGACGCCGACCTGAACGCGGGCCTGATCGGCGAAGACGAAGCGCGCCGCCGCCGCACGGAAGTGGCGCAGGAAGCGGAATTCTATGGCGCCATGGACGGCGCCAGCAAATACGTGCGCGGCGACGCCATCGCCGGCATCATGGTCACCGTCATCAATATCGTCGGCGGCTTGCTGGTGGGCTTGCTGCAGCACGACATGGGCTTTGCCGATGCGCTCAAGAACTACACCTTGCTGGCCATCGGTGACGGCCTGGTGGCACAGATTCCTTCGCTGATCATTTCCACGGCGGCCGGTATCGTCGTCTCGCGCGTGGCCAGCGAACAGGACATCGGTACCCAGCTGGTGGGTCAATTGTTCGCCAAACCGCAAGTACTGTATATTACCGCCGGCATCATCGGCGGCATGGGGCTGATTCCCGGCATGCCGAACATGGTCTTCATCCTGCTGGCCTCGCTGCTGGCCGGCTCCGCCTATCTGATCGGCAAGACGCGGGCGCAGGCGAAGCAGGCGGCCGAGAAGCCGGCCGAGGCGCCGCAAGCGACCGTGGCGCCCGAGCAGGAAGAAGCCAGCTGGCAAGACATCATGCCCGTCGATACCCTGGGCCTGGAAGTGGGCTACCGCTTGATCCCGCTGGTCGACAAGACGCAGGGCGGGGAATTGCTCAAGCGTATCAAGGGCATCCGCAAGAAATTCGCCCAGGAAGTGGGTTTCCTGGCGCCGCCCGTGCATATCCGCGACAACCTGGAATTGAAGCCGTCCGCCTACCGCATCACCCTCAAGGGCGTGGAAGTGGGCGTGGGCGAGGCGTTCAACGGCCAGTTCCTGGCCATCAATCCCGGCATGGCCAGCGGCACCTTGCCGGGCCTGGCCACGAACGACCCCGCCTTCGGCCTGCCCGCCACCTGGATCGACGCCAGCCTGCGCGACCAGGCGCAATCGATGGGCTACACGGTGGTCGATGCGGGCACCGTGGTGGCCACGCACCTGAATCACCTGATCACTTCGCACGCGTCCGAACTGCTGGGCCGCGCGGAAGTGCAGTCGCTGCTCGATCACCTGGGCAAGGAATCGCCGCGCCTGGTGGAAGACCTGGTGCCGAAGATGCTGTCGCTGTCGACCCTGCAAAAAGTGCTGCAGAACCTGCTGGCCGAAGGCGTGCACATCCGCGACATGCGCACCATCATCGAAACCCTGGCCGAGCATACGGTCAGCACGCAAGACCCGAACGACCTGACGGCGCTGGTGCGCGTGGCCCTGGGCCGCGCCATCGTGCAGCAATTGTTCCCCGGCGCGGCCGAACTGTCCGTGATGACGCTCGACAGCCGCCTGGAGCGCCTGCTGATGCAGGCGATGGGCAATGGCGGCGATGGCGCCGGCATCGAGCCGGGCTTGGCCGACACCATCGCGCACCAGGCGGGCCTGGCCGCGCAGCAGCAGGAAGCGCTGGGCCTGACGCCGGTGCTGCTGGTGCCGGCGCCGCTGCGCGCCTTGCTGTCGCGCTTCCTGCGCCGCGCCTTGCCGCAACTGAAAGTGCTGTCGCATGCGGAAGTGCCGGAAACCAAGACCATCCGCGTCACGGCGCTGGTGGGGGCGCAATAGTTGGCTTTGTCAATGCCGGGGTCAGGCCCGCCGGGTCTGACCCCGGCCCTTGCTTTTGCTCAAATAAACATCAATTTCCTGCTGGCAAACTGAATAACGGGGACTTTCCCGTCCTGTTCCTTCGATCATTTCCTGTAAGCATCGCTAATAATGGAAACTGTCCGGGTGATCTGTGTCCATGTGGAAGACAGCACTCAAGCAACAGGAGTCGACGATGGTCACACAGTTCAGCCAGTATTGCGCCACCCCCGCCTTGGGAGGCCGGTCATGAATGTGAAGAAATTCACGGGCGCCTCGTCGCGCGATGCGCTGCGCAAGGTGCGCGAAGCGCTGGGCCCCGATGCCGTGATCCTGTCGAACCGCCAGGCCGACGGCGTGGTGGAGATCCTCGCGCTGGCCAATGACGATGCCGCTTCGCTGGCGTCGCCGCCGGCCGCGTCCGAAATGTCGCAGCCCCGTCCCCAGTTGCAGACCCAGTTCGCCACGCCGCAGCGTCCGGCCGCCCCGGCCCAGCGCCCGGCCCAGCGCCCGGCCGCGCCACGTCCTGCCGCACCGCGCCAGACAGCCGGCGAGCCAGTGGACATGGCCCGCATGCAGCAGATGATGGCCAGCGCGCTGGCGCACGTCAAGGAAAACGCCGCCGCCGAAATGAGCGGCATGATGAATGAAATCCGCGCCATGCGCGGCATGATGGAAACCCAGCTGGCGGAAATCTCCTGGGGTTCGACGCAGCAGCGCGAGCCGCAAAAAGCCGTCGTGCTGCGCGAAATGCTGGCCGCCGGCTTCTCGGCCAGCCTGGCGCGCTACCTGATCGACAAGCTGCCGGCCGGCCTCGACGGGGCGCAAAGCATGCGTTGGATCAAGACGGTCCTGAGCCGCAACCTGAACACGGTCGCCAATGAAGACGCCATGCTGGAGCAGGGCGGCGTGTTTGCCCTGGTCGGCCCGACGGGCGTCGGCAAGACCACCAGCACGGCCAAGCTGGCGGCCCGCTGCGTGATGCGCCACGGCCCGGAAAAGCTGGCGCTGATCACCACGGACGCCTATCGTATCGGCGCGCACGAACAATTGCGCATCTACGGCAAGATCCTCGGCGTGATGGTGCATTCGGTGAAGGACGAGGCGGACTTGCGCATCGCCCTGAAGGAACTCAAGAACAAGCACACGGTGCTGATCGATACGGTGGGCGTGAGTCAGCGCGACCAGATGGTGACGGAACAGGTGGCCATGCTGTCGGGCGCCGACGCCGACGTGAAGCGCCTGCTGTGCCTCAATTCCACGGCCACGCAGGAAACCCTCAATGAAGTGGTGCGCGCCTACCAGGGCAGCGGCCTGGCCGGCTGCATTATGACCAAGCTCGATGAAGCGGCGTCGATCGGCAATGTGCTCGACGTGGTGATCCGCCAGAAACTGAACCTGTTTTATGTGTCGAACGGCCAGCGCGTGCCGGAAGACCTGTACCTGGCCGACCGCGGCTACCTGATCGACCGCGCCTTCAAGCTCAAGCGCGATGCGGCGGCCACGCAGTTTTCCGATGCCGAACTGCCGCTCTTGATGGCGCAGGCGGCCGCCCGCAACAATGAAGCGCGCGGGGTGCGCCTTGGCTAATTTCGATTTCGACCAGGCCGAAGGCCTGCGCCGCATGCTGGCCGGCCCGCAGCCGCGCGTCATGACATTTTTATCGGCCACGCCGCAGGATGACAAGGGCGCCATGCTGGTCAACCTGGGCGCCTCGCTGGTCTACGGCGGCAATGACGTGCTGCTGCTCGACGCCAGCGGCGGCGGCGATGGCGTGGCTGCGCGCCTGGGATTGGCGCACGGCGCCAGCCTGCGCGACGTGGCGCGCCAGCAGTGCGGCTTGAACCAGGTCATCCACCAGGTGCCGCAAGGCTTCGGCGTGGCCAGCCTGGGCGCGCGCAACCACCTGATGGACAGCATGGATTACGCTTCGGCCGACGAGTTGCGCCGCCTGGGCAAGACCTTCGACGTGCTGGCGCGCCAGAGCGGCATCGTGCTGGTCGACGGCGTCGTGGCCGACGAGGGCGATTGCTTCCCCGTGCCGCTGATGGCCTCTTCCGATATCGTCGTGCAGGTCTCGACCAGCGCCACCTCGATCAAGGCGGCGTACTGCCTGATCAAGCGCCTGAGCCAGGAACTGGGACGCCGTCCGTTCGGCATCCTCGTCACCGGCGCTTCCGAATCCGAGGCAAAAGTGGTTTACGATAATATGGCGCAGGCGGCAAGCCGCTACCTGGCCGTGAAGCTGACCTCGATGGGGTCGGTGCCTGCCGATGAATATCTGCACCGCGCGGCGCGCCTGGGCCGCAGCGTGGTCGATGCCTTTCCGCTGGCGGGAGCGTCGGTGGCGTTTCGCGGACTGGCCGAGCGGCTGGCTCGTTCGGCGGCGCCGGTGCTCGGCGGCACCTTGTACCAGACGGGGAGCCCGCATCAGTTCAGCGCCTGACACCCACCGCGGCACCAGATAAAAGATGAGAAAACAATAAGCAGCCTATGTACACGGTCAAAGGGAAATCGAACAAGGACTATTTGCTGACGGAGCACATTCCGCTGGTGAAGCGTCTGGCGCACCATATGAAGGCGAAATTACCGCCTTCGGTCGAGGTCGATGACCTGATCCAGGCCGGCATGATCGGCCTGCTCGATGCCATCAGCCGCTATGAAGAGACGCATGGCGCGCAGTTCGAGACGTATGCCGTGCTGCGCATCCGCGGCGCCATGCTCGATGAATTGCGCACCAGCGACTGGCTGCCGCGCAGCATGCGCCAGAACATGCGCAAGATCGAGGAAGCGATGAGCATCCTGCAGCAGCGCCTCGGCCATCCGCCGACGGAGTCGGAAGTGGCGAAACTGCTGAAAATGTCGCTGGCCGACTACCAGGAAATGCTGGGCGACGGCGGCGGCCACCAGCTGCTGTATTACGAAGATTTTCATGACCCGGACGGCAATGACAGCTTCCTCGACCGCCACTGCGTGGACGAGGACAGCGACCCCTTGCGCTCCCTGCTCGATACCGATTTCCGGCAATCCGTGATCGATGCCATCGACGCGCTGCCGCCACGCGAGAAAATACTCATGGGCCTGTATTACGAAGAAGAGCTGAACCTGAAGGAGATCGGCGCGGTGATGGGCGTGTCCGAATCGCGCGTCTCGCAGCTGCATACCCAGGCCGTCGCGCGCCTGCGCGCAACCTTGAGGGAGCTGGCGTGGACTGGTCCAGCGTAATCGGGCTGGCGCTGGCGCTGGCGGGCCTGCTGGTCGGCCAGGCACTGGAAGGCGGCAAGATGGCCTCATTGCTGCAGCCGGCCGCCTTTGCCATCGTCATCATCGGCACCTTCGGCGCCGTGCTGCTGCAAACGCGGCTGCGTACTTTTGTCCGCGGCCTGGAAATGCTGCGCTGGGTGTTCCTGCCGCCGCCCGACACGCGCGCCGCGCTGGCGCGCGACATCGGGCTATGGAGCCTGACGGCGCGCCGCGACGGCCCGCTGGCGCTCGAGCGCCTGATGGAAAACACGGCCGACCGCTTCAATGCCAAGGGCTTGCGCATGATCGTCGACGGCATCGCGCCCGACAAGCTGCGCCAGCTGCTCGACGTGGAAATCTCCGCCTATGAAATGGCCGAGCGGCAGGCCGTCAAGGTGTGGGAATCGGCGGCCGGCTATTCGCCCACCATCGGCATCCTGGGCGCCGTGCTGGGCCTGATCCACGTGATGGAAAACCTCACCGACCCGAGCAAACTGGGCAGCGGCATCGCCGTGGCCTTCGTTTCCACCATCTATGGCGTGGGCCTGGCCAACCTGCTGTTCCTGCCGGTGGCGAACAAGCTCAAGGCCATCGTCTCGCGCAGGGTGCTGCAGTATGAAATCACGGCCGCCGTGCTGTACGACATCGCCACGGGCGACCACACGCGCATCATCGAAGAGCGCGTTTCCAGCCTGCTGCACGAGCACTGACCATGATGCGGCGCGCGCGCAGGAAATATGACGAGGAAGCGGACAACCAGGACCGCTGGCTGATCTCGTACGCCGACTTCATCACCCTGCTGTTCGCCTTCTTCGTCGTCATGTATGCGATTTCACAAGTCAACGAAGGCAAATACCGCGTCTTCCAGAACGCCATCGGCCAGGCCTTCAGCCTGGAAAAGGGCGCGCCGCCCATCATCATGGAAGCGCCGCAAGCCATTCCGCTGCCGAATCCCGCCCTGAAACGCCGCACGGAAGCCATCCGCCGCGAGCGCGAACACATGACGCGCCTGGCGCAGGACCTCACATCCACGCTGGCGCCGCTGGTCAAGGAAGGCAAGGTGCGGGTGACGCAGACGAGCCGCGGCGTGAGCGTGGAAATCAATGCCAGCGTGCTGTTCGACCCGGGCGCGGCGCGTTTGACGGCGGAGTCGGACCAGGCCCTGCGCGCCGTCGCCGTGCTGCTCAAGGATGACACGCACGACGTGCAGGTGGAAGGGCATACGGACGTGCAGCCGATCAGCAATTCGAACTTTGCCTCGAACTGGGAATTGTCGGCCGCGCGCGCCAGCGCCGTGGTGCGCCTGTTCATCGCCAGCGGCGTCAAGGCGTCGCGCCTGACGGCCGTGGGCCACGCCGACAACATCCCAGTGGCGCCGAACGCCACGCCGGAAGGGCGCGCGCGCAACCGCAGGGTCGCCGTGACGATTCTCTCCGGCATCCCCGAAACGGTGACGGAAGTGCCGACGCCGCCCGTCGCACCGGCACCTGACTAGCGGGGGCTGACCCCAGCATTGCTTGGTACAATCGCGGCCTTCTTCCTTTTTCGCTCTCGATCATGAAAAGCAGTTCCCAGGGCGGTCTCGTCTACTCCACCGAAACGGGCCGCATGTGTCCCGCCTGCCGCCAGCCGCTGGCGCAGTGCGCATGCAAGGCGCAGGCGAAGGCGGCGCCCGCGGGCGACGGCGTGGTGCGCGTATCGCGCCAGACCAAGGGCCGCGGCGGCAAGAGCGTCACCGTGGTCAAGGGCTTGCCGCTGGACGCCATCGCGCTGGCCTTGCTGGGCAAGCAGCTACGCACGCAGTGCGGTTCGGGCGGGACGGTCAAGGATGGCGTGATCGAAGTGCAGGGCGACCATGTGGACGCCATCCTGGCCGCGCTGAGCAAGCTGGGGCACCAGCCGAAAAAGGCTGGCGGCTGAGCGCGTGGAGGCGTGCGGCACGTCGCCGCGCGCCTGTGGTAACGTGCGCTTCCCGTCCACGCGCATCCTCGCCATGAACGTCACATTCACCAGCATCGCCATCGCCGCCGCCATCTTGGCGGGGCTGGCGTGCGCGTACTGGCCGGCGCCCGACGGCGCCGCGCCAGCCGTCGCCGCCGGCGCGCCGGCGGGACGCAGCCTGGCGTCGTATCTGGCGATCGATGCCAGCCCCGTCGCCGCCGCCGCGCCCGTTCCCGTGACGCTCGCGCAGCGGCTCGAACGCCTGGGCGCCAGCGGCAAGCCGGAAGACGCGTATGCGGCCTACAACCTGCTCGACGACTGCATCGTCTTCCAGCGCGAAAGCCGCTTGCCCGGGCTGGAGTTCGAGCTGGGGCGCGAGATGACGGCGGAAGAAAAGGCCGCCCGGCAGCAGCTGTGCGCGGGCCTGACGCAGCGCCAGCGCGAGGATCGCCTCGGCTACCTGGCCGCCGCCGCGAAGGCGGGCGTGCCCGGTGCCGCCACGCTGTTCCTGTCGGAAGGGCCGTTCGGCGACCGCAGCGCGCTGCGCAACCGTCCCGACGATCCGCTAGTGCAGGCATGGAAGCGGCAAGCCATAGCCCAGCTGACGGCGCAGGCGGACGAGGCGGAACTCTCCAGCGTGGCGACCCTGATGATGGCGTATCTGCGCGATGGCGACGTGGTGCGCAAGGATGCGCCGCAAGCGTATGGCTACCTGCTGGCCTTGCGCCAGGTCTACGACGACATCCTGGCGCCTGGCGTGACGAATCCGTACCAGGATGAATACTGGCACTGGCTGCAGGATGAACTGACGCCGGAGCAGCAGGCGGCCGCCAGCGCCAGGGCGCAAGCCATCGCGGCGAAGTACCGCCAGCATGCGGGGCGTCCCGCGCATGGCTGAGCCTGCCGGAGTATTGCTGTTAATTGTGCTTAACTAGGGGAAATCAGCCGATGACGACGCGCCGGCTGGCCGTGTTCGTCGTCGCCTGGCCGCTGGGGCCGTAGAAATTGCCGCTCTGGGCCGGGGGGCGCATGGCGTTCAAGGCGCCTTGCGTGTGCAGCATGTGTTTGTTGACGAGCAGGCTGTTCAGGCGGTTCTGTTCCTTCGCTTCGCGCGTCGTGGCCAGCAGGGCTTTCCACAGGGAGGCCGCTTCGGCATCATTGGCGCCGACCAGCCAGTCTTCCATGCCCGCTTCGGCGGCCGTGTAGCCCGCCGCCGCCAGCGCCTGGTGGCGTTGCGCCGCCAGCTGGCTCAGTTGCCCGACGAGCGCCGTCTTGCGCGCCGTGAGCTCCGCGATCGCATCGATGTCAGCCGCAACCAGATGCCGCTGTTCTTCTTTCATCAATGCCAGCAATGTGGTCATGAGCTGTTGCTCGTCGCGCAGGCTGGAAAACGGAGTCACTGATTGCATGAGGAAACCTATCTATTTCGTGAGTGCAGCAAGTCCTTGACCGTGTCGAGGAGACCGTCCGCCACTTTTTCTGAGTTGACCTGGAACTGGCCGTCGGCGATCGCCAGCTTGATGCGTTCGACTTTTTTCGTGTCGAACACGGCGCCGCTGCCGGCAGTTGCACTGGCCGCCAATGCCTGTCCTTGCGGCGACAGGCGTACATTGTCCGACGTCGTCGGCGTTGCCTGGGCTTTCTCGGCATTCCGGGCGCCGGAGGTACTCGCGGGCGCCACCGGCAGGCCGGGATTGCTTTTAATGGTGTTGTCGGTAATTTTCACAGCGTGATCCTCGTCTGGTCGAAGTCAAGAAACTCCGGAATATGTGTCTATATCGGCAGCTTTTGCCGAAACTTTAGTGCGCCAGACCAGAATATCGCTGTCCATCCGTGTTTAAAACGCCACCTCCACCAGGCCGCCTGCGCGCGCCACGCCGCTGATCTGCTGGCCGCTCTGCGTGCGCACCTGCACCGTCTGGCCATCGCCGGCGCTGCCGATGGCGCGTCCTTCTGATGCCACCTGGAAACCGTTGCCACTGGAAACGACGCGCACCAGCTGGCCCTGCATCACCACCGGCTTGCGGCGCAGGGTGTCGAGACGCATCGGCGTACCGGGCGGCAAGGAAATAGTCGTGCTGGCGCCCACCACCTGGGCCACGTCGGTGGCGATGCCTGCCGGCAATGCGGCCAGGTCGCCCTGCATCGTCAGCAGCTGGCTGGCGTCGATGGCTTGCCCTTGCGCCAGCGGCACGGCGCTGGCCACGTAGTCGCCGACGACGGCCACGTTCGCTTGCACATAAATGGTCCAGTTGGAGGGCGCCGTGCAGCGCACGCCCACGGTGGTCTTGCCCCAGGCGCGCGCGCCCGGCGCCATGAACGCTTGCGGCGCGGGGCAGGCGGCCAGGTTCAGGCGCGGGTCGACGGCGCCGACGGTGACCGTCACCTTGCCCGGCAAGCCGTTGCTTTGCACCTGCAGGAACTGTTCCACGCTGTTGCGCAGCGCTTCCGGCGTTTGCCGGCCTGCGTTTTGCGCCTGGGCAAGCAGTGGCAGCGCGGCAAGAGCAAGGAAGAAAGCGAGCGGTGTTTTCATGTTGATAGGCCTCTGGAATAGTGCCATGATAGTGCGCGCCGCCCCGTTCGAAGCGCCGATTAAGGGGTAAAAGTATGGTCTGATCCGGCGATGGCCGTGCCGGTGCTCACCTTACTATGTTTCCTGTCATCACTAATCCGCCATCCTTCCGCCATCTCGGGCGCCAGTGGCAGATCTTTCCGGAGCCTGACATGATAGGGAAACTCGACGATTACATGCGCTTCAACGAGACGGCGCTGAGCCTGCGCTCGACGCGCCAGGAATTGCTCGCCTCGAATATCGCCAATGCCGACACGCCCAACTACAAGGCGCGCGACGTCGATTTCGCCGCCGCCCTGAAGGGGGCGATGGCGCGCAAGGACGGTGTGCCGCCCGCGCTGAAGGGCACGGCGCCGCAGCACATGCCGGGCAAGGGCGTGGCCGCGTCCGCAGGCAGCGGCACGGGCGGCAAGGTCGAGACCCTGGCCGACGGCACGCCGCTGCTGTACCGCGCGCCGGCCCAGGGCGCCGTCGATGGCAATACGGTGGATATGGACCTCGAGCGCAACGCCTTTGCCGACAACGCCATCCGCTACGAGGCGGCCGTGACGTTCCTCAATTCGCAGATCAAGGGCATGCTGACGGCCATCCAGGGAGGACAATAATCATGTCGCTATTTAATATCTTCAATGTCTCCGGTTCGGCCATGAGCGCCCAGGCGCAGCGCCTGAACACGGTGGCCAGCAACCTGGCCAATGCCGACAGCGCCACCAGCGCCACGGGCGAAGCCTACCGCGCCAAGCAGGTGGTGTTCGAGGCCGTGCCCATGGCCAACGGCGCCACGGCCGTCAAGGTGCAGAAGGTGATCGAAGACCCGTCGCCGATGAAGCTGGTCTACGACCCGAAGAACCCGCTGGCCGACGAGAAGGGCTACGTCACCATGCCCAACGTGAATACGGTCGACGAGATGGTCAACATGCTGTCGGCCTCGCGCTCGTACCAGACCAACGTGGAAACCATGAACGCGGCCAAGTCGCTGCTCCTGAAAACCCTTACCCTCGGCCAGTAAGGCTGACTGATCATTATGGCAACCATCGATACGAGCACCTCCGTCACCACCGACCTGATGGCGACGATGAATCCGAAGAAGACGACGGCCGCCGCAGGCAGCGTCGAGGCGGAAACGAACAAATTCCTCACCCTGCTGGTCACCCAGCTGAAGAACCAGGACCCGATGAATCCGCTGGACAATGCGCAACTGACGAGCCAGCTGGCGCAACTGTCGACGGTGACGGGCGTCAACAAGCTCAACACGACCCTGGAAACCCTCAAGACCAGCTACCAGCAAGCCGAATCGATGCAGGCGGCCAACATCATCGGCCACGGCGTGTTGACGGCGGGCAAAGATATCAACCTGAGCAAGAGCGCCGCCTTGCTGGGCGTGGACCTGGCCACGGCCGCCGACAAGGTCAAGGTCATCATCTACAAGGATGGCAAGGAAGTTCATTCGATCGACCTGGGCGCGCAGGAAGCGGGCACCTTGCCGCTGGGCTGGAACGGTTCCACTGGCGACCTCGACAAGGACGGCAAGCCGGTCGTGCTGGCCGACGGCGCGTATACCTTCACGGTGGAAGCGACGCGCGGCGGCACCAAGCTCAAGGATGCGACGGCGCTGATGTTCGGTTCGGTCGCCAGCGTGTCGACGGGCGCGAATGGCGTGAAATTGAATGTGCCGGGCGTGGGCAGCATCACCATGGCCGACGTGAAACAGATTCTGTAAGCCGCTTACCCTGAGCGTGACCCTCTACCCCTAATTTCTACCAGGAGAACACAATGTCTTTCCAACAAGGCTTGAGCGGCTTGAATGGCGCCGCCAAATCGCTGGACGTCATCGGCAACAACATCGCCAACTCGTCGACCGTGGGTTTCAAGCAGTCGCAGGCCCAGTTCGCTGACATCTATGCCAACTCGCTGTATGGCGTGGGCGGCAACCAGGCGGGGATCGGCGTGTCGGTCTCGCAAATCGCCCAGCAATTTAACCAGGGCAACCTGGAAACGTCGTCGAATCCGCTCGACATCGCCATCAATGGCGGCGGTTTCTTCCGTACCAGCGTCAACGGCGCCATCCAGTACTCGCGCAACGGCCAGTTCCAGGTCGACAAGAGCGGCTTCATCGTCAACGCCCAGCTGGCGCAGTTGACCGGCTATGCGGCCGACGCCAACGGCAAGATCGTCGCCGGCGCCGTCGTGCCCCTGCAGATCGACCAGTCGGACATGAAACCCCAGGCAACGACCAAGGTCGACACGCAAGTCAACCTCAATTCGAACACGGCCATGCCGACCACGGTGCCGTTCAAGATCGGCGACGACACCACGTACAGCAAGCAGTTTCCCGTTGAAGTCTTCGATTCGCTGGGCAATTCCCACATCATGTCGAATTTCTATGTCAAGACGGGCACCAATACCTGGGACGTCTACTCGGCCGTTGACGGCACGGAAGTGACCAGCATGAAGGTCGCGGCCGCTCTGCAGACGGACCCCGCCTCGCTGGCCGCGCGCGCCGCCTACCAGGCCGCCGCCACGGCCGTGCCGCTGGTGCCTGCCAACGTGACGGCCGCCGCCGTCGCCTATGGCAATGCGGTCGGCGCCGCCGTCTCGGCAGCCGCCGCCGCCGCGGGCGCCACGCCGGCGCAGCTGGCCGCCATCGCCGCCACCTACGGCAGCGCCGTGCCGAATGGCATCAACTCGAGCCGTACGCCCGACCAGATCGACGCCGCCATCCGCGCCGTGACGACGGTGCCAGCCGTCAAGACCGGTTCGCTGGTCTTCAACACGGTCGGCAGCCTGGACCGGGCCGCCATGCTGGCCCTGACGCCGCCGCAAACCTTGCCCGTCACCGTCAACCTGCCGATCTTCCCGGCCACGGGCGCCAATCCGACCCTGTCGGTGCAGGTCGATTTCAGCAAATCGACCCAGCTGGGCACCGCCACGGCGGAAAAGAAAACGGAAGCGGACGGCTACAAGGCGGGCCAGTTGAGCCAATTCATCGTGGGCGACGACGGCGTCATCCAGGGCCAGTACAACAATGGCAAGACGCGCGCCCTGGGGCAGGTGGTGTTGAGCAACTTTACCAACCCGAACGGCCTGGAGCCGCTGGGCAACAACGCCTGGGTGGAAAGCTCGGCTTCGGGCAAGCCCATCACGGGCGAGCCGAAGACTGGCACCCTGGGCAACTTGCGCGCCTCGGCCGTGGAAGTGTCGAACGTCGACCTGACGGCGGAACTGGTCAACATGATCACGGCCCAGCGCGCCTACCAGGCGAATGCGCAGACCATCAAGACGCAGGATTCCGTCCTGCAAACCTTAGTCAACCTGCGTTAATAGTACCGGGGTCAGACCCGCCGGGTCTGACCCCAGCTTTCTGCCTTGGGTTGAAAGCAACAGGAGAAATAAAACATGGACCGTCTCATCTACACCGCCGGCTCGGGCGCCAAGCACATCCTGGACAAGCAGGCGACCACGGCGAACAACCTGGCGAACGCCACCAGCACGGGTTTCCGTGCCCAGCTCGACTCGTTCCGCGCCGTGCCCGTGGTGGCCGACGGCATGATGCCGACGCGCGCCTTCGTCGTCGATTCGACGGTCGGTTCCGATTTCACGCAAGGTCCCATGCAGCACACGGGCCGCGCGCTCGACGTGGCCGTGGAAAACGCGGGCTGGATCGCGGTGCAGTCGGCCGACGGTTCCGAAGCCTACACGCGCAACGGCGCCCTGAAGCTGAATGAAAACGGCATGCTGCAGACGCAGTCGGGCCTGATGGTGCAGGGCGATACGGGGCCGATGGCGATTCCGCCCGGCGTGACGGTGGCCATCGCCAGCGACGGCACGGTGGGCACGATTTCCACCGACGTGCCGCCTGGCCCATCGACGGTGCTGGGGCGCATCAAGCTGGTCAACCCGCCCGAGCAGCAACTGGTGCGCGGCGACGACGGCCTGTTCCGCCTGAAGGACGGCACGGTGGCGCAGGCCGACCAGGCCGTCAAGCTGACCACGGGCGCGCTGGAAGGCAGCAATGTCAGCCCCGTCGACTCGATGGTCAGCATGATCGCCCTGGCGCGCCAGTTCGAAACGCAAATGAGCTTGTTGAAGAATGCCGAGAATAACGCGGCGAAAGCCACCCAGATCCTTGCTTTGAATTGATGGGAGCCACCGCATAATGGTCACATAGAAATAGTCTACAGGGCTGGTTAGCACTGTTATTGGAGAAAAATCATGATTCGTTCCCTTTGGATTGCCAAGACCGGCCTGGAAGCGCAGCAGACGCAGATGGACGTGATCGCCAATAACCTGGCCAACGTCAGCACCACGGGCTTCAAGAAGTCGCGCGCCGTGTTCGAGGACTTGCTGTATCAAAATGTGCGCCAGCCGGGCGCGCAATCGTCGCAGCAGACCCAGCTGCCATCGGGCTTGCAGATCGGCACCGGCGTGCGCACCGTGGCCACCGAACGCATCCATACGCAGGGCAATCCCCAGGCTTCCGGCAATTCGCGCGATGTGATGGTCAACGGCACGGGCTTTTTCCAGGTGCTGATGCCGGACGGCGCCACCGCCTATACGCGCGACGGCTCGTTCCAGACGGATGCCAACGGCCAGCTCGTCACCTCGGAAGGCTTCGTCATCCAGCCCGCCATCACCGTGCCGACGAATGCGCTGAGCCTGACCGTGGCGCGCGACGGCACCGTCTCCGTCACCCTGCCCGACACGGTGGCGCCATCGCAGATCGGCTCCCTGCAACTGACCACTTTCGTCAATCCGGCCGGCCTGGAATCGAAGGGCGAAAACCTGTACATGGAAACGGGCGCCTCCGGCGTGGCGCAAACCAACACCCCGGGCACGAACGGCGCCGGCGTGCTGATGCAGGGCTACATCGAGACGTCGAACGTCAACGTGGCCGAGGAAATGGTCAACATGATCCAGACGCAGCGCGCCTACGAGATCAACAGCAAAGCCATCACCACATCCGACCAGATGCTGCAGAAACTGTCGCAACTTTAATTTTCATCGTCGTCATGCCATCCGCCGCCGGATGGCAGCGGAGGTTCGCCATGCAATACCCCATCATCGCCCTGTTGTCCGCAGTTCTGTTGTCCGGCTGCGCCATCACGCCTACGTCCATCGTGCAATATCCGACCAGCACGCGCGCGCCGATGCCGGAGCCGGTGGTCGTCAACAACGGTTCCATCTACCAGCCATCGACCTACCGTCCCGCCTTCGAAGACCGCCGCGCGCGCCACGTGGGCGACACCATGACGATCGCCATCACCGAGCGCACGAATGCCGTCAAGGCGGGCGCCAGTTCCGGCAACAAGTCGGGCAGCGTGGGCTTTTCCACGCCGGGCTTCGCCCAGGGCCGCCTGGGTGGCACCGTCTCGGCGAATGGCGCGACGAAATTTGCCGATGGCGACAACCAGTCCGCCAGCAACACGTTTTCCGGCACGATCGGCGTGACGGTGATCGAGGTATTGCCAAACGGTAATCTCATCGTCGCCGGCGAAAAGCAGATCGCCATGAACAAGGGCACGGAATTCATCCGCTTCTCGGGCATGGTCAATCCGGACACCATCGGCACGGGCAACGTCGTGCCATCGACCCAGGTGGCCGAGGCGCGCGTCGAATACCGCACCAACAGCCAGATCGACCGCGCCGAAATGGCCTCGATGGCGTCGCGCTTCTTCCTCAGCCTGCTGCCATTCTGATCATGGCCACGTTGACCTTCCCCCGTTTTCTCGCCATCTGCGGCCTGGCTTGCTCCCTGCTGGCGCCCGTGGCGCAGGCCGAGCGCATCAAGGACCTGGCCAGCATCGCCGGCGTGCGCCAGAATCAGCTGATGGGTTATGGCCTCGTCGTCGGCCTCGACGGCAGCGGCGACCAGACCACGCAAACCCCGTTCACCATCCAGAGCGTGGCGGCGATGCTGCAGCAGCAGGGC
Source organism: Janthinobacterium sp. JC611 (assembly GCF_018682595.1). Taxonomy (NCBI): domain Bacteria; kingdom Pseudomonadati; phylum Pseudomonadota; class Betaproteobacteria; order Burkholderiales; family Oxalobacteraceae; genus Janthinobacterium; species Janthinobacterium sp. JC611. The sequence goes on from NZ_JAFLJN010000081.1 coordinate 34,547, forward strand.
ATCAATTTGCCGCAAGGCACCAGTTTGCAGCTGAAAAACGTGGCTGCCGTGATGGTGACGACGGCCTTGCCCGCGTTTGCCCAGCCGGGCCAGTTGCTCGATGTGACGGTCTCGTCGATGGGCAATGCGAAAAGCTTGCGCGGAGGCACCTTGCTGATGACCCCCTTGAAGGGCGCCGATGGCCAGGTGTATGGCATGGCGCAGGGCAACGTGCTGGTCGGCGGCGTGGGCGCGCAGGCGGCCGGCAGTTCCGTCGTCATCAATCACCTGAGCGTGGGCCGCATCTCGGGCGGCGCGACGGTCGAGCGCAGCGTGCCTTCGGCGCTGGGCGCCAACAACACCATCCGCCTGGAATTGAACGCCACCGATTTCGCCACCGCCAGCCGCGTGGTCGACGCCATCAACAGCCGCTACGGCGCCGGCACGGCCGCCGCGCTCGATGGCCGCGTGATCCAGGTGCAGTCGCCCAGCGGCAGCGACCAGCGCGTGTCCTTCCTGGGCCAGCTGGAAAGCATCGAAGTCAATCCGGCCCGCCTGGCGGCCAAGGTCATCATGAATGCGCGCACCGGTTCGGTCGTGATGAACCAGTCCGTGACTCTGGAAACGTGCGCCATTTCGCATGGCAACCTGTCCGTCACCATCAATGTCGAGCCGCAGGTGAGCCAGCCGGCGCCCCTGTCGGGCGGGCGCACGGTGGTCACGCAGACGGCGCAGATCGATATCAAGAAGGAACCGGGCAAGGTCATGCTGGTCAAGGGCGGCGCCTCGCTGTCCGACGTGGTCAAGGCCCTCAACGCCATCGGCGCCTCGCCGCAAGACTTGCTGGCCATCCTGCAGGCGATGAAGGCGGCCGGTTCGCTGCGCGCCGAACTCGAAATCATTTGATGGGTACGCCATGATCAGCCAAACCGACCTCAGCAATACCGCCGCCTATGACGTGAAAGGCATGGATGGCTTGCGCCAGTCCGCCAAGGCGAAGGACCCCGCCGCCCTGAAAGAGGCGGCCACGCAATTCGAAGCCATGTTCATCAACATGATGATGAAAAGCATGCGCGAAGCGACGCCGCAGGACGGCATCATGGATAGCCAGCAAAGCAAGATGTACACCTCGATGCTGGACCAGCAGACGAGCCAGAACCTGGCCAAGCGGGGCACGGGCCTGGCTGACGTGCTGATCCGGCAGCTGTCGTCGTCGAACCAGGCGCTGGCCGCCGATGGCGCCGAAGCGCCGTCGCCCCGTTCCTCGAGCATGGCGCAGGCGCTGGCCGCGTTCCGCCAGCAGCAGGGCGCTCTCGCCGAGGGGGCGGGCGGCGCCAGCGGCGCCGGCAAGACGCTGAGCGACAAGGCCAACGCCACGCAGGCGCCGCACGTGCGCGCCTTCCAGGAAAAGCTGGGCGTGCATGCGGAAGAAGCCAGCCGCGCCACCGGCATCCCGGCCAAGTTCATGCTGGGCCAGGCGGCGCTGGAAACGGGCTGGGGCAAGCGCGAAATCATCAGCCGCGACGGCAGCAGCAGCCACAACCTGTTCGGCATCAAGGCGTCGGCTGACTGGAAGGGCAAGGTCACGGAAGCCGTCACGACGGAGTATGTGAATGGCAAGGCGCAGCGCAAGGTGGAAAAATTCCGCGCCTACGACAGCTATGCGGACAGCTTCAAGGATTATGCGCAGTTAATTACCAACAACAAGCGCTACGAAAAAGTGCTGGCCAGCGCGGGCGACGCCAGCAGTTTCGCCCAGGGCTTGCAGAAAGCCGGCTACGCGACGGACCCGAATTACGCTGCCAAATTGACAAAAATTATCAAGCATTCGCTGGTCGGTTAAGCCGCGCCCCCATCCTTGTGCAAGCCGCGCCGCTTCAAGTTTTCGCCGCGGCTGCCGTAAATACATTTGACGGTAACCAATAAGACACCATGACTTCGAATCTACTCAGCATCGGTAAGAGCGGTTTGCTTGCAGCGCAGGTGGGCCTGTCGACGACCGGGCATAACATCACCAACGCCAACGTGGACGGTTACAACCGCCAGGTGGTGCTGCAGCAGACGGCGCAGTTCAACAATGCCGGCTATGGCTTCGTTGGCAATGGTACCGAGGTCTCGCAAATCAAGCGCCAGTACGACGGCTTCATGGCGGCCCAGGTGAATGGCGCACAGGCGACCACCAGTTCGCTCGACGCGTATTACACGCAGATCAGCCAGATCGACAATATGCTGGCCGACCCGACGGCCGGGCTGTCGCCGGCGATGGCCGATTTCTTCAAGGGCGTGCAGGATTTCAGCTCGAATCCCTCGTCCGTGTCGTCGCGCCAGGCATTGCTGTCGAGCGCCAACTCGCTGACGGCGCGCTTCCAGGGCCTCAGCGCGCGCCTGACGGAAATCGGCGACGGCGTCAATTCGCAGATCACGTCGAACGTGAAGGTGATCAATTCCTACGCCAAGCAGATCGCGGAACTCAATACCGCGATCACCAACCTGACCGTGAATGAAAGCAATCAGCCCAACGATTTGCTGGACCAGCGCGACCAGTTGATCACGGAGCTGAACAAATACGTCAAGGCAACGGTCCAGCCTGGCGCCGGCAACTCGATTACCGTCTCGATCGGCTCGGGCCAGCCGCTGGTGGTGGGCGACAAGAACTTTGAACTGGCGACCACGCCGTCGCCGACGGACCCGAACCGCCTGGACGTCGGTTATGTGACGGGCACGAGCGTCACCAAGCTGTCGGAAAGCTCCCTCAGCGGCGGCGCGCTGGGCGGCTTGCTGGAATTCCGCAGCGGCAGCCTGGACCGCATCCAGAATTCGCTGGGCAAGGTCGCCATCGCACTGGCCTCCACCTTCAATGAGCAGCACAAGCTGGGCCAGGACTTGAATGGCGACATGGGGACCGACTTCTTCAAGTTGCCCGATCCCGTCATCGGCGCCGACTACCGCAACAACGCGACCAGCACGACGGTGCTGTCGGCCAAGGTCAGCGATCCGACCAAGCTGACGGCCAGCGACTATGCCGTCAAGTACGACGGCGCGAATTATGTGGTGACGCGCCAGAGCGACGGCGCGAAAACCACCATCAATCCATATCCGCAAACGGTGCCGCAAACCATCGACGGCGTGGATTTCTCGATCACGGGCACGGCTGCCGAAGGCGACAACTTCATGGTCAGGCCGACGGCCCACGGCGCGTCCGACCTGGCCGTGGCGATTACCGACCGCAACAAGCTGGCCGCCGGCGCGCCGATCGCCACGGGCGCGCCCGTCAGCAACACGGGCAGCGGCAAGCTCGGCGCAGGCAGCGTGGACAAGGCCTATTTAGCGCCGGGCAACGCCTTGACGGGCACCGTCACCTTGACGTACGACAAGGCGACCACCTCGCTGTCGGGTTTTCCCGCGGGCCAGGCCGTGACCGTGAAAGGCTTGAACGGCGCCACCACCACGTATCCGGCCGGCACGGCGAACATCCCGTACACGGAAGGCGACAGCTTCAGCTTTGGCGGCATCAACGTCAACATGACGGGCGCGCCGGCGCAGGGCGACAAATTCACCATCGCGCCGAACTCGGGCGGCGTGGGCGACAACCGCAATGCGGTCTTGCTGGCGGGCTTGCAGACGAAAAACATTCTCGACGGCGGCAAGGCCACGTTCCAGGGCTCGTACGCGGAAACCGTCAGCTATGTCGGCAACAAGACGCGCGAAGTGCAAGTGAGCGGCCTGGCCAGTCTTGCCTTGTTGCAACAGACCAGCACGCAACAGCAGGCCGTTTCCGGCGTCAACCTCGATGAAGAGGCGGCCAACCTGCTGCGCTACCAGCAAGCCTACCAGGCTTGCGGCAAGGTCATGCAGATCGCCAGCACCCTGTTCGACGTGGTCATCGGCCTTGGACGTTAATTATTCAAGCGGCGGCGCATAGCGCGCCGCCATCAGGAAGGACAGCATCATGCGCATCAGTACCAAAATGATCTATGACGCGGGCAGCACGCAGCTGAACAATCTGCAGGGCGCGTTGAACCGCACCCAGATGCAGCTGTCGGCCAACCGCCGCAACCTGACGCCGGCCGACGACCCGATCGCCTCGGCGCGCGCGCTGGAAGTGACGCAGTCGCAATCGATCAATACGCAATTCGTGACGAACCGCTCGAACGCCAAGAATTTCCTGTCGCAGGAAGAGCTGGCGCTGGCCAGCACCACCTCGCTGATCGCCGACGTGCAGGACCTGGTGCTCAAGGCCGGCAATCCGGCATTGAAGGATATCGACCGCCAGAGCCTGGCCACGGAGCTGCAGGGACGCCTGACGGACCTGCTGGGCATCGCCAACACGTCCGACAACGCGGGCGGCTACCTGTTCGGCGGCTACAAGTCGACGACGCAGCCGTTCAGCCAGACGCCGGGCGGCGCCACCTACGTGGGCGACCAGGGTCAGCGCGAGCTGCAGGTCGGCTCGGCCCGCTACCTGGCCACCAGCGACTCGGGCGCGACCGTGTTCGAGAACAATTTGACGGGCAATGGCAAGTTCACCACGGCCCCCGACCCGGGCAACTTCACGCGCGGCGGCGCCGGCATCATTTCCGGCGGCACCGTGACCGATCCCACCAAATTGACGGGGCACAAGTACTCGATCGATTTCCAGGTGACGGGCACGGGCACCGCTGCCGTCACGACCTATACCGTGACGGACGTGACCCTGGGCCAGACCATCCCGAATCCCGCCGTGCCGGTGCCCTACAAATCGGGTGACGCGATTAACTTTGACGGCCAGCAAGTCAATATCGCGGGCAAGCCGGCCGACCTGGACAAGTTCACCCTGGAGCCCAGCGGCAAGGAATCGATCTTTACCACCATCACCAACCTGATCGGCGCGCTGGGCCAGCCGGCCTCGGGCGACGCGGGGCAGGCGCGCCTGACGGCCAGCCTGAACGCGGCGCACGATATCCTCGATACGGCCTACGACAATGTGCTGTCCGTGCGCGCGGAAGTCGGTTCGCGCCTGAAGGAACTCGACACGCTCGACAGCGCCGGCGACGACCTCGACCTGCAATATGCGAGCACCCTGTCGGGCTTGCAGGACCTGGACATGGTGAAGGCGATTTCCCTGTTCAGCCAGCAGCAGATCACCTTGCAGGCGGCGCAAAAGTCGTTCACTTCCATGTCAGGCCTGTCGTTGTTCAATTACATCAGCTAAGCGGCCGGCATCGGCAGGATGACCGGCAAGCCGGGGCAGGGAGGACATCTCCCGCCCCGGCTTTTTTGCGTCCGTCATCTGGCCATGCCGACAAGATGCACAGGCAAACTGTGCAGTCTACCTGCGCATATGTTATAGTAGCGTCTGTTGATCCACCACACGGCCGCCATGAGCACCCCGCAAGAAGAACACGAACACGTATTGCAACTGGCCGGCGAATTGCGCATCCTGGTCGGCAAGTTGCGTCGCCGCCTGCGCGAAGAGGCGCACCTGGGCGACGTCAGCATGTCGCAGGCCTCCGTGCTGAGCCGTCTTGAACGCGACGGCCCGGCCACGGCCAGCAGCCTGGCGCGCGCCGAAGGCATGCGTCCGCAGTCGATGGCCGCCACCGTGCAAGCCTTGACCGAGGCGCGGATGGTGACGGGCTCGCCCGATCCGCTGGACGGACGGCAAACCATCCTGACCCTGACGGACAGCTGCCGCGCCTGGATCGCGGCCAGCCGCGCCGCGCGCGAAGACTGGCTGGCGCGCACCATTGAAACTCGGCTCACGCCGGACGAAGTCACCGAACTGAATCATGCGGTGGCCCTGCTCAAACGCTTGGCGGAGTGATCCGCTGATTTTTCCACCACGACCCCGGCAAGGAGCCCGCACGCCCAGATGAACAACACCTTCCGTTCGCTACGCATACCCAATTACCGTATCTGGGCCGGCGGCGCCCTCGTGTCGAATATCGGCACGTGGATGCAGCGCACGGCGCAGGATTGGCTGGTGCTGAGCGAATTGACGCAGCACAATGCCAGCGCCGTCGGCATCGTCATGGCCTTGCAATTCGGCCCGCAACTGCTGTTGCTGCCCCTGACGGGCATGGCGGCCGATTTGCTGGACCGGCGCAAGCTGTTGCTGTGCACGCAAGCGGCCATGGGGGTGCTGGCGCTGGGCCTGGGCTTGCTGTGCATCAGCGGGCTGGTACAACTGTGGCATGTGTATGTGTTTGCTTTCCTGCTGGGCTGCGTGACGGCCTTCGATGCGCCCGTGCGCCAGACTTTTGTTGCCGAACTCGTCGGCGAGGAAGACTTGACGAACGCCGTGGCGCTCAATTCCACCTCGTTCAATGCGGCGCGCATGCTGGGCCCGGCCGTGGCCGGCTTGCTCATCAGCAGTGTCGGCAGCGGCTGGGTCTTCATCATCAACGCCGTCTCGTTTGCGGCCGTGATCGGTTCGCTGTTGCTGCTGCGCGTGGAATTGCTGCGCCGCGCACCGCGGTTGAAGGCCACGCGCGCCAGCCTGGGCGAGGGTTTCCGCTACGTGCGCCAGCGGCCCGACCTGATGGCCATCCTGCTGATGCTGTTCTTGATCGGCACCTTCGGCCTGAACTTCCCGATTTTCCTGTCGACCATGTCCGTGACGGCCTTCCATGCGGGCGCCGGCCAGTATGGCGTGCTCAGTTCCGTGATGGCTTGCGGCTCCGTGGCCGGCGCCCTGCTGGCGGCCGGGCGCGGCCAGCCCACCCTGGCCTTGCTGCTGGGCGCGGCCGCGCTGTTCGGCCTGGCTTGCGCGCTGGCCGCCGTGATGCCCAATTACTGGCTGTTCGGCATGATGCTGGTGGTCATCGGCATCGCCGCGCAAACCTTTACCACCAGCGTCAACAGCAGCGTGCAACTGTCGACGGCGCCCGCCATGCGGGGCCGCGTGATGGCCATCGTGCTGGCCATCTCGGCCGGCGGCACGCCGCTGGGCGCGCCCATCGTGGGCTGGGTGGCCGACACCTTCGGCCCGCGCTGGGCGCTGGGCATAGCCGCCCTGTCGGGCCTGGCGGCGGCGCTGGTCGGCGTGCACTACCTGGTCAGACATCACCAGTTGCGTTTGAACGCAGACCCGCGGCGCTGGCGCGTGGCGCTCGGCAGCGACCAGCGCTGAGTTAGCGTGCCGGCGCGGCCGGGCGCAAGGGGTTCGGCGGCGCGGGCGGCGGCGGCCGGTCGCGCGTGGCAAAGCCGCGCGGCAGCAGGCGCGCCGTTTCTATGCCGCGCAGGAACATGTTCTGGAAGGGCGTGGCCAGGTAGGGCAGGACCATGCTGATCACCAGCAAGCCCACGCCCAGGGTGACGGGGAAGCCGATACCGAAGATGTTCAGCTGTGGCGCGGCCCGCGTCAGAATGCCCAGCGCCACGTTGGTCAGCAGCAAGGCGGCGATGATGGGCAGCGCAATTTGCAGGCCGGAACGGAAGATTTCCCCGCCCCAGGCCGCCAATTGCTGGAAACCGCCGCCGCTGATGGGGCTCGAGGAAATCGGCAGGCTGACAAAGCTTTCCGCCAGCGCCGCCAGCAAGACCAGGTGGCCGTTGACCGTCAAAAACATCAAGGTGGCCAGCATGACGAGGAACTGGCTGATGGCGGACGACCTGCCCTTGGTTTGCGGGTCGAAGAACGAGGCGAAGCCCAGGCCCATGGTGAGACTGCTGAGTTCGCCGGCCATTTCGATGGCGGAAAACACGATGCGGATGGAAAAGCCCATGGCCAGGCCCACCAGCATTTCCTGCGTGAGGATCAGCAGGCCGGGCAGGGACATCGGGTTGACGGCAGGCAAGGCCGGCACGGTAGGGGCGATGATCATGGCCAGCAGCGCGCCCAGGGTCACTTTCACGCTGGCGGGCACGGCCGCGTTGCCGAACAGGGGGGCGGCCGCGATCAGGCCGAGGATGCGGCTAAGCGGCCACAGCAGTGCTGCGATCCACGTGTTCAGTTCGATGCTGGACAGGGTCAGCATGGCAAGGACTGCGGCACTAGCCCACCAGGTTCGGGATGCCGGTAAACACCTGGCGCATGTAGTCGAGCATGACGGACAGCATCCACGGGCCCGCCACGACGATGGCGACGAAGATGCCGACCAGCTTGGGGATGAAGGACAGGGTCGCCTCGTTGATCTGCGTGGCCGCCTGGAAGATACTGACGATCAAGCCGATGATGAGGGCGACGAGCAGCATGGGCGCGGCCACCATCAGGGTGATTTCCATCGCGTGGCGGCCCAGGGTCATGACGCTTTCGGGTGTCATCGTCGTTCCCCTAGTAAAAACTCTGAGACAAGGAGCCCAGCAGCAACTGCCAGCCATCGACCAGCACGAACAGCATCAGCTTGAACGGCAGCGAGATCGTCGCCGGCGACATCATCATCATCCCCATCGACATCAGCACGCTGGCGACCACCATGTCGATGATCAGGAAGGGGATGAAGATGGCAAAGCCGATCTGGAACGCCGTCTTCAGTTCGCTGGTGACGAAGGCGGGCACGAGGATGCGCAGCGGCACGTCTTCCGGGCCTTGCAGGGCCGGCGAACGCGACATCTTGGCAAACAGGGCCAGGTCGGCCTGGCGCGTCTGCTTGAGCATGAAGGTTTTCAGGGGATCGACGCCCTTGTCCATCGCCTGCTGCATGGTGATCTTGTTTTCCTGGTACGGCTGATAGGCATCCGTGTAGATCTTGTCGAACACGGGGCCCATGACGAACAGGGTCAGGAACAGGGCCAGGCCCACCAGCACCTGGTTCGGCGGCGCCGATTGCGTGCCGATGGCCTGGCGCAGCAGGGACAGCACGATGATGATGCGCGTAAAGCAAGTCATCATCAGGAGGGCCGCCGGCAGGAAGGTGAGCGACGTCATCAGGATGAGCGTCTGCACCGGCAACGAGTAATTCTGCCCGCCGCCCGGCGCCGGCGTGCTGGTGAAGGCCGGGATGCCCGGTTCGGCCCAGGCCCACAGCGGCAAGGCCAGGGCGGCGGCCGCCAGCAGCCAGGTCAGGGGAGTCTTCAAGGTCGACCACGCCATCTGCTGCTTATTTCCCATGGCGTTTGTCGATGGTTTGTTTCAGCCACTCGGAAAAATTGGCGGCCGCGGGGCCGTTTTGCGCCGTGGCCAGCTGCGGCAACTCGCCTTCCTGGCGCGGCATGGTGGCCAGCGCGTTGATACGGCCGGGCGAGGCGCCGACGACGATCCACTGGTCGGCCACTTCGACGAGGACGATGCGTTCGCGTCCGCCCAGGTTGAGCGAGCTGACGACGCGCATCTTGTTGTTGCCACCCATGACCTTGGGGCCATAGCGCTTCATGAACCAGGCCAGGCCGATCAGGAGGGCCAGCACGAACACGAGCGCGAAGATGGTTTGCAGCAGGCTGCCTGCCGAGCTGGTCGGCGCCATCGTCATCGGTGCGCCGGCCGGCATGGCGGGCAGGGCGGCGGCAGGCGAGGTTGCGGATGCGGCGGCCGGCGCCGCTGGGGCGGTGGCTGTCTCGCTTGCCACGGTGACGGAAGCGCCGGCGGCGCTGGCCGCCGGCGCCGATGCGGTTGCCGGTTCGGCGTGCGCAATACTGCATGCCGCCAGGAGCGGCAGCACGGTGGAAATCAACAGGCCAGGCTTCATTTATTCAATTTTCGGATGCGTTCGGAAGGCGTGATGATGTCGGTCAGGCGGATGCCGAACTTGTCATTCACCACCACCACTTCGCCCTGGGCGATCAGGCAGCCGTTGACCAGCACGTCCATCGGTTCGCCGGCCAGGCCGTCGAGCTCGACCACGGAACCCTGCGCCAGTTGCAGCAGGTTCTTGATGGCGATCTTGGTGCGGCCCAGCTCGACCGTCAGCTGCACGGGGATATCGAGGATGAAATCGATATCGTTGTGCGTTTCCGACTTCGACGCCTGCTTGGAAAAGTCCTTGAACACGGCGGCGCTGGCCGCGCTGGCCGTATTGGCGGCCTGGTTCTGCAGCGCTTCGGCTTCCGCCTTGGCCTGCTCGGCAATGGCCGCGCCCCAATCGTCTTCCGCGCTTTGGTCGTCTTGGTTGTCAGACATGTGTTTCTCCTGTTGTACAGATGCGGGCCGCAGCGGCCCGGGTATTTATTTAGTGGTTATTCATGTTATCGGCGTTAGCCAGCAACTTTTCAACCTTCAGCGCATATTGTCCGTTCAACACGCCATACGTGCAATCCATCACGGGCACGCCGTCGACGGTGGCGGCGATCAGTTCGGGGATATTCAACGGGATGATGTCGCCCACCTTCATGTTCAGGATTTCGTCGAACGACACGCGCGCCGTGCCCAGCGAGGCCACCAGCTCGACTTCGGCGATCTGGATCTGCTGCGTCATCAGGCGGATCCAGCGCTTGTCCACTTCCAGCGCCTCGCCCTGCAGGCTCGAGGTCAGCGAATCGCGGATCGGTTCGATCATCGAATATGGCATGCAGAAGTGGATTTGTCCGGAAACGGAGCCCAATTCCACCGTAAACGTGGATGCCACCACCACCTCGTTCGGCGTGGCGATGTTGGCGAACTGCGTGTTCATTTCTGAACGGATATATTCGAACTCGACGGGGAAGACCGGCTCCCACGACTTGGTGTAGGCTTCGAAGACGATGTCGAGGATGCGCAGGATGATGCGCTGCTCCGTCTGCGTAAAGTCGCGCCCTTCGACGCGCGTATGGAAACGTCCGTCGCCGCCGAACAGGTTGTCGACCAGCAGGAACACGAGGCCCGGATCGAAGACCATCAGGGCCGTGCCGCGCAGCGGCTTCATGTGGACCAGGTTCAGATTGGTCGGCACCACCAGATTGCGGATGAATTCGCTGTATTTTGACACGCGCACGGAACCGACGGACACTTCGGCGCTGCGGCGCAGGAAGTTGAACAGGCCCACGCGCAGCAGCCGGGCGAAACGCTCGTTGATAATTTCCAACGTTGGCATCCGGCCGCGCACGATGCGCTCCTGGGTTGCCAGGTTGTAGGTACGAACTCCCGTGACGTCTTCCGGCGCCTGCGCGTCGTCCTGGTCTCCGTTGACGCCCTTCAGAAGGGCATCGACTTCTTCCTGGGAGAGGAAATTATCGGCCATGGCTGCTTATTGAATGATGAATGCGGTAAATAATACGTCCGTCACGTCCTGCTCCGGCCCTTTGTCCTCGAACGGCTGGTTCACCTGATTGATGATTTCGGCCGCCAGTTGCTGCTTGCCTTCCACGGTATTGAGTTCGGACGCCTTCTTGCCGGACAGCAGCAGCAGCAAGCGGCTGCGCACTTTCGGCATGTTGACCTTGATCAAGTCCATTTCTTCCGGGCTGCTGGCCTGCAAGGTAAACGCGATTTGCAGGTATTGCTCGCCATTTTCCGGCTGCAGGTTGACGGTGAAGGCATCGATGGGCACGAAGACGGGCGGACCGGCCTTGGACGCGGCATGTTTTTTCTTGCTGGGCGCCGATTCTTCTTTATCGGCCTTGCCATGCAGGAAGTACCAGGCGGCGCCGCCACCGATACCGCCAGCCACCAGCACCGAGGCCAGCACGATGATCAGAAGCTTCTTTTTCGAGGCGCCGGCGGGAGCCAGGCCTGCATCTGCTTTCGGATCTGCTTTCATTTTTGGATTTGCTTTCAATGGTACTCGAGTGCATGGAAGTGGATCACGACGCCATTATGTCATTATCGGCAAATTCTGCGCAGAAGGATGCGGTGAAAAGAGGCCGGAAGCGCCCTCAACTCGCTGTTTTTAGACGAAAAGTTACGCCGTTGGGCGCGCCGGTGGCCTGCGGACGACGAATTGGCCTCAGGCAAAGGTATCCACTGCACTCAGGCTGGGCCGGCTGCGTCCGCCTGCCGCCGGCGCGATGGCGATCTCGCCACCCGCTATGCCGCCGCCCTGGCCATTGCCACGGCGTCCGCCGGAGGCTTCCCGGTTGCCCTGGTCCTGCTGTTGCGGCGTGCCGGCCGAGACGGTGGCGCTGCCAAAGGCGATGCCCGCTTCGCTCATCATCTCGCGCAGGCGTGGCATGGCCGCTTCCAGCGCCTGGCGCACTTCCGGCTGGGCCGACATGAAGGCGGCATCGGCCTGGTCATTGGTGACCGTCAGTACCACTTGCACCGGCCCCAAGTCGGGCGGGTTCAGCGTGAGGGTGGCGCTCTGGTCGCCGCCGGCCGCCATCCACACGACTTTCTGTCCCAGTTGCTGGTCCCAGGCCGGCGTGCCGACCCGGCCCGTCAGCTTGTCGGCCGGCACGGCCACGGCGGCGGCTGCCTGCTGCAGCGCGCCCGGCTGCAACTGGGCCGCCAGGCGGCTCAGGTCGGCTGGCGTTTCCTTGATGACCGGTTCGGCCACGGCGGCGCCGGCCTTGGTGGTGGCCGCCAGTTGCGCGTCGATGGCCAGCTTGCCCGGTTCGGCCTTGCCGGTTGGCACGCTGGCGCCCGGTGTGGCGGCCGTCTTGCCCTGGGCCTGGCCCAGGCTGTCGGCAAAGTCGCCATTGTCGGCCTGTGCGATGACGCTGGCGGCGGCCTTGCCGCTGCCCTGGCCGGCGGCCAGCAAGGGCCCGGCCGCCGGGTTCTTGCCGTCGGCCTTGACGCCGGCGCGCGCCGGCAGTTCCGGCACGGCCTTGGCGGCTGCCGCCGGTGGCTGGATGGCCAGCTGGATGCTGCCCACCAGGGCCAGCATCTCGGCGGCCGGATCGGCTGGCGGCGTGACTGCTTCTGCGGGGACGGCGGGCACGCTGGCCTCGGCCGTGGCGTTGTCGACGGTGGCGGGCGCGGCCGCCTCGGCAGCTGGCGCCGGCGGCTGTTCGCTGCCGGCCGCCTGTTCGGCGCCCGCCTGCGCCGGCTTCGTTTCGCTCGCTGGCGCCTGGGCCGGCGCCGGTGTGGCGGCAGGGCTGGCGGGACGGGGCGCTGGCGCTTGTACTTGCGCTTGCGCCATATTGCGGCTGGCCTGGCGTTGCTCGATCTGGCGGTTCAGGGTGCGCTGGAAGTCGCCCGCCGTGCCGCTGGTGGATGGCTGGCTGCGGTTGGCGCCGCCCGGCGTGGCGTTCGGCGAGACTATCTGGGAAATCGGGGTTGGCTGGGTTTGCATGATGCTGCCTCAGTGTTGCTTAGCGTTTGTAATAGGCTTGTCGCGCCGCGTGCTCATCCATTGCTTTCTGGTCGCGCTTGTTTTCCAGCTTCAGCGCCTGTTCCTGCGCCCGGTTGTTCAGGGTGGTGTACGACATGCGCTTGCGTTCGGCCAGTTGCCAGCGCATCTTTTCATTGTCGCTGCGCGCCTGCGCATGCTCGACCACTTGCTGCTGGCCCAGGATGGCGCTGTCGAGCTTGACCATGAAGGCCTGGAAATTGCGGTAGGCCATGGGCGTGATGCCGCTGCTCATGGTGGTCTCGAAGCGCTTGGCATAGTCGTCGCGGTAGCCGGACAGCATGTCGAGCTTTTCGCGGCAATCGTCGAGCGCTTTCAGGGCCGCGCCCAGGCGCTTGGCGCAGTCGTCCGTTTCGCGCTGGGCCAGGTCGATCAGGGTTGCAAGTTGGGAAGGAGAGGCCATGGCTGATTATATTCCCGCTATGCAAGTCCTAATCAGTCGAATAGAGCGGTAAGTTGCCCCAAGCTCTCGTCCATGCTGACCCGCTCCGTGATTTGCTGTTGCAAAAACGCTTCGATCTTTTCATGCAGGGCGATGGCCTGGTCCAGCACGGGGTCGGTGCCCGCGCTGTAGGCGCCCACGCTGATGAGGTCGCGGCTGCGCTCGTAGCGCGAATACAGCTGTTTCAGCTTGCGCGCCCGCTGCTGGTGTTCATGCGTGGTGATCGAGTGGGCGGCGCGCGAGATCGATTGCTCGATGTCGATGGCCGGGTAGTGTCCCGCCTCGGCCAGGCGCCGGTTCAGCACGATATGCCCGTCGAGAATCGCGCGCGCCGAGTCGGCGATCGGGTCTTGCTGGTCGTCGCCCTCCGTCAGCACGGTATAGAAGGCCGTGATCGAGCCGCCGCCTTCCTCGCCATTGCCGGCCCGCTCCACCAGCACGGGCAGCTTGGCGAAGACGGATGGCGGATAGCCCTTGGTGGCGGGCGGTTCGCCGATGGCCAGGGCGATCTCGCGCTGCGCCATGGCGTAGCGGGTCAGCGAATCCATGATCAGCAGCACGTTTTGCCCCTGGTCGCGGAAGTGTTCGGCAATCGCCGTCGCATACGCGGCCCCTTGCAGGCGCATCAGGGGCGGCGTGTCGGCCGGCGCGGCCACGACGACGGAGCGGGCCAGGCCTTCGGCGCCGAGGATCTGCTCGATGAATTCCTTGACTTCGCGTCCCCGTTCGCCGATCAGGCCGACGACGATCACGTCCGCTTCCGTGTAGCGGGCCATCATGCCCAGCAGCACGCTCTTGCCCACGCCGGAACCGGCGAACAGGCCCATGCGCTGGCCCCGGCCCACGGTCAGCATGGCATTGATCGAGCGCACGCCCACGTCGAGCGTATCGACGATGGGCGCGCGGCCCAGCGGGTTGGCGGGGCGTACATTGATGGGGGCGCTGTCGGTCGTGTGCAGGGGACCGAGCTGGTCGAGCGGCCGGCCCGCGCCGTCGAGCACGCGGCCCAGCAGTTGCGGCCCGACGGGCAGGTGGCGCGCGCGGTCGCTGGGGCGGCGGCGCGGGTGCGCCACGCTGCCGGGGCGGGGGATGGCCGGTTCGACGGAGAACACGCGCGTGCCGGGCACGATACCCTCGACGTCGCTTTGCGGCATCAAGAACAGGCGGTCGCCCTCAAAACCCACGACTTCCGCCTCGACCCGGCCGCCATTCGGCAGCGGCACGGTGCAAGCGGCGCCGACGGCCAGGCGCAGGCCCACGGCTTCCATCACCAGGCCGGCCACGCGCGTGACCCTGCCCGATACTTGCATCGGCTCCACGAAGCCGACCACGGCCGAACAGTCGTTCAGGTAGGCGCGCCAGCGCGCCGCATGGGCCGTGGGGCCTTTGACGGGCTCGCTCACGGCGCCAGCCAGTCCAGGTCCTTGCCCAGCGCATGCGTCAGGCGCTGCCAGCGGGTGGAGGTCTGCGCGTCGATCTGGTTGCTGGCCGTATCGATCTTGCAACCGCCGCGTTCCACGGACGGGTCTTCGATGACTCTCCAGCCACCCTTGTCGAGCTCGTCACCGATGCCGTCGCGCACCACTTGCGCATCGTCCGGGTTGAGCATCAGCAAGGCCGGCTGTTGCAGCACCGGCAAGTATTCGATGGCTTCGCGCACCATCGGCAACATCAGCTCGGGGCGCACGGGCAAGGCCGTCTTCAGCATGCCCTTGGCCAGTTGCAGGGCCAGTTCCATCACGTCGTTGGCGATCAGTTCATCGGCCTGCTGCACGGCCGTGCCGAGGTCAACGGCGATGGTTTGCAAATGCGCCAGTTCCACGGCGGAGGCCGCCTTGCCTTCCGCATACGACTGGGCATGGCCGTCGGCATGCCCGGCCGCGTGGCCTTCCGCATAGCCGGCCGCGCGGCCTTCCTCGAAGGCCGTGGCGCGCGCTTCCTCTCGGATGGCGTCGAGCTCTTCCTGCGTCGGGTATTCGAGCGGCGGGGCCGGCTCTTCCTCGTGCAGTTCGGCAAAAGGGTCGAGCTCGGGTTCGGGATCGGGTTCGAGCAGCTTGCGCGCCGCCACCACGCTGGGGCGCTCGTCGCCAAACGAGGTCATTTCCCAGCGCTGGTAGGCCGTTTGCTGCTCTTTGGGAATCAAATTAGACAAACGAATCCTCGCCTTTTCCGCCTAGGACAATCTGCCCTTCGTCCGCCAGGCGGCGCACGATCTGCAGGATCTGTTTCTGCTGCGATTCCACTTCCGACAGGCGCACGGGGCCTTTCGATTCCAGGTCTTCGCGCATCATCTCGCCGGCGCGCTGCGACATGTTTTTGAAGATCTTGTCGCGCAGCTCCTGCGAGGCGCCTTTCAGGGCGATGATCAGCATTTCCGACTGCACTTCGCGCAGCAGCAACTGGATGCCGCGGTCGTCGATATCGATCACGTTGTCGAACACGAACATTTCGTCCATGATCTTTTGTGCCATGTCGTTGTCGTAATTCTTGATATTGTCCATGACGGAGCCTTCCTGCTCGCCGCTCATGAAGTTCAGGATCTCGGCCGCCGCGCGCACGCCGCCCAGCGACGATTTCTTGATGTTTTCGTTACCCGACAGCAGTTTCGTCAGCACGTCGTTGAGTTCGCGCAAGGCGGCCGGCTGCACGCCGTCCAGGGTGGCGATGCGCAAGACCACGTCGTTGCGCAGGCGGTCCGTGAAGTGGCCGAGGATTTCGCAGGCCTGGTCGCGTTCCAGGTGGACCAGGATGGTGGCGATGATCTGCGGGTGTTCGTTGCGGATCAGCTCGGACACGGATTGCGAATCCATCCACTTCAGCGATTCGATGCCGGACGCATCCTTGCCGCCCAGGATGCGCGACAGCAGCACGGACGCCTTGTCGTCGCCCAGCGCCTTGGTGAGGACTTGGCGGATGTATTCGTCCGAATCGAGGCCGACGGTGGAATTGAGTTCCGTCTGCGCGCGGAAGTCGTCGAGCACCTCGACCACCTGTTCGTGCGCGATGCCCTTCATGGTGGCCATGGCGGCGCCCAGTTTCAGCACTTCGCGCGGGCCGAGGAATTTCATGACCTCGGCCGCTTCGCTCTCGCCCAGTGCCAGCATCAGGATCGATGCTTTTTGCAGTCCCGTTGTCTCAGTCATTATTGCCTATCCATGCTTTGATCACGTTGGCCACCACGCGCGGGTCTTCCTGCGCCAGTTTCCTGGCCATCGCCAGGTTTTCGCGATAACCGCGGGCCGTGTCTTCTTCCAGTTCTTCCAGTTCCGCTTCGCTGAGCAGGACTTCGTTTGCTTCGCCATCCTTGGCCAGTTCCGGCTCGATGACGGGCGGCGGCGCGCCGAAATCGTCGATCTTGCGCATCACGGGGCGCAGCATCGGACGCACGATCTTGATGAAGATATACAGCAAGATCAGGGCCGTGATGAGGAATTTCGCCAGTTCCTTGGCCAGCGGCAAGTTGGCCGGGTCGCGCCACCACTCCAGCTTGCCTTCCGGCGCGCGGTCGATGCCGTCGAAGGGCGAGTTGGCCACGCTGAAGCTGTCGCCGCGCTCCTTGTTGTAGCCCATCGCTTCCTTGACCAGATTATTGATCTGGACCATTTCGGCAGGAGAAATCGGCTTGACCGTGACCTTGCCATCCTTGTCGAAGCTGCGGCGGTAGTTGACGACGACGGCCACCGACAGGCGGCGCAAGCCGCCCATGGATTTCTGCT
Organism: Janthinobacterium sp. JC611; assembly: GCF_018682595.1. NCBI lineage: Bacteria > Pseudomonadati > Pseudomonadota > Betaproteobacteria > Burkholderiales > Oxalobacteraceae > Janthinobacterium > Janthinobacterium sp. JC611. Next base: position 51,805 of record NZ_JAFLJN010000081.1, read on the forward strand.
CGTAGCGCACGGTCTTGTCGACTTCATAATTCGTCGTCGATTCCTTCTGGGTCGGCGCCGTCGGCGCGCCGCCCGGGGCGCCAGGCGCCTCGGCCGTCAATGGCGCCGTCGCCACGCCCGGCGGCTGGTTCGACAGCGCGCCCGGCACGCCGGACGGGTTGGCATTGCCGGCGCCCGTCGATTCGCTCGTCTGCTGGCTGCGGATGGTGGACGCTTCCGGCGGCGAATTCGGCTTGTAGGTTTCGGCGGCCTGCTCGCTTTGCGAGAAATCCACGTCCGCCGTCGCCTCGGCGCGCACATTGCCTTCGCCGACGATGGGCAGCAGGATCGATTCGACTTGCTTGATCACGCTCTGCTGCAATTGTTGCACGTACTTTAATTGGTTCGGGTCCAGGCTCTTGATGCCGTTGGCGCGGTCCTTGTCCTTCTCCTGGTTCGACAGCAAGGTGCCGGCCTGGTCGACCACGGTGACATTGATCGGCAGCAACTCCGGCACGCTGGACGCCACCAGGTGCACGATGGCGCTCACCTGCAGCTGGTCCAGGCCGCGGCCCGGGTGCAGGTTCAAGAGCACCGACGCCGTCGGCTTTTGCTGTTCGCGCACGAAGACGGACGGTTTGGGCAAGGCCAGGTGGACGCGCGCCGTGTCGACGGCGGATACCGATTCGATCGATTTGGCCAGTTCGCCTTCCAGCGCGCGCTGGAAATTGACCTGTTCCAGGAATTGCGACACGCCCAGCTTCTGGTTTTCCATCAGCTCGAAACCCACGTTGCCGCCTTTCGGCAAGCCTTGCGCGGCCAGTTTCAGGCGCGCGTCGTGGACTTGCTCGGACGGCACGAGAATGGCGCCGCCACCTTCGGAAAACTTGTGCTTGATGCCAAGCTGGTCCAGCGACGCGGTGATGGCGCCGCCGTCGCGGTCCGTGTAGTTGGAGAACAGAACCTTGTATTCGGGCGGCTGGTTCCACATGTACAGGGCCACGCCGATGGCGATCAGTGCCGCCACGCCCAGGCCGCGCAGGAAATTCTTGCCCATCGGCGTCTTGGCGAAGGCTTGCACGGACTCCACGGGCGAGCGGGCAGGCGCCGGTTCAGGCGGTATGCGGTTCACATCGATTTCTTCGGCTACAGCCATGATTGCCTTCCAGGGCGCGTGGTTTGACGGGTATTCGGTGATGCGTGGGGCCGCTTCCTCGGGAGGAGGGACGATATGCGGAATTATCCGCCACTGTCACGCGCTTCAATCGTCCAAATAGAAGGCGCTTTTGCCGCCTGCTCGGCCGAGCGGCTGGCGTTGGCGCTGGTATTGTGGAACCCTGGCAACATGTGACGGAAGTTATTGTACCCGTCGTTGCCTTGCAAGCCAGGGTTTTGTTCTCTGGGTGCAACAGGCATGGAACAGATATGAAGCGGACCAGAATCGGGAGGCAAAGTGAAAACAGGCGGTATCGATAGCAGCAGGATCGAGGCGATGATCGCGCAACTGAAGTCGGCGGCCACGCGGCCGGAGGCGAAAATACCGGCGATTCAGACCGAGGCTCCGGCGGCGAAGGTGAATTTCGCGGATGCCTTCAAGAGCGCGCTGGACTCCGTGAGCGGTGCGCAAAAGGAATCGTCGGCGCTGGGCCAGCGCTTTACCATGGGCGATGAAAAGGTCAGCCTGTCGGACGTGATGGTGTCGATGCAAAAGTCGAGCATCGAATTCCAGGCGACGGTGCAGGTGCGGAACAAGTTGGTTTCTGCGTATCATGAGATCATGAATATGCAGGTTTAACTCATGACAACCCCAGCCTTCGTTTCGGGTTATCTATGATCAGCCTAAGCCGGCCATGCGTGCGTTTCTCTCGCGCTCCAGGCGCGTGATATAGCGCTGCACGTGCGCCAGCATGCTGCGCGGCAGGTCGACGAACTGGCAGCCGAGGCGGCGGTTCAGCTTGTTGTTCAGCAGTGTCATGTCCAGCGAATTGCGAATCTGCAAAGTCGCCGTGACGATGCCGACCTCGGGCAAGTCGATGCGGCAGCCGGGATAGTCCCGGCCGATGGTCTCGCCCAGCATTAGTTTATTGTCGAGGATGGCGATGCCGCCGCAGCTGATGTCGGCCAGCGGGAACAGGGTGTCGGCGCCGCCCAGCGAAGGCGGCAGGGGAATCGACACGCGCACGGGATTGCTCACGGGCGTCGTCATGCGGTAATACTCGCGCCGCTGCAAGCGGATCAGTGTTTCTGGAATGGCAATTTTCAGGGCGGGCGTGCCGCCGTAATTGCACTCTTCCACCAGCGCGCTGGCAAACAGGATGCGGATCTTGTCGAGCGAGGTTTCAAACGAGATGCCCTTGGCGGCCACCATGCGCCGGTTCTGGTCGGTGTTCACGGAACGGTCGAGAATGACGGTATCGCGCTCGGCATCGACCTCCAGGATGGAAGTGACGCACACATCGGATTCACCGTGGATCAGCATGCGGATCAGCTGGTTCTTTTCGCCTATGCTGCGCAGCAAGGCGATGATTTCCCGCCGTGATTCCACTTCAAAATCATGCCAGTTTTCGAGGCCGGAATCCAGAATATGTGCTTGCATTGATGCCTGTCTATGTATCGGTGAGGTGGACGCTGGTGTCGGGCGGAGGAGGGATGGGCCCGCCATTCGCAGATTCAATATGATATAACCAGGCCAGCAGTTCCGCAATCGCCCGATACAGGCCGGGCGGAATCTGGCGGTCCAGGTCGACATCCATCAGCAGCGCCACCAATTCCTTCGATTCATGCACGAAGACGCCGTGTTCGCGCGCCGTGCTGATGATCTGGTCCGCGATCAGGCCGCTGCCCTTGGCCACCACCTTGGGCGCCGGCGTGCCGCTCTGGTAGGCCAGGGCGACGGCCGTCTGCGGCACCTTGCGCCTGGCGTCGTCAAACATCATCTGCCTGCGCTGGCTCGGCAGACTCCGGCTTGCCGGCGATCGTCAGCGACGACAGGGGCCAGCCGGCCGCGTCCAGCGACGCTTCCAGCCGCGCCGCATGCTGGCGCAAAGTGTCGGCGCTGCCTTCGCTGCCCGCCTGCAGCTGGATGGCCACGCGCCCGCCCTGCAAGACCACGTGCGCGGCCAGGTCGCCCAGCAGGGGAAACCGGAAGCGCACGTTGCTGCGCCAGGCCGTCGCTTCCTCGTCGCCGTCGCGTCCTTCGTGCTGCTGGCTTTCCGGCGCATCCTTGCTGATATCCCACTGCATCTTCTGGCCGGGCCACGCCTCTCCCTGCCACTGCACGCGCGCCTGTTCGTGCGTATGCAGCTGCAAATTGATCAGTTGCGCCGAGGCCAGGTCGGTACCCGTTTTGCCCATGTCGCCCTGTGCCGCCTTCTGCATTTGCGGTTCCAGCAGCAGCGACGCCAGCGGCCGCTTGCCTTCGGCCCATTCGGCCACATGCGACTCATAGAACAGGCCGCTGCTGACGACCGCCTCCTGCAGTTTCTGCGCCACCTGGGCCGGGGCGGCGCCCGGCGTGGCCATCAGCGGCGTCTTGCCGACCAGGGACAGCGGGGCGCCGGGCACGCTTTCGGCCTGGCTGAGCACGGTGCTGATGGCGCGCGCGGTGGAGCTCAGTTCGGGCGCTGGCGTGTCGCCGGCCAGGGCGGGCAGCAGATTGGCGGGCGTCAGGGGCGCGCGGCTGAGCAGGGTGGCGGCCGTGCTGCCCGCGCGCGTGCCCGCCTGGGCGGTGCCGGCCTGGGGGCCGCGTGCTTCGGCCGCTTCCGGCTCTGCTTCCGCGTCCGCATACGTGAGCAGGGCGCTGGCGGGCTGGTCGCGGTTATTGCCGATTTGAAAAGAGGGACGGGGATGGATGCCGGTCAAGGTCAGCGGGATTTCCGTGCCCGGCTGGGCGCCGGCGGGCAGCTGCATGCGGGCCGGCGTGCCTGCCACGCGCACGAGGTAACTGCCATCGCCCATGCGGGCCAGCACCTGTCCCTGCATGGATTTGCCGATCAAACCCTGCAGCGAGCGCTGGAACTCGGCCTGGCGCGGATCGGCGACCGTATCGGCCGGGCGCGTGGCCTTGACCGGGGTCAGGGGCGTCATGCCGATCGCATCCATCTTCGGCAACATGGCGCCCCCTTGTGCGCTTACGCGCCGTAGGCGTTGGCCAGGCGCCGTTCGGTGCCGGTGCTGCTGATCAGCTTGGACAATTGCGCCATCCACGGCATGGTCAGGTCGCGGATCTTGCGGTCGTCTTCCAGGATCTGCTTGATCAGGGCAACCTTGCGCTGGCGGCCGGCGCTTTCCAGCACGACTTTTTCTTCATTCGCCTTCAGCGCGGCCACATGCGCGCTGATGCGCTGTTCCAGCGCTTCGAGCGCGTCCCAGTCGGCGTTGGTGGCGGCGGTCACCATCTGGCCCGTCAGGGTCTGCATGGCTTCGTAGGTGGTCAGGACTTCTTGATTGGTCATCATGGGTCAGGCGCTCGCAAGGCTGGGCGTACGTTTCAGATCGGCGCCAGGCATGGCGGCAGGGGTGGCGCCGATGGCGTTCCAGGTTTCGCGCAGGTCGGTCAGCAGGCGCTGCACCTCTTCCAGCACGCTAATATCGTTGTTCAGGTTGGCCGTCAGCAGGCGCGCGCTCATGTATTCATACAGGGCGTCGAGGCCTTCGGCGATCTGCCCGCCCGCTTCCTTGTCCAGGCTGGCGCGCAAGCCATTGTCGATGATCTGGATGGCTTTCGAGATCGACTTGCCTTTTTCCGGAATATTGCCTGATTTCATGTGCATCTGCGCGCTGAGCACGGCCACCAGGGCGCCGTCGTACAGCATCACGATCAGCTTGTGCGGCGAGGCCGAGACGATGCCCGTTTCCAGGCCGACCTTGGCATAGGCGTTGACGCCGCGTTGTTGGGTTCCAAACATATATTCTCCTGATGATGGCGCTTAACGGTTGGCGGCAATGGCGGCCAGCTGCTGGGTCAAATAGCTTTGCATGGAGGTCATTTTGCTCAGCGTCACGTCGAGGCGCGAATACTGGGCGCGGTAGCGCGCCTCGATGTCCGTCAATTTCTCGCTGAACTTGTCGCGCTGTGTCGCGATGTTCTTGATCGTTTCGTTGAGACCCTTGGAGCGGTTGGTGATCATGCCGTCCGTGCCAAGGAAGGAGGTGGCCAGGTTGTTCAGCTGGTAGGCATAGCCTTGCGAGAAGCTGACCGTGCCGCGCGAACCGGTGGTGCCGCCCGTCACTTCAATCTTCAAGCCCTCCGCCGGCGAACCGGCGGCGCCCGTCAGGGTCTGGCCCGAACCGATCACCGGTTGTCCGCCCAGGGTGCCAGCCACGTCCGCGCCCTTGACGGGCGTGGATGCGCCGAACAGGGCGCTAGGCGCCGTGCCCGTGCCGCTGCCGATGGCGATATTCGAGACGGAACCATAGCGGCTCGATGCCAGCACCAGCTTGCCCGCGCCATCGATGGAGGCCGACACGGTGGAGCCGGCGTCGGAAAAGGACTTCACGCCGTTGATCGACGACTGGATCAGCGAAGCCATCTGGGCAGGGGTGTACGTCCCTGCGGGAATGACGACCTGGGCCGTGTTCTTGGCAGCGCTGGGCTCGGTATCGTTGAGCGTGATGCTCCACGTGGTGTCGCTGGCAATCGTCGTGCTGGCGGGCATGACGGCGGCCGAGGTGATCGAACCCTGGCTGGCCATCGTGGTGATCGTCAATTCATAGCTGCCTGGCTTGGTCGCGGCGGTCGAGCTGGTAAAGGTCACGTTGCTGTCGCTGGCCTTGCCGAGTGCGGAAAACAGGCCGGCGATATCCGTGAAGTTGGCGCTGATGGCCTTGTCGAGCTTGCTGGAGTCCAGCGCCAGGCTGCCGTCTTTCTGGAAGGAGATGCCGACCTGGCTCAAGGTGCTCAAGTTGCTGTTCAAGCCGGTAATGGGCGCGCCCAGCTGCCTGCGCAGCTGGCTCTGGATCGATTGCGCGGTCGAGTCCCCCAGCAGGACGCCGCCCTTCTTGGTTTCCGGATCATAGGCGGTCATCTTCGCCATCGCCGTATTCAGGTCGTTATACGCCTTGACGAAGGCATTGATGCTGGTTTTGACGGTGGAAGTGTCTTTTTGCACCGACAAGCTGGTGCTGCCGACCTTGGCAATGCCCAGGGTCACGCCTTCGATGGCCGTATCGACGCTGTTGGACGCACTGGTGATGGCGATGCCATTGACGCTGAAGTTCGTGTTTTGCGCGGCGCTGTTCTGCTTCAGGTTCTGCGTGCCGCCCGCATCGTAGGACAACAGATCGTTCAGGGCGCTGTCCGGGGGCAGACCGTCGCTGCCGCTCAGCGAGATTTTCATGGCCGAGTTGGCGCCCGTCTTCGACGAGCTCAAGACCAGATGGTAGGGTTTGTCCGTGCCGTCCGAGACGATGCTGGCCATCACGCCCAGGCCCGCGTTATTGATGGCGTCGCGGATGCCTTGCAAGGTGTTGTTGGTGGCGTCGATCACCACCGTGCCCGTCGCCTGCGTGCCGTCCTGGGTAAAGTTGGTGTTCATGTAGGCGCCACCCGAGCCTGCCGTCAATCCGGCGGCGGCCGGATTGCTGCCGGCGATGGTGATCGGGCTGGCATTGCTCGAGGCCAGGTTGATGGTGCTGGTCAGCGTCACGTTCGAACCGTCATTGACCGAGTTCGAGGCATGGCCGATGCCGCCCTTGACCGAGCCCGTCACCACTTCTTCGATGTTGAGGTTGGAACCGTCGGCGCGCGTAAACTTCAGCGTGCCGTCGGCGGCCTTGCCGGTGACGGTGATGTTGGCCGCGGCCAGCGCATTCGAGACGGCGTTCGGGCCTTCGAGCGTCGTGTCGAGCGAGGCGGCCGTGATGCCGGTGCCTGCGGCGACGCCGTTGCCCTGGGTGACGATCTCGATGCCGCCCACCGACAGCGAATAGGTGCCGTCCGCGCCCGTTTCGATGTTGCCGAAGCCGGCGAACATGGTGGCGCTGCTCGATGTCGGCTGGGCCGTGGCCGTCACGCCCGTGGTGCTGCTCTTGGCGTTGATGGCGTCCGCCAGGGCGCGCGCGCTCTTGGTGCTGGCGTCGGTGGGGATGGCGGTGCCGTTGAGTATCAGGGAGCCGTTGCTGATGCCGGTCTGTGCCGTGGTGGCGCCCAGGGCCGTGCCGCTCAAGCCGAAGGTGCCGCCGGCGAGCGAGCCCAGCTGGAAGGAAATCGTCGTCTTGCTGCCCAGGCCGATGGTTGACAGCTTGCTGGCCATGCCGCCCGACATCAGGGTCTGCGACTGGGCCAGTTGCGTGACATTGATGTTGTAGTTGCCGGCCACGGCCTTGGCGCCGGCGCTGGCGGACAGCACCAGGGGATCGGCGGGCGTGGCGCTGACGGCGCGGAAGTTATTGCTGTTGGACAGGGCCGACAGCGAACTCTGGAAAGTGCTGACGGCGCCGCTCAAGGTGCCCATCGCGCTGAGCTTGGACTGGTAGGAGGCCGTTTTCTTGTCAAAAGTACCCAGTGGGGCCGCTTCGGCCGCCATCAGCTTGTCGATGAGGGCATTCACATCCAGGCCGGTGGCGCCGGCGCCGATGCCAACGGATGATACTGTAGGGGTGATGGCCACTGAATACTCCTAGGAAAACGCTAATATAAGCTGTTATCGGCAGAATCAATCAGGACTTGAGAGGGGGATTTACCGCGCTGTTTTCAGCGGCGGCGAAAAAGCGGGGAGGGGAGGGACTGTTGTTGCTTCTGATGTAATGAAAAACGGGGCCGGATAGCCAGGCTACCGGGCCCCGTGGTCATGCCGATGCGTATTGCCACGATGTTGCACGTCCGTGGGCAAGGCCATCGCTATGCGCTTTGCCTGATCAGCGAACCTTTGGCCGAATCGAAGGTCTTGGCCAATTCCAGGGCTTCCTTGGTGGGAATCTGGCGCAATACTTCCTTGGTTTCCTGGTCGATGACCTTGACGACCGTGCGCTGGCTGTCTTCGTCGACGGAAAATTCCAGGCCTTGCGTCTTCATCTGCGACGACTGGTTCAGTTCCGATACCGCCTTGTCCAACTGCTCGCGGCTGGGTTCCTTGCTGGCTTGCTGTGGTGCAAGCGTGCCGTTTTCAGTGGCCGCGCGTGGCGCTGCCGGGCGCGCCGGTGGCGTGTCCGCAGACGCATAACTCTTGTCTATCCTGGCCGCGGAGGCGGCCGCTATCGTGTCGATAGTCATGGTGCTCTCCTAGTGAAAATTCCCCTGCCGAAAAAATCCGGCAGGGGAATCAGAGTCCTACGCTGTTGCCTGACTAATCGGAGATTAGCCGCGCAGCAGGCTCAGGACGCCGTTTGGCAGCGAGTTCGCTTGCGCCAGCATGGCCGTACCAGCTTGTTGCAGGATCTGGCCGCGGGTCATGTTGGCCGTTTCCGCTGCAAAGTCGGTATCGACGATGCGGCTGCGCGATGCGGACAGGTTTTCCGTGGTCGATTGCAGGTTGGAAATCGCCGACGAGAAGCGCGACTGCAAAGCGCCGTACTGGGCGCGTTGGCCGTTCACCGTTGCCAGTGCTGCGTCGGCAATTTTCAGTGCCAGCTGTGCGCCGTCAAACGTCGTCACGTCCAGGGTCGACACGGAGTTCAGGGTCGAACCTTGCGCCGTCGCTTTACCAATCGCCAGACCGGTGGTGGTGGTTTCCGTGACCGAGAAGCTGTTTTGCGAGTCGAAGGTCACGCGGCCGTTGACCGTGGCGGCGTCGGCAGCGGTGATGATCGATTGTGCGGCAGCTTGTACCTTGCCGTCAGCCTTGTAGCCGTCCACGTCGAACTTGACGTTGGCCGTGGTGCCTTGCGTCAGGCTGATGTTCTCGCCCGATGCATTGGTCAGCTTCATGCCCTTGTTGACGCTGTCGTATTGGGCGGTCACGCCGGTCTTGGCCGTTTGGGCATTGATGGCGTTGATGCCTGCAGCATAGTCGGCTGCGGTCGACGCCGTGCCGCTGACGGCGAACGATACGGTGACTGGCTTGGCGTTATCCGAACCGATGGAGAACGAATACGATTCGGCGCCCAGGTTCAGGTTCACGTCGGTTTGTGCCGATGCGGTCACGCCCGTTTTCGAAGTCTGGCTGTTGATGTCGGCGGCGACGGATTTGGCCGTGCTGCCTTTGATGGCATCACCTGCACCTGGTGCCGTTTCGGCGACGGCGGCCGTCGTGTCGACGGTGGTGGTGCCGATGGAGCCGGAAATCGTCAGCTTGCCGACAACTGCATTACCTACGGCATCTTTCTTGACAGCCGATGCATCGTTGGCGATACGGTTATTACCGTAGGTATTGGTCAGGAAGTTCGCGCCGCTGGCGGAAATGAGCTGATTGGCATCGGCGCCGACCTGGAAGTTGGCCGTACCCATGGTGCCGTCCAGCAATGCCTGGCCGTTGAACGAGGTGGTTTGGGCGATGCGGTTCAATTCCGAACCCAGCTGGCCTACCTCGGTTTGCAGCGCCTGGCGGTCGCTCGACGAGTTCGTCGAGTTCGACGATTGCACGGCCAGTTCGCGGATGCGTTGCAGGATGTCGCCCGAGCTCGACAGTGCGCCTTCAGCCGTCTGGGCCAGCGAGACGCCGTCGTTGGCATTGCGGGTGGCTTGGGTCATGCCGCGGATTTGCGACGTCATGCGGTCGGAAATCGCCAGGCCGGCGGCATCGTCCTTGGCGCTGTTGATGCGGAAGCCGGAGGACAGGCGTTGCAGCGAGGTGCTCAGGGCCGACTGCGAGGTCGACAGGTTGCGTTGCGAATTCAGGGACGAGATGTTGGTATTAATTACTGCAGCCATGATAATTCTCCAAACAGGTACTACATTGCGCTATGTGCTAGTCACTTTGGCCTGCCCCGCTGTTCCGGGACAATCAAGCCGCTGTTGTCTAGGGTAACGGTTGCTCTGCGGGAAAATTTATGGCGAAAACAGCTTTAAATTTTAATTTTCAGCCCTTCAGTTTGCCGCCGGCCGCGCGCTAAACGACATGATTTCAGGAAACTTGAGGGTAAAAATAGTTTTATTTTCATATCACGCTGACGGTCGTAGCGCATTGCAGTGCAGGCCAATATTGTCGTTTTCATCATGAAAAATGCCGTCCGGCCGGGCGGCGGGACGGCATGGCGTGAAGCGGACAGGGCTTAGTCCGCCACCACCACGCGGTTCTTGCCCGTCTGCTTGGCCTGGTACATGGCGCGGTCGGCGCGCTTGACGAGTTCGGCCTGGTCTTCGTTGGGCAGGCGCAGTGCCACGCCGGCGGAAAAGGTGATCAAGACTTTTTCGTTGTCGTGCAGGAAGAAATGCCGGGTCAGTTCGCGCTGCAAGCGCGTCATCGTCGATGACGCCGCTTCGACCGTCGTTTCCGGCAGCAGGATGAGGAATTCCTCGCCGCCGAAGCGGGCGATGACGTCCATCGAGCGCAGCGTCTCCTTGACGATCTTCACCAGGTGTTTCAGCGCCGCATCGCCGGCCAGGTGGCCATAGGTGTCGTTCAGGCGCTTGAAATCGTCCAGGTCCAGCATGGCGATGCACAGCGGCGTGCCGCGGCGGTCGGAGCGGGCCGTCTCGCGTTCGAACACGTCGTCCAGGCCGCGTCGGTTCAGGCTGCCCGTCAGCTGGTCTTCCCGCACCAGTTCGCTCATATGCTGGAGCTTCGCTTCCAGCGTGTGGATGCGCTGTTCCGCGTCCTGCACTTCCTGACGCGCCAGCACCATCTTGTCGCGCGCGCGCAAGGCTTCGTTCTGTACCATGCGCGTTTCGCGCAAGACCTCGTCGAGCACGCTGTTCAGTTCGCTGATATTTTCCGCCTGGCTGATCTTTTCCGAATAGCCGCCGATCTTTTCATGGAAGTCGCCCGTGCTGGCCGCCACTTGTCCCAGGCGGTCGATGAAGGTCATCATCATGTTCTTGACCGTCAGCTTGACGTCGGACAGGCTGTGCTTGAGCTGGCCTTGCTTGTAGATGACTTCCTTCAGGCTGCGCGTGGCGTCTTCCAGCGCGCGCTGGTCGAGCGGGCCGGCGATCAGGTTTTGCACGGCATCGACCTGGCCGCGCAGCCAGCTGTCGTCGTCGAGCAACTGGCTGACGTTATCGAGCAGCAACTTGAACAGGCGCAGCAGCAATTCCTGCTGCTCGGCCGTGTCGCCGCTTTTCAATTCGATCTGGTAACACAGTTGCTTCAGGCGCAGCGCCGCTTCGTTCAGCGCTTCTTCCGTGTGGGCCAGCTTGATGGCCGCGCCCAAGGACTCTGCCTCTTCCACCAGCGCGGGCGTGCCCGTCAGCAAGGTGGCGACGGCAAAGCCCAGGGTGCGGCTCAGCAATTCGCGCAAGGTGCGCGTCTGTTCGCCGTCCGGCAGGGGCGGCAATTCGATGCCGCCGCCTTTCTTGACCTGTTTTTCCGCCAGTTGCGCCAGGGTGCGCGCGTAGCTGTCCCAGTCGCGCGCTTTCAGGGCGCGCTGGAAGCGCCGGCCAAAGTCGCCCAGTTCGCCCGCCGATTCACTCATCTTGGCGGCAAACTGCGTCAGGACGTTTTCCGCGCCACTTTCTGCGCCTTTTTCTACATTGGCGCTGGCCGCCAGCACCGCGCCTGGCGCGCCTGGCGTCTCCGCCGGTTCGCTGATGCCGGCGATTTCATTGTAGATATCGCGGTAGGCGCTCGGTGTCGGGGCGATGCGGCGCGTGGCCAGGCGGCGAAACGCTTCGCGGGCGATATCGGCCGGATTCATCGCGGCGGCGCTATGCGTGGCGCCAGCGGGCGCGCTTGCTGGTGAAGATGGCAATTTACTGGACATGTAGGCACAGCCTTTTCAGATATTTCTCATTATCCTCATGATAGGCGAGTTGGCAAAGAACTTATTGTGCGAGAAGCAAGGAGAAGTCCTGTCAATTCGCCCGATGCCAGCGGGCATGCCGCTTTGCCGTCAATCCACCAGCTGGTTACGGATGGCGTAATGCGTCAGTTCGGCGCTATTCTTGAGTTTCATCTTGACCAGCAGGCGGGCGCGGTATTCGCTGACGGTTTTCACGGACAATTTCAGCTCTTCGGCGATGGCGCCCACCGCCTTGCCCGAGGCGATCATCACCAGGGTCTGGTATTCGCGGTCCGACAAGGTGTCGTGCAAGGCCGTTTCATGGTCTTCGCCCACCGTGTTGGCCAGTTCTTGCGCCAGCGAGGCGCTGATGTATTTTAATCCCTGCGCCACCTGGCGGATGGCCGTGACCAGCTCGCGCGGCGCGCTCTGTTTCGTCAGGTAGCCAGCCGCGCCCGCCTTGAGCGAGCGGATGGCGTATTGGTCTTCGCGGTGCATGGACAGCATCAGCACGGCCAGTTCCGGCTTTTCCTTCTTGATCTGCTTGAGCACCTCGATGCCGCTGCGGTCGGGCAGGGAGATGTCGAGCAGCAGCACCTGGCACTTCGAGCCGCGGAACAGTTTGATGGCGTCGTGGCCATTTTCGGCCTCGCCGGCCACGATGATGTCCTTCGTATCGGCGAGGATTTGCTTCAAGCCCTCGCGCACGATCGCGTGATCGTCGGCGATGAATACCCGGATGGTGGCTTTTTCTTTCATGACTGCGTTGTTTCCTATCTAATTCACCCACTGGCCGCTTCTGCTGGCGGCCCGCTGTGCGCGGGCGCACTGGCTGCAGCCGCTATTATCGCCTCTCGTGGCGTGGTCAGCCGGATTTTTATGCTGAGGATGGTGCCGCCGTCCGGCCCGTCCATCAGGCTCAGGGTGCCGCCCAGCGCGCTGGCCCGTTCGGCCATGCCGCGGATGCCGAACGATTGCGGCTTGGCGCGGTCGGACAGGCGCATGCCGACGCCATTGTCGGCGATGGTCAGGCGCAGATGCTGGCGCTGCCTGGCCAGGCGCACGCTGACCTTGCTCGCCTGCGCATGCTTGGCGATGTTCGTCAGCGCTTCCTGGGCGATGCGAAACAGGCTGGTCGCCTGGTCCAGTTCCAGTTCGATGTGCTGGCGGTTCGACACGAACTGGCACTCGATGCCGGCCTGGCGCGCGAATTCCTTCACTTGCCAGTCCAGCGCGGCGACCAGGCCCAGGTCCAGCATGGACGGGCGCAGGTCCAGCGAAATGCGGTGCACGGCGTCGATGCTGCGGTCGACCAGGGCATCGACATAGTCGGCCTTTTCCTGCAGCAGCGTATCGTCCGGCGGCAAGCGGCGCGCCAGCATGGCCAGCGCCATCTTGATGGCCGTCAGATTGCCGCCCAGGTCATCGTGCAGTTCGCGCGCCAGGCGCGTGCGTTCGTGTTCCTTGACCTTGTCGATGTGCGCAGTCAGCTCGGCCAGGCGGGCGCGCGACTGGCGCACTTCGATCTGCTCGAGCCGGCTTTCCGTGATATTCGTCATGATGCCTTCCCATTGCACCGTGCCGTCGGCCAGCGCGCGCGGCGTGGAGCGCAGGTTGATCCATTTGACGTCCTTCCATGCATCGATCCAGATGCGGCCTTCCCAGTTCCAGCTCCACAAGGCGCTTTTTGATGCCTGCATCGATTCCAGATACGAGGCGCGGTCGTCGGCCAGGATCAACTGGTAAAACAGTTCCGGGCGCGCGTGCAGCAGTGCCGGGCTCAGGCCCAGCAGGGCCTGGCAGCCGTCGCTCAGGTAGGGGAAGGCGGCGCGTCCATCCGCATGCAGGCAGAACTGGTACACCAGGCCCGGCGTATTCGAGACGATGGCGTTGAAGCGCGACTGCACCTGCGCCAGGGCGGCCGCCGTCGCCTGCGGCGTGCGCAAGTCTTCGCCTTCGGCCAGCAGCAGGGCGCGCCCCTGGCGGCTGGCGCGCGACAGGTGCAGGCTGAGCGAATACAGGCTGCCGTCGCGGCGCCGCTGCTGTACGTGCAGCCGGGCTTGCGCGCCGATGCTGTCGTCCAGGGTCGCCAGCACGGCGGCCAGTTGCTGCGCGTCGAGCTGCGGCGCGAGGGTGAAGGGCGTCATCGCCAGCAATTGCTTGCGTGCATATTGCAGGTTGTCGCAGGCGGCATCGTTGGCATCGAGCAATTGCAAGCTGGCCGCGTCGTACAGGTAGATTTCCGGCGCCGCCGCGCGCATGGCGGGCGCCAACCGGGGAGTGTCGTGCATGGAGTGGCCTTTTTTCATCAGCGGCGGGCGCGCCAGAAGGCGGCGAAGCGGCGCAGCACCCTGGCTGGGCGGGAATTATGGCGCCCTGGCGTGCCCTTGCGCAAGCGTTGCCACCAGGCGCGGCGGGCGCGGCCCAGCGCGGCCGATAGCCGGCTGACACGGCGCCATGGACGCGTGGCGCGCAGGCGGGCGATCCAGCGGTCCTTGGTTTCCATGAACAAGCCATGCCAGCGCGCAAACCACGGCAAACTGAGCAGGGTGGGGCGCGTCAGGCTGTACAGGCGGGCGACGGCGGCCGCGCCGCCCAGCTTGGCGATGACGATCACGCCGATGCCGGAAAATGCATGGCCGCGCGCGATGGCCAGCAGGGCCAGCAGCTTGACGGGGAACAGCAGCACGGCCGGCAGCGCGAAGATGGCCAGCGCCCAGTATGGCGGCAGGCGCTTGATCCACGCTTCGAGCGCATGCAGGGGCGGAAATTGCGCCACCACCTGCATGATGCGCGCCCCGGTCGCCCACAGCCATTCCTCGATCAGCAGGAAAATGGCCGCCAGGTAGACCAGCGGCGCGAACAGCCAGCGCCTGACTCTGTAGAATTTTTTCATCCGTCTCCGTGTGCGGCGCAGGTTTGCCGCGATTGCCACGATGATACGTCAAAAAAGCCCGCTTGCCCCCGCATCCCGTGTGCCTGCGGCGCCGTGGCGGGGCTACAATAGGCGGATGAATAAAGCCTTTGTAAAAGAATCCGACAACGACGACGATGAAGAGGCCGCCGCGCTGGCGCTGGCCATTCCCGCCGGCGCCAAGAACTACATCACGCCGGCCGGCTACCAGCGCATCAAGGATGAGCTGCTGCAGCTGATCGACGTCGACCGTCCGGAAGTGGTGCGCATCGTGCATTGGGCGGCGTCGAATGGCGACCGTTCGGAAAATGGCGACTATATCTACGGCAAGCGGCGCCTGCGCGAAATCGACCGCCGCATCCGCTTCCTCACCAAGCGCATGGACCTGGCCGCCATCGTCGACCCCAGCGTGCACCATGGCAACGACCAGGTGTTTTTCGGCGCCACCGTCAAATACCGCACGGGCGACGGCGAAACGCACACCATCACCATCGTCGGCATCGATGAATTCGACCCCCTGAACGGCAAGATCAGCTGGATCTCGCCCATGGCCCGCACCATCACCAAGGCGCGCGAAGGCGACGTGATCACCCTCAATACGCCGCTGGGCGAGCAGGAACTGGAATTGCTGGAAGTGACGTATCCGGCGCCGGGGGAGGGGTAGGCTTGCGGTGACGCAGGGCCGATGAGGCATGCGCGGGTACACTGATTATCTAGTCGGTATCAGGAGTTGCCATGTCCCGCCGCCTTCGGCTCGTCCTGCCCGGTGTTCCGCTGCATGTGGTGCAGCGTGGAGTGAATCGCCAGGCATGCTTTCTTGATGGGCAGGATAGGCGGCGTTATCTTGAGTATCTGCGCAGTTGTTTGGCCCTTGCGCCATGCCATCTGCATGCTTATGTGATCATGCGTAATCATGTGCATCTCTTGCTTTCCACACAAAGCACAGCCTCCCTGTCGTTGCTGATGAAAATGCTGAATCAGCGTTATGGGCAGTATTTCAACTGGCGGTATGGCCGCACCGGCAGCTTGTGGGAGGGCCGCTACAAATCCTGCCTGGTGCAGGGTGAGCGTTATTTATTGCTTTGCCAGCGCTATATCGAATTGCATCCCGTGAGGGCCGGTATCGTGGCATTGCCTGGGCAATATTGCTGGTCCAGCTATCGGAGCAACGCACAGGGCATGCATGATGATCTGCTGTCCCCGTATTCCTTGTATTTGATGCTTGGGCATGATGCGTTTGAACGGCAGAGAACATACCAGTCGTTATTCCAGGATGCCTTAGGCGAGCGTTGCATCGGGCAACTGCGAGAAGCAGTCAATGCTGAATTTGCGGTAGGAGATCAGGCGTTTTTACGGCGAGTTGCGGAAATGAGTCGGCAGCCTGCAGCGGAGACCCGGGGTCAGACCCGCCGGGTCTGACCCCAGCTTTGTGCCGCGTGAATCAGTTGCGTTCGCGCAAGATGCGGTTCACGCCGGCGACGCGCCGCACATTGCGCAGCAGGGCGGCCAGGTGGACGCGGTCTTTCACCTGCACGGTGAAGCGCAGCTGGTCGAGGACGTTGTCCTTGTCTTCGTCCATGCCCACGTAGATGATGTTGGCGTCGGACTCGCCGATCTCGGCGGCGACTCTGGCCAGGATGCCCCGTTCGCTGTTGATCAGCACCTTGATGCGGCAGTCGAAGCGGCGGTTCAGTTCGGTTCCCCAGCGCACGGCGATCCAGCGGTCCGGTTCCTTGGCGCGCTGGCGCTTGGCTTGCGAGCAGTCGCTTGTGTGCACGAGCAAGCCCTGGTCGCGGCGCAGCTGGCCGATGATCTGGTCGCCGGGAATCGGCAGGCAGCACGGCGCCAGCTGTACCGAGACGCCTTCGCTGCCGCAGATGGTGACGGGGTCGAGCTCGCTGCCGCTATTGTGCTCCACCGGCATGCTGGCCGCTTCGCCGCCGATCAGGCCGAAGATGTGGCGCGCCACCAGCGTGGCCATGCGCTTGCCGATGCCGATGTCCGCGTACAGCTCGTCCATGGAATTGGCGCTCGACTCGTTCAGCAGGCGTTCCACCAGGGGCGCCGGCAGGTCGGCGTCGATGTTCAGGGTGTGCAGCGCCTGCGACAGCAGTTGCTGGCCCAGGGCGATCGATTCAGGCAGGTTGATCGTGCGCAAATGGTGGCGGATGGCCGAACGGGCCTTGCCGGTGCGCACGAACGACAGCCACGTCGGGCTGGGGCGCGACGAGGAATCGGTGATGATTTCCACGATGTCGCCGTTGTGCAGCTCGGTGCGCAGGGGCGAGGTTTCGTTGTTGATCTTGACGGCCACGGTCTGGTCGCCGATGCCCGTATGGATCGAATAGGCGAAGTCGATGGCGGTGGCGCCGCGCGGCAGGGCGATGATCTTCGACTTCGGCGTAAATACGTAGACGGAGTCGGGGAACAGGTCGACCTTGACGTGTTCGAGGAATTCGGCCGAGTCGCCCGTCTGCTGCTGGATGTCGAGCAAGGATTGCAGCCAGGCATGTGTGCGCTGCTGCAGGTCGGACGGGTTCGATTCGCCGCTCTTGTACAGCCAGTGCGCCGCCACGCCCGATTCGGCCGTGCGGTGCATTTCCTGCGTGCGGATCTGGAATTCGACGGGTGTGCCGTACGGACCGATGACGGTCGTGTGCAGCGACTGGTAGCCGTTCAGCTTGCGAATCGCGATGTAATCCTTGAACTTGCCCGGCATGGGCTTGTACAGGCTGTGCAGGGTGCCCAGGGTCACGTAACAGTCGGCGAAGCTGCCCACCACCACGCGGAAGCCGTACACGTCCAGCACTTGCGAGAACGACAAATGCTTGCTGCGCATCTTTTTATAGATGTCGTACAAGGTCTTTTCGCGGCCCGTGACGTCGGCCTCGAGTTCGGCCATGGCCAAGGTGCTTTTTACGGCTTCCATGATCTTGTTGACCACTTCGCGCCGGTTGCCGCGCGCCGCCTTGACGGCTTTCGCCAGGGTGCGGTAGCGCATCGGATACAGGTGCGAGAACGACAGGTCCTGCAGCTCGTGGTAGATGTTGTTCAGGCCGAGGCGGTGCGCGATCGGTACGTACACTTCCATGGTCTCGCTGGCGATGCGGCGTTTTTTTGCCGCCGTCATGAAGTCCAGGGTGCGCATATTGTGCAGGCGGTCGGCCAGCTTGATCAGGATCACGCGCACGTCGGACGCCATGGCCAGCAGCATCTTGCGGAAGTTTTCCGCCTGCGCTTCGATCTGGCTCTGGAATTCGATCTTTTCCAGCTTCGACAGGCCGTCGACCAGGTGCGCCACGGGCGCGCCGAAACGCTCGATCAATTCATCCTTCTTGACGTCCTGGTCTTCCATGACGTCGTGCAGCAGGGCTGCCATGATGGCTTGCGCGTCGAGTTTCCAGTCGGCGCAGATTTCCGCGACGGCGATCGGGTGCGAGATGTAGGGCTCGCCCGAGCGGCGCATCTGGCCCAGGTGCATTTCGTCGGAGAAACGGTAGGCTTCCTTGACTTTCTTCAGGTCGGCGGGAGACAGGTATTCGGCCAGCTTGTCGGCCAGGTGGCTGACGGAGGCCACGCCGAGGGCGGGCGCTGGCGGTGCCGCGGGGGCGTTGCCGCCGGGTGTGCCGGCGCCGGACGCGGAAGCGCCCTGCGATTTTGCCGCCTGGCGCGGGGCCAGGGGCGGCAGTGCTGCGGAAGTCGTGTCGGCTGGGGTCAGACTCATAAAACGTCGCGTTGCTTCACAGTGTGAATAAAGGATACGGTAGAACCAGGGGTCAGCACTGTTCCGGCACGCGGGTTCCCACTTACATCGGGACCTTTTTCAGCATTTCGATGCCGACTTTACCGGCAGCGATTTCACGCAGTGCGACGACGGTAGGCTTGTCCTTGGCTTCCACCTTGGGGGTGTGGCCTTGCAACAACTGACGTGCGCGATAAGTCGCGGCCAGGGTCAGCTGGAAACGGTTAGGGATCTGCTTCAGGCAATCTTCGATTGTGATACGGGCCATAGTAACTCCTAAATTGTGTGCGTGGCGCTGTGTGAACTGGCGTGCAGAGACGATTATTCTGCGTGCAGGCCCAGCTGGGCGAATAGCGATGCGTTGCGGGCCGCTTGTTGCGCAAACCGGCAACGGGCCGCTCTCACGATCGCGCTCAGTTCGGACAAAGCGACCGTAAACTCTTCATTGATAATAACATACTCGAACTCGGGAGCGTGTGCGATTTCGCCGCCGGCCGCCAGCAGGCGGCGCGTGATCACGTGCGGCTCGTCCTGGCCGCGCTTGTTCAAGCGTTCTTCCAGCGCATCGATCGACGGCGGCAGGATGAAAATGCCGGCCGCGCGGGGGAATTGCTTGCGCACCTGGCGCGCGCCTTGCCAGTCGATTTCCAGCAGGATATCGGTGCCGGCCAGCATTTGCTGTTCCACCATGATGCGCGAGGTGCCATAGTAATTGCCATGCACTTCCGCCCATTCCAGGAACTCTCCCTGGTCGGCGCGCGCGACAAAGTCTTCCGCCGTCGTGAAGTAATACTCGCGGCCATGCTGCTCGCCCGGACGCGGGGCGCGCGTGGTGGTCGAGATCGACAATTTGATGCCGGGCTCTTGCGCCAGCAATGCATTGACCAGTGTCGATTTGCCGGCGCCCGAGGGCGCGGCGACCACGAACAGGCTGCCGGAGAAGGCGGTAGGGTGGCTCATGCGGATCTTTCCATATGCGTGTGATGGCGGCGCTTGCGTTGGCATGAGCGCCGCCCAATCCGGTATTTTACCAAGAGGCAAGGCGGCGAGCCAGCCCCGCGATGCGCCTTGCCGCCAGGCTTGCGTATATTTTGCTTGTTATCCTGAGGAAATAGTTATCTAATTTGGATGGTTTTTTCTCAATCATTATTCTACCGACAGGATGCGTGCATGAAAAATTTCCCGTTTCTCAATTCTGCCCAGGCCATGTTGTTGCTGCGGGTGGCCATTGCCGTGATGTTCATGGCGCACGCCATCACGCGCATCGCCAATGGCACCATGCCCCGCTTTGCCGGTTTCCTGGAAGACAAGGGATTCATCTACGGCCTGGCCGTGGTGTGGGCCATTACCGTCGTCGAGATCGTTTGCGGCAGTTTGCTCATCGTCGGCAAATACACGCGCTGGGCGGCGGCGGGACTGATGGCGATTTGCGTCGGCGGCATCGTCATCGTGCATGCGGCCAAGGGCTGGTTCGTGGGCGAGCATGGCGCCGGCGGCGTGGAATACAGCATCGTGCTGTTTGTCGCCTGCGTCGTCATCGCCGCCGGCGACAAGGGGCGCGCCGGAGCGCGCCTGGCCTGAGCTGCGGGCCCCGCCTCAGCGGGGCAGCCGTCCCAGCACGATTTCGCCGCCATTGAGGACGATGATCCGCCCATTCACATCGGTGCAGTCGCGGTTGTTGATGCGCACGACCGTGCTGTCGACCGATACATCCGCGCCCAGGCTGCTGCGCGAGCAGATGCGATAAGAGGCGGCGTCGGCGCCCGTGTAGATGGCGGCGCCCCGTTCCTTGAGGGCGAAGCAGCCAAAAGTGCAACTGTCGATCGCGTACGGCGACGGCTGCTGCTGCGCCGTCTGCGCCTGCGCGCCGGCCGCCAGCAGGGCCAGCATGGCGGCGCCGAACATCCATGGACGTGGCGCGGCCATCGCTTATTCCAGGTTCTGCACTTGTTCGCGCATCTGCTCGATCAGCAGCTTCAAGTCCATCGAGGCGTCGGCCAGTTCCTTGACGGACGCCTTGGCGCCCAGCGTGTTGGCTTCGCGGTTCAGTTCCTGCATCATGAAATCGAGGCGCTTGCCCACTTGCCCGCCCTTGGTGAGGATGTGGCGCGTTTCGCCCAGGTGGGCCGACAGGCGCGCCAGTTCTTCCGACACGTCGATGCGGATGCCGTACAGGATGACTTCCTGGCGGATGCGCTCCATGGCGTCCTGGCGCGACAGGGCCGAATTCGAGCCCTGGCTGGCCAGGCCCAGCGCATCCTGCATGCGCTCGATGGCTTTTTGCTGGAAGGCCGCCACCACTTGCGGAATCAGGGGCGTGATGCGCTTGACGATGGCTTCCATCGCTTCGATGCGCGACACCAGCACCGCTTCGAGCGCCGCGCCTTCGCGCTTGCGGCTGTCGACGAAGGCGGCCACGGTGCGTTTGGTCAGCGCGCTCACGTCCGCCTGCAAGGATTCTTGCCCCACTTGCGCCTCTTCGATGACGCCAGGCCAGCGCAGCAGTTCGGCCACCGTCATGACGGGGGCGGAGACAAAATGCTGGCCCACTTCGTTTTGCAGGCGCGCCAGTTCGGTCAGCAGCGGCAGGTTCAGGGCCTGCGTGCCGTTTGTGGCGGCCTTGCGGCCAAAGCTCAGGCGTACCTCGACTTTGCCGCGCGTGATGGCGGACATGACGGCGGCGCGCAAGTCGGGCTCCAGGGTTCGCAGATCGTCGTTGATCCGGAATTGCAGGTCGAGAAAGCGCGAGTTGACGCTCTTGATTTCAATTGTCAGTGTGCCTGCAGCACCTTCGCTGGTGGCAACCGCGTAGCCTGTCATGCTTGAAATGCTCAAAGGATTCCCCGATTTGATCTTGTATACAGTCACTTATACACTTAATCAGCCAGCGCAGGCAAGACCGCCCGCGCCGCAAAACAGGACCGAAGTGCTCGATGGCCTGAAAATTGCTGAATAGTGTGCGTTTTACGGCATTGTAAAGAAAATTGTGTTTGGCGGGGCAGGATTGTAGGGATCATGTGTGCGCCGCCTGCCGTTGCGTCCCGCGCTGTTGCATGACTGCAAATAGACGGGCGCGCGGTGGTAAAATCGCTGCCGCAACCCCAATCACACAGGACACCCCATGACATTTGAATCCCGCCCGAGCGGCCGCGCCGTCGACGCGCTGCGCGCCATCCGCATCACCCGCCAGTACACCAAGCATGCCGAAGGCTCGGTGCTGATCGAGTGCGGCGACACCAAGGTCATCTGCACCGCCAGCATCGAAGACAAGGTGCCGGGTTTCCTGAAAGGCAAGGGCCAGGGCTGGTTGACGGCCGAGTACGGCATGCTGCCACGCTCGACGCACACGCGCATGGACCGCGAAGCGGCGCGCGGCAAGCAGTCCGGCCGCACCCAGGAAATCCAGCGCCTGATCGGCCGCTCGCTGCGCGCCGCCTTCGATCTGCAGGCCTTCGGCGAACGCACGCTGCACCTCGATTGCGACGTGATCCAGGCCGATGGCGGCACGCGCACGGCCTCGATCACGGGCGCCATGGTGGCCGCGTATGACGCGTTTTCCCAGTTGCAGGCACGCGGCGCGATCGCCGCCATTCCCGTGAAAAGCTTTGTCGCCGCCATCTCGGTGGGCGTCTACCAGGGCATGCCGGTGCTGGACCTGGACTACGTGGAAGACTCGGGCTGCGACACGGACATGAACGTGGTGATGACGGAAGCGGGCCACTTCATCGAAGTGCAGGGCACGGCCGAAGGCGCCGCGTTCGACCGCGCCGGCATGAACCGTTTGCTGGACCTGGCGCAGGGCGGCATCGCCGATCTGATCGCCATGCAGAAGCAGGCTTTGGGGATCTGATCTTTACACAGATTTACATCCGCTGGCCCGCCGCGCCGGACAAAAAGCCCACAGCTGCCGCTTTTTGCGGCAGCGGCAGGCCAGGGTGAGGGGAGCGCAAAAGGTTTACAATGTCGGCACTTCAACCGGACTACTGACATGACCCAACGCCTCATCCTCGCCTCGAACAACGCCGGCAAGCTCAAGGAATTCAACGAGCTGCTCTCGACCATCGGTTTTTCCGTCCATGCCCAGGGCGAGTACGCCGTGCCGGAAAGCGACGAACCGTTCCACACCTTCGTTGAAAACGCCCTGCAAAAGGCGCGCCACGCGTCGCGCCTGACGGGCTTGCCGGCGCTGGCCGACGATTCCGGCGTGTGCGTCAATGCGCTCGGCGGCGCGCCCGGCGTGTATTCGGCCCGCTATGCGGGCGAGCCGAAATCGGATGCGGCCAACAGCGCCAAGCTGATCGCCGACCTCGAGGCGCATGCCGACAAGTCCGCGTATTATTACTGCGTGCTGGTGTACGTGCGCCATGCGGACGACCCGCAGCCGGTGATCGCCGACGGCCGCTGGAATGGCGAAATGATCGCCACACCGCGCGGCAACGGCGGCTTCGGCTACGATCCGCATTTCTTCATCCCCGCGCTGGGCAAGTGCGCGGCCGAACTGACGTCCGATGAAAAGAACGCGCTGTCGCACCGTGGCCAGGCCCTGCGCGCGCTGGTGGAAAAGCTGCGATGATCCCGATCAAACTGGTGGGCGCCCTTGCCAGATCGGCCGCCAAGCCCGGCGCCAAGGCGGGAGCCGCTCCCGCGCCGCAGGAAGGCATTTCCGGCGCGGCCGGGGCGGCCCTGAAATACCTGCAGCCGGGTGCGTTGAACCTGACGGCCCTGCCGCCGCTGTCGCTGTACATCCATTTCCCGTGGTGCGTGAAGAAATGCCCGTATTGCGACTTCAATTCGCACGAGGTGCGCGGCGACTTGCCGGAAGCCGAATACCTGGCGGCCCTGCGCCTGGACCTGGAAATGGCGCTGCCGCTGATCTGGGGCCGCAAGATCCACACCATTTTCATCGGCGGCGGCACGCCCAGCCTGATGTCGGCGGCGGGGCTGGACCGGCTGATGTCGGACGTGCGCACCCTGTTGCCGCTGGAGCCCGATTGCGAAATCACCATGGAAGCCAATCCGGGCACCTTTGAAGCGGAAAAATTCAAATCCTACCGGGCCAGCGGCATCAACCGCCTGTCGATCGGCATCCAGAGTTTCAATGGCCGCCATTTGCAGGCGCTGGGGCGCATCCATGACGACCACGAAGCGCGCCGCGCGGTGGACATCGCGCACGCGCATTTCGACAACTTCAATCTCGACCTGATGTACGCGCTGCCCACGCAGACGCTGGCCGAGGCGCGGCAGGACCTGGAAACGGCGCTGTCGTTCGCGCCGCCGCACCTGTCGCTATACCACCTGACGCTCGAACCGAACACCCTGTTCGCCAAGTACCCGCCCGTGCTGCCCGACGACGACGAGAGCGCCGACATCGCCGACATGGTGGCCGCGCGCGCGGCGCAGGCGGGCTATGGCCGCTACGAAGTGTCGGCCTACGCGCAGCCGGGCCGCCAGGCGCGTCACAACCGCAACTACTGGGAATTCGGCGACTACCTGGGCATCGGCGCGGGCGCCCATTCGAAGATATCGTTCCCGCACCGCGTGCTGCGCCAGGCCCGCTACAAGCAGCCGCGCGCCTACATGGACGCGGTATTGGCTGGCAATCCCGTGCAGGAAGAGCGCGAACTGGCGCGCGAGGAAATGGGTTTTGAATTCATGCTCAATACCCTGCGCCTGACGCAGGGTTTTTCGCCGAACCTGTTCGCCGAGCGCACGGGCGTGCCCCTCAACGCCATCGAGCAGCCGCTCAATGCGGCCGAGGCGAAAGGCTTGCTGTACCGCGACCACCAACTCATCCGCCCGACGGAGCGGGGATTGTGCTTCCTGAACGACCTGCAGCAAATGTTTTTGGAAGATTAATGCGTGGTGACGGCGCGCAGGCGCTGCAGCTTGGCCGCGTACAGGCCATGGTCGCTGCGCGTGGTGCTGTTGTTCATCGCCAGTTCCAGTTGCCTGCCCGCCTGCGAGAGTTGTCCCATGCGCGCATAGGCTTGCGCCAGCCAGAAGTGGAATTCGTGGTAGTAGGGGTCGCGCGCGATCTCGCGCTGGAACAGGCGCGCCGCTTCCTGGTAGTCGGCGGCGTCCATGGCGCGCCGGCCCAGGTTGAAAAAGTGGAAGGGCGGCTCTGGCTGCAGGGCCAGCAATTTGCGCCGCAGCAGCTGCGCTTCGTCCGCGCGTCCCAGGCCGTCGAGTGCCTGCGCCAGGTTGGACAGCAGCACGGTGTTCGATGGCGAGCGTTCCTGTGCGTAAGCAAGCGTGCGCCGTGCCGGCTCGACGTCGCCGTGGCGCAGCTGGATGATGCCCAAGGTATTGAAGGCGCCCGCGAACGTGGGGTCTTGCAGGATGGCCGCGCGGGCATACCAGTAGGCTTGATCGAGCTCGCCGCTGGCCATGGTTTCGGCGGCGCGGTTGTTGAGATACATGGCCAGGATGGTCGATTCGCTGATTTGCTGCGTGCGCTGGCCGGTGAGGTCTTCGCCAGGCAGGAAGTCGATGAGCAGGATGGCGTCGGCATCGTAGCCGAGCGTATTGCTGGCGGCACGGCGTTCCAGCGCGAGATTGACGTGGCCGGCGACGAAATACATGCCGCCGCTGCGGCTCCAGCTTTCCTCTCCCAGCACCAGCTGGTAGTGCACATCGAGTCCCATTTCCTTGGCCAGCGCGGCCGTCATCAGTACCAGGGACAGGCAATTGCCGCTGCGCGCATCGAAGGCCTGTGCCGCCGTGCGCGTCATGGCGGCATCATATTCCAGCTGCAGCCCCGCCCGGTTGTGGAGGGCATCGGCGAGCGCGCGACGGGGGTTTTTGTTACGCGCCGCGCGCGCGATATCGACACGCACGTATTGCCGCATGGCGTCGCTCAAGGCAAACGCCTGCCGCGGGTCGACCGGCACGGTCGGCCTGGCAAAGCTGGCATCGTTGAACAGGTCGGGCGGAGGCGGGGTGGCGGGCGCCGTGGCGCAGCCGGCAAGGGCTGCGCACAGCAGCAAGGGGGACAGGAAGCCCAGGCGCAGATGTTCGCTGATGCCGCTGATGCATTTCATGTTCGTGCTCCCGCAGAACGATGTCAGGCGCAACACGTATTGCTGCCGGTGGAGCGCCACGCCACCTGAAGCAAGTATCCTCGCGCCCCCCGGCGCTGTCAAACCCTTTCAACTGGCGCCACCACCGGCCTCAAAACTCTTCCCAATCCTGCTCGCCGGCCACGTGCGCCTGGGGCTTGCGCGCGGTCGGCGCGCTCCTGGCCGCGATGCCCGGCTGCCTGGCGGCGGTGTTCCTGGCGGCCGGCTTGGCCAGCCGGCTGGCCGCCGGCCGCGTGCCGCGCACCGGTGGCGCGGCAGCCACGTATTCGAGCTGGAAGCCGGCCGCCACCTGCGCCAGGCGCGCGGCCTGGTCCTGCATGCTTTCGGCGGCCGCCGCCGCTTCCTCCACCAGGGCCGCATTCTGCTGCGTCACCTGGTCCATCTGCGCGATGGCCTGGTTGACCTGGTCGATGCCCATGCTTTGCTCGGCGCTGGCGGCGGTGATCTCGGCCATGATGTCGGTGACCCTGCGCACGCTGTCGACCACTTCGCCCATGGTGCTGCCGGCCTGCTGCACCAGCCGCGTGCCGTTGTTGACCTGTTCCACCGAGTCGCCGATCAGGGTCTTGATTTCGCGCGCCGCGGCGGCCGAGCGCTGCGCCAGGTTGCGCACTTCCGTGGCGACGACGGCAAAGCCGCGCCCCTGCTCGCCGGCGCGCGCCGCTTCGACGGCCGCGTTCAAGGCCAGGATGTTCGTCTGGAAGGCGATGCCGTCGATGACGCCGATGATGTCGACGATTTTCGTCGATGCCGTGTCGATGGCGCCCATGGTGTCGACCACCTGGCTGACGATGCTGCCGCCCCGTTCCGCCACGCCGGAGGCGGCCACCGCCATCTGGTTGGCCTGGCGCGCATTGTCCGCGTTCTGCTTGACGGTGCTGGTCAGTTCTTCCATCGACGACGCCGTCTCTTCCAGCGAACTGGCCTGCTGTTCCGTGCGCGCCGACAAATCCTGGTTGCCGGCGGCGATTTCGCCCGACGCCGTGGCAATCGCGTTGGTGCCCGTCTGCACTTCCGACACCACCCTGCGCAGCGCCTCGTTCATGCCGTGCAGCGCGCGCATCAGGTCGCCGATTTCATCGCTGGCAGGCGTGCCGAAATGCGTGCGCAGATCGCCGTCGGCCACCGTCTCGGCCACTTTCACGGCGGCCTGCAACGGTTGCGTGATCGAACGCGTGATCAGCCAGGCACACATGCTGCCCAGCGCCACCACCAGCACGCACAAGGTCAGCAGCAGGGTGAAGCTGCGCCCGTTGGCCGCCTCGATCGCTTGCGCCGTGGCGTCGATGGCCTGGCGCTGCTGCGCCAGCAGGGCCTTGACGTTGTTCTGGTATTTGGCGGCGGCCGGCGCGAAGCTGTCGCGGTAGGTGCTTTCCGCCTGCGCCGCGTTGCCGGCCTTGCGCGCATTCATCACCAGGGTCTTGGCATCCTGGTACTTGACGCGCTCGGCAATGGCCGCCTTGAAAATGCTTTTTTCCGCGTCGCTGTCGAGCAGCGCCTCGATCTTCTTCAGCAGTTCGCTACCCTGTTTCGTGCTGTCGGCGATGGTCTCGGCAAACACGTTCGACAGGGTTTCATCGGTGCTCCGGGCGATCATCGAGGTGCGCGCGATGGCCGAGTAAATCAGCACGTACCAGTCCGATACGAGGCGTTCCTTGGCCAGCGGTTTTTCCATCATTTGCCGGGTCGCTTCGGCGTTCACGCGGGCGCTGTACAGCGCGTACGAGGTGGAGATCACGGACAGCAGCAGCACCAGCGCGAAGCCTGCAGCCAGGCGCGTGCCGATACGAAGGTGGGAGAGGGCGTGCATGGTCGGAACTCCTGTCGCAGAGGGGATGAAGGTTGCCTGTGCGACATAGTATGCACTGATAAGTGACCAACAGGCGAGGGAAAAGCGCGCCTGTTTTTGCACCTGTTGCAGGCGCGCCCGTGCTACAGATCGCCCGCCTGGCGCAAGTCCGGCTGCTCGGCCCAGCGGGCGAAGGCGGCCGCCATGCGTTCGCTTTCCGCGATGGCGCGGCGCCAGTCGCGCATGCGCGCCGCGTGGTCTTGCCCGTAATGGGGGAAGTCGCGCCGGTCCGGCAGTTTGCCATTGGGCAGGCTGGCCACGAAGGCGGGCGAGGGCGAGACGAGGATCATGTTGTCGAGCGCGCTATCGCCGCTGGGTGCGCGGCGCCAGGGCATGGCCTTGTCCAGCCAGCCCGGCACGATGTGGTCGGCAAAATGCGGATACAGCACCAGGTCCGGTTCGCGCTGGTACGGCAGGTGCAAATGATAGTCGACCAGGCCGCCGTCCCAGTAGCGCCCGGGCGGCGCGCCGGCGATATCCTTCACGGCGTCGAGCACCAGCGGGATGGAGCCGGAGGCCAGCAGCGCGTCGCGCAGGTTGTCCTGCGCCAGCGGCACGAAATGCGCATGAAAGGAATCGAAGCGCGAGCGCAGCCAGCTGGCGCCATCGGGCCCGGCATGAAACACCGCCCGTTCCAGCGACGCGGCCAGGCGCGCGCGCGCCACGGCGTTGCCGGCGGCCGCCAGCAGGAAGCCGCGCCGGTCGCGCCATTTGCCCGGCTGCGCCAGCGCGCCGATGCCGCGCACGGCCAGTACCGACAGGCTGTGCTGCGCATGCCGCAGCAGCTGCGCATCCTGGCCATCGAGCACGGCGTCGAGCAGGGCGCGGCAGGTGCGGCTGACGTGCGCGGGGGCGGGCTTGTCGGGATAGCGCTGGCCCACGTATTCGCGCACCAGGCGGCGCTGCGCGGCCACCGGGTCGGGGAACACGGCGGCGGCCATGCGCCAGGCGCCGATCGAGGCGCCGACGAAGTGGCGCGGGCGCGGCGCCTGCGCCAGGAAGTCGCCGAACAGCCAGCAATCGAGCTGGTGCAGGATCAAGCCTTTCGGCCCGCCTGCGGCGGCAGGGACGATGGCGATGTCAAGCGCGCGCAAGCCATTGTCGGCGATGCGGGCGCGGGCGCGGCGGCCCAGGCGGATGGTGATCGGTGATTGCATGGGGTGTCGTGAGCGGCCTGTAGCCAGGTATTTTACCGCCGGCGCGGCGCCGCGACACAGATGCGCGCGCGACAGTCACATTGTTAGTATTAATAAATTTCTTTAAAGCAACTATTCCATTGAGAAATGTTGCATAATATTGGACGTTGAATTTTTGGCATGTGCCAAGGATTCCTTATGTCTTGCCTTTTTTTGGGAATTGTATGCAACTGAATCACGCTTTTGTTCTGACCCTGATCGCTGGCTCTCTCGTTGCCTGCGGCGGTGGCGGCTCGTCCTCCCCAGCCGACCCGGTAGTGGCCGTGAATCCGCCCGTGACGCCCGTGGCACCCGTTACGCCGCCCGTGGTGCCCGTCACGCCAACTGCCACCGGCGACAACACGGGCTCCGTCAGCGCCCGTTTCGTCAATGGCGACAACAGCCGTTTCGTCTTTACCTCGATCGGCTTGCAGAGCAATGGCAAGGCCAGCACGCTGGTGCAGGATACCTCCGGCGCCTTGAGCACCATCGGCAGCATCGTCCTGACGGGCAATCCGTCCGTGACGCGCGAGATCAGCGGCGATGCCGCCTTCGCGCAGGGCCGCTGGTTCAAGGGCGCGTTCAGCAATAGTTCCGGCGCCACGACCTTGACCGGCAACAATGCCAGCGCGCATTACGTCGCCTATAACGTGCTCGCCGCACTGCCAGCGAGCGGCACGTTTACCTGCGATGCGGGCACGTTCACGGCGCCAAGCTACACGGGCGGCGGCAGCGTCCCGTCGAGCGCCAACTTCGGCACGGCCAGCGGCAATGCCAGCCTGTCCTTCGATGGCTCCGGCGCCAAGGTCGCACTGACCATCGACGCCAGCGCCGGCGGCAGCACGGGCAAAGTGACGGCTACCACCACCATCGCTTCGGCGGCGTCGAGCAGCATCACCGGCAACTATCTGTCGGGCGGCACGGGCGCGCAGCTGATGCTGGGCGACGGCGGCACCGGCCGCTATCTGCTGTTGGCAGCCTACAAGGCGCAGCTGGCCAATGGCGCCAATTACCAGGGCGTAGCGACCTTCCGTTGCTCCTGATCGTCCCGGCATGAAAAAAGCGGCGCCGTGCACTGCACGGACGCCGCTTTTTTTACGCCCGTCGTGCTTAGCGCAGGGCCGCGATCATCTGTTTCAGTTTGCCGGAATCGACGCAGAAGGCGCGGATGCCTTCGGCCAGTTTTTCCGTCGCCATCGCGTCTTCATTCATCATGAAGCGGAAGGCTTCTTCATTCAGCGACATTTGCACGATGTTGGTCGATGGCGCCGCTTCGGCGCTCAGCTTGCGTTCCACCGGCGCATCGCTGTCGGCCAGCTTTTGCAGCAGGTCGGGGCTGATGGTGAGCAGGTCGCAGCCGGCCAGTTCGAGGATTTGCGAGGTGTTGCGGAAGCTCGCGCCCATCACCTCGGTCTTGTAGCCGAACTTGCGATAGTAATTGTAGATGCGGCGTACCGATTGCACGCCCGGGTCTTCCGCGCCCACGTAGTCGATGCCCGTCGATTTCTTGTACCAGTCGTAGATGCGGCCGACGAAGGGCGAAATGAGCTGCGCGCCCGCTTCGGCGCAGGCGATGGCCTGGGCCAGCGAGAACAGCAGGGTCATGTTGCAGCGGATGCCTTCCTTTTCCAGGATGGCGGCGGCGCGGATGCCTTCCCAGGTGGAGGCGATCTTGATCAGCACCCGCTCGCGTGGAATGCCGGCGTTCGAATACAGGGCGATCAGGTCGCGGCCCTTGGCGACCGTGCCTTCGGTGTCGAACGACAGGCGCGCATCGACTTCGGTGGAGACGCGGCCGGGGATGGTTTGCAGGATTTCCACGCCAAAGGCGATCAGCAGGCGGTCGATGATCTCGGCGGTGGAGGCATTCGGATGGTCGCGCACGGCCTTTTCCAGCAGCGGCTTGTATTCATCCTTTTGCACGGCCTTCAGGATCAGCGACGGATTCGTCGTCGCATCGCGCGGCGTGTAAGCCTGGATCGATTGGAAGTCGCCGGTGTCGGCCACCACGGTAGTAAATTGCTTCAGTTGTTCGAGTTGGTTCATGGCTGCACGGGAAAGAGTGAAGGGACTTGCCGGGGTATTGTACATAATCCGGCAAGTCCGCTTGTGCTCTTTATGAGCTCAGCCGATGAAGGAATCGAACTGCATGTCGAACTCCTGCAGCGCTTTCTGCGCATTCTGCATCTTCTTGCGGAACTCGGGGCCCCGTTGCAGGGCCAGGCCCACGGCCAGCACGTCGATCACCACCAGGTAGGCCAGGCGGGCGGAAATCGGGGTGTAGGGGTCGGTGTTGAAGACCAGGTCGATCGGGATCAGCACGGTCGCCAGGTCGGCCAGCGGCGTGCCCGATGGGGCCAGCACGATGACGTCGGCGCCGCCGCGGCGTGCCAGTTTCACGGAGCGGACCAGGGCGGGGCTGTTGCCGCGCTGCGAGATCGCCACCAGGCAGTCGCCGCCGCGCAGCAGGGCGGCGGCGATGCTGTGGATGTTCGGGTCGCTGTAGGCCACCGTCGGCACGCCCGAGCGGAAGAACTTGTGCTGCGCGTCGGCCGCCACGATGCCGGACGTGCCCTGGCCATAGAATTCGATCTTGCTGGCGCGCGACAGGATGTCGAGCGCGCGCTGGATCGCTTCCGGGTTCAGGTTGTTGCGCAGGTCGAGCAGGGTGTTGATCGAGCGGCTGCAGATTTTGTTCACCAGGTCGGCGGCCAGGTCGTCCTGCGCCGGCTGCTCGTTCGCGCCCGGCATGGCCAGGGCCAGGCCTTGCGCCAGTTTCAGCTTGAATTCATGCCAGCCGTCATAGCCCAGGGTGCGGCAAAAGCGCACCACGGTCGGTTCCGACACCTGCGCGCTTTTCGCCAGCGCCGTGATGTTCTGGCTGACCGTCTGGTTAGGCTGGTCAAGCACGGCCAGCGCGACCTTCTTCTCCGACTTGGAGAGCGAATCGAGCTGGGTGCGGATGGAGTCAAGCAGCATCAGGGTAGTCTTCTGGTAGGTGTTCGGGAGTGTGGGGATAATAGATAAAGGGCCTGCCCCTATGCGGACAGGCCCTTGTCTTGCCTGTTAATCTTCCGGTAAGGCTTCTTCACGCCACTGCAAGCCATCGCGGCCGATCAGGGCGCTGGCCGCCGCCGGGCCCCAGGTGCCGGCCGTGTACGGGATCGGCGCGCTGTCGTTCTGTTCCCAGTTGTCGAGAATCGGCTCGACCCATTCCCAGGCCGCTTCCAGTTCGTCGCCGCGCATGAACAGGGTCAGCTGGCCGCGCAGGACGTCGAGCAGCAATCGCTCGTAGGCATCCATGCGCGGGGTCTTGAACGATTCGCGGAAATCGAGTTCCAGTTCCGCCGGTTTCAAACGCATGCCATCGCCCGGGGTTTTCGCCATCAGGTTCATGCGCAAGCCTTCGTCCGGCTGCAAACGGATCACCAGGCAATTCGGCTGGAAGCTCGACGTCGGCTGGTTGAAGATCGAGTGCGGAATCTGCTTGAAGCGCACGACGATCTCGGCCAGGCTGTCGGCCATGCGCTTGCCCGTGCGCAGGTAGAACGGCACGCCGGCCCAGCGCCAGGTGTCGATTTCCGCCTTCAGGGCAACGAAGGTCTCGGTGCGCGAATGTTCCGGCGCATCCGGTTCGTCGCGGTAGCTCGGCACGGTGGCGCCGTCCACGTGACCGGCGCGGTACTGGCCGCGCACGATGTTTTGCGCCAGGGTGGTGGGCGTGAATTTTTTCAGCGAACGCAGCACTTGCAGTTTTTCATCGCGCACGGCATCCGGCGCGATCGAGGTCGGCGGTTCCATGGCGACGATGCACAGCAGTTGCAGCAAGTGGTTTTGCAGCATGTCGCGCAGCGCGCCCGAGGTGTCGTAGTAACCCATGCGGTTGCCCACGCCCAGCTTTTCGGCGATGGTGATCTGCACGTCGGAAATCCATTCGCGGCGCCACAGCGGTTCGAACAGGATGTTGCCGAAGCGCAGGGCAAGCAAGTTCTGCACGGTTTCCTTGCCCAGGTAATGGTCGATACGGTAGATCTGCGATTCCTGGAAGACCTTGCCCACTTCGGCATTGATCTGCTTGGCGCTGGCCAGGTCGCGGCCCAGCGGTTTTTCCAGGACCACGCGCGAGTTCGGCGTGACCAGGCCGTTGTCTTCCAGGTTGTCGCAGATGAGGGCGAACAAATGCGGCGGCGTCGCCAGGTAGTACACGCGCGTCAGGTCCGCATCGCCGCGCAGCGCTTCGACCAGCGGCGCGTACGTGGCCGCATCGCTGGCGTTGAGCGACACATACACGATGCGCGCGCAGAATTTGCTCCAGGTGGCGGCATTCAGGGTGCTGGCCTTGATGTGGGGACGCGAGTTGGTCTCCACCATCTTCAGGAAGGCATCCTGGCCGCTGTCCTGGCGGCCCACGCAGATGATGCGCGCCGTCGGCGGCAAATCGTTCGCGACGTCGCGCGCATACATCGCCGGCAACAACTTGCGCATTGCTAAATCGCCGCTGCCGCCAAACAGGACCAGGTCAAAATCGGTAAGTGCCATAAGTGAGTGTCGTCGCAAAAGTAAAAGGGCCGGAGCGGGGAGGAAACCGACCGGAAGTGCCAGTCTGTCGCTACTATCATCGGTGGTGTAAATTTACTACGTAGAACAGGCAATTGCAAGAAATTTTACTACATTTCATCCCCTGCCGTCGCCATTTTGCCCCGTATGCATGCCGGCGGCGCCGGCATGGCCATTATATGCCGTTCGCCGACGCCGGCGCAGGGTCATGCTGAGCATCGGCTGTGCAAAGCAACCATGGTTGCCAGGGAAATTTTTGATTCCCTCTGTCATCATTTGCGCTGTAGCAACAAGCAAATCAAGAAATGCTGTCAGGATCACCGTTGGCAGCGTAAAGTAGCTTTGAAGAAAGTAAAAAACCGTATAATTCAAGCTCGAATCGATAGCAACTATTGGTTGTAAGAAATTGTACGACATACACTGCACCGTTAGCGCCGGCCATGCCCCGAACCCGCCATCCGACGTCCATGCGACGTGCAGTCCGCACTGCCCGCAGCATCAGGGGCGGGCGACTTAACTTTACAAGACGGCTCAAGGGGACACAATGAATTCAATGCAGCAAGATGTCGATGAACGCACCAGCCTGACAGGCAATAACAAATTCGAACTGTTCCTGTTCAAGCTCGGCACCAGTGATCACTCGACCAGCCGCGAACTGTTCGGCATCAATGTGTTCAAAGTCCGTGAAATCATGGAAATGCCGGCCATCACGGCCGTGGCCGGTTCGCATCCGCACATGCTGGGCGTGGTCAATATCCGTGGCCAGATCGTGCCCGTGATCGACTTGCCGATGGCGGTCGGCTGCAAGAGCAATGGCTTGAAGATCCTGATGGTGACGGAATTCGCCCGTTCGACGCAGGCGTTTGCCGTGGAAGAGGTCGATGAAATCGTGCGCCTCGAATGGAACCAGGTGCTGTCGGCCGAATCGAGCGTCGGTGGCGGTCTCGTCACCAGCATCGCCCGTCTCGACGGCGACACGGACAAGACGCGCCTGGCGCAAGTGCTGGACGTGGAGCAAATCCTGCGCAACGTGCTGCCGTCGGGCGACCCCGACGTGGACGAGAACAGCATCGGCCCGCAAGTGCGCTTGCCGGCCGGCGCCGTGATCCTGGCGGCCGACGATTCCTCTCTGGCCCGCTCGCTGATCGAAAAGGGCCTCGAAGCGATGGGCGTGCCCTTCATCATGACCAAGACGGGCAAGGAAGCGTGGGAGCGCCTGCAGGCGATCTCGGCCCAGGCGGCCACGGAAGGCAAGACGGCGAAAGACAAGGTCGCGCTGGTGCTGACCGACCTGGAAATGCCGGAAATGGATGGCTTTACCCTGACGCGCAACATCAAGAACGATGGCCGCTTCGCCAACATCCCCGTGGTGATCCACTCGTCGCTGACCGGTTCGACCAACGAAGACCACGTCAAGGGTGTGGGCGCCGACGGTTATGTGGCGAAATTCGTGGCGGCCGAGCTGGCCGAGACGATCCGCAAGGTGCTGGCGCGGTAATTTCAACCCAAGGTCGAAAAGCCGGGGGCAGACCCCCGGGGGGGGGCGACGGCACAAGCCCCTGAGTTGGCGGCATTGAGGGTCTGACCCCGGTATTATTACGCCTGGTACGGCGTTTCCGGCTGGCCCGCCACGTCCACGCGCACGGACAGCACGTGGCCCGTCAACGGATAGTTGGCAATTTCCTCGGCCGAGCGCTTATGGCTGGCGCTGGTGATGTACAGGGTGCGCAGGTCCGGGCCGCCAAACGTCACCATGGTGGGGCAGCGCACGGGCACGGCGATTTCGCCCAGCAGGTGGCCATCGGGCGCGAAGCGCAAGATCTTGCCGCCTTCAAACATGGCCGACCAGTAATTGCCTTCGCTGTCGACGGCCGCGCCATCGGGGCGCCCGCCGTAATCAAACGCTTTCTTGTCCGTGGAAAAACGCTGGAACGGCTGCGGCGCGGAAATGGCGCCCGTCGCCGCGTCGAAATCGAAGCGGTCGATGCGGTGCGTGGTGGTATCTGCGTGGTACATGCTGCGCTTGTCCGGGGAAAAGCCCAGGCCGTTCGACACGGTCATGCCGCCCGACCAGACCTTGCGTACATTGCCCTTTTCCAGCACGAACATTTCCGCCGCATCGGCGCTGCGCGGCTCGAAGATGGTGCCGACCCAGAAGCGGCCTGCCGGGTCGACCTTGCCATCGTTGAAGCGCGTGGTGGCCATGTCGAACGGCGCCGGGGCGATTTCCGCCAGGCTGCCCGTCTTCGTGTCGAGGTGGGCGAAGCCGCTGCGCAAGGCCACGATCAGGCCGCCGCCCGCATTGATGGCCAGCGCCGACGGTTCCGTCGGCATGCTCCACTGCTCATGCTTGCCGCTGGCCGGGTGCAGCTTGTGCACGGCGCGGCCATCGATATCGACCCAGTACAGGGCCGCTTCCTTGCCATGCCATAGCGGGCATTCGCCCACTTGCATGGCTTTGTCGCTGACGACTTTGATTTCGTAAATATTCATAAACCTCAATTAAGTTAATACGCCGCCTTGGCGGCTTTCGCCAGGGCAATCAAACCATTGGTCGAGCTGTCGTGGTGGTCGGGGCGGGCTTCGCCCGTCAGTTCTGCCTGGATTTTCTTCGCCAGCACCTTGCCCAGTTCCACGCCCCACTGGTCGAAACTGTTGACGTTCCACAAGACGCCCTGCACGAAGGTCTTGTGTTCGTACAGCGCGATCAGGGCGCCCAGGGTGGTCGGGGTCAGCTGGTCCATCAAAATGGTGTTGCTGGGGCGGTTGCCGGGGAAAGTCTTGTGCGGCACCAGCGCTTCGATCTCGCTGTCCGGCAAGCCCTGCGCCTGCAAGTCCAGCCGCACTTCCTCGCCCGTCTTGCCCGTCATGAAGGCTTCCGACTGGGCGAAGCAGTTGGCCAGCAGGGCGTCGTGGTGGCCCGGCAAGTCGTGCGTGGCGCGCAGGGCGGCGATGAAGTCGATGGGCGTGACGTCCGTGCCCTGGTGCAGCAGCTGGAAATATGCATGCTGCGCATTCGTGCCGCAATCGCCCCAGATGACGGGACCGGTCGGCACGTCGACGAGCACGCCATCCTTGGTGACCCGCTTGCCGTTGCTTTCCATGTCCAGCTGTTGCAAGTAGGCGGCAAAGCGGCTCAAGTCCTGGTGATACGGGGCGATGGAAACGGAGCCGCAGTCGAGGAACTGGCGGTTCCAGAAGCCCACCATGGCCAGCACCACGGGCATGTTCTGTTCCAATGGCGCCTGGCGGAAGTGCTGGTCCATCGCATGCGCGCCGGCGAGGAAATCGCTGAAGTATTCGAAGCCGACCGATAGCGCCACGGCCAGGCCGATCGAGGACCAGACGGAATAGCGGCCGCCGACCCAGTCCCAGAACGGGAACATATTGTCCGGCGAAATGCCGAAGTCGACGATGGCTTGCGTGTTGGTCGAGACGGCCACAAAATGCTGGGCCAGATCCTTTTCTTCGCCTTCGAGCAGGAACCAGGCGCGCGCCGTGTTGGCGTTGAGCATGGTTTCAGCCGTAACAAAAGTTTTCGACGCGACGATGAACAGCGTGGTTTCCGGATCGACTTTCGATAAAGTCGCTTCCATGTCGTGGCCGTCGACGTTGGACACAAAGTGCATTTCCAGGCCCGGGTTGGCGTAGGAGCGCAGGGCCAGGCACGCCATTTTCGGGCCCAGGTCCGAGCCGCCGATGCCGATGTTGACGATGTCGCAGATGGGCTTGCCCGTGTAGCCGAGCCAGCTGCCATTGCGCACCTGGTCCGTAAACGCCTTCACGCGTTGCAGTACATCTTGCACGTCGGCATCGATATCCTGGCCATCGACGACCAGCTTGGTGCCGCGCGGCGCGCGCAAGGCGGTATGCAGAACGGCCCGATGTTCGGTAAGATTGATTTTCTCGCCGGTAAACATGGCTTCGCGCTGCGCTTCCACGCCGCGTTCGCGGGCCAGGTCCATCAGCAGGCGCATGGCGGTGGCGTCGACCCGGTTCTTCGAGTAATCGAGCAGCAGGCCGGCCGCATCGACCGTCATGCCGGCAAAGCGCGCCGGGTCGGCCGCGAACAGCTGGCGCAGGTGGACTTCGCGCAGGCTGGCACTGTGCGCTTGCAGGGACTGGAAACTGGCGGTGGCGGTGATGGCGGGAGTAGGTACTGGCTGGCGCATGGCGGTCGGCATGGGTGCTTGTTTCGGTTGAAAGGGGTGTGGCGCGTTCGCCGTGGCGAACGGGGTGCCGGCGTTGATACGAGAATAATACATCAGAAAAACGTAATTTCACTACAGTTTGTGGCGCGGAGCTGATTTTGTCGTGCTTTTTTTAGCGATTGCGCCAGTGTTATATAAGAGATGGCTTGGCGGGTGCGGATACCCGATATTGCCCGGGTTTGCTTTGACAAGGCGCAATCCGTGGCTTATTTGTGTTGTCGGCCCATGCAAGAGTGCTTCCTCTTCATCATTTTGTAGTAAAATTTCACGAAATACTCATTTTTAAGGAAATCCATATGGCGCTGCATCCAGTAGTCGAATCCGTAACAGCGCGCATCATCGCGCGCAGCCGGCCATCGCGCGGCGCCTATCTGGCGCATCTGGATGCGGCCCGCATCCAGGGCGTGCAGCGCGGCGCCCTGTCGTGCACCAACCTGGCGCACGGCTTTGCCGCCTTTCCCGCCAACGACAAGCTGTCGCTGAAGGAATACAAGAAGCCGTCCGTGGCCATCGTGTCCTCGTACAACGACATGCTGTCGGCGCACCAGCCCTTCGAAGGCTTCCCGCAGCTCATCAAGCAAGCCGTGCGCGAAGTGGGTGCCGTGGCCCAGTTCGCCGGCGGCGTGCCCGCCATGTGCGATGGCGTGACGCAAGGCCAGCCCGGCATGGAACTGTCGCTGTTCTCGCGCGACACCATCGCCATGTCGACGGCCGTGGCGCTGTCGCACAATATGTTCGATGCCGCCCTGTACCTGGGCGTGTGCGACAAGATCGTGCCGGGCCTGCTGATCGGCGCGCTGCATTTCGGCCACTTGCCGGCCGTCTTCGTGCCGGCCGGTCCGATGACCTCCGGTTTGTCGAACCAGGAAAAAGCCAAGGTGCGCCAGCTGTATGCGCAAGGCAAGGCGACGCGCGAAGACTTGCTCGAAGGCGAGTCGAAAGCCTACCACGGCGCCGGCACCTGTACCTTCTACGGTACCGCGAACAGCAACCAGATGCTGATGGAAGTGATGGGCCTGCACTTGCCGGGCGCCGCCTTCATCACGCCGAACACCCCGCTGCGCGATGCGCTGACCAAGGCGGCCGCCCAGCGCGCCGCCGTCATCACGGCCCAAAGCGGCAGCTACTTGCCGGTCGGCCATATCGTCGACGAGAAATGTATCGTCAACGCCGTCGTGGGCTTGCTGGCCACGGGCGGCTCGACCAACCACACCCTGCACCTGGTGGCCATCGCCAAGGCGGCCGGCATCGTCATCGACTGGAACGATTTCAATGAACTGTCGGCCATCGTGCCGATGCTCACGCGCATCTACCCGAACGGCGACGCCGACGTGAACCATTTCCACGCGGCCGGCGGCACCGGTTACCTGATCCGCGAACTGCTGGACGCGGGCTTGCTGCACGACGACGTCAACACCATCCTGGGCCACGGCTTGCGCGCGCACTGCATGGAGCCGTTCCTCGGCGAAGACGGCAAGGTCTTCTGGAAAGACGCGCCGGCCGCCAGCGCCGACGAGAACGTGCTGCGCCCCGCGTCGAACCCGTTCGCACCGGACGGCGGCATGGTCCTCGTCGCGGGCAACCTGGGCCGCGCCGTGATGAAGGTCTCGGCCGTCAAGCCGCAGCACCGCACGGTGGAAGCGCCGGCGCTGGTGTTCAATTCGCAGGAAGATTTCATGGCCGCCTACAAGGCGGGATCGCTGGACCGCGACTTCGTCGCCGTGCTGCGCTTCCAGGGCCCGCGCGCCAACGGCATGCCGGAACTGCATGCGCTGACCCCGGCGCTGGCCAACCTGCAGGATGCGGGCCGCCACGTGGCGCTGGTCACCGATGGCCGCATGTCGGGCGCGTCGGGCAAGGTGCCGGCCGCCATCCACGTCTCGCCTGAAATCCTCGCCGGCGGCCCGCTGGGCCTGGTGCGCGACGGCGACATCATCCGCCTCGACGCCTTCACCGGCGTGCTCGAGGCGCTGGTGCCGGCCGACGTCTGGCACGCCCGTTCGCTGGTCACGGCCGATTTGTCGCCGAACCACGTCGGCATGGGCCGCGAGCTGTTTTCCATGTTCCGTTCCACCGTCAGCGCGGCGGAAGAGGGTGCCACCACCTTCGGCCTGCCGTCGCCGATTCCCACCACCGTCGCCTTGCACGACGCCGACAATGTCGGTGATACCGTACCGGGTTCCGATGAAGACTTTTTGGCTAGGAAATAAGAGATGACCATGACACTACTGGAAATTATGCGCACCTCGAGCGTGATCCCCGTGATTGCGATCGACGATCCTGAACATGCCGTACCGCTGGCGCGCGCGCTGGTGGCGGGCGGCATCCGCGTGCTGGAAGTCACCCTGCGCACCAGGCACGGCCTGGAAGCGATCCGCGCCATGTCGGCCGTGCCGGGCGCCATCGTCGGCGTCGGTACGCTGACCCGTCCCGAGGAATTCGCCCAGGCGCGCGACGCGGGCGCCGTCTTCGGCGTCTCGCCAGGCCTGACGCCGGCCCTGGTGGCGGCGGCGAAAAGCAGCGGCCTGCCCCTGTTGCCGGGCGTGATGACGCCGGGCGAAGTGATGGCGGCGCGTGAGAACGGCTTCCAGCAGCTGAAACTGTTCCCGGCCGTGCCGGCGGGCGGCATCGGCATGCTCAACGCGATCTACGGCCCGCTGCCGGACATCACCTTCTGCCCGACGGGCGGCATCTCGCAAGAGACGGCGTCGCAGTTCCTGGCGTGCAAGAACGTCGCCTGCGTGGGCGGCTCGTGGCTGACGCCGAAAGACGCGATCGCGGCCGGCAACTGGGACCGCATCACGGAAATCGCCAAGGCAGCCAGCGGCCTGCGCCTGGTTTAAGCGGTATCTGCGCGGCAGGCTTGCATGCCTGCCGCGCTTTCCTCCCTATTCTTTATGCGCATCTTGCGCCGCCCCCTCACCATCGGCGAAACCGCCATGGCCCGCAGCGTCTTTCAGGACGCCATCGACTACGCGCGCGTGCGCGTCGTGCGCGGCTCCTTCCTCCCGTTCGGCTTGCAGGACCAGAACACGGCGATGACGCCGCGCGGCAGCCTGCATTTCATGCCGGCCCAGTACCGCGACGATTTTTCCCGCGAAGGCAACGGCGGCAAGCTGTTCTTCATTCACGAGATGGTGCACGTGTGGCAGTACCAGCTCGGCTACAGCGTGCTGCTGCATGGCGCGCTGCTGGCGCTGTGCGGCGGCTACCTCCGGCAGCGCGCCTACCGCTACGATGCGCAGGCCGGCGGCGTCCTGTCCGATTTCAACATGGAGCAGCAGGGCGACATCATCGCCCACTATTTCGGCGCGCGCCAGCTGGGCATTCCCGCCCACGTGGCGAAGCTGCCGCAGCTGCAGGAGATCCTGCAAGGCTTCCTGCTCGACCCCGCCGACCGCCGCCTGCTGCCGCGCTGACGCCTGCGTCACGGAGGCGTGTTCGACGCCAGGCGCACGTCCGGCGCGCGCAGGCTGGCCGCCGCATCCTTGCCCAGCAATAGACGCAGGTCGGCGCCCGCGCCGATGCCGCCGTCGTCCGCCGCTTGCAGCTGCGGCATGCCGCCCAGGGCCAGGGCCAGGGCGGCGGCCGCCTGCGCATGGCCGGGACGGTAGATGATGTTGCTGGCCTGGACACCGTACGGCCGCTGGTTGCCCAGCCGTAGCACGCTGATGCCCATGCCGCCCAGCATGCCGCGCATGCGCGCCGCCATGCCCGTTGCGCCGTTGCCGTTGATGACTTCCAGCCGCGGCAGCGGCGCCGCCGGCGCCACCGGTTTTGCCAGCACCGGCAAGGCGGCGTGCAGCGCCACGGGAGCGTCGCGCCAGCTCAGCGCGAAGATATTCGGCTGCAAGCGCGTCAGCTGCAAACGGCTGGACGGGACCGTTGGCGCGGGCGCCGGCGCCAGGTCGGGCACGATGGCTTGCGCGGTGACGTCGACGGTGCCGATGCTGCGCGCCAGCGCCGCGATGGCCAGTTCCAGGTTGGCGCGCGCCGGCTGCTGGCCGTTGTCGAGCTGCAGCGACTGGCGCAGCACGCTCGCCGCCTGCGCATACTCTCCCTGCAGGTACAGCACGTAGCCGAGGTTGTTGTACGTCCTGGCCGTCGGCGCTTCCTGCGCCAGCGCCTGCAGCATGCTGCGCGCCGTCTCCAGCTGGCCCAGCTGCGCGTGCAGCACGGCGGCGCCATTGCGCGCATCGGGCGAGTCGGGCTCAAGCAGCAGGGCTTCACGGTAGGCGGCCAGCGCCGCGCGCGCGTCTCCCAGTGCCTGCAGGCGCTTGCCCAGCTTGCAGAAAGCGGCCGTGCGGGTGGCGCGACTGTCATCGTTGCGCGCCTGGGCCGGCGCGGCAAGATTGCCCTGGCTGGCCGGGCCGGGCAGGTGGCCGCATGCGGGCAGCAGGCCGGCGCAGGCCAGCATGAACATCAGGGTGGTGGACTGTGACATGGCGGTTCTCCCATCAGTTGCCGCTGCCCATGCTGGGCAGGAGCACGCGGTAGATTTGCAGGAAGGCTGGTCCCATCAGGACGACCAGCAGCGAAGGGAAGATGAAGAAGATCAGCGGGAACAGCAGCTTGAGGGCGATCTTTGCCGCTTCTTCCTCGGCCATCTGGCGCCGCTTGGTGCGCAGCTGGTCCGACTGCACGCGCAGCGAGGCGGCGATGCTGGTGCCGAAGCGCTCGGCCTGGATCAGCATGGCCACCAGCGCGTCGACATCCTCGACGCCCGTGCGTAGTGCCAGGTTGCGCAGCGCCCGCTCCTTGGTATTGCCGGCGCGCAGTTCCAGCATCACCAGATGCAGTTCCTCGGCCAGCACGGCGCTTTTCAGGGCGATTTCCGCCGCCACGCGGGCCAGCGCCGCATCCATGGCCAGGCCCGCTTCCACGCATACCGTCATCAAGTCCAGGGCATCGGGAAAGCTTTCGAAGATATCGCGCTGGCGCCGCTTGATCATTTGCTGCAGGACAAAGTTGGGCAGGTAGTAGCCGACGGCGGCCACGATCAGCAGCCAGAACAGCAGCGCCTTGCCGGCCATCTGGCTGCCCGAGGCGCTCAGTCCCAGGAACAGCAGCAGGGGCAGGCCGATGGCCAGCATGGTCTTGGCGGAAAAGAACAGGATGGGCGCCGACGCCTGGCGCAGGCCGGCATTCATGAAGCGCCGGCGCATCACGGAGCCTTCCCAGCCCTGGTCGGGCAGCGACAGTTTGGCCAGCGGGCCGCTCAGGCGTACCATGCGCGCCAGCCAGGGGCTGGGCGCGGACGATGCGCCGGGCGCCGCCGCGCTCTTGCCGGTGGCGTTGTCCATGCGCTGGCGCAAGGGATCGGGGGCAAAGCTGCGCATGGCCACCAGCACGGTGCCGAAGACGGCGATGAAGAGCAGGGCGAGAAAGGCGATATGCACGGGATTCATGAGGGTTCTCCTAGCGGAATCAGACGCGGATGCGGATGATATTGCGCATGACCAGGACGCCGCACACCATCAGCAGCAGGGCGCCGACGAGCATCTTGCGTCCGCCCGGATCGACGAACAGCATTTCCAGGAACTGCGGATTGGTCAGCTGGATCATGGCCGCCGCGCCGAAGGGCAGCAGCGACAGGATCCAGGCCGACAGCTTGCCTTCGGCCGACAGCACGCGCACCTGTCCCAGCAGCTTGATGCGCTCGCGGATGATGCGGCTGATGCTGTCGAGCAGCTCGGCCAGGTTGCCGCCCGTTTCCCGCTGGATCAGCACGGCGATGACGAAATAGCGCAAGTCCGTGCTGGGCACGCGCGTGGCCAGGTTCATCAGGGCGTCCTGCATGGCGATGCCGAAATTGACTTCGTCGAAGGTGGCGCGAAATTCCACGGCCAGCGGCGCGTTCATTTCATCGCCGACCATTTTCAGGGCGGTGGGGAAGGCGTGGCCGGCGCGCAGGGCGCGCGCCATCAGGTCCAGCGCATCGGGCAATTGCTGTTCGATGCGCTGCAGGCGCTTGGCCTTGGCGCGCAAGACCACCAGCAGCGGCAGCAGGGCCGCGCCGGCCACCAGCGGCAGGCGCAGCAGCCACGGCACGCTGAAGTAGCTGAACAGCAAAAACGCGGCGCCGGCCGAGGCCAGCATCACGCCGGCGAAGCTGGCCACGCTCCAGCTCAGGCCCGACTGTTCCAGCAGGCGGTCGAGCGCATGCACGCGGGGCACGCTGAGCAGCACGCGCTGCAGCGCCGGGGTGTCGCTGAGCAGGCGCTTCTTGATCATCGAGCTGCCCGCGTCGCCATGCGCGCCGGCCGACATGATGCGCAGGCGGCGCGCCACCCTTTCCGCTTCCGGGCCGCGCGAGGTGTTCCATGCCAGGTACAGGCCCTCGATCAGCAGCACCACGGCGATGAAGGTGAGGATGGCGAATACGTAATAGAGATAGTCCATGATGCTCCCCTTAATGGTACTGGCGGGCGGGATCGAACAGGGTTTCCGGCAGGCTGATGCCGAAGGCGCGCAGGCGTTCGAGGAAATGCGGCCGCACGCCGCTGGCATGGAAATGTCCCTGCACCGTGCCATCCTCGCCGATGCCCGTCTGGCGGAAGGTGAAGATTTCCTGCATGGTGATCATCTCGCCCTCCATGCCCGTGATTTCCTGGATCGAAATGATCTTGCGCTTGCCGTCCGTCAGGCGTGCCACCTGCACCACCACGCTGATGGCGGAGCTGATCTGCTGGC
Organism: Janthinobacterium sp. JC611; assembly: GCF_018682595.1. Lineage (NCBI taxonomy): Bacteria > Pseudomonadati > Pseudomonadota > Betaproteobacteria > Burkholderiales > Oxalobacteraceae > Janthinobacterium > Janthinobacterium sp. JC611. Next base: position 95,821 of record NZ_JAFLJN010000081.1, read on the forward strand.
GCATGGCCTTCACGGGCAGGCCCGCCGAGGCCATGCTGATCATGTTTTCCAGCCGCGTCAGCGCGTCGCGCGGGGTGTTGGCGTGGATGGTGGCCATCGAGCCTTCATGGCCCGTGTTCATGGCGCCCAGCATGTCGAGCGCCTCGGCGCCGCGCACCTCGCCCAGGATGATGCGGTCCGGGCGCATGCGCAGCGCGTTGCGCACCAGCGCGCGCTGCGTCACTTCTCCCTTGCCCTCGATGTTCGCGGGCCGCGTTTCCAGGCGCACCACGTGCGGCTGCTGCATCTGCAGCTCGGCCGCGTCCTCGATGGTGACGATGCGTTCGGCCGTGCTGATGAAACCGGAAATCGCATTGAGCATGGTGGTCTTGCCGCTGCCCGTGCCGCCCGAGATCAGGATATTGACCTTGGCCTTGCCCAGCGCCTGCAGGGTGGTGCTCATTTCTTCCGTCAGGCTGTGCTTGAGCATCAGGTCGGCCAGGCGCAGGGGCTGGGCCGAGAAGCGCCGGATCGACATCACGGGGCCGTCGATGGCCAGCGGCGGGATGATGGCGTTCACGCGCGAGCCGTCGGGCAGGCGCGCATCGACCATGGGGCTCGATTCGTCGATGCGCCGGCCCACGCGCGAGACGATCTTGTCGATGATCTTCATCAGGTGGGCGTCGTCGGTGAAGCAGACGTCGCTCAGCTCCAGGCGGCCATGGCGCTCGACGTACACCTGGCGGTAGGTGTTGACGAGGATATCGGACACGCCGGGATCGGCCAGCAGCGGTTCGAGCGGGCCGAAGCCAAGCACCTCGTCCTGGATGTCGCGGATCAGCGAGCGCCGTTCCAGCTCGTTGATCACGACATTGTCCTCCGTGAGCACGTCGCTGACGAGGAGCTTGAGTTCTTCGCGGATCTGTTCGCGCGACAGGCGCTGCATGCCTTCCAGGTCGACGCGGTCGAGCAGCGCCTGGTGCGTGCGGTGCTTGAGTTGCTGGTAGCTCTGGCTGGCTGCGCCCTGGTGCGCGGCATCGTCGTTCAGGCTGGCGTCATCCTGGGCATAGCCCAGGCGGTCCCGCAGGGTGAGTTTTTCGGCAGTCATGGTCGGTCTCCGGTGAATGGGGTATCTGGTTGGCGCCTCAGGTGCGCGCCAGCAGCCGCGCCACCCAGCCTTGCGCGGCGGGCGGGGTTTCGCCGGCCAGGCTGGCGGCCAGTTCCTGCAGCGCGCGCGAGACGGGATTGTGGGGCGCCAGCTTGAGGATGGGCACGCCTTGGCTGACGGAGGCCGCCACGCCCTCGTAGTGGTTGGGGATGGACTTGTAGACGTGCTTGCCATATGCCGCCTCCAGGTCGGCCACGCGGATGCTGTCGCTGCTGGCATAGCGGTTCAGGATCAGGCGGATCTTGTCTTCGCGGTAGCCGAGGCCGCGGAACACGTCGAGCAGGCGCTTGCCGTCGCGCACGTACGGCAACGTTGCCTGCAGCACGGGGAAGATCAGGTCGGCCCGGTCCAGCGCGCGCACGCTGACGGCATCGAGGCCGCGTCCCACGTCGAGCAGGATGTAGTCGTACTGGCTGCGCGCCAGGGTCAGCAGCCGGTCGATATGCTCGGCTTCGACGTCGGCCGCATGGGCGGGATCGTCGGCGGCGGCCAGCACGCTGTAGGCGGGCGTGATCTGGATCATGCTGGCGCTGAGCAGCGAGGCGTCGAGACGCACGATCTGCTGCGACAGCTGCGACAGGGTGGTGGCCGGCTTGTGGTCCGAGACGAACAGGGCGGCGTCGCCGAACTGCAGGTTCAGGTCGAACAGCGCCACCTTGCGCTGCTCGCCGGCGGCCAGCGCGTAGCCGAGGTTGGCGGCGATGAAGGTGGCGCCGCTGCCGCCCTTGCACGAGACGAAGGCCAGCACCTGGCCCTTGCGCGTGACCTGCTTTTGCAGCTTGTCCTCGATGCGGCGCAAGGCGGCAAACAGGGCCGCGTCGTCGTCCGGCGGCAGCACTTCGCGCACGCCGGCGCGCATCGAGCGCAGCAGGAATTGCGGGCTTTGCTGCGGACATTGCACGATGATGGCCAGGTTCGGATGGCGGCCGCCCAGCAGCTCCAGCCGTTCCAGCTCGTCCTCGCCGATATGCTCCTGCTCCAGCAGCAGCAGGTCCGGCGTGACGCCGTTGTCAAAGACATCCGGTATGCTCGCCAGCAGGGCGACGCGGTCGGCCGCGCTGCGTTCGCGCAGCAGGCGGGTAAGCCGCTTGAGCTGGGCTTCATTCTTCGAGACGATGACGATATTCACTTGGTACTCCCGGTAAAGGCGTTCAGTTGATCTGGAAGCCCAGGCTTTCGGCGTGCATGACCACGACCGAGGCGGGCAGGGCGATGTTCAGGAAACCGAACAGGCTGACCATCGGCGTGTAGCTGACGTTGTCGATCGATACGCGCACGCTGTCGATGCAGCTGGCCGTGCGCGTGTTGTCGCCGCAGGCCGACAGGTTGTCGCCCGGATCGAGCGGCGGCAAGGTCACCTCGGCGCCGCTCTTGTTCAGGTAGCGGATGGTGATGTTCGCGGCCGTGACTTCGGGTGCTGCCGGCAGGGCCGTGCCGCCGAACAGGGCCAGCGTCTTGACGGTGTCGGTCTGGTCGATCCAGCGCACCACCGCTTCGCGCGCGGCGCGGCGGCTCACTTCCTGCACCGTGTTGTACAGGTACAGCAGGCGGCCGAATTCGAGGATGCCGAACAACAGGGTGAAAAACAGCAGCGCCACCAGGGCGAATTCGACGGCGGCGGCGCCGCGCTGGCGGCCAGTCCGGGGGGCGGGTGGAAGGCGGTGGCGCATGGCGTTCTCCTTACAGCATGTAGCGCATGGTGGTGCGCGGTGCGAGCGGCGTGGCATAGGTGCTGGCCGCGCCGATCACGAAGGGCAGATACTGGCCCACCGACAGCGTGTAGTTGACGACTTCGACGCGGATGCCGCCCGGCGCCGTGCCATCGGTGCAACTGCTGTCGTTGAAGCTCGCGTCCAGGCAGGTGACCGTCACGTTGGCCGTGGTGAAGTCGCCGATGCCGGCGCTGGTGGCCGCATCGACCACCGTCTGCCTGGCCGCCGGCACGCCCTGCGAGGCGATGCCGGCCTTGGCCTTGACGGACATGTTGCGCGCCGCGTCGCGCGTGGCCTTGGTCAGCGCGTCGTAGTACCAGAAGGCGCGGCCGAAGCCGAAGATGCCGGCCAGCAGGGTCACCAGCAAGGCCAGCACGATGCCGAATTCGACGGCGGCGCCGCCGCGCTGCCGGAGAGGGGAGTTGGGGGTACGCATGGCCGCCTCACTTGTAGAGTTTGATTTCGGAATTCGGCACGGGCTCGATCAGGCCCGCGAACTCGACGTCGAGGCGCTTGGTGCCGCCGCTGAAATCGGCCTTCATCGTCATGAAGAATTTGCCGATGCCCACCGCATTCATGGTGCCGCAGGAGGACGGTCCCACGGGCGCCGTGCGGCAGTCGACCAGCACCACGTTCAGGATGCGCCGGTTGCGCTGGCCCGGATGGGCCACCGAAGGCGCCTGGAACGTCGGGCCGCTGGTCTGGTTGTACGGCGACGGCGGCGTGCCGACGGGGAAGGAGGCGCCCGCGCTGACGGGATAGCTGGCCGTGTCGAAGTAGTTCGCCTTGGCCGTGCTGTACATGGGATTGGCGTTGGCGTCCGCGACGCTGTAGGCCGCGCCGGCCTTGGCTGGCGTGGCGCCATTGCTTTGGTAGGCGGGGCCGTACGACCACAGCACGCCGTAGCCGGCGAACTGCGCCTGGGCCGCCGTCACGGGCGTCGTGAAGGTCGGCGGCAGGCGGTAGTTCGGCTTGCTGCCAGCCAGGCTGACCGACTGCTGGCTGGGCAGGGTGCTGGCGCCTGGCTGCATCCAGCCGGTGGGCGGCGAGTTGGCGGCGCTGGCGGCGCACGGCGACGCGGCGCCCACGCATGGGTATTGCTTGATGTTGGTATCGGGCGGCGCCGACACGGGGTCGCACACGGAGGGCGAGGAATAGTCGTCAAAGCGCGAGTTGAGCGAGGCGGCCAGCGAGGCCGTCATGCCCGTGTTGGTGTAGACCTGGCCCGTGCCGCTGGTGATGACGGCGCTGCTGCCCGTGCACATGAACGGCGCGGTGGCGCTGGCGCTCGAATGCGAGGCGCTGCAGCTGCCGGGCGGGGCATCGACCGGGTTGATCAGGTAGGGATCGGACGGGCCGCCCAGCGGATTGAGGCCGAACAGGTTGTAGGTGACGCCGCGGCGAAAGCCGAATTCCACCAGTTCCGTCAGGCCGGTGCCGGCCGGCGCGGCCGGATATGTGTATTGCGCCGTCTTGTTGGCCGGGTCGACGGCGCACACGCCGATCGGCGTGACGTCGTTGACGAAGCGGCCCGCCACGGCCACGCCCGAGGTGCTGGTGCTGGCGATGCCGGCGATGCCCATCAGGTAGGTGGCGAAGGTCTTGCTGCCCGTGTCGACGCGGATGAAGGTCTGGCCTTGCGGACTGGTGCGGGCGCTGGCGCCGGACGACCAGGGGCCGTCAGGACTGGGGCCGAAGCTGATGTTGGCGGCCGTGATGGTCAGGGGGGTGGAAAAGTCGTAGCGGTTCTTTTGCGCGATGGCGATGGCCTTGGCCTGCGCATTGTCGATGCCGGCCGCGCTCTGATTGAGTTCCACGGCGCCGGCCAGGGCGGCGCTGTCGGCGCCGTTCTGCAGCTCCGTCTTGGCGATGTACAGGTGGCCCAGGTCCAGCACCAGGCCGCCCATGGCAAACAGCACCACCAGGGTCAGTCCCAGCACGATGGCGATCGCGCCCTGCTGCTTGTCGTGCCTGCGGAATGCGGTGTTCATGGCGGTCTCCTGATGGCCTGGGGGAAGTGCGTCGCGGGACTGGCGCCTACTGGCGTCCGCCCACGCCGATGGTGAAGACATTCGGTTGCGGTTCCGGCGCCGCGAACGATTTCTGGTAGCGCTGGTAGGCGCTGGCGCCGGCCTTGCCGTCGATGCCGCTGACGGGGTTGGCATTGCGGTAGGCGTCCGGATACATGATCTGCTGCGCCTTGAGCAGGGCCACCGATTCGCCGAAGTGCGAATCGAGCACGGGCGTGGTGGTGGCGGCGCAGCCGGCCAGCAGCGACAGCAGCGACAGCAGGGGGGCGCAAGGCAGGCAATGGGCGGTTTTCATGGTGTTCTCCTATTTGAGGTCGAAGCCGGCGGGAGCGGGCTGGGGCGCGGCCGCTTGCGGCTGCATGGGGGCCGATGGTGCCGGCGCCGCGGCGGGGACCGGTGCGTCGCCTTCCATTTTTCCCTGCATGAACATGTCGCCGCGCGTCGGCTGGATGTAGCCGTCGGTGGGCAGCTTGTAGTCGGCCGGCAGCGGCTTGACCAGGTGCGGCGTGATGATGAAGACCAGTTCCGAGCGGTCCGTCTGGAAGTCCGTGCTGCGGAACAGGGCGCCCAGCACGGGCACTTCGCCCAGGCCTGGCAGGGCCTTGATATTGCTGGTCACGTTGTTCTTGATCAGGCCGCCGATGGCGAAGCTCTGGCCGTCGAACAGCTGCACCGTGGTGGTGGCGCGCCGCGTCGTGAACGAGGGCAGCACGGCCGTGGCCGAGATGCCGGTGGCGGTGATGCCGATGCCGTCCTTGTTCAGGTCCGACACTTCCGGCGCCACCTTCAGGTTGATGCGTCCGCCATCGAGCACGGTGGGGGTGAATTTCACGGCCACGCCGAACTCCTTCTCCTCCAGCGTGATGGTGGGCACGCCGCCATTGTTGGTCTGGCTGACGGGAATGAAGATCTTGCCGCCGGCCAGGAAGCTCGCCTCCTGGCCGCTGATGGCCATGATGTTCGGTTCGGCCAGCACCTTGATCAAGCCATCGCGTTTTTGCGCGTCGAGGTTGAAGAAGTTGTTCTTGCTGGCGCCGCTCAAGCCGCTGGGATTGTTGCTGAGCAGACTGGACAGCAGCGAATACGACCAGCTGCCGATGGTCTTGTTGATGCCCAGGCTGGCGCCCAGCTGGTCCACCAGCACCTTCGACACTTCGGCCACCTTCACTTCCAGCATCACCTGCTGCGGCGCGGCGATCGACAGCAGGTTGATCACGCGCGGCATGGCCGCATCCGGCGCGGCGGCGGGGGCGGGAGCGGCCGCGCCTGCGCCTGCGGCTGGCGTGGCGCCGGAGGCGGCGCCGCCGCTGCGGGCGCTGCGCTGCACGTAGGCATTCGCCAGCGACAGGGCCTGCTCGGCCTTGACGACATCGCTGACCATGCCCGACAGGATCAGGGTGTCGCCCGCCACCGTGACGTTGATCTTCTCGTTCGGCAGCAGCTCGGCCATGCGTGCCTGCAGGCTGCTGCTGTCGATGCCGACGGCCAGGTCGATGATGGTGGCGTCATTGCTCTTGTTCCACAGGATCAGGTTGGTGGTGCCGACGGAGCGTCCCAGCAGATAGACCTCGGTCGGATTGAGCAGGATGACGTCGGCGATGCGCGGGTCGCCGACGGACATGCGGCTGGCGGCGAACGGCAGGCGCATCAGGGTGGACTTGCCCTCGGCCAGGCTCATTTGCGGCGCCATCTCGGTGCGGCCGGCGCGCGATTCGCTTTGCGGCGGCGTGGCCTTGGGGCGGGCGGCGGCCCGGCCGCTCCTGGCGTTGCCGGTATCGGCGGCAGCGGCGGTGGCGGCAGCGGCGACGGGTTCGCCGCGTGCCTGGGGCGCCAGGGCGCCGATCATGGCGAGGGCAAGCGCCAGGCTGAGTACCCGGCTTTCGCTTGCTGTGCAATATGTGCTCATGGCATGACTCCTCTGGTGCAGGTTAGAATTGTTGGGAGCTGCGTTCCAGCCCCTTGATGACATCGACGCGGGTGCCCGCTTGCGGCGCCGGAGCCGTGACGACGCGGCGGCGCGGGGCAGGCTTGGGCTGCGCCGTGGCGGCGGGGGCGGCTGCGGCGACTTTTTCATCGAGCAGGCTGCTCTTGGTGGCGCCCTCCGTGTTGACCGGCTTGTCCTCGATCTGATTGCGCAGCACCAGCGACAGGGTGCCCACGCTGCGCGCCAGGTCGAGTTTTTCCGCCTGTTCCGGCGTCAGCTCCAGGGTCACGGCGTTGACCACCTTGGGCTTGGTGTCGTCGCGGTTCGATTCCTGGGCGATGGCCAGCACGAGGATGCGTTCGAGCACGATCTTGGAAATATTCGGATCGCGGTCCGGCGTCTTGCGCGCCCCTTCGCCCTGGGTGTTGACGAGGATGTCGACGAAGTTGCCAGGCAGGGCGAAGCCGGCCACGCCCACCACATCGTTGACGCGCACGGTCATGGCGCGCTTGCCCTCGGCGACGACGGCCGACAGGCCGCCTTGCGTGCCGGGAGGCGCCAGCTTGCCTTCCATGATCGGTTCGCCGTGCTGGATGCTGGTGCGCGTGACGCGCGTTTCCAGCAGTTTCGGATCATTGATGGCGCCCGGCGGCAGCGCGTTCGATGGCCAGTCGACCATGCGCACCATGTCGGGCGAGATGCGCGCGCCCAGGCTGATGTCGACCTGGGCCACGGCCACCTTGTTGATGTTGCCCGAGGCTTGGGCATTGATCCAGCGCGCGGCCACGATGACCGCGGCGAACGCCAGGATGACCGCGATGGCCATCATCGTCAGTGCGCGTGCGTTTCTCATTTTGCTTCCCCTTTGTGCTGGACCGCTGCCGGTCCGTTATGTGTGCTTGCAAGATCGTCATCGCTGCCGAAATAGTTTTTCCATGCCCACAGCAGTACTTCCGGCGACAGCTGCGCCGCGTGGTCTTCATAGCGCGCCTGGTCGCACACCTGCGCCAGGATGTCGCGCGGGTAGCAGGCCAGCAAGGGCCGTCCGTACTGGCTGTGCAGGTGCAGCAGGTAGGTGTACGCGGCTTCGTCGAAATTGATGCCCAGCTGGGCGCAGGTGCTGCGGAACACGGCCAGGTAGTGGTAGGCGCTCAGCGGTCCCACGTGGATCTTGTAGCCGATGCGGCGCAGGAAGGAGTCGTCGGCCAGGTGCTGCGGCGCCAGGTTCGAGGAAAACACGACGATGACGTCGAAGGGCACGGGGAACTTGTAGCCCGTGTGCAGCGACAGGTAATCGACGTGGCGCGCCATCGGCACGATCCAGCGGTTCATCAGCTCCACGGGCGAGCAGCGCTGGCGGCCCAGGTCGTCGATGATGAAGATGCCGTTGTTGGCCTTCAGGTGCGGCGGCGCCTGGTACAGGCGGGTGCCCTGGTCGAATTGCAGGTCGAGCATGTCGAGCGTCAGTTCGCCGCCCGTCAGCACGGCGGGGCGCTCGGCGCGCACCCAGCGGGGATCGGACGGCACGGGGCCGCTGCGCGACAGGGTGTGCAGCATGGGATCGAGGAAGGGCAGCACTTCGCCGTCGACCATCACGGCATGCGGCAGGGCGATGGCGCCGCTGAGCAGGCCGTTCAGGCGCTCGGCCAGGTAGCTCTTGCCGCTGCCGGCGGGGCCGTGGAAGAACAGGGCGCGCCCGGAATTCATGGCCGCGCCCAACTGGTCGAGCACGGCCGAACTGGCCACCACGTCGCGGAATTCGCGCTGCACGTCGTCGCGGGTGACATGCATGTCCGCCACGCTTTGCGCCAGCACCTGGTTGCTGTAGTCGGCCAGCGTGACGGGGGCGGGACCGCTGTAGGCATTGCGGCGCATGTACTCGGCGGCGCGCAGGCGGCCCTGGTCGCCCAGCATGTAGTACAGGTCGGCGTCGGTGCCGCTGCCGCCGTTGCGGCGCGCTTCGCACAGTTTTTCGGCGCGCATGAAGGTGAGCAGCGGTTCGAGCACGCCGGCGCCCAGTTTCACGTGCGTCGACAGGGCGGGCAGGCCGATCTGGCCGCGCAGGAAGAGTATCTTGACCAGCAGTTCGACCAGGAACAGGAAGGGCAATCCCGTTTCCTCGACCGTGCGTGGCGCGCGTTTGAGCGCCGGCTCGACGCCGCCGCCGTCGCTGCGTTCTGGATAAGTGTCAGGCATGATAAGTGCTCCTCTTGCTCGGGTGGTCGGATATCAGAAGATGAAGGGCAGCAGGCGATACTTCACCTGGCGCATGTAGACGCGATAGCGCACGTCGGTGGACAGGAAACGCTCTTCGCGCAGCAGGCGCGCCACCAGCATCGAGATCGTCGCCACATAGGTGACGGTGTTGGCGGGCGAGGTATTGGCCAGCAGGTAGCCGCTCAGGGAAATCAGGTAGCTGGCATACAGCGGATGGCGGATGACGCGGTAGACGCCGCCCGTCTTGATCTCGCGCTGCGCCGCCACCAGGCCGAAGCTGCGGTTGAGCGACAGCAGTCCGGCGATCTGCAGCAGGCTGCCGACGGCCAGCAGGTAGCGCGCGCCGGGCCAGATGGCCATGTCGGATGGCGCGAAGAGGAAGGGGGCGAAGGTGGCGCCGATGGCCAGCAGCCAGTCGCCCGCATCGGTGGAGACGCTGACGGGAGCCGAACGCACGATGAAGAACAGGGCGGCCAGGGTTTCGGCGGCGCAGAACAGCAGATAGCTCCAGTCGCCGCTGTGCAGGTAGCCCACTACATGGGCGCTGGCGAAGAACGTCCACAGGCCGGCCATGGCGATGCTGGTGAGCAGGCTGGCGTAGCGGGAGTGGCAGAGGGTGGCGAAGGTGTGCATGGTCGGGTCCTGGGGTGGCTGGTTGTCGGAGCGGCGCTTCTCAGCGCAGGCTCCACAGGTGGGTGTAATGCAGGAATACCTGCAGCATGGTGCCGCTGGCGATGGCGAAGGCGTAGGCCAGCTTGCCGGTGGCCGGCGGCGGTTCGGCGATCGTGGCGGCGCCGCCCGCCAGGCTGTGCAGCAGCGCGCCCAGCATCATGTGATAGGTGTTTTTCAGCACCTGGCGCAGGCGCTGGCCTGCCAGCGCGGCGGCCAGGGCCAGCACGCCGCCGCACAGGAAGGTCAGCAGCACCGCTTCCAGCACGGCGTCGGGACCGAGGAAGGCGCCGCACATGGCCATCAGCTTGACGTCGCCGGCGCCCAGGGCGCGCAGCAGGTGCATGGGCAGCAGCAGGGCCAGTCCGGCGGCGGCGCCGGCCAGCGCCTGCAGCGGTCCCAGGCCGCCGAAGGCGGCGTCGAACAGGCCGTTACCTGGCGGCACGAAGCTGTTCAGGATCAGTCCCGTCAGCGTGCCCCACAGTACCAGCCGGTTGGGGATGCGGCGCGTGCGCAGGTCGTGCCACAGGGCGGCGGCGAGCAGGCTGGCCAGCACTGCCAGGCACAGCAGCATGGGCAGGTGGGCGTTCATGATGCCACTCCTCCCTTGCTCATGCAGGGCACCGTGGCCACGTGCATGGCCGGTGCCGCAGCCTGGCTGCCCAGCAACCGTCCCACCAGATGCCACACCAGCGCCGCGCCGGCCGCGCCCACATAGCCGTCGAGCGCATAGTGCCAGCCCAGGTGGATGGAGCCGAGCAGGATCAGCACGGCGAAGGCGGACAGGGAGAGCCCGGCGGCGCGGCTGACTTTCCAGCCCATGATCGCCATCAGCACGGCCGTGGCCACATGCATGCTGGGCATGGCGGAGATGCCCAGTTCGCCTTTGGCCCCCTTGCTTTGATAACCTTGCCACAGCAGGTCCTGCACTTGCAGGGCCCAGACAGGGACGTGCTGGTTGGCGTCGCGCAGGTAGGCCATCAGCGGCGCATACGGATCGCTGCTGTGCAGGTGGCCGTAGTAGCAGGGGCCGACCGAGGCAAACAGCACGGCCAGGACGCTGCCCAGAATGATCCAGGTCAGGGCAAAGCTGAGCAGGAACTGCATGCGCAGCAGCGGACGGCGCGTATCGAGGATGAGCCAGTACAGGATGGCGTAGAACAGGAAGAACCAGAAGTGGTAGCTGAAGTTGAGCAAGCCCGTGACCAGCGGGTGGCCCAGCAGCGGCTGCAGCCTTTCCCATGGCGCCATGCCGCCATGCAGCGCGACATCCCAGGCGGACAGGGTGGTATCCCAGGTGTAGGGATGCAGGCGCGGGATGGCGCCCTTGAAGACGGTGAAGCTGGAGGCGAAGACGGGGATCAGCAGCATGGCCGGCAGCGCGTGCAGCAGGCGCTCGTTGCTCAGGTAGCGGCGCAGATCGTGGTACAGATAGTGGCACAGGCGGTGCGGACGTTGCATCACCATGACGTGGATGGTGTAGCCGCACAGGATGAAGACGGGACCCGTGAGGATGGCGACGAAGAAGCCGGCCAGCACGTTGAGGGTGTCCGGGATGCTGGGCAGGCCGCCGGCCAGCAGCGTCGCCGCGGCGGCGTACGGCAGCACGATCAGCAGCAGGGCGCGGTGGGTGCGCAGCGAGGCGCGCAGGGCGTTCATGACAGGGCCAGGACCACTTGGTCCTTGACATAGATAAACAGCAGCTTGACCTGGTCGCCGAGCACGGTGATCGTGATGACCAGCACGACCGCGATCAGGCCCGCCAGCAGCGCGTATTCGATTGCTGTGACTGCCGATTCGTCGGATAAACGGCTGAAGAAAGATTTCACGATGGGCCTCGCTGTGCGTTCGTCAAGGTGGGCGTGCCGGGGATGCGGGGAAAAGGTGTCCGGGCCGCGCCTGGGCCGGCCCGGACAGCACCGCCTCAGTTTGCGGCGGTGAGTTTGGAGCCGATGGTGCTGAAGGTTTTTTTCAGCTGCGTGCCGACGATGGTGATGGCGGCGATGATCACGACGGCGATCAGGGCGGCGATCAGGCCGTATTCGATTGCGGTGACGCCATCTTCTTCGCGGATAAAGTTTTTGATGAGGTTCATGACAACTCCTGGTGGTGGTTAAGGTACAACGGTGGATAAAACGACATGACAACTGTGCTGCTGCTTTGCGCTGGCGTCATGGGCTTTCGCCCAGTGCCAGCAATCCGATGATGCAGATCACCGCCATGAGGGCCGCCACCAGGGCATAGCGGTAGAACGCGGCCTTTTCCTTGCCCTGCAAATAGGTGATCAGGGCTGTCGGAAGAAACTTGTCAAGGCGCATGCTGTGCTCCGTGTCGTGGTGGGCTGCGCGGTAATCTGCACTCCGGTAACACCACTATAGAATTTGCCAGCTTGATCTACATCAGAAGAACATCCTTTTATTGCAAGGAGGAACTGCTTGTTTTTTTCGTGACAATTGTCATGGTCGAGTTCGACGCACGGGGGGCGACGGCCATGCCGGTGGCTGGCGAGCGATGCGGGAGGGGAGGGGGGAGAGGCAGGCGCGGCCGTGCGGTGGCCGCGCGGTGGGGGCGTGTCAGGCGCCGGGCGGCAATTGGCCCAGCTGGTGCTTGGTGGCGTAGGCGTACAGTTCCAGGCGGTTATACACGCCCAGCTTGCGGTAGATCGACGTCAGGTGATTGCGCAAGGTGTGTTCGGAGATGAACAGCTGGTCCGCCAGCAGCTTGGCCGGCGTGCCGCTGCCTTGCACCAGCGCGGCGATGACTTTTCTTTCCTTCATCGTCAGGCTGGCGATGGCGATGGCTTGCGCCGAGCCGCCGCCGGGCTGGGTCAGCTGCGTCAGCATGCGTCCCAGCATCGCGTGTTCCAGCCACAGCTCGCCCTGGTACACCTTCTCGATGGCCTTCAGCACCATCTCCGCCGGCGCATCCTTGCTGACGATGCCGCGTGCGCCTTTCAGCACCGCCTGGTCCAGGATGGCCTGGTCGTGGCTGGCCGTCAGCACCAGCACGCGCGTGTTGCCGCACTGCGCCAGTGCGGGCAGGATGGCCAGCGAGCTGATGCCGCCCAGGTCCAGGTCCAGCACGATCACATCCGGTTGCAGCGCCTTCGCCTGCTCCAGCGCCTCGGCGCTGTCGGACGCCGTGGCGAGCACGCGCATGCCCGAGTGCTCGCCGCCGATCAGCCGCTCAAGGCCCCACAGCATGGTCTTGTGATCGTCCACCAGCATGACGCTGATGACATGGCTGGGCGCTGGCATGTGGCGGTTGTCATTCATATGGGGATCTCGATCTGTACGGAGGTGTTGCCCAGCATGCCATGCGTGACGCGGGCCGTGCCGCCCAGGGCGGCGGCCCGCTCGGCCAGCGAGTCGGGCAGGAAGTCGGGCACGTGCGTGGCGGCGCATTCGTTGTCGATGCTGATGTGCAGCGCGCCCTGCACGCAGGTCAGCTTGACGGCGCCGTGGCGCGCCGACGTATGCTTGCGGATATTGCTCATGCCTTCGTTGACGATCTGGAACACCTCGGCCGCCAGGCGGTCGTTGATGTGCAGGTCGCCTTCGATATGCAGGGCGATGTCGATGCCATAGAATTCGCGGATCTGCGTGGCCTGGCGGCGCAGCGCGACCAGCAGTTCCGGCTCGCTTTGCACCTGGCCGTTCTTGAAGGTGCGCGCGTAGCTGCGCAGGTCGGCGATCACCTGGCCCGACATGATGATCAGTTTTTCCAGCTCGGGCAGCAGCGGGTTGCCCGGCGTGGCTTCGTTGCGCAGGGCGGCCAGGCCATGGCGCAGGCCGATGTACGGCTGCACGGCCGTGTCATGCAGGTCGCGCGCGATCTTTTCGCGCTCGCGCGAGGCCGCCTGCGACGCCAGGCGGTCGAGCAGATCGATGTTTTCAATGACGGGAAACGCCTGCGCGCCTATATGGCTGAGAAACAGGGCATCCGTCTTGCTCATGCTGGTGGCGGACACGATAAAGATGCGGCCTTTGCCATTGCGCAAGGGCAGCGGCGCGCTGATGAAGGCGTGCGCTTCGAGCAGTTCGGCCAGGCGGGCGCCTGCCGCGTCGTCATGCCGCAGCCAGCGCCCGCTGTCGGGCTCAAGCATGCGCGCGCCGCCTGTCCATGGCAGCCAGCGGCCGGCGGGCTGGTTGTACAGGGCGATTTTATCGAGCGGGAAAGCGAGCAGGGGGCTGGCCGCGTCGTCGCTGAGCAGCGAACTGGTATGCACGACGCCCGTGCCCGTTTGAATCACGCTGCGCAGCGACCAGACCCGCGTGCCCTTGTCCTGCATGATCAGCAGGCAACTGCGGCCGTTGAAATAACTGCGGGTCTTTTCCAGCACCGAGGTGATGGTCTGGTCGACGCCGAAGCGGGGATTGGACAACTGGCTGACATCGCGCAGCAGCGCCAGGTGGCTGCGCTGCGTGATGGCCGAGCCGCCCCAATAGGCGATCATGTAGCCGAGCGCCAGCAGGAAGGTGGTGCGCAGCAGCAGGCGCGACAGTTCCGCCCCCGTTTCGCCGAACAGGGCGGTGGCGGCGAACAGGCCGGCCGAGGCCAGGGTCACGCGCGCGCCCTCCTCGAAGCCCCGCTGGAACGACGAGGTCAGGATGGCAAAGAAAAAAAACAGGAAGAATAAATTGTTGTGGCTGCTGGTGGAAAAGACGATCAGCGCATACCAGGCCACGTCCAGCCAGTACAGCAAGATGTCCTGCGGCAGGCTCAAGCCCAGCACGGCCAGCACGTAGAGCAGCAGGCTGTGCATGGTGTAGGCGGAAAAGATCAGCCAGGTGATCTTGCTCAGCTTGCCGGCGCTTTCGGGGTCGATGAACAGGGTCAGCAAGGTGGCGCTCGACAGCAGCAGGCGCATGCCGTTCACCATGGTCGTATCCATGCCGGCACCCGGCAAGCCGGATCTGAGGGGAGGATCGAGATTCACAAGCGCTCCTGGCCATGTCCCGCATGGAGGGGGCCATGCGCAGGGATAGATACCACAGACAAATTCTTGTTGTTGTTGCTGCAATCAGCTACGAGTCTACGCATCCGCCGTAAAGATGTCTACTGGAATCCTTTTCCCTGCGTTGCTTTTTTTATGGCGGTTGCACCATCACGCGGTTGCGCCCGGCGCCCTTGGCCAGGTACAGGGCGCGGTCGGCGGCGCCGATCAGGGCGGAGATGGCCAGCTGCTGCTGCGGTTGTTGGGTGGCGATGCCGATGCTGACCGTGACGTGCTTGACCTCGTTGCCCGTCTTGGCGTGCGCAATGCGCAGGCCGGCCGTGTGCCGGCGGATCGCCTCGGCCATGCGCAGCGCCTGCGCCGCGTCCGTGTCGGGCAGGATGGCGGCAAACTCTTCGCCGCCATAGCGGGCCAGCAGGTCGGTGGGGCGCTGCAGCATGGCGGCCAGCTCGGCCGCGACGCGGATCAGGCAATCATCGCCCTGCTGGTGGCCGTAATGGTCGTTGTAATCCTTGAAATGGTCGATATCGATCATCAGCAGCGACAGCGGGCTGCTGGTGCGCGTGGCGCGCCGCATTTCCTTCTCGATCGCCACGTCGAAGTGGCGGCGGTTGGCGATGCCCGTCAAGCCGTCGGAAAAGGTTTGCGAGCGCAAGACCATGGTCTGCTCGCGCAGCAGTTTTTCGCGCCCCACGGCGATGGTGACGTCATTGATCTGGATCAGGCAGTGGCGCGGCGCGCCGGGTAAATTGATGGGCGTGACGGCGATCGCTTGCTGCATGCGTTCCTCGCCATCGTTGCCGCCCGTGGCCGCGCCATGCGTGTACAGCGCAAACGGCGCCTTGTGCAGCGTTTGCGACAGCAGCGACTGGAAATTGTCGCGCAGGGCCTGGGTGATGGCCGAATCGATGCGCTTGTGCCGCATGTCCGGAAAGACGGCGAAAAAATCCTGGCCCAGCACGGTGTCGGCCTGGCGGGCCGAATGGCGCGCCATCCAGTGATTCCACAGCACGATGCGGTGCCGCTCGTCGAGCACGATGGCGCCCAGGTTCACGGCGCCGAGTATGCTCTCGAGCAGGGCGAGTCGGTGTAAGGCATCGGGCATGATCGTCACGCCTGTCCCAGGACCTTGGCCAGGTAGCGGCTGACCTGCTGTTTCAGGTCGTGCAAGGCGGACAGGTCGAGCACGAACGCCACATAGCCATGGATCTGGTGCTTGGACAGCACGAAGTCGATATGCAGCATCAGCACGACGGCGTCGTCCTGGCCGCCGAACGATGACAGGATTTCCGCGCTGGTGCCCACGTGGTACAAGGGCAGCGAGCCATGCAGTTCGCTGTCGAACAGGTTGGCCAGGGTCCCGACGCAGGAATTGAGGATGATGTTGCCGATCTCGCTCATCGCCTCCTGTTCCATTTCCGTCAGTTCCTGCAGCGGCATGGCGTCGCCCACCATCAGGCGCACGATTTCCAGGCTCTTATCTTCGGGAAACATCAGGATGGCTTCGGTGGCGAAGGCGCCATCGTAATGCTGGCTGACGCCACAGATGCGTTCGCCATCCTTCTTGCTGCCCAGCAAGGCGGCCGCATCGGCACGGTTCAGGAAGGTGATCGACGGCACCGACATGGTGACTTCTTCATTGACGATCTCGCTCATGGCCGCCGCCGCATGGCCCACTCCGATGTTGAATATCTCTACCAGGGCATCGTTCTCGAGTTCGGAGAGATTGACCATGCTCACAGTCCCAGTGATTCGATCAGCTGGTGGATGCGCGTTTCAGTGATCGGTTTTTCCATGAAACCCACGCCGAGTTCGCTGGCGCGGTTGCGGGTGGCGTTTTGCACATTCGCCGTGACGAGAATGATGTGCGTCCGCGGGCACAGCGTGCGCAATTGTTCCGCCGCCGCCATGCCGCCCATGCCGGGCATGTTGACATCCAGTAGTATCAGCACAGGGGTGACTGTCTTGACTTTTTCCAGGGCTTCCTCTCCCGTCGTCGCCTCAATTACTTGCCAGTCGGCATGTTTGCTGAGGATGAACTGATGCGACATCAAACGTGAAACCCGGCTGTCATCGACAACAAGTACCTGTTTACTGTGATTCATGTGCTATTCCTGAAACGTCATATCGGGGCTATCGTGCCATTTTCGCATATTTTAAAGGGCATAGAGTGTAAATGGACGCGCAATTGCCCTAGGGCAAGGATTTCCCCTTTGTCTGTTGTATCCGCTCGCATCATCGGTCATGATGGCCGGCTGACCGGGCTGGCAATCCGTTAAAATAGCGCCATTCCTCACTTTAGCCTGAATGCCATGACCCAAGACGAATTGAAGCAAGCCGTAGCCCGCGCCGCCATCACCTATGTAATCGACGGTGAAATCATTGGTGTCGGCACCGGTTCCACCGCCAACTTTTTCATCGATGAGCTGGCCAAGATCAAGGACCGCATCAAGGGGACGGTCGCGTCGTCCGAAGCGACGGCCGCCCGCCTGGCCGGCCATGGCATTCCCGTCTTCGACTTGAACGACGTCGAGTCGATCGCCGTCTACATCGACGGCGCCGATGAAATCACGGCCAGCGGCGCCATGATCAAGGGCGGCGGCGCGGCATTGACGCGTGAAAAGATTGTTGCTTCCGTATCGAAACAGTTCGTTTGCATCGCCGACGGCTCCAAACTGGTGGAAACCCTGGGCGCCTTCCCGCTGCCGGTGGAAGTGGTGCCGATGGCGCGCGCCGCCGTCTCGCGCCAGCTGGCCGCGCTGGGCGGTACGCCCCGTTTGCGCCTGAAGGCCGGCGGCACGGAAGCGTTCATTACCGACAACGGCGGCGAGATCATCGACGTGCTGGGCTTGCAGATTGCCGATCCGGTGGCGCTGGAACAGCAGATCAACCAGATCGTCGGCGTCATCGCCGTCGGCCTGTTCGCCGCGCGCGGCGCGAACGTCTGCCTGCTGGGCATGCCGGAAGGCGTGCGTACGCTGGCGTACTAAGATGATAGCCGGCGTTGGCCGGCGTTTGTACCTGTTTTACACGGCGGCCCCTTGCGGGCCGCTTGTCATGTGCGCCTGGCGGTACACGGCCACGGTGCGCAGCAGGCCGCCCAGGAAAATGCCGCTGAAGCAGCCATAGGCGAGGCAGACGGGCAGCATGAAGCCGCTCGCATGGGCATAGGCCGGCGCGATGGCCAGCGTCACTGCCACCGCATATTTCAGGCAGAAAATACTCATCATCAAGATCAACGGCGCCCAGCTGCCGGGACGCCGCACGCTGGCCCGCTGGGGAATGGCGACGATCTTGCGCGCATCGGTCAGCGACCAGGCCAGCGCCGCGCCGGCCAAGGCGCCCGCTGCCCAGGCGAACGGCGCCACGCCGGCCAGGCCGAAGCTGCCCTGCACGCCGCTCAGGGACAGGGCCAGCATGAGCAGGGGAATGATGCTCAGCTTGCGCAAGCTCACTTCGCGCGCGCGGCTGGCCAGCACGCCCCGGTAGACGAGAAAGCCCAGGATGGCCCAGACATAGAGGGGAGTGTGGCTGAATATCTGCTGCAACATGGTGTCCGCCTTGGAGTGAGGTTGTCGATGGGCGTACTGTGCCAGCCGGCGGCGCGGGCGGCGAGCAGACTGCGACGAAACGGGGAGGGATGGCCGTGAAACGGGTTCAGGCGGCGTGAAACGGGAGGGGATGAAACAGCCCGCGGCGCGGCGGCCACGGGCGGGAATGCTGAAAAACTTACTCGGTAGGCGGCACGTAGCCCATCGCGGCATCGGCGCCATCGCCGAAGAAATGCTTTTCCATCTGCGTGGCCAGGTATTTGCGGGCGCGCGCGTCGGCCAGGTTCAGGCGGTTTTCATTGACCAGCATGGTCTGATGCTTGAGCCAGGCGGCCCACGCTTCTTTCGACACGGATTCGTAAATTTTCTTGCCCAGTTCGCCCGGGTACGGCGGGAAATCCAGTCCTTCGGCTTCCTTGTTGAGTTTGATGCAGTGGATCGTGCGGGCCATCTGTGCTCCTGAATCAGTGTAGAGATAAAGCGTGATTATAAGGCACTTTGCGCCTGTCCTCGCGGGGCCGTCGCGGCCTGGCGACACGCCGTTTGCCGCGCCCTTGCGCTGGATCAAATTTGATCTGCGCCGCCCTAGCTAGTAAGATGGCTTATCGCGCCAGCCGCTGGCGGCGCCTCTTCCAAGCAAGTAGTAACAATTAACCAAGATGGAATCCCTATGACCTCAGTGAAAGTCCATGGCATCGATGTCAGCAATACAGGCAGCTTCGCGCTGTTTGGCGGCATCAACGTGCTCGAATCGCGCGATCTCGCCATGCGCGCCTGCGAAGAATATGTGCGCGTCACGCAAAAACTGGGTATTCCCTATGTGTTCAAGGCCAGCTTCGACAAGGCCAACCGTTCATCGATCCATTCCTACCGCGGCCCGGGCCTGGAAGAGGGCATGCGCATCTTCCAGGACGTGAAGGCGGCGTTCGGCGTGCCCGTGATTACCGACGTGCATGAGCCATGGCAGGCGCAGCAGGTGGCCGAAGTGGTCGACGTGCTGCAATTGCCGGCCTTCCTCGCGCGCCAGACGGACCTCGTCGTGGCCCTGGCGAAGACGGGCAAAGTCATCAACATCAAGAAGCCGCAATTTTTGAGTCCTGGCCAGATGGCCAATATCGTCGAGAAATTCAAGGAAGCGGGCAACGATCAATTGATCCTGTGCGACCGTGGCACCTGCCTCGGCTATGACAACCTGGTGGTCGACATGCTGGGCTTTGGCGTCATGAAAAAGACCTGCGATGACTTGCCGATCATCTTCGACGTCACGCATGCGCTGCAGCAGCGCGACCCCGGTGGCGCCGCTTCGGGCGGCCGCCGCCAGCAAGTGGCGGACCTGGCCCGCGCCGGCCTGGCCGTCGGCATCGCCGGCCTGTTCCTCGAAGCCCACCCTGATCCCGACAACGCCCGCTGCGACGGCCCCAGCGCCCTGCCGCTGGACCAGCTCGAACCGTTCCTGGCGCAATTGAAGGCGCTCGACGACCTGGTGAAATCGTTCGCCCCGCTGAACATCAAATAAGGATGTGTCAGTAAAGAAAAAGCCCGGCATGCCGGGCTTTTTCAGTTTTACAGTGTCTTGATGAGTACTTGGGATTTGCGCTGCCAGTTATACATATGCTGGCGATCCTTCGGCAAATCGTCGACCGTGGCCGGCACGAAACCGCGTTTCTTGAACCAGTGCGAGGTGCGCGTGGTCAGCACGAACAGTTTGTTCAGGCCGGCGGCACGGGCGCGGTTTTCCATGTGTTTCAGGATGCGCTCGCCGTCGCCCTGGGCTTGCACTTCCGGATTGACCGTCAGGCACGCCATTTCCGCCATCTTTTGCGCCGGGAACGGGTACAGGGCGGCGCAGCCGAAGATCACGCCATCATGCTCGATGACGGAGAAATAATCGATTTCGCGCTCGATCAGCTCGCGGCCCCGCTTGACCAGCGTGCCGTCCGCTTCCAGCGGTTCGATCAGTTTGATGATGCCGCCCACGTCCTCGATGGTGGCCTGGCGCAGGCTTTCCAGGTTTTCATGGCTGATCATGGTGCCCACGCCATCATGGGTGAACAATTCCAGCAGAGCGGAACCATCCATCGAGAACGGCACGATGTGCGAGCGCTCGACGCCGTTGTGGCATGCCTTGACGCAATGTTTCAGGTAAAACGCCGTGGCGTCGGGCAGGAAGCCGGCCATCAGCACGGCTTCGGCCTGGTGCGACGACAGTTCGCGGATTTCCACGCCCGTGGCGTCTTCCATCATCGGCGTTTCCGTGATGAAAATCAGCTTGTCCGCATGCAGGGCGATGGCGGCGCTGCACGCCACGTCTTCCATGGTGAGATTGAACGCTTCGCCGGTGGGCGAGAAGCCCAGCGGCGACAGCAGCACCAGGCCATCCGAACCGAGGATGGAATGGATGGTTTCGGCGTCGACCTTGCGCGTGATGCCCGTCAGTTCCAGGTCCACGCCATCGATCACGCCCAGCGGGCGCGCCGTGATGAAGTTGCCGGAAATGATACGGATGGCCGCATGCGACATGGGCGTGTTCGGCAAGCCCTGGCTGAAGGCGGCCTCGATATCGAGGCGCAGCTCGCCGGCGGCTTCCTTCGCGCATTCCAGCGCGGCGATGTCCGTGATGCGCACGCCGTTGTGGAAGCGGCCTTCGACGTTACGCAAGGCCAGTTGTTCCGCCACCTGCGGCCGCGAGCCGTAGACGACGGTGACATTGATGTCCAGCGCATGCAGCAGGGACAAATCATGGGCCAGCACCTGCAGCGCCCCGGCGCTGACGAGTTCACCGGGGAAGGCGACCACGAAGGTCTTGCCGCGAAAGGCGTGGATGTAGGGCGCGACGGAGCGCAGCCATTGGACGAATTGGGTAGGGTTTTCCATTAAGCGCATTATAATTCGCTGCGCGATGTGCGCGCTTAAAATACCTGTAAAAAAACAATGTCTTCAGCCAGCAATAAGTCTTCCCCTCTTTCCAACGTTGCAAACGTGCCCGCCAGCGGCGATGTTGCCATGCCTGCCGCCACGCCTGCGCAGGGCCGCCAGCGCCCGCCCGTGAGCCAGCAAAGGCAGCAGCCGCCGCGCGCGGAACAGCAGAAACAGCAACAGCAGCAGCGATCGGGAGAGGGCAGGCCCCAGGCCGCGCGCCCGCCGCGCGAGGGGCAGGAAAGCCGCGAAGCCCGCGATGCGGCCCGCGCCGCGCGCGAGGCGGAAAAGGCGTTTCGCAACCCGCTGCCGCCGATCACGTATCCGGAAGACTTGCCCGTCTCGGGCCGGCGCGAAGAGATCGCCAAGGCCTTGCTGGAAAACCAGGTCATCATCGTCTCGGGCGAGACGGGTTCCGGCAAGACGACCCAATTGCCGAAGATTTGCCTGGAACTGGGACGCGGGCAGAAGGGCTTGATTGGCCACACGCAGCCGCGCCGTATCGCCGCCTCGTCGACGGCCAAGCGCATCGCGCAGGAGCTGGGCACGCCGCTGGGCGAGACGGTCGGCTTCAAGGTGCGTTTTGCCGACACCTTGACGAAGGGGGCGTCCGTCAAGCTGATGACGGACGGTATCTTGCTGGCCGAGACGCAGACCGATCCGTTGTTGAAAAACTACGACACCATCATCATCGATGAAGCGCATGAACGCAGCCTGAACATCGATTTCCTGCTCGGCTACCTGAAGCAGCTGCTGCCGCGCCGGCCCGACCTGAAAATCATCATCACCTCGGCCACCATCGATGCCGAGCGCTTCGCGCGCCATTTCGGCACGCCGGAAAAACCGGCGCCCGTGATCGAAGTGTCGGGCCGTCTGTACCAGGTGGAAGTGCGCTATCGCCCCGTGGAACGCGAACAGGTGGCCATGCCGGGTGCCGGCGCGGGTAATAGCGGCGCCGACAAGCCGGGCCAGCGCACGGCCGCCGCGCGCGAAAAGCGCGACCTGATGGATGCCGTCGTCGATGGCGTGGAAGAACTGTGCCGCATCGGCTCGGGCGACGTGCTGGTGTTCTTGCCGGGCGAGCGCGAAATCCGCGACTGCGCCGAAGCGCTGCGCAAGCACCATCCGCCGCACGTGGAAATCCTGCCCCTGTTCGCCCGCCTGTCGGCCGAGGAGCAGGAGAGGGTGTTCAAGACCAGCAATGCGCGCCGCATCGTGCTGGCCACCAACGTGGCGGAAACGTCGCTGACCGTGCCCGGCATCCGCTACGTGGTCGACGCGGGCCTGGCGCGCGTGAAACGCTACAGTTATCGCAACAAGGTCGAGCAGCTGCAGGTCGAGCCGATCGCCCAGTCGGCCGCCAACCAGCGCGCCGGGCGTTGCGGCCGCGTGGCCGATGGCGTGTGCATCCGCCTGTACGAAGAGCAGGATTATTTGCTGCGCCCGAAATTCACGGAACCGGAAATTCTGCGCTCCTCGCTGGCGGCCGTCATCCTGCGCATGAAGTCGCTGCACCTGACGGACGTGGAAACCTTCCCTTTCATCGAGCCGCCGCTGGCGCGTGCCATCGCCGACGGTTATCAATTGCTGCAGGAACTCGGCGCCGTCGATGACGTGAACAAGCTTACGCCGCTGGGCAACAAGCTGGCCAAGCTGCCCCTGGACCCGCGCGTGGGCCGCATGATCCTGGCCGCGCTCGATAACGCGTGTCTGACGGAAGTGCTGATCGTCGCCTCGGCCCTGTCCGTGCAAGACCCGCGCGACCGCCCGATGGAGCACCAGCAGGCGGCCGACGAGGCGCACAAGAAATTCGCCGATGAGAAGTCGGAATTCCTCAGCTACCTGAAGATCTGGCGCTGGTTCGAATCCGCCATCGAGCACAAGAAAACCAACCGCCAACTGCAGGACAATTGCCGCACGAATTTCCTGTCGCAGATGCGCTTGCGCGAATGGCGCGACGTACATTCGCAGCTGCTGACCATCGTCAAGGAGCAGGGTTGGCGCTTGAATGAGGCGCCGGCCACTTACGACAACCTGCACATGGCCCTGCTGACCGGTTTGCTGGGCAATATCGGCTTCAAGGGCGAGGACGAGCCGGGCGCGGGCTACCTGGGCGCGCGCGGCATCAAGTTCCATATCTGGCCCGGTTCCTCGCTGCTGAAAAAGCCGGGCAAGTGGATCATGGCGGCCGAACTGGTCGACACGACGCGCCTGTACGCGCGCTGCGTGGCGCAGATCCAGCCCGAATGGCTGGAAAAAGTGGGCGTGCATCTGCTGAAGAAATCGTGGGGCGAACCGCGCTGGGAAAAACGCTCGGCGCAGGTGACGGCGTCCGAACGCGCGACTTTATACGGCCTGGTGGTGTACAGCCAGCGGCGCATCAATTACGGCAATTTCAACTTGCCGGAAGCGCGCGAAATCTTCATTCGCGACGCCCTCGTGGGCGGCGACTTCGACACGCGCGCGCCGTTCTTTGCGCACAACCACAAGCTGATCAAGGACATCGAAAACCTCGAACACAAGTCGCGCCGCCTGGACGTGCTGGTCGACGATGAGCTGATCGCCGCCTTCTACGACAAGCTGCTGCCGGCCGACGTGTGCAACGGCGCCGGTTTCGAGAAGTGGCACAAGGAAGCGACGCGCGAGAATCCGAAGCTGCTGTACCTGAACCGCGAAGAGCTGATGCGCCACGAGGCGGCCGGCGTGACGACGGATCTGTTCCCGAAAACCATGTCGGTGACGGGCCTGGAAATGGGCCTGACGTACCACTTCGAACCGGGCAGTGTGCGCGATGGCGTGACGTTATCGGTGCCGCTGTATGCCTTGAACCAGCTGCCGCGCGAGCGCTGCGAATGGCTGGTGCCGGGCATGCTGAAGGAAAAAGTGCATCTGCTATTAAAATCCTTGCCGCAAAAGCTGCGCCGCCACTGCGTGCCGCTGCCCGACTATGCGGCGAAATTCTGCGAGCGCGTGCACGCGGCGGGCGTGTTCGGCCGCGGCGATCTTGTAGACGCCATCATCGCGGACATCCGCACGCAGATCACGATCAACGTGCTGACGACGGACTTCAAGCCGGAAACCTTGCCCGCCCATCACTTCATGAATTTCAAGGTGATCGACGAGCATGGCCGCCAGCTGGACATGGGCCGCAACCTGGCCACCCTGCAGGCGGAATTCGGCGGCCAGGCGCGCCAGAGTTTCCAGAAACTGGCCGAGGTGTCGGGCGTGTCCGGCGCGGGCACGCCGGGTGCCAAGGTAGCGGGCGCGCAAGTGGCGTCGCGGCTGCAGGCGCAAGCGCAGGGCGCCGCCGCAGCGACAGGCAAGGGCGCGCCGGCCAAGGGCGCAGCTAACGCCGCTGCCGCAGCACCGGCGTCAAGCAATGCCACCGTGTCGCAGCACATGGGCTTGACGGGCTGGACCTTTGGCGAATTGCCGGAGTTGCTGGAAATCGTGCAGGGCAAGCTGACCCTGATCGGCTTCCCCGCCCTGGTCGACAAGGGTACGCATTGCGACCTGGAAGTGTTTGACGATCCGACCGTGGCCGCGCGCACGCACAAGGTCGGTTTGCGCCGATTGTTCGCGCTGCAAATGAAGGAGCAGATCAAATACGTCGAGAAAAGCATCCCTGGCCTGCAGCAGATGGGCATGCAATTCATGGCCCTCGGTTCGCAGGAAGAGTTGCGCGAGCAAATCATCAACAAGGCGCTCGACATCGCCTGCCTGCAAGATCCGCTGCCGCTGGACGCCGCCTCGTTCGCCAAGCGCCAGGCGGAGGGCAAGTCGCGCCTGGTGTTGCTGGTCAATGAAATCGCCCGGTTGCTGTCGCAGGTGCTGACGGAATTCCACGGCTTGCCCAAGCGCCTGCAGAATATCCCCACGGCGGCAGCCACCGATATCCAGGCGCAGCTGCAGGGCCTCGTGCATAAACGCTTCCTGACGGAAAACGAGTACACGCAGCTGGCGCATTTCCCCCGCTATTTGAAGGCGATCAACGTGCGCCTGGAAAAGCTGCGCGCCGACCCCGCGCGCGACACCAAGTTGATGGCCGAATGGCAATCGGCTGCCGCTCCCTACTTGCGCCAGACCAGGGACCGCCAGGCCGGCAAGAACACGGACCCGAAGCTGGTCGACTTCCGCTGGATGCTGGAAGAGCTGCGCGTGTCCCTGTTCGCGCAGGAATTGCGCACGCCGATGCCGGTGTCGGCCAAGCGTTTGCAAAAAGTATGGGAGTCGATGCAGCGGTGATAGTACCTCTATAAACCTCGCTTAGCTCACTATCGCGTCGGCGTTGCTCACCGGCTCGGCGCCCCCTTACAGAGTACGGTTGCGCTACTCAACGCAATATTGAGCTTGCTCGCTACGGTTTCTAGAGGCACCGTGACACTAACGATGGGCGGCTATAGTCGCTTGTTCGCTAAATTCTGAAGCGTTTTCTGCCGGATTAGCAGAGCCGCCGAGGCGAAGCGCCGCGTACTCTGCGCTACTTAAGACCTTTCTCGTTAACTACGCTTATCCATCTTGTCATCGCCGAGCGCCGAACGCGAGCCCAGGTCGCCCTGGCTGCTGCCCGTGCCGGCGCGGCTGCCGCTCATCGAGGTGCCGGACATGCTGCCGGTGCTGCCCGATTGCAGGCTGGCGCCGCCACGCAGGTCGCCGCCGGATTGCGTGCGGCTGCCCGCCATGCTGCCGTAGCGCGCACCGCTGCCATAGAACGCTTCCATCTGCTGGTTCCAGGCATCGCTGCCCATGTCGGGCCAGTTGTTCTTGTCGAAACCGGGAGCGTCTTTCAGCAAGTCTTTGTCCACGTTCAGGAGGAAGCGTTTGTTGACGGTGTCCAGGGTCAGGCGTTCCCAGGGCACGGCAAACAGCTTGTCGCCCATGCCCAGAATGCCGCCGAAGGACAGGACGGCGTAGGCGATCTGGCCGGTACGCATGTCGAGCATGATTTCCTTGATGTCGCCCAGCTCCTCGTCGTTGTGATTGTAGACTTCGTCCCCGATCAGGGTGTCGGCCCCCATCAGGGCAGGCCCCGGGCCGTCGTGGTGGCGGTACATGCCCAGGATGTCGCGGTCCAGATAGCTCATGGTGTTCTCTCCTCTTGTGAGTGCTGATCGAGCATCCAGATTAAGCATACGCACCGGGTCGCGCTTGATCTGTCTCAATGGTGCCAGCGGCACTTTTATAAGCGTGCAAATGCACGGTGCTGGCCGCCAATTGCGGTACTCTATGCTTTCTATGGAGGAGGCCGCACATGCTGACGATGCAACGCTGCACAGGGATGAACTTGCGGTACGCTCCACCATGGCGCGCGCGCGACTTGCCATGGTGAAGCCCGCCACCACATGGCTGCGCGGGCTATTGCGTGCCGGTAAGGCGCAGCAGCGCACGGCGAGCCAGCTGGCCAAGGTGCTGTTCGGGCCCGTGCCGGCCAAGCCCAAGGCCAAATCCGGCAGCAAGACGGCGGCCAAGGCCAGGCCGACGCCGCGCGCCAGGCCCGCCAGCGAGGCCGTGCCCGCCCTGGCGCCGTTTGCCGCGCCCCTGTCGCCGCCGCGCGTGCGCAAGCGAACGGCGCCCCCGCCGGGCAAGTGGCTGGCCGCCCACTATGCGCCGTTGCCGGAACTGGGACAGTTGCCGGGCCGGCGCCTGCCGTATTTTCTGTACCTGCCCGACAAGGCGCCAAGCGCCGCCATGCGCAGCCGGGGCCGGCCGCTGCTGGTGATGCTGCACGGCTGCGAACAGAGCGCCACGCAGTTTGCCGAGGGCACGCGCATGAACCGCCTGGCCGAGCGCAAGGGCTATGCCGTGCTGTATCCGCAGCAATCGTTGCGCTCGCATGCGCGCCGTTGCTGGAAGTGGTACGACAAGCTGACGCAGGAGGGCGGCGGCGACGTGCGCCTGATCGTCGGCGCCATCGGGCAGGTGGCGGTCCGCCATGCGATCGATCGCGCGCGCATCTATATCTGCGGCATTTCCGCCGGCGCCGGCATGGCGCATATCGTGGCCCTGAACCATCCCCATCTGTTTGCCGCGCTGGGCCTGCATTCCGGGCCCGTGTTTGGCGCCGGGCATAACCTGATCGGCGCGCTGGGCGTGATGCAGCATGGCGCGGCCGCCCGCATGGACGCGGCCATCGATGAAGTGCTGGCGCGCCAGCCCGCGTTTCCCCGCCTGCCCACGATCTTGCTGCAAGGGCTGGCCGACAAGGTGGTGCGGCCCATTAACCAGGCGCAGCTGGTGCGCCAGAGCGTGCGCGTCAACCGCCTGCCGTTCGATACCGTGGTGACGGCGCAGCGCCTGCCGGGCGGCGCGGCGGGCGGGCGCAATCCGGCCCATGCGTACGCCTTGCACGACTATCAGGTGGGCAAGGACGTGCTGCTGCGCGTGGCGCAGGTCGAGCACCTCGAACACGCGTGGAGCGGCGGCGACGCCAGCCTGCCGTTCAATGACAAGGCCAAGCCCGACGCCAGCAGGATGCTGCTCGATTTCTTCGCCAGCCACCGCCGCCGGTAAGCCGCCGTGCCGCGCGCCGCAACGGCGCGGCAGGCACTGGTACGCATCGATCTTGCCTTCCTCGCAGGACCGCTGCCGCGCGCCGGCACGCTGGCCGCGCCCATTTCAGCACAGATACCCCATCTCGCGGCACCACGGTCTTTGCTTAAGTGGTATTGCTGCGGTATTTAAAAATCACAAAAACAGGCGCTAAAAATACTAACTGGTATACAATTGGTACACGTTTTCAGTGTCGAACCGTGCCAGCCGTCCCATGCCCCGACGGCCGGCATGCACTGACGGCAGCCACCCACGTTACGGAACGCGCCATGTCCATCAAGTCCAAGCAGTTGCTGTGGTTTTTTGCGTTTTTCCTCGTCTTTGAACTGAATATCTATCTGTCCAACGACATGATCATGCCGGCGATGCTGGGCATCGTCGGCGAGTTCCGGGCGGAGGAAAAATTCGTCCCCTTGTCGCTGAGCCTGTATCTGCTGGGCGGCAGTTCCCTGCAGATTTTCCTGGGCCCCCTGGCCGACATCATCGGCAAGCGCAAGCTCGTGCTCACCGGCAATACCTTGTTCCTGCTGGCCACGGTGGCCGTGCCATTTACCGCCTCGATCGAGCAGTTTCTCGCCGTGCGTTTCATCCAGGGCATGGGCTGCTGCTTCATCTTCGTCGGCTATGCCATGATCCATGAACTGTTCGACGACATGGCCGCCGTCAAGCTGAGCAGCATCCTGTCGAGCACCACCATCCTCGCGCCGCTGGCCGGCCCCATCCTCGGCAGCGCCATCATCAGCCGGCTGGACTGGCGCTACATCTTTTTTCTCTCGGGCCTGCTGGCGCTGCTGTCCTTGCTGGGCCTGTTCAAGACCATGCCGCGCGCGGCACCCAAGGTCGCGCGCCCGGATCTTGCCGCCATCGTGCGCAGCTATGCGGCCATTTTCAGCAACAAGCGCTTCATGTTCGGCATGTTTACGGCCGGGCTGGCCACCGTGCCCCTGACGGCCTGGATCGGCTTTTCGCCCCTCTTCGTGCTGCAGGACATGGGCGCGTCCTACGCCACGTATATCGCGCTGCAATGCGTGATTTTGTCCGGCTTTGTTCTCAGCAGCATCGCCATCCAGCGCCTGCGCCAGGATTTCCCCCTCGTTTCCCTGCTGCGCCTGGGCGGTCTGATCGCGGCCGCCGGCATGCTGGGCGCCGCTGCGGGCCGCCATCACGTCGACGTGTTTGCGGCCTGCATGTTCGTCTATTCCATCGGCTTCGGCCTGTTCAACGGCGCCCTGATCCGCAGCGCGCTCACGGCCAGCAAGGAATCGATGACCTTGACGACGGCCGCCATGAGCTTGCTGTACTGCATTTATTTGTCCGCCTGGCTGCAGCTGTACAACGTGCTGTGCCAGCGCTTCGGCTATGCGCTGGAAACGTATGCGCTGCTCAATATCCCCGTCATCGTGGTCATCGCCGCCTGCCTGCTGCTGTTTACGCGCGGCATGGCGGGGCGCCGGGAAAGCGAGGTGCTGCTGGCCCGGCACTGATGGCGCAACGATGCGCATGTTGTCGACCTTGTTTTACCTCTTGCGACGTTTATTGACACTCTCCTGCGGAAAATGGTGCGCCCATGAAAATAGATGACCTGGCCTCGAAACACGATCAAGCAAAGATTTTCAACCTGGAATACGAGTTCCGCATCAACCGGCTGAAACTCGATTACATCACCCTGGCCGATGTGCGGCCGGCCGGCAGCGATCTGGCGCAATTGGCCGCGGAGCACCAGGCGGGTATCGCCGCCCTGCGCAGCTTCGTCGCCCTGAACTTCAACCATTTCAATGCCGCAAGCTGCTCTTCGCTCAGCTGCATCCCCACGCGCGCGCTCGGCGACGACGAGCGCTATCTGCACCGCATCTGGATGGGCGGGCCGTTGCCGGCCATCGCAGCCGAAGCGATCCAGCAGTGGGGCGCGGCGCTCGACGAGGTGCGGCGCAACGGCGGCGCGCCATATGTCTCCATCCTGTGGGTGTGGGATGCGCAGCAGCTGCGCAATGACGAGCGCTTCAGCGCCACGGGCGGCGCCGGGCGCTACACGATAGGCCGCTACGCCATCGGCGGCACGACCTTGCACATCAACTCGCTGCGCGCGCTGGCGCTGGATTTCGCGCCAGCCCGCTTCGGCATACTCGACACCCTGCACACGCAGCGCTACTTCGCCACCTTGTCCGATTATTTCCGCATCCTCATCATGTGCGAATACGGCGGCATGTATATGGATGTCGATACGATCCCGCATAATCCGGCGACGATTTTCCTGATGCAGCCGGAAGTGCCCGATTATTTCCAGCGCAGCGATGATGGCAGCGAAGAGCGCCGGCATGTCAGCTGGATGAATCTGTTTCTCGATGAAACGGGCATGCTGATCGCCAAGAAGAACGACGCCGCGCTGCGCGTGATCCAGCGCAATGTGAACCTCGCCTATGCGGGCATCGCTGCGCAGGTCCCCCGTTCCTGTCCGCAATTCGAGGCACGGCTGTTTGGCCAGTTCTATGCCGAATGGAAGAAAAACCTGGGCGTGACCGTGCTCAGCCATGCCGAGTTCTACCAGCGCTACTGCGTGCTGTATGACGGCGCGCGGGAAGCGGTGGCGGGCGGCATCCGCGGCATGCGGCTGCTGGACGATATCATTACCGACATGCACATTCCCTTGAGCGACGAGGAACGGCGCGCATATGCCCGCTGCGTGGCGCGGCTCGATGAAATCGGCTGGCAGCTCGACGATCCCCTGAGCCTGCCCGACATCGTCGACGTGTTCGACATCGAGGAAGTGCCGCGCATGGCGTATGCGGCCCAGCTGCGGGCGGACATCGAGCATTTCCACTATTACTCGGTGCTGTCGGACGACCCGCAGCTCGATCGCGTGAATGCCGTTTTTTGCCGCTACCTGCTGGCCCACCGTTCGCAGCATATCGCCGCCGGCAATTTCTGGCGCCCCACCGTGGGCCGCCACGGCAGCCGCATGCCGGCCGCCGGCGATGCCGCGCCGTTGGCCGACGAGTTGCAGGCGGGCCTGCTGTCGCATGCGCCGCTCACGCTGGTGGCGGGCGAGCTGCTGGGCGACGAGGAAAAGAACCGCATGGCCAAATTGCTGTTTGCCACCAGCTACCTCGAATACTGCTCGTTCGGCAATAAACTCAATCTGCAATTCGTCGAGTTGCAGCGGCGGCAGAACATCGACCCCTACCTGGCGCATATCCACGGCCTGCATGACGAGGACGGGCGCTTCATCGGCTTTTTCACGGCCGCGACGATGGCCGAGTTCCAGGCCTGCGGCGCCGTCTCGTATTACCGCGACGACATGAAGGCGCTCGACGATGCGTATGACGCCTTCGTGCTCGCGCATGCGCGCGCCGACGACTGTTTCGTCAGCAGCCTGGCCATCGACGAGAAATACCGGGGCCAGGGTTTATTCAGGCAGATGTTCCATGAGATCCGCGACCTGGCCAGCCGCAAGGGCTGCGCGCGCATCACCCTGACGGTGTGGGAAAAGAGCGAAGCGCTGCAAGTGTATCTGCACAAGGGTTTTCGCAGCGTGGGCACGTTCGACTATGCCTACAGCCTGTTCTATGACCGGCTGCATTTTCTCGTGTACGAGGGCAACTGAGGAGGGAAACTGAGGCAGAGCAGGGGCGGCCGGCAGCCGCCCCGTGAGCAGTCTTACAGGGCCAGGAAGGCCAGGCCCGCCACGGCGGTGGGCAGCAGGGCGCCGGCCAGCAGGCCGACGGCGCCGATCGATTCATCCTTGAAGCCGCGGCGCAGCAGGGCCACGCCGGCCGGGTTCGGCGCATTGGCGATGACGGTCAGGCCGCCGCCAGCCACGGCGCCGGCCATCAGCATGTATTTCGCTTCGTCCGTCATGCCGACGATCAGCGAGCCGAGGTAGGTGAGGGCGGCATTGTCGGTAATCGCCGTCAAGCCCAGCGCGCCGAAGAACAGGGCCAGCGGCTTCAGGCTCGAGACGATGGGCTGCAACCACCATTGCTGCATGCCGCCCAGCACCACCAGGCCGCCGAGGAAGAAGCCGACCAGCAAGCCTTCCTTGAGGATCAGCGGGCTTTGATAGCGCTCATACGCCTGCACAAAGCCGAGGAAGAACAGGAACAGGCCGATGAACAGCACGGGATGGTGCGCCAGGGTGACCACGCCGGCCAGCACGATCATGTGCACGAGGCTGACGGCCAGCGGCACTTTTGGCGCTTCCACGTCGCCGGCTTTCGGCTTGATGTCGGCGGTGTTGCTGTGCAGGTATTTGCGCAGCAAGATGCTCACGCCCGTGGCATTGACCAGCACGGCGATGGCCGCCTTCCAGCCGAAGTGGGTGGCCATGTAGGCGCTATCCCAGTTCCACGTGGTGGCCACCATCAGCACGGGCGGCGCCGCGTACGAGGTGAGCGTGCCGCCGATGGAAACGTTGACGAACAGCACGCCCAGCGCGCCGTATTTCAGCCATTCAGGGATGCCCGGGCGGAAGATTTGCGGCGCCAGCATCAGCGCGGCCAGGGTCATGGCGGCCGGTTCCGTGATCAGGGAGCCCGTCAGGGGCACGAGCGCCAGGCCCAGCCAGACGAGGGCCAGTTCCGTGCGCAGCGGCATCACGCGCGCCACGCCTTTCAACAGGCGCTGCACGGCGTCGAGCACGGGGCGCGAGGCGGCCACGACCATGACGACAAAGACGAACAGCGGTTCCGTGTAATGGCGCGACTCGGCATACTCGATGGCCGCATCGCTGCCCGAGACGAAGGCCATGATGATGATCAGGATGAAGGCCCAGAAGCCGAACACGACTTCCACTTCGCCCAGCAAGTGCAGCAAGCCAGCATGGCGGGGATGGCGCCGCGACAATGTTTCAAACGACTTGGCGGCGAAGGTGTGGATGAGCGCAAGGCCGAAGACGATGGCGCTGATGAGTTGGATGGTGGTCAAATGCGTTTCCTTATGGACGGAGGAAGCCGCCCGGTGCATTGCCGAGCGGTAAGGAGAGTGCTTATGGTACAGCAATCGATGCCAAAAACGGGGTTTTTCGGACATGGCGGGACGGCCTGCGGGAAAGCGCCGAGCAGATAAGCCTTGCCAAAAGCGGAGCTGGATAGTACTGTACATGCATACAGTATTTATCTTCATATTCAATTATGCAACATTCCGAATTGATGGCCGCGCCGGAAGCCTTGCACCCGTCTTTATGGCGCGCATCGCAGCTGGGCCAGGGCGCCACGCGCTGCCTGGACACGGGCTTTGCCGCCCTGTCCGCGCAACTGCCCGGCGGCGGCTGGCCCAGCGGCAGCCTCATCGATCTGCTGGTGCAACAGCCGGGCAGCGGCGAATTGCGCCTGCTGGCGCCCGCACTGGCGCAGCTGCCGGGCTTGCCCATCGTGCTGCTGCAACCGCCGCATCCGCCGCAGGCGCTGGCCCTGGCCGCGCAGGGCCTGGCGCCGTCGCAACTGCTGTGGCTCAAGAGCGCCGGCAGCAAGGATGCCTTGTGGGCGGCGGAAAACATTTTGCGCAGCGGCACGTGCGGCGCCTTGCTGTTCTGGCAATCGCACGTGCGCGCCGACAGCCTGCGCCGCCTGCACCTGGCCGCGCAGTCCGGCAACACCCTGTTCTGCATGCTGCGCCCCTTGCACGGCGCGCAGGATGCGTCGCCTGCGCCGCTGCGCCTGTCCGTGCGCCCGGCCGCCGGCGGCATCGAGATCGGCTTCATCAAGCGTCGGGGACCGCAGCGCGACGCGCCCCTGTTCCTGCCCCTGCAACCACCTTCTTTACTGCTGCGTCATGCGACTCTGGATCGGCCTGTGCCTGCCCCGGCTCCCGCTCGAAGTGTTCTGCCCGCGCTGGTCGGCTGACATGCTCGGCGTGGTGCTGGAGCAGGAGCAAGTGATGGCGCTGTCGCCGCTGGCGCGGGCGGCCGGCGTCAAGCCGGGCATGCGCCGCGCGGGCGCCCTGATGCTGGCGCCGCAGGCGCGCCTGCACGAACGTTCGCCGGAGCTGGAAGCGCAAGCCCTGCAGGCGGTGGCGCTGGCGCTGCTGCAATACTCGCCGCTGGTGGCGCAGGGCGAGGAAGCGACCCTGCTGGTCGATGCGGGCGCCAGCCTGCGCCTGTTCGGCGGCGTGCGCGCCCTGTGCCGGCACATCGCGGCCAGCTTGCGCGCGCTCGGCTACACGGCCCAGCTGTCGTGCGCCCCCACGGCGCGCGGCGCCTGGCTGCTGGCGCGCGCCGGCACGCGCCGGGGCCGCGTGCTGGGCATGCAGAGTCTCGTGCGCCGTCTCGACCTCCTGCCGTGCGCCTTGCTGCCGCCCGCGCGCCCTTACCTCGACTGGTTCGATGGCATCGGTTGCCGCACCCTGGGGCAGTTGCGCCACTTGCCCCGGCCCGGCCTGCAGCGCCGCTGCGGCGCGGCCCTGCTGGACATGCTCGACGAGGCGCATGGACACGGCACGGAATTGTTCGTGTGGCTCGAAGCGCCGCTCACCTTCCGCGCCAGCCTGGAATTGTTCGACCGCGTGGAGCACGCCGACGCGCTGCTGTTCGGCGCGCGCCGGCTGCTGCAGCAAATGACGGGCTGGCTGTGCGCGCGCCAATTTGCCGTCGAGCGCATCCAGTTGCTGCTGGCGCACGAGCGGGGCAGGGTGGCGCGCCCGCCCACCGTCATCGACCTGGCCTTGGGCGAAGCCGTCTGGCGCGACGAGCACCTGGTGCGCTTGCTCAAGGAGCGCCTGGCGCAGCTGGCGCTGGACGCGCCCGTGATCGGCCTCACCCTGGAAGCGCTGCAGGTGCAGCCGATGGCGCCGCCCAGCGAGAGCCTGTTCCCCGAGCCGGGCGGCACGCCGCAGGAACGCCAGCGCCTGCTGGAATTGCTGGTGGCGCGCCTGGGTAGCGAGAATGTCTTGCAGGCCGCGCCGCGCGCCGATTACCGGCCCGAAGCGGCCAACCAGTGGCTGCCGCTGCCGGCCAGGGCCAGCGGGAAAAGCGCGCCACCCGACTTGCCGCCCGGCTTGCCCGGCATGCCCCGTCCCGGCTGGCTGCTGGCCCAGCCCATCGCCCTCTTGATGCGCGAACACCGGCCGTTTTATGGCTCGCCTTTGAAAATGGTGTCCGTGGCCGAACGCATTGAGGCGGGCTGGTGGGGCCAGTCGCAGGCGCGCGATTATTTCATCGCCGAAGGACTCGACCACGCCCATTACTGGGTCTACCGCGAACGCGTCGCCGGCAGCGGCGAGGATGCCGCGCCGCGCTGGTTCCTGCATGGCTTGTTTGGCTGAAGGGCTGTCCTGCTGAAATTGCCATGCTTGGCTATACTTGCTTGCTTGTGCCGCGTCATCCACTTCATTAAGGATTTTCATGTCCCAACTTTCCGACTTCCCCATCACCGAGAAATGGCCTGCCCGGCATCCCGAGCGCCTGCAGCTGTATTCGCTGCCGACGCCGAACGGCATCAAGGTCTCCATCCTGCTGGAAGAGCTGGGCCTGGCGTACGAGCCGCACCTGGTCAGCTTCGAGCGGAACGACCAGCTGTCGCCCGCCTTCCTGTCCCTCAATCCGAACAACAAGATTCCCGCCATCCTCGACCCCGACGGCCCCGGTGGCAAGCCGCTGGCCCTGTTCGAGTCGGGCGCCATCCTGCTGTACCTGGCCGAGAAGACGGGCAAGTTCATCCCGCAGGACGCGGGCTTGCGCTATGAAACGATCCAATGGCTGATGTTCCAGATGGGCGGTATCGGCCCCATGTTCGGCCAGGTGGGTTTCTTCCACAAATTCGCCGGCAAGGACTACGCAGACAAGCGTCCGCTGGAACGCTATCTGGGTGAAGCGAAGCGCCTGTTGGGCGTGCTCGAGCAGCGCCTGCAGGGCCGCGACTGGATCATGGGTAGCCAGTACACGATTGCCGACATCGCCATCTTCCCGTGGGTGCGCTGCCTGGTGGGCTTCTATGGCGCCGGCGAGCTCGTCGGGTTTGCCCATTTCCCGAACGTGCAGCGCGCGCTGGACGCCTTCCTTGCCCGTCCCGCCGTCATCAAGGGGATCGACATCCCGCAACGCGGATAAAACAGGCGGCGGCCGGGCGGCGCTACAATGCGCCTTCGGCCGCCCTGTGCGGCAGCTTGAGACTTGACACTGTATGAAATCCACCCGGCAAGATTTTCCCGGCGCGCACGGCCATGTGCTGGCGGCGCGGCTCGATGCCCCCGACGGCGCCATCCGCGCCTACGCGCTGTTTGCCCACTGCTTTACCTGCGGCAAGGACGTGCTGGCCGCGCGGCGCATCGCGCAAGGCTTGACGGAACACGGCATCGCCGTGCTGCGCTTCGACTTCACGGGGCTGGGCGCCAGCGAAGGGGAGTTCGCCGCCACCAATTTCTCGTCGAACGTGGACGACCTGGTCGCCGCCGCCGACTTTTTGCGGGCCAGGCATGCCGCGCCGCAATTGCTGATCGGCCATAGCCTGGGCGGCGCCGCCGTGCTGGCCGCCGCCGCGCAAGTGCCGGAAGCCACCGCCATCGCCACCCTGGCCGCACCGAGCACGCCCGCGTATGTGACGCGCATGTTCAGCGCACACCTGGAGCAAATCGCCGCCGAGGGCGAGGCGCTGGTGCGGCTGGAAGGGCGGCCTTTCCGCATCCGCCAGCAATTCGTCGACGACGCGGGCAGCCACAGCTTGAAGGAGCACATCGCCGGCCTGCGCCGCGCCCTGCTGGTGATGCATGCACCGAACGACACGACGGTGAGCCTGTCGAACGCGATGGATATCTTTACGGCCGCGAAGCACCCGAAAAGCTTCGTTTCGCTCGACGACGCCGACCACTTGCTGACGGGGCGCGATGACGCGGCGTATGTCGCCAACGTCATCGCCGCGTGGAGCGCGCGTTATTTGAACTAAGCTGAACTAAGCTGTCGCCCATGAAAAACGCCGTACCGGCAAGTCGCGGGTACGGCGCAGATGGGGGAAGAAAGAGGATCAGTCCTCGTCGAACTCTGCAGAAAGATCCTTCCAGCCTTTACTGATTGCAAAGGCGGAGAATTCTTCCGGTGCTTCCAGGACGATCAGTTTCTTGTCTTGCAAGCCCAGGTCGCCGTGGCCGAAGTCGGGACCCACGTAGCCGAGGCTGCGCAGGCGGGCCAGGATGTGGCCGACCAGGGTCTTGTCCTTGTAGGCACCCGCTTCGAGCGGGGCGGCGAAATCGACGTAGACGTCGATGATGCCGTAGCCTTCGTCGAAGATGCGGATGGCCTTGATGTCGTGGGCACGGCCGGAGCCGTCGGTGGCCTTGAAGGGGCCGCTGAGCTGGATGTCGGTGTCATTGTTCATGCCGCCAGCATACACCAAAAACCGGCCCCGCAGAGGGGCGTCATGCAACCCGTCCCTGGATGGGGCATGTAAAAATTTCTTACAAATTCTTTGCCGTATGGGGCGTCTTGCGCCGATTTCAAGGCCTTGAAAGGGGCTGGAGAGGCCGTATATCGGTAACAGGCGGATGCTCACGGTGAGGTCCGCCCCTCTTATCGCTTCATTTGAAAAGGATATTTATCATGCGTACTTTTGACCTTGCTCCTCTGTATCGTTCCGCCATTGGCTTTGACCGTCTGGCACAACTGCTCAATGAACAGCGCGCCGATGCGCAACCGAGCTATCCACCCTACAACATCGAACTGGTGTCGGAAGACAAGTACCGCATCGTGATGGCTTTGGCCGGCTTCTCGCGCGAAGAGATCGACATCATCACCGAACGCGACTCGCTGCACGTCACGGGCCGCAAGCAGAAAGATGGCGTCGAGCGCACGTTCTTGCACCGCGGCATCGCTGCCCGCGATTTCGAGCAGCGCTTCCAGCTGGCCAACCACGTGAAGGTCACGGGCGCCACGTTTGAAAACGGCATGCTGACCATCGACCTGGTGCGTGAAGTACCGGAGGCGCTGAAACCGCGCAAGATCGAGATCGGCTCCGTCAGCGGCGCCACCGCCGCCAACGTGAATGCGCTGGAACAGCGTCAGGCGGCCTGATCTGATCGTGGCGCCCTAAGGGCGCCCGGGCAGGTTCCCTTCATGCAGTAAAATACTGGCCGGTTGATCCGGCCAGTGTCACGTCCGGAGCCCGTTCGGGGCCTTCATTGCCCGCCATGCACGGTGCGCGCGGCACGCAAGATTAAACCATGCTTAAAGGCGCAAATGCCTGTTTCCAAATGGAAAAATGTTAAGCACCGCCTAAGACTCGTGGCCCACTATTGCATACATCAAAATCTCATTGAATGAGGAGCAATTCATGGAACAGCAAACGAATACCGCATCCCTGAAAATCAAACGCACCGTAGCCGCGCTGGCCGCGATCGGTGTGCTGGGCGCCGGCGGCGCCATGGTGGTACATCAGAACAATGCCGGCGCGAATGCGGCCGCGGCCGCCCCCGTGGCTGCCGCCGTGGCGCCTGCCACCGCTGCCGCGCCGCTGGTGGCCTTGCCCGACTTTAGCCAGATCGCCGCGCGCAACAGCCCGGCCGTCGTCAACATCAGCGTCACGGGCAGCACCAAGGTGGCCTATGACCCCTCGGCCCAGGCCGGCAACGACGATTTCGGCAACGACCCCTTCTTCGAATTCTTCCGCCGCTTCCAGGGGCCGCAAGGCGGGCAGCGCGGTGGCCGCGACGTGCCCACGCACGGCCTCGGCTCCGGCTTCATCGTCAGCCCGGACGGCGTCATCATGACGAACGCCCACGTGGTGCGCGATGCGCGCGAAGTGACCGTCAAGCTCAACGACCGCCGCGAATTCCGCGCCAAGGTGCTGGGCACGGATCCGAAGACGGACATCGCCGTGCTGAAGATCGACGCCAACAACCTGCCCGTCGTGCCGCTCGGCCATTCGAGCGACCTGAAAGTGGGCGAGTGGGTGCTGGCCATCGGTTCGCCTTATGGCTTCGACAGCACGGTGACGGCGGGCGTCGTCAGCGCCAAGGGCCGTTCCCTGCCGGACGACAGCAATGTGCCCTTCATCCAGACGGACGTGGCGGTGAACCCCGGCAACTCGGGCGGTCCGCTGTTCAACACGCGCGGCGAAGTGGTCGGCATCAATTCGCAGATCTACAGCCAGACGGGCGGCTTCCAGGGCCTGTCGTTCGCCATCCCCATCGACCTGGCCGGCCGCATCAAGGACCAGATCGTCGCCACGGGCAAGGCCAGCCACGCCAAGCTGGGCGTGACGGTGCAGGAAGTCAACCAGGGCTTTGCCGATTCGTTCAAGCTGGCCACGCCGGAAGGCGCGCTGGTGGCCAACGTGGAGCGGGGCAGCCCGGCCGACAAGGCGGGCCTGAAATCGGGCGACGTGGTGCGCAAGGTGAATGGCCAGCGCATCATCGGCTCGGCCGACTTGCCGGCGCTGGTGGGTACGTCCTTGCCAGGCGACAAGATCAGCATGGATGTCTGGCGTGATGGCAAGATCGTCAGCCTGACGGCAACCCTGGGCAATGCCGCCGACAAGGTGGCCGAAGTGGCGAAGAGCGACAGCGCCGCCGGCAAGGTAAAGCTGGGCCTGGCCCTGCGTCCGTTACAATCGGATGAAAAACGCGAGGCGGGCATCAGCGCCGGCCTGCTGGTGGAAGACGCCGGCGGCGCCGCCGCGAATGCCGGAGTGCAGCCGGGCGACGTGCTATTGTCGGTCAATGGCCGTCCCGTCAACACGGTCGAGCAGGTGCGCGACGTGGTGGAAAAATCCGCCAAGTCGGTGGCCTTGCTGATCCAGCGGGGACCGGACAAGATTTTTATCCCCGTGCGGCTGGGTTGAACACAAGAGTAACGAGATAGAAAGGCAAGCCATGCGCTTATTGCTGGTAGAAGACGATACGATGATCGGCGAGGTGGTGCTCGACTTGCTGCGCGCCGAGCATTACGCGGTGGACTGGGTCAAGGATGGCGACATGGCCGACACGGCCCTGCAGACGCAGACCTATGACCTGGTGCTGCTGGACCTGGGCTTGCCGCGCAAGGATGGCCTCGACGTGCTGCGCTCGATGCGCCTGCGCAAGCTCGACACGCCGGTGCTGGTGGCCACGGCGCGCGACGCCATCGAGCAGCGCATCGCGGGCCTGGACGCGGGCGCCGACGATTACGTCCTGAAACCGTATGACCTCGACGAATTGCTGGCGCGCATACGCGCCCTGCTGCGGCGCGCCTCGGGGCGGCCGGAGCCGGTCTTCGAGCACCAGGGAGTGAGTATCAATCCGCTGACGCGCGAAGTGATCGCCGAAGGCCATCCGGTCAACCTGTCGGCGCGCGAATGGGCCGTACTGGAAGCCTTGATCGCGCGCCCCGGCATCGTGCTGTCGCGCGCGCAGCTGGAAGAAAAACTGTACAGCTGGAAGGATGAAGTCAACAGCAATGCCGTGGAAGTGTATATCCATGGCTTGCGCAAGAAGCTGGGCAGCGACCTGATCCAGAACGTGCGCGGCCTCGGCTACATGGTGCCCAAGGCATGAGGATGAAGGTTACGGTGACGCATTCGCTGCGCGGCCGCCTGCTGTGGTTCCTGCTGGCGGCCATCATCATGGCGGCCCTGGCGCAGGCGTCAATCGCCTACCGCAGCGCGCTGTATGACGCCGACCAGATCTTCGATTACCACATGCAGCAGATGGCCCTGTCGCTGCGCTCGGGAGCGCCGCTGGCCAACCATGCGCAAGCCTTGCCGGCCGACCCCGTCAACAACGACATGGTGGTGCAGGTGTGGACGCCGGACGGCGTGCAGGTGTTCCGCTCGATCACGCGCGCGGAACTGCCGCAGCGCGCCGTGCTGGGCTTTTCCAACGTGAAGGCGAACGGCACCACCTATCGCATCTTTTCCGTGCAAACCAGTTCCCAGACCGTGCAGATCGCCCAGG
The DNA here is from genome assembly GCF_018682595.1 of Janthinobacterium sp. JC611. Taxonomy (NCBI): domain Bacteria; kingdom Pseudomonadati; phylum Pseudomonadota; class Betaproteobacteria; order Burkholderiales; family Oxalobacteraceae; genus Janthinobacterium; species Janthinobacterium sp. JC611. Next base: position 136,342 of record NZ_JAFLJN010000081.1, read on the forward strand.
ACATGGCCGTCAGGAAGCGCATGGCCGGCAGCCTGGCGCTGCGCACGGTGGGGCCCATCGCGCTGATGGCGCCGATCCTGATGCTGGTCGTCTGGTGGGTCGTCAGCGGTTCGCTGGCGCCCGTCTCGCGCGTGCGCAAGCAGGTGGCGGCGCGCCAGGCGGACGACCTGTCGCCCGTCTCGGAAGCGGGCTTGCCCGATGAAGTGCGCCCGCTGGTGCATGAACTGAATTTGCTGTTCGGGCGCGTCAAGACGGCGTTCGACGCGCAGCAGCATTTCGTCGCCGACGCCGCGCATGAATTGCGCACGCCGCTGGCGGCCCTGAAACTGCAGGTGTTGAGCCTGGAACGGGCCGAATCGGAAGAAAAACGCAGCCTGGCGATCAGTCGCGTCAGCGCCGGCATCGAGCGGGCCACGCGCCTGGTCGAGCAGCTGCTGGTGCTGGCGCGCCAGGAAGCGAGCGCCGCCAGCGGCGACCAGCTGCAGGCGGTGGACTTGAACGATGTCGTCAAGCGCGCGCTGGGCGACATGGCCGGCATCGCGCAGGCGCGCAAGATCGACCTGGGCCTGCATCACATGGATGCGGCCAAGGTGGCGGGGCAGGCCGATGCGCTCAACATCATGCTGCGCAACCTGGTCGACAACGCCATCAAGTACACGCCGCAGGGCGGCACGGTCGACATCGACCTGCGCGCCAGCCCCGTCGGCGTGACCTTGTCGGTGGAAGACAGCGGTCCCGGCATCCCGCCCGAGGAGCGCGAGCGCGTCTTCAGCCGCTTCTATCGCGTGCCCGGCACGGACGCCAACGGCAGCGGCCTGGGGCTGGCCATCATCAAGGCCATCGCCGAGCGCCATGGGGCGCGCCTGGTGCTGGACAAATCCGAACGCCTGGGCGGCCTGTGCGTGCGCGTGGAATTCCCGCAAGCCGTGAAAAAATAATGTTTTGATCATGATCTTTGGCATGTTGCATTGACGCGCGCGCCGTGGCCCTATATTGTCTGCGAAACAAGCAGAACCAGACCACGGAGCGCAGCATGCAGAAGATCGGATTTTCAGGAACCCTCGACCCCATCACCAACGGCCACATGTGGGTGATCGGCGAAGCGCGTTCGCTCGCCGACGAGGTGATCGTGTTCCTGTCGCAAAACCCCGCCAAGAAGCCGCAGTTCCCTGCCGAAGACCGCAAGCGCATCATCGAGCAGAGCGCGCGCGAATGCGGCTGGGACAATGTGCAGGTGGTCATCGTCAAGGGCGACTACACGGCGCGCGCGGCGAAAAAGCACGGCTGCGACTACCTGATCCGCGGCATCCGCACGACGGCCGATTTCGACTATGAAAACCTGATCCAGCAAACGAATGTGGACGTGCTTGCGGGCGCCAAGACCATCTTCGTCATGCCGCCGCGCGACCTCGGCTCCGTCAGTTCCAGCTTCGTCAAGGCGCTGGAAGGCCCCGTGGGCTGGAACTGGACCATGAAGAAATTCGTCCCCGGCCCGGCCTACCAGGCGTGGATACTCGACTGCCTGCGCAAGGAGTGGCAAGCGCTGTGGAACTACGCCACCGCGTCCGAGGCCGACATCGCGCTGGCGGATCACTGGTTCGCCCACCTGACGGGGCCGCAAGCGTATGGCGGCGCGGAGCGCCACTATCACAACCTCGACCACCTCGTGCACGGCTTGTCCGAGATCCGCGTGTGGGCCGACAATACCTATGCCTCCAAGCGCGACAGCGCGCTGGTGAAGAAGGCGTTCTGGTTCCACGACGCCGTCTACAGCCACGACGACGACGCCCTGTATTCGAGTGAAGAGGCGAGCGCCCAGCTGTGGCTGGCTAGCGGCCTTGATGCGGGTGACAACCTCGATGTGGCGCAATTGATACGCGCCACCGACCATTTCCAGGGGCCCGGCATCAGCCACGCGCTGAAGGACGCCATGCTCAGCGCCGACCTGGCCATCCTCGGCCAGGATGAAGAGGTGTATCGCGCCTACACGCAAGCCATCGGCCGCGAATATGCGCACGTGGACCCCGTGCGCTTCAAGCAGCAGCGGGGACTGGCCCTGCTGCATTTATGCGGCAAGGCGCAGGCGGGCCAGCTGTTCGGCGATGCGTACTTTGCCGACCAGTACAACGAGCGGGCGATTGAAAACATGCGGAAGGAGATCGCGGCGCTGGCCGGTTGATGGCCGTCAGGGGCGGGCGGCGGCGTGCGCCAGCGCATCGTCCAGCCGGTCGTTGCCCCAGAACAGTTCGCCGTCGCTGAGGAAGCTGGGCGCGCCGAACAGGTTTAACGCTTGCGCCTGCTGCGTCTGGCGGCGCAGGCGCAGCTTGTTGTCCGGTGTCAACGCCAGAGCGACGATGGCGGGCGCGTCCAGGCCCAGTTCCGCCAACACCGCGCTGACGGCCTCGATGTTGTCGATATCGCGGTCTTCGGCAAAATTCATCGTCATCATGCGGCGCGCAAACGGCGCGATCCAGCCTTGGTCCGCGCCGACCAGGGCCACGCGCATGGGCAGCAGGGCCGTGCGGGGAAAGGTGGCGGGCTGGCGCCACGGCAAGCCGTATTTGTCGCACTGGCGCGCCATGTCGCGCCACGTGTAGTCGCCCTTGATTTTTTGCAAGACGAAGGGCGACGTTTCCCAGCCCAGCGCCTTGAAGACGACGCCCAGCAGGAAGGGTTTCCAGATGAGCTGCACCTTCTTTTCACGCGCCAGCGCGTCGATGCGCATGGCGCTCAGGTAGCTGTAGTTGCTGCCGAAATCGAACCAGAATTCCAGTGTGGCCATGGCATTGCTACCAGATGGTGTGCTAGCGGGCCGCCGCCCTGGCGCGTGCCGCGTGCAATTTCCTGAAGCTGTCGATCAGGCGCTGGTGCCGGTCGAGGCCTTCCAGTTGCATGCTGGTCGGCGTCAGGCCGAAGAAACGCACGCTGCCGTCCACCGAGCCCAGCACCGCGTCCATGCGGGCGTCGCCAAACATGCGGCGGAAATTGACGACGTAGTCGCCCAGCTCCAGTTCGTCATCGAGTTCCACTTCCAGCACCACGTTCAAGGCTTGATAGAACAGCTTGCGTTCGAGCGTGTTGTCGTTGTACTGCAGGAAGGTTTCCACCAGCTCTTTCGCTTCCTCGAATTGCTGCAGGACGAGATGAATCAGCAGCTTCAGTTCCAGCGTCGTCAGCTGGCCCCACACCGTGTTTTCGTCAAACTCGATGCCGATCAGGGTGGCGATGTCGCCGTACTCGTCGAGCTCGCTGTTTTCCAGGCGGTCGAGCAAGTCTTCCAGGCTGGCATCATCCAGGCCATGCAGGTTCAGGATGTCGGCGCGGAACAGCAGCGCCTTGTTGGTGTTGTCCCAGATCAAATCCTCGACCGGATACACCTCCGAATAACCGGGCACGAGGATGCGGCAGGCGGTGGCGCCCAGCTGGTCGTACTCGGCCGTGTAGACTTCCTTGCCCATGCCGGCGAGGATGCCGAACAGGGTCGCCGCTTCCTCGGCATTCGAGTTCTCGCCGTGGCCGGAAAAATCCCACTCGACAAAATCGTAATCGGCCTTGGCGCTGAAGAAGCGCCACGAGACGATGCCGCTCGAATCGATGAAGTGTTCGACGAAGTTGTTCGGCTCGGTGACGGCTTCGCTGGCAAACGTCGGCTGCGGCAAGTCGTTCAAGCCTTCGAAGCTGCGGCCCTGCAGCAATTCCGTCAGGCTGCGCTCGAGCGCCACTTCCAGGCTCGGGTGCGCGCCGAACGAGGCAAACACGCCGCCCGTGCGCGGGTTCATCAGGGTGACGCACATCACCGGATACACGCCGCCCAGCGACGCATCTTTCACCAGCACGGGGAAACCTTGCTCTTCCAATCCGGCGATGCCGGCCAGGATGCCCGGGTATTTCGCCAGCACGTCCTGCGGCACGTCGGGCAGGGCGATTTCGCCTTCGAGGATCTCGCGCTTGACGGCCCGTTCAAAAATTTCCGACAGACATTGCACCTGCGCTTCGACGAGGGTATTGCCGGCGCTCATGCCATTGCTGACGTACAGGTTTTCGATCAGGTTGGACGGGAAATACACGGTCTCGCCATCGGAATGGCGCACGTACGGCAGCGAGCAGATACCGCGCTCGGCGTTGCCGGAGTTGGTGTCGATCAGGTGGGAGCCGCGCAGCTCGCCATCGGGGTTGTAGATATCGAGGCAATATTCATCGAGAATCTCCTTCGGCAGCGCATCCTTGCGGCCCGGCTGGAACCAGCGCTCGTTCGGGTAATGGACAAAATCCGCGTTGGCGATGTCGTTGCCCCAGAACGAACCGGCGTAGAAATGGTTGTTGCTGAGGCGCTCGATATATTCGCCCAGGGCCGACGCCAGCGCGCTTTCCTTGGTCGCGCCCTTGCCGTTGGTAAAGCACATGGGCGAATGCGCATCGCGGATATGCAGCGACCACACATTCGGAATGATGTTGCGCCACGAGGCGATTTCAATCTTGATGCCCAGGCCCGCCAGCAGGCCCGACATATTGGCGATGGTCTGTTCCAGCGGCAAATCCTTGCCCACGATATAGGTGCTCGCGCCAGGGGCCGGGTTCAAGGCCAGCAAGGCCTGGGCATCGGCGTCCAGGTTTTCCACCTCTTCAATGACGAACTCGGGGCCCGTTTGCACCACTTTTTTTACCGTGCAACGGTCGATCGAGCGCAGGATGCCCTGGCGGTCCTTGGCCGAGATATCGGCCGGCAACTCGACCTGGATCTTGAAAATCTGCTGGTAACGGTTTTCGGGATCGACAATATTGTTTTGCGACAGGCGGATATTCTCGGTGGAAATATTGCGCGTGTCGCAATACAACTTCACGAAGTAGGCGGCGCACAGTGCCGATGATGCCAAAAAGTAATCGAACGGGCCAGGCGCCGAACCATCGCCTTTATAGCGGATGGGCTGGTCGGCGATGACCGTAAAATCGTCGAACTTGGCTTCGAGACGCAGCTTGTCGAGAAAGTTGACTTTAATTTCCATGAGGTAATCCAATACTGTGCTTGAGTGAGTTAGGCGCTATTATCCGTGCTTTCCGCCGCAGGGCAAAGATTGTTCACCGCGGCCGTGCTGGCGGGAAGCCGCCGGAGCGGGCCAAGGAGGCACGTTCCGCTATGAAGCAAGCGGATAGTCCATGGCTTTTCACCTATCGCACTGAAGGTTGTTTCTCTATTATGATTATTCTTGCTGATATACAAAAATCGCAAACTGTGATGGACGAGCTCGCATCGCATTGCGATTTTGACCTTGGTCGCGCCACTCGGGACAGCTCCTGGATCACGCTGCAGCCAGAAAATCCTTTCATGGTACTGGCCGGTGAAAGCAGCGGTGGCGTTTTTCTGGCGTACGGCGATGGCGAGGTCGAACGACGCCCTGTCCTGTATGTTACATCCGAGGGGCAGGCGGGCTGTATCGCTTCCAATCTCACAGCGCTGATTGCCATGATGCTGGCGTTGCCTTACTGGCGTGACCTGCTCAAATTTTCAGATGGTGGCAATTTGCAAGAGATGCGACAGGCCGCTCGGTTCAGCGAGCAGGACTACGTAGATGAATATGCCGAATTTCCTGCTGCCAGGAAACGGATATTGGATACATTACCTGTTCCAGTTATTGCTGATCCAGTCAAATTGCTGCATGACCGCGTACGCGCCACCGATTGCAGTGTCGTGGCCGAGGACGGCTGGCCTTACGATTCGCTGTTTCGTCATTTCAAGTCAAGCGACAATCCGGGTTGGACGTGAAGACGTGGATGCCAGCATAAAAAACAGCGGCTGCCCATGCTGGCGCAGCCGCTGTTTTTTCAGGCGGGCAGAGTGATCAGAACTTCACCCACAGCCGCCCGAAATACGAAGCGCCGTTCAGGCCGAACTGCACGCTGTCGTACTTGAAGCCGTTGTCCGTCTCGTCCGCGTTTTGCGTGGTGGGCTTGACGTTGAAGATGTTGTTGCCGCCAAAGGTCAGCTTGGTGTTCTTGTTGATGCTGTAGGTGAAGCTCAGGTCGGCCGAAGTCTTGGCCGCGTAATGGGCGTTCGGCACGCCGGCAGCCGTGCCGCTGAAGGTGCCCAGGGTTTGCGGACCAAAATAGATGATGCGCAGGTCGGACTCCAGCTTGCCCGTGATGTAGTCGAAGCCCAGCGTGGCTTTCGCGCGCGGGCCGCCCTGTTCGATGAACAGGCGTTCGCGCTCGGACAGCAGCACGTCTTCATAGCCTTTGAGTGAATCCGGGGTCTTGACCTTCGTCACTTCCGTTTTGCTCAAATTCAAGGCCAGGAAGGTATTCAGGCGGTTGCCGGCCAGCTCTCCCTTGTGCGAGGCCGTCAGGTCCAGGCCGCGCGTGCGCGTGTCGATGGAATTGACGAAAAATTGCGCCTCGCCCACGCCCAGCAGGGCCAGGCGCGCCGCCAGGTCGGGGTAGTTGTCGGCATTGAAGCGGCCCGACAGCACGATGCGGTCCTTGATCTTGATGTTGTACAAGTCGGCCGTCACGGAAATGGCTTGCGTCGGCGTCCAGGTGGCGCCCAAGGTAAAGCTGGTGGATTTTTCCTCTTTCAGCTTGGGGATGCCGGCCGCGTTGGCGACGGCGCCGCCGTTCGGCGCCAGCACCACGTCGGTGGGGACGCCGCCGATGAAGTCGGTGAAGGTGGACGAGAAATACACTTGCTGCAGCGATGGCGCGCGAAAGCCCGTGCTGGCCGAGCCGCGCAGCAGCACGTTGGGCGCCACTTTATAGCTGGCGGCCAATTTGCCCGTCACGGTGGAGCCGAAGTCGCTGAATTTTTCATAGCGCAGGGCCGCCTGGGTTTTCAGGCGCTCCGTCCAGTCCAGCTCCACGTCGCCATACGCGGCGATGCTGTGGCGCTTGGCCTTGGTGGCGTCGCCGGGCTGGAAGCCGGGAAAGCCCTGGCTGCCTGCATTGCCGCCCACGCCCACGCCGTCGGCGTCGCTGTAGGAGCCCGGTTCGCCGGCCATGATCTTGTATTGCTCGCTGCGGTACTCGGCGCCGAAGGCCACGTTCATGCCGCGCATCACCGTGTCGTAGTAGCGGCTGAAATCGGCATTGCTGGTCAGTTGCTGGAACGAAAAGCCGCCCGCGTCATAGTTGCTGGCGCTGACGCCTTTGCCGCCGTTCATCAGGTCGAGATTGGCGATCGAGGCGTTCAAGGTATGGCTGATGTCGTAGCGCATCTTGTTGTAGCCATAGGTTTGCGAAAAGTCCGCATGCCATTCGCCGATCTGGCTGCGGTGGCCGATGGTGGCGTACTGGTCGTCGATCTTGCCGTTAATGAAAGGCACGAAACCGTCCGGGTACATGGCGGCCGAATTGCGCGACGGGATGTCGTCGCTGCCGATGCCGCCGCGGCCGAACGCGGCGCTCGAGGCGTCGCGCGTCTGCGCGCCGGCCGTGAAGTACAGCTTGCCCGTGCCGCTGGTGGCGTAGTCGCCATTGATGTACAGGGTCTTGTTCCTGGACTTGGTGTCGCCGATGATGCGCATGCTGTCCGCGTCGGCGCGGTTCGAGCGGCCCCGGTCCAGGTATTCGCCCGTGATGGCCAGGGTGCCTTTGTCGCCCAGCGCGATGCCGCAATAGGCGGAAGTCATGTAATTCTTGCCATCGCCTGCCGAGTACTGGCTGTAGCCGGCCACCGCTTCGCAGCCCAGGCTTTTCTTCAGTTCGATATCGATTACGCCGGCAATGGCGTCCGAGCCGTACTGGGCGGCGGCGCCGTCGCGCAGCACTTGCACGTTCTTGATCGCCAGCAAGGGAATCGCATTCATGTCCGTGCCCGTGTTGCCGCGGTTGCGCGCGCCGAACAGGTTGACGAGGGCCGTCGTGTGGCGTCGCTTGCCATTCACCAGCACGAGGGTCTGGTCGGAGCCGAGGCCGCGCAGGGCGGCTGAATCGATCAGATCGGCCCCGTCGGCGCCCGTCTGGCGCGTGGAGTTGAACGAGGGCGAGATGTATTGCAGCGATTGCGCCAGGTCAAACTGGCCGCCTTGCTCGGCCACCTTGGAAATCGGAATGATATCGACCGGCACCATGGTGTCGGTGGCGGAACTGGCGACCCGGCGCGAACCGACCACGCTGACCGTTTGCACGGAGCCATCCGTGGCGGCCGCTTCCGTGGACTGGGCCATGGCGGCGGGACTGAAGGCGGCCAGGGCGGCGCTGCCGTACAGGCTGATGAGGACTGCTTTACGCAAGGTGGTGAGGGTCGGCACGCAGTATCTCCAAGTGGCTGATGAGCAAAATTCGTGACTTGATTCTAGTGCCATCATTTCAGCATTCACCAGCGATACTTTGTTTTGTTATTACAAATTCGCTGTAACTGTTGTTTCCTGGTTGATTATCTTTTGGCCGCCGCCTCGCTTGCCTCGTCCTGGTGCAACATGCCCCGTTCAGGTGCTGCGTTGCACCATGCCGCCCACCCAGATTGCCTGCGCGCTGTATTGCACCTCGATCAGACAGGGCTGCCGCGTCACGTGGCCCTGCGACAGGCTCAGCGAGTGCTGCAAGTGCGCCGCCAGCGCGCCCGCCGCCACGCCCGTGGCGCTGTCTTCCAGCGCCGGGTCGAGGTGGTTGAAGTTGCGCCCTTCGTAGGCGTTCTCGCCCGTGCGGCAATACGCATAGCAGCCGCTGACCTGGTGCAAGGCGCTCCAGTCGGCGATCAGTTCCAGGTTCGGCCGCAGCGCGCGCAGGGTGGTGCGGTCGGCCACTTCCAGCAGCAGCTTCGGGCTGCCGACGGAGGCGATCACGGGAGGCGACAGCAAGTGCATGTGTTGGCCCATCAGTTCCGACGGAATATATTTTTCCACCGTGACGGCCGGCGCCGGCTGCGGCGCCAGGCCGATGAACAATCCCTCCGCGCGGCGCACCAGCTGCAGGGCTTGCCCATGCATGGCGGTCGTCACCGTCAGCGCCGCCGGAGCGCCGGGCGCCGTCAGCAGCACATGCGCGGCCGCCAGGGTGGCGTGCAGGCACAGGGGGCTGCGCGTGTGCGGATAAAAATAGTCGAGCACGAGGCATCCCTCCGCGCCGTCCGCTTGCCGGTCGAGGAAGACGCAGGCACTGACCTGGCGTTCGCGGGCGAAGGACTGACGCGCCGTTTCGCTGCCGTGGTCGTGCTCCACGACCAGCGCCGCATTGCCGCCACCGGGGGCGGCGCCGAAACATTTTAATAAGTGGACGATCATGGCGGTCGAGACAAAAGGTAAAACCCCAGCATAACTGAGATGGCCGTTTTCAGATGAGTATAATATACTGTGTTTATGTACAGTATTGAGGTGGATCATGTGGGGCGCAGTCTTACCCGAGTATGCTGAGTTGTACTGCCTGAGCAATTTCAGCTTCCTGCATGGCGCCTCGCATGCGGAAGAGCTGGTGGCGCGCTCTGTCCAGCTCGGTTACAAGGCGCTGGCCATCACGGACGAGTGTTCGCTCGCGGGCGTCGTGCGCGCCCATGCGACGGCCAAGCGGGCCGGTTTTCCGCTGATCATCGGCGCGCATTTTCATTTGACGCAGACCGACGGCAGCGCGGGGCCGTCCCTGCTGGCGCTGGTGCAGGACCGCGACGGTTACGGCAACTTGTCGGAACTGATTACCATGGCGCGCACGCGGGCGGCCAAGGGCCGCTACCTGCTGACGCCGGACGATTTCGCCGCGCCATCGGCGGAATTTTCCCATTTGCAGGGCTTGCCCGGCTGCCTGATGATCTTGCTGCCCGGCTATCCGGCCCGGCCGGAAGACGTGCGCGCGCAGGGCGCGTGGATGGCGTCCACCTTTGGCGGCGGGCGCAGCTGGATCGGCCTGAACCTGCTGCAGCGGGCGCAGGATGACGCGCACCGCGGCGCCGTGCAAGAGGCGGCGCAGGCGCTGGGCTTGCCCGTGGTGGCCGTCGGCCACGTGTGCATGCACGTGCGTTCGCGCAAGCCCCTGCTCGACACCCTGTGCGCGATCCGCGTGGGCAAGCCCGTGGGGGAGTGCGGCTATGCGCTGGCGCAGAACGCGGAACAGCATCTGCGCGCGCGCTTGCGCCTGGCCAATGTGTATCCGTCGCAGGCGCTGGCGGAAACCCTGCGCATCGCGGGGATGTGCACGTTTTCGCTCGACAGCCTGCGCTATGACTACCCCGAGGAACTGGTGCCGCACGGCTACACGCCGGCCACCTATCTGCGCGAGGAAACGTATGCGGGCGCGCGCATCCGCTTTCCGCTGGGTATTCCGGCCAACGTGCAGCAGCAGATCGAGCATGAACTGGAACTGATCGCCGACCTTTCCTACGAGCCGTATTTTTTGACCGTCTACGACATCGTGCGCTTTGCCCGTTCACAAAACATCCTGTGCCAGGGGCGGGGCTCGGCCGCCAATTCGGCCGTCTGCTATTGCCTGCACATCACGGAAGTGGACCCGGCGCGCGGCAATTCGCTGGTCGAGCGCTTCATGTCGCGCGAGCGCAACGAGCCGCCCGACATCGACGTCGACTTCGAGCACCAGCGGCGCGAAGAGGTGATTCAATATATCTATGGCAAATATGGGCGCGAGCGGGCCGCGCTGGCCGCCGTGGTGATCAGCTACCGGCCGAAGAGCGCCCTGCGCGACAGCGGCAGGGCGCTGGGGGTCGACCTGGCCATCGTGGAAAAAGTGGCCAAGGCGCATCGCTGGTTCGATGGCAAGCGCGACCTGCTGGAGCGCCTGGCCGAATGCGGGCTCGACCCGGAGGCGGCATTGTCGCAGCAGTGGGCCGGCCTGGCGCAGCAGCTGCTGGGCTTTCCCCGCCATTTGTCGCAGCATCCGGGCGGCTTCGTCATCGCGCAAGGAAAATTGTCGCGCCTGGTGCCGATCGAAAACGCCACCATGGCCGAGCGCAGCGTCATCGAGTGGGACAAGAACGACCTGGAAGAACTGGGTTTGATGAAGGTCGACGTGCTGGCGCTGGGCATGCTGTCGGCCCTGCGCCGCGCCCTGGAGCTGGTGAGTGCGCGGCGCGGCGAGCAATTCCGCTTGCAGGATATTCCCGCCGAAGACCCGGCCACCTACGACATGATGTGCCAGGCCGACACCATCGGCGTGTTCCAGATCGAGTCGCGCGCGCAGATGAGCATGCTGCCCCGCCTGCGTCCCCGTGAATTCTACGACCTCGTCATCGAGGTGGCGCTGGTGCGCCCCGGCCCCATCCAGGGCGGCATGGTGCATCCGTATCTGCAGCGGCGCCAGCAGAAAGAACCGGTCGCGTATCCGAAGGGCCTGGACAAGGCGCTGGGACGCACCCTGGGCATCCCGATTTTCCAGGAGCAGGTGATGCAGGTGGCCATCATCGCGGCCGATTTCACGCCCGGCGAAGCGGACCAGTTGCGGCGCGCCATGGCGGCCTGGAAACGCAAGGGCGGCATGAACAATTACCATGACCGCATCGTCGATGCGATGGTGGGGAATGGCTACGACAAGGAGTTTGCCGAGGCCATCTTCAGCCAGATCGAGGGCTTTGGCGAATATGGTTTTCCCGAGTCGCACGCGGCCAGTTTCGCCTTGCTGACGTACGCCAGTTCCTGGCTGAAATGCCACGAACCGGCCGCCTTCCTGTGCGCCTTGCTCAACAGCCAGCCCATGGGTTTTTATAGTCCCTCGCAACTGGTGCAGGATGGACGCCGCCATGGCGTGCAAGTGCTGCCCGTCGACGTTGCCGTCAGCGGCTGGGAAGCGGCGTTGGAAGAGACTGCGGAAGGGGCCGCGCCCGCCGTGCGCCTGGGCTTGAACAGCCTGTTCGGCATGCGCGCCGAGGCGGCCTGGCGCATCGAGGATGCGCGCGCCATCGCCGCCTTCGCCGACGTGGCCGACCTGGCGCGGCGTGGCGGCCTGGACCGTCATGACGTGCAGGTGCTGGCCGCCGGCAACGCGCTGCACGCGCTGGCCGGGCACCGGCGCCAGGCGCTGTGGCAGGCGGCCGGTGCCGTGCCGGACCGGGACTTGCTGCGCGCCATCACGCATGAGGAGGACTTGCCCGTGCTGGCCGCGCCGACGGAAGGCGAGAGCATCGTCAGCGATTACCGCGCGCAAGGCCTGACCCTGGGCCGCCACCCGCTGGCGCTGCTGCGCAGGCAATTGCTGGAACAGCGTTTCCTGCCCGCCGCCAGCCTGGCCAGCTACACGGATGGCCAGCTGGCGCGCGCCTGCGGCATCGTCACCGTGCGCCAGCGTCCGGGCACGGCCAAGGGCGTGATCTTCATGACGCTGGAAGACGAGACGGGCACGGTGAATGTCATCGTCTGGCCCGACCTGGTGGAAAGCCAGCGGCGCGAAGTGCTGAGCGCGCCGCTGCTGGGCGTGTATGGCGTATGGCAAAGGGAAGGGCAGGTGCGCAACCTGGTGGCCAAGCGCCTGGTCGACATGTCGCATCTGCTGGGACGCTTGCGCACCAGCAGCCGCGATTTCTGTTGAGGGTTGGCTATGTCGGCCAGGCGGTGGCATGATTGTCATATGACGACTTTACCCGAACCGACACTGCGTCCAGCGCTGGTCGCCGACGCGCCCGCCATCGTCGCCCTGATCGACGACCTGATGCCCTTTCTGACCCTGCACCCGGACGGCGCGGGCGCGGAAAAGTTCATCGAACACTGCCGCCAGCCCGCCATCGAAGCTTATCTGTCGCTACCCAATTACGCTTACCAGCTGGCGCATATCGATGGCGCACTGGCCGGCGTGGTGGCCATGCGCGATAACACGCATCTGTTCCACATGTTCGTGCCGCGCGCCCTGCACCGACGCGGCATGGCGCGCCGCCTGTGGCAGGCCGCCCGCGATGCGTCGCTGGCAAAAGGCGGCGTGACGGCGTTTACCGTCAATTCCTCGGCCTACGCCTTGCCCCTGTATGAAAGCCTGGGCTTTGTCGCCACGGGGCCGAAGGTGGAGACGGGCGGCATCGCGTTTGTGCCGATGCGCATGGAATGGACGGCCTGATTACCAGCGCACGATCTTGCCCGGATTCATGATGTTCTTCGGGTCCAGCGCGTGTTTCAGGGCGCGCATGGTGTCGATGGCGCCTACACCATGCTCTTCCACGAGGAAGGCCATCTTGTGCATGCCCACGCCGTGCTCGCCCGTGCAGGTGCCGTCCATGCCGATGGCGCGCGTGACCATGTCGCTGTTGACCTTTTCCGCGCGCGCGACGTCGGCCGGGTCATCGGGGTCGACCAGCATCTGCACGTGGAAATTGCCGTCGCCGACGTGGCCGATGATGGCGTAGACGAGACCCTGCGCTTCGCAATCGGCCTTGGTGGCGAGGATGCATTCGGCCAGGCGCGAAATGGGCACGCAGCAATCGGTGGAAATGGCGCGGCTGCCGGGACGCATCTGCAGCAGGGCGAAATACGCGTTATGTCGCGCGGCCCACAGGCGCGAGCGGTCTTCGGGGCGGCTGGCCCATTCGAAATCGCTGGCGCCGTGCTCCGCCGTGATGGCTTGCACCAGCTGCGCCTGCTCAGCCACGTTGGCCGGCGTGCCGTGGAATTCAAACAGCAGCAGCGGTTTCTCCGGCAGCGCCATCTTGTCGTAGGCGTTGATGGCTGTGACGCCATTTTCATCGAGAAACTCGACTCTGGCCACGGGAATACCCATCTGGATGGTCTGGATCACGGCGCTGACGGCTTCGCCCGTGCCGGGGAACGAGCACACGGCAGCCGAGATCGCTTCAGGCAGCGGGTACAGTTTCACCGTCACTTCCGTGATGATGCCCAGCGTTCCCTCGCTGCCGACAAATAAACGCGTCAGGTCGTAGCCGGCCGACGATTTTTTCGCCCTGGTCCCCGTCTTGATGATGCGGCCATCGGCCGTCACCACCGTCAGGGCCAGCACGTTTTCGCGCATGGTGCCGTAGCGCACGGCATTCGTGCCCGAGGCGCGCGTGGCCGCCATGCCGCCCAGCGACGCATTCGCGCCCGGGTCGATGGGGAAGAACAGGCCCGTGTCGCGGAGTTCCTCATTCAGTTGCTTGCGCGTCACGCCTGCCTGCACGGTGGCCGTCAAGTCTTCAGCATGCACGGCGACCATCTGCTTCATTTGCGACAGGTCAATCGTCACGCCGCCGTGCAGGGCCAGCACGTGGCCTTCGAGCGAAGTACCGCTGCCGTAGGCGATGACGGGCACGTCGTGCGCGCTGCACAGTTTGACGGCAGCCGCCACTTCCTCGGTGGAATGGGCGAAAATGACGGCGTCCGGCAGCATGGGGGGATAGCTGGACTCGTCGCGGCCATGGTGGTCGCGCATGGCTTGCGTCATGGAAAAGCGGTCGGCAAAGATCAGGGAAAGTACGGCAGCAAGGGATGCGGGCAGCGGTTTGTTCAGTACCGCCAACTGGTCAGTTTGATTCACGCGAGTCCTCCGTTTTTTTTATTCTACTCCGCGCCCGGGGATTTCACCGAAGCGGCATATCGATTTTTTGCCAGTTGTAAAAGAATTCGCATGGTGTGCCGTGCATTGGTTGTAAATGAGAATCATTTCTATTAAAATGCCCGCCAGTAGTGATTTTGCAATGCGTGCTTCCACCCGAAAGGCCATGCCATGAACTTCCCCCTGTCCCTCGCCGCCGTCCTGCCCGCCTGCGTGCTGGCGCTGAGCGCCTGCGGCAGCATCGCACCCGCCACCGGCACGGCTGCCGCCACGATGGCCGCGTCCGCTTCTGCGCAAGATGTGCGCCAGCTGGGCGAGATCGTCGACCTGCGCAGCGGCCAGCGCGTGACTGCCGAGCAATTGCTGGCCCAGCTGGCCGCCGCGCCGCGCGTGATCATCGGCGAGCAGCATGACCAGCTCAGCCACCACCAGATCGAGCGATGGCTGCTGCTGCAGTTGCAGGACCAGCGCCCGCAAGGCAGCGTGCTGCTGGAAATGCTGAACCCGGACCAGCAAGCCAAGGTGGACAAGGTCAAGCCGTGGCTGCGGACGGACCCCGTCGTGCGCCCCGAACACGTGGCCGAGCTGCTGGCGTGGCAACCGAGCTGGAAGTGGGCGCAATATGGCGACCTGGTCATGACCGTGATGCGCGCGCCATATCCCGTCTGGTCGGCCAACCTGGACCGCGGCGAAATCAAGCAACTGTTCATCGACCAGCCGGCCGTGCAGGGCAAGCACAGCAACCTGGCCAACGATGGCAAGGTGCATGACAAATTGAAGGACATCATCCGCGTCATGCACGACAACCAGATCGACGCGCCGCGCCTGGCCGCCATGCTGTCGGTGCAGCAGCAGCGCGACCGCCGCATGGCCGAGCGCCTGCTGGCCGCACCCGCGCCGGCCGTGTTGATCGCCGGCGCCTACCATGCGCACAAGGACCTGGGCGTGCCGCTGCACGTGCAGGACTTGACGGGCGGCCCGGCGCCGCTGGTGCTGGTGCTGGCACAGCAGGGCGCCACGGTGCTGGCGCGGCAGGCGGATTTCGTCTGGTTCACACCGGCATTGCCCGCCGTCGCCAGCGCCAAGTAAATCCTCGCATGTCCGCCGGGCGTTCTGCCCGGCACTCTCCCCCAGCAAGCTCCCCCATGGCAGCCAGGTAGTCCGTCCGATTTTTTTTGCATGCGCGTGCGCGCCGTTGGCGCAGCCATGCTTGTTACCTGTCAAAGTTCTCATGCGTATCCCCTTGTTCCGTATCAAAGCCGCCGCCTGCGGCGTGTTTCTTTCCCTGTTGCATGTCACCGCGCAAGCGTCCGCCTTGCCCCATGACATGTCGCTGCTGGGCATGTTTTTCGCCGCCGACCAGGTGGTCAAAAGCGTGCTGATCGGATTGTTGATCGCCGCGCTGGCCACTTGGGTGGTCTTGCTGGTGAAGGGCGCCAGCTTGCTGCAGGCGCGGCGCGCGGCGGCGCAAGCCGTCGCCGTGCTGAAGACGGCGACCTCCTTGCCGGACGCGGCCGTCAAAGTGGAGGGTGCCGGCAGCACTTCGCTGGCGCAACAGTTGTTGGCCGAGGTGCAGCAGGAGCTGAGCCTGTCGCACGCGCATGCGCCGGCGGCGGCCTTGAAGGAGCGGGCCGGCTTTCGCCAGGAACAGTGGATTGCGCAGCAGGTGCGCGCCATGACGCAAGGCATCGGCCTGCTCGCCAGCATCGGCGCCGTGGCGCCCTTCGTCGGCCTGTTCGGTACCGTATGGGGCATCATGAACAGCTTCATCGGCATCGCCGCCAGCCAGAGCACGAACCTGGCGACCGTGGCACCGGGCATCGCGGAAGCCCTGCTGGCCACAGCCCTGGGCCTGGTGGCGGCGATTCCGGCCGTCGTCATCTATAACGTCTTGAGCCGTGGCATCAACCAGTACAAGGCGCAGCTGCGCGCCGCATCGGCGCAAGTATTGTTGATGCTGAGCCGCGACCTCGACACGCGCCGGCAGGCCTGAAGCATGGCTTCCCTGTTTCCCTCCCCGGACGACGACACGGCCGATATGCCGGAGCTTTGCGAGATCAATGTCACGCCCTTCATCGACGTGATGCTGGTGCTGTTGATCATCTTCATGGTGGTCTCGCCGCTGGCCACCGTCGACCTGAAAATCGACTTGCCGGCCGCCACGGCCCAGCCGGAACCGCGTCCGGACAAGCCCTTGTTCGTTTCCCTGAAGGCGGACCGCAGCCTGTACCTGGGCGTAGCTCCCGTGGCGCGCGAGCAGCTGGGCCGCCTGCTCGACGCGCAGACGGGCGGCGACCGCCAGCGCACCCTGTTTTTCCAGGCCGACAAGCAGGCCGCCTATGAAGACGTGCTGGGCGTCATGGATGCCCTGCGCCAGGCGGGCTACCTGAAAGTGGGCCTGGTCGGCCGGGAGGGCGGGTGAGCCCGCGCCCCCTGTTCAGCTGGGGCATCGCCACGGCGCTGGTGGTAGCGGGCATGCTGGCGCTGCTGCTGTGGGCGGCCTGGCGGCCCGCGACGCCGGCCTCCGCACAGCCGCCCGCCAGTGTGATGCTGGTGTTTGCGGCACAGGCGATGTCGCCGGCCACGCAGGTCGCGCATGCCGTGGGCGCGCGCCAGTCGGCCGCGTCCAGCGATTCCCGCCCACCGAAGAGCACAGTCCGGCAAGAGACGCTGCCCGTGCTGGCGTCTGCCGCCACGCCGCAGATCGTCGCGGCGGAAAAGGAGGAAAGGGTGGCGGCCAGTCCGTCTACGGAGCCGGGTACGGATGCCGTCAAGCAAGCATCGATGCCCGCGCAGGCCAGCAGCAGCGCCACGCCGGCGCCAAGTTCCGTGCGCGGTCCGCAGGCCGCGCCGTTCGACAGCGACACGGCGTCAAACAGCGCGGCGCCGGCCAGCTGGCAAAGCCGGGTGCTCGGCCATCTGGCGCACTTCAAGCGCTATCCGGGCGACGCGCGCCAGCGCAAGCGGGCCGGCGCCGCCTGGGTGCGCTTCCAGGTGGACCGCGACGGCAAGCTGCTGGCCAGCGAGTTGATCACCTCGTCGGGCACGGTGCTGCTCGACCGCGAAGCCATGCAAGTGCTGCAGCGCGCGCAGCCGCTGCCGGCGCCGCCCGCCAACGTCCTGCAGCAGGGCACGGTGACGGTGACCTTGCCCGTGTCGTTCAAGCTCGACGCCAGCTGAATTTTATATTTTTCAATAACATAACAAATCGAGGGTGTATGCATATCAAGACAATGACGCGGGCCGTGGGCGTCTGCATGGCCTTGCTTGCGCAGCAGGCGTGGGCGCAGCAGGCGCAAGACAGTGGCAAGGTGGAATTCTCGCCGCTGAATGTCTCGGGTGAGACGGTTTCCGTGGAACAGCAGGCGCTGGAAAGACCGGGCGCCGTCAGCGCGCGCGGCGCGGACACGCGCTTGCAGAGCGTCGACCAGATCCTGCGCGGCATGCCGGGCACGTTTACCCAGATCGATCCGGCGCAAGGGGCCGTCAGCGTGAATATACGCGGCCTGTCCGGCTTTGGCCGGGTCAACACCATGATCGATGGCGTGACGCAAAATTACTATGGCAGCGCGCCGTCGGAAGTGGCGCATGGTAGCGTGCCCAGCAGCCAGTTCGGCGCCCTGATCGATCCGAACTTCATCATCGGCGTGGACGTGTCGCGCGGCAATGCCATCGGGGGCGATGGCGTCAATGCGCTGGCCGGCAGCGCCAATGTCCGCACCCTCGGCGTCGATGACGTGGTGTTTGCGGGCGACAAGGTGGGCGCGCGCACGAAGATGTCCGCCGGCAATAACGGCGTGGGACGCAGCGCCATGCTGGCCGTGGCCATGAAACAACCCGCCTTCGATGGCGGCAGCGTGGGCTTCATGGCCGCCACCAGCGCGAGCGTGATCGGCAACAACTACAAGAATGGCAGCGGCACGGACAGCGAACAATTCGGCTTCGGCTACAACCGTTTCTACAAGCAGAAACCGAAATCGCAATTGCTCAAGCTGGACCTCGCATTGAGCGACTTCCATGCGCTGGAACTGTCGGCGCGCGATTACCGCAATACGTTCACGCGCCGCGATATCCAGAGCGACGATTACTATGTGAAATATCACTACACGCCGTTTTCGGAATTGATCGACCTCAAGGTGGTTGCCAGCAGCAGCCGTGGCAGGCAGAAATACATGCCGGAAGCCTTGCTCAATTTCGTCAACACCAGTACGGCCAACCGCGCCGACGCCTTTGACGTCAACAACACCAGCAGCTTCAGGCTGGCCGGCGGCGACGCCGTGGTGACCGTGGGCGGCAAGCGCATGCGCAATGCATACAGCAAGCACGTGGAAAGCCTCGTCGATGATCCGGACAATCCGGACGCGAACCAGCAATCGATCGAAAACAATAGCTTTGGCCCCGCCGGCAAGCAAAAGGTCGACAGCCTGTACGCGGGCCTGCAGTACAACCGTGGCGTCTACCAGGTCAACGCGGGCCTGAATTACACGCGTTTTGAATTGACGGGCTACAAGCCAGCCTGCGACGAGCGCGTGAAATGTTTCCCGCAAGGGGAGGCGCATATCGCGCTGAAGGAGCACGGCATGAATCCATCGCTGCTCGTTTCCGCCCAAGTGACGCCGTGGTTCCAGCCGTTTGCCAGCGCCGAGCGCACCATGCGCGGGCCGAATCCGCAGGAAGTGTTTTTCTCGAACGATGGCGGGGCGTCGATGAACCCATTCCTGAAGGGCGAAAAGGCGACGACCTATCAGCTGGGTTTCAATGGCAGCCTGCACGGTCTGCTGAGCGCCAACGACGCGCTCCATTTCAAGGCGCTGTATTTCAAGAGCAAGATCGACGGCTACATCACCAGCCAGTCCTTCCTCGTGTGCGACAACGGGCGCAAGTGCAATATCGCGGAAGTGATCGCCACGGACTGGGAAACGGTCGATGAGTACGTGACGAACATGTATATCTACATTAACTCGGCCACGCCCGTGCACACGCGCGGCTGGGAACTGGAGGCGCAGTACCAGCAGGGGCCGGCGTATGCGCGCCTGTCGTACACGCGTGAAAAGACCAGCCAGCCCACCTCGATCGCCAGCGCGTGGTTTGGCGCGGCCGACATCAGCGAATTGCCGAGCACTTACTACAACCTCGACGTGGGCACGCGCCTGCTGGACAACAAAATGGAGATCGGCGCCATCGTCAAGCACACGGGATCGAACCGGCGCCTGTCGCCGGACAACGAAGCCGATGCGGTCACGGGGGAAGTGACGAAGGTGGACAATCCGAAGATCCCGGCCGTGATTGACCTGTACGCCAGTTACCAGGTGTCAAAAAACCTGTTCCTGCGCCTGTCGGTGCAAAACGCCATGGACAAGAATTATTCGGAAGCGCTGAACCGCCTGAACTCGATGCCGTCGCAGTCGAACGACAATGCGCCGATGAGTACGGCGAGGGGCAGGACGTATGTGGCGGGGCTGGAGTACCGGTTCTAGTTAAACCCCAGTGCAAATAATGGGGTCGTACCCCGCAGGGTACGACCCCAGCATTCCGCTTAGGGGTTAATTAATACTCGCGCGGTGTCGTTCCATAATAGCTGTGGATGGACTGGGCCCACGTGGTATCGGCCATGTTCGGCCAGTTATCCGTGTCGAAGCCGGGTGCGTTTTCGATGCGTTCCTTGTCGACGTTGAGGGTGAAGCGCTTGTTGACGGTGTCGAGCAGCAGCGCTTCCCAAGGCACGGCGAACAGCTTTTCGCCGATGCTGAAGACACCGCCGTGCGACATGACGGCGTAGGCGATCTTGCCGCTGCGCATGTCGATCATGATTTCCTTGATTTCGCCCAGATGTTCATCCCTGGCGTTGTGCACATGGTCGCCGATCAGGGTGTCGGCACCCATCAGTTCAGGGCCGGGGCCTTTATGGCCGCGGTTGACATACATGCCGTAGGCGTCGCGTTCTTCGTAGCTCATGATGGACCTCCTGTTGAAAAATCCCAGTCTCCCGCCGGGGCGCGGCAGGGTCTGTTCGCTCACCCACACAACATATGGAATTGGAAATATTTCAATTATTGTTATTGGGTAATTTTGTTGCGCGTAGACAGCAGGAGGGGGAGGGATAGTCGGTATTTGGCGCAAATTTCCGTGCTCGGGGAGCGCCGCAGGCGGGCTTTAGTGTATAATTTCAATTTCCCGCACGTGCCGTTCGGCACCATCTGCAATGACCAAATTTGTCTTCGTCACTGGTGGCGTTGTGTCTTCCCTTGGAAAAGGGATTGCCGCCGCCTCCCTCGCCGCGATCCTCGAATCGCGCGGCCTTAAAGTCACCATGCTCAAGCTCGACCCGTATATCAACGTCGATCCTGGCACGATGAGCCCTATGCAACACGGTGAAGTATTCGTCACCGACGACGGGGCCGAAACCGACCTCGACCTCGGTCACTACGAGCGCTTCATCTCCACCCGCATGAAAAAGGTGAATAACTTCACCACCGGCCAGATCTATGAATCGGTGATCCGCAAGGAACGCCGGGGCGAATATCTGGGCAAGACCGTGCAGGTGATTCCGCATATCACCAATGAAATCCAGGATTACATCCGCCGTGGTGCCGAAGGCTACGACGTGGCCCTGTGCGAAATCGGCGGCACCGTCGGCGATATCGAATCCTTGCCCTTCCTGGAAGCGGCGCGTCAGCTGAGCCTGCGCGCCGGCCGCAAGAACACGGCCTTCGTCCACCTGACCCTGGTGCCTTACATCGCCTCGGCCGGTGAGCTGAAGACCAAGCCGACCCAGCACTCGGTGCAAAAGCTGCGCGAAATCGGCATCTTGCCAAACGCGCTGCTGTGCCGCGCCGACCGCGCCATCCCGGAAGACGAGCGCGCGAAAATCTCGCTGTTCTCGAACATCGAGGAAGACGCCGTCATTTCCGTGTGGGACGTCGACACCATCTACAAAGTGCCGCAAATGCTGCACGACCAGGGCCTCGACAAGATCATCTGCGACGCGCTGGACCTCGATCCTGCGCCGGCCGACCTGTCGATCTGGAGCAAGCTGATCTACACGATGGAGCATCCGAAGGCGGAAGTCACCGTCGGCATGGTCGGCAAGTATGTCGAGCTGACCGAGTCGTACAAGTCGCTGATCGAAGCGCTGCGCCACGCCGGCATCCACACGGAAAGCCGCGTCAACATCGAGTACATCGATTCGGAAGAAATCGAAACGACCGGTTGCGACAACCTGGCCAAGTACGACGCCATCCTGGTGCCGGGCGGCTTCGGCAAGCGCGGCGTGGAAGGCAAGATCAAGGCGGCCCAGTTCGCCCGTGAAAACAAGATCCCTTACCTGGGCATCTGCCTGGGCATGCAAGTGGCCCTGATCGAATACGCGCGCAACAAGGCAGGCATGCCGAACGCGAATTCGACCGAGTTCGACCTTGATACGGATCAACCTGTCGTTGCACTTATCAATGAGTGGCAAAACCACGATGGTAAAGTCGAGTTGCGCGATGAAAACTCGGACCTGGGCGGTACCATGCGCCTGGGCGCGCAGACCTGCGCCGTCAATCCGGGCACCCTCGCCGCCGAGATCTACGGCAGCGTGGTGACCGAGCGTCACCGTCATCGCTACGAAGCCAATAATCACTACCTGGCCCGTGTCGAAGCGGCTGGCCTGATCGTCTCGGCCCGCACGCCGAGCGAAGATTTGTGCGAAATCATGGAATTGCCACGCACGGGTGAAAATGCCCACCCATGGTATATGGGCGTGCAATACCATCCCGAGTTCAAGTCGACGCCACGCACCGGCCATCCGTTGTTTACCTCGTTCATCAAGGCAGCGCTGGCGCACAAGGAAGCCAACGCCGCTGCGCAATAACGCGGTCGATCGCGACAGTATTACCCGTAAGACAGCTCCCGGCCAGATGGTTCCCGCCGGGAGTTTCTTTGCCCCCTTTGTGCAATTGCGCATCAGAACGCAGTGTGCAGCCCCTGTTACGCTTAACTTTGGAGAATGACATGAGTGCTATTGTTGATATTATCGGTCGCGAAATCCTGGACTCGCGCGGCAACCCGACCGTCGAATGCGACGTGTTGCTGGAATCGGGCGTGATGGGCCGCGCGGCCGTGCCGTCGGGCGCCTCGACCGGTTCGCGCGAAGCCGTGGAATTGCGCGATGGCGACGCCAAGCGCTACTTCGGCAAGGGCGTGCTGCAGGCATGCGAGAACATCAATACCGAAATCTCCGAAGCCATCATGGGCCTGGACGCCAATGAACAGGCTTTCCTGGATCGTACCTTGATCGACCTGGACGGCACGGAAAACAAATCGCGTCTGGGCGCCAACGCCATCCTGGCCGTCTCGATGGCCGTGGCCAAGGCTGCCGCCGAAGAAGCGGGCTTGCCGCTGTACCGCTATTTCGGCGGTTCGGGCGCCATGCAGATGCCGGTGCCGATGATGAACGTCATCAACGGCGGCGCGCACGCCGACAACAACCTGGACATCCAGGAATTCATGATCATTCCCGTGGGCGCCCCGTCGTTCAAGGAAGCCGTCCGCTACGGCGCGGAAGTGTTCCACACGCTGAAAAAGATCCTGCACAAGAAGGGCTTGAACACCAACGTGGGCGACGAAGGCGGTTTCGCGCCATCCTTGGCCAACCATGAAGAAGCCATCAAGCTGATCATCCAGGCCATCGAAGAAGCGGGCTACGAGCCAGGCACGCAGATCGCCATCGGCCTCGATTGCGCCGCGTCCGAGTTCTACAAGAACGGCAAGTACGAAATGGAAGGCGAAGGCCTGAGCCTGACGGCCACCGAGTTCACCAACCTGCTGGCGACCTGGTGCGACAAGTACCCGATCATCTCGATCGAAGACGCGATGCACGAAGGCGACTGGGACGGCTGGGCGATCCTCACCAAGGAACTGGGCAAGAAAGTGCAACTGGTCGGCGACGACCTGTACGTCACCAACACCAAGATCCTGAAAGAAGGCATCTCGAAAGGCATCGCCAATTCGATCCTGATCAAGATCAACCAGATCGGCACCCTGACGGAAACCTTCGCCGCCATCGAAATGGCCAAGCGCGCCGGCTACACGGCCGTCATTTCGCACCGCTCGGGCGAAACGGAAGACTCGACCATCGCCGATATCGCCGTTGCCACGAACGCCCTGCAGATCAAGACCGGCTCGATGTCGCGCTCGGACCGCATGGCCAAGTACAACCAGCTGCTGCGTATCGAGGAAGACCTGGGCGACATCGCCAGCTACCCTGGCCGCGATGCGTTCTATAATCTGAAGTAAGCTGATGTAAAACCCACTGGCCGGCCGGAGATATCCGGCCGGTTTGTTAACTGAATGTCCCATGCGCCTCATTACGCTCGCCCTGGCAGCCCTGCTGCTGTTGATCCAATTTCCCCTCTGGCTGGGTAAAGGCGGCTGGCTGCGTGTTGCCGACATGGAAGCCCAAGTGGCGGTGGCCAATAAAAAGAATATGGAATTGAAGGCGCGCAACGCCAAGCTCGAATCCGAAGTGCGCGACCTGAAGGATGGCACGGGCGCCGTCGAAGAGCGTGCCCGCTATGAGCTGGGCATGGTCAAACAGAATGAGATTTTCGTGCAGATCGTGCGCAAGGGCCAGACCCCGCCGCTGCTGGAAACGCCGGTGGACGCCGCAGCGCCCCACTGAGTACGGATCACTTCCCACTTGCCAGCCTGGACCGATTGCCAGGCTGACATATCACAGCTTTATTTACTACCCGCTACTTATTACTTGCTACTGCCTTGCTGCTTGCCGATCAGAAACGGGCTTTGCCGGTCGTGATCAGGTAGAAATGGATGCCGGTGACCACGACGGCGACACTTACCAGTACGGTTTCGAGAAATATCATATAAAAATCCTTGTCAGTATTTAGTTAGCTTAAGAAAACGTCCAAGGCCAGGCGCCCAGCCGAAGACAGTACGAACGTACGGCGAGGCGCAGGCAACGCACTTTTGGACAGGCGTTTAGTCAGCATAAAAAAACGTCCAGGGCCAGGCGCCCAGCCGAAGACAGTACGCAAGTACGGCAAGGCGCAGGCAACGCCGCCCTGGACGTTTTTTTACCCGCGGGAAGCGAGGAAGCGCAGTTCGGCTGCCAGATTCGGCATCAGTTTTTCGTAGCGGTTCGCTTCCGAGTTCAGCAGGGCGAAATCGCGCTTGCTTGGACGCACATAGCGCTCGTCGTCGGCGCTGGTCGTCGCGGTGGCGATGACTTCCTTCTGCGCCAGTTCGCTGTATGGCTTGGAAGCGAGCAGGGCGCCCAGGAAGGCGCGCGTGGCGCGGCCCAGGTTGCTGAAATAGGTGTCGTCGTTGCTGTAGGTGTTGGCAAAAGTGGACATATGCCCTCCATGAATGGTCTGTTGTTGCATTGCACAATAATGGAGTTCGCGATATGCGTCCAATTTCAAATTCCAATTTCAGAAATTCAAAAAACGAATAATAAGGGCGTAGCCGCCGGCCACGCCCTGGAAAAGAATTTGTTACGAAATGTTTATCCTGCGGCGATGCGTCCCAAACTGGGATCGTCGCTGAAAAAGCCGTCCAGTCCCGTCTCGATATAACGCCGCATTTCCGCCACGGAGCCCGCTTCGTTGCGCGCATTCTCGCCATTACCGTCGCGGAAGTCGGCCGCCAGGAAACGGTTTTCCGGACGGAAGGTCCACGTGTGCAACAGCAAGCCCGCCTGGTGCGCATCGTCGACGATGGACGAGGGCTTGGCCAGGCGCTGGTCGGCGCCCAGCGGGATGATGCCGCGCGTGGGCGGCGCCACCACGTCCGCGTAGGCGGCGATGTCGCGCAGGCCGGCCGGCGTCGTCATCTGCCCGAACGTCAGCTTGCCGCCCGCCTTGACGACGTCCATGGGGCGCACGTCGCCACCCACCACCAGCTGCATCAGGCGCACGTTGGCGCGCCGTCCCAGCTTCTCGCGCAAGTATTTCAAATTCGCCACTTCGAAGGACTGGATTTCGATCGGCGCGCGGCGCGTGTATTCGTGCGCCAGCATGGTCGACAGGAAACGGTCTTCCAGCGCCAGGCCCGCGTCGCGGAAATAGGTCGAGCTTTTCAGCTCGGGCGCGAGACCGATGATGCGGCCGCTGGCGGCCGATTGCGCTGCAACAAAATCGATGATTTCTTCCCAGGTTGGGATCTGAAATTGTCCATCGTACAAGGTGTTGCCGGTACGTACTTTCGGCAGCCGTTCGATGGCGCGCAGGGTTTTCAATTCCGCCAAGGTGAAGTCGTCGACGAACCAGCCCTCGTGCCATTCGCCGTCGACCAGCTTCTTGCCGCGCCGGCTGGCGAACTCGGGACGGCGCGCCACGTCGGTGGTGTCGACCAGATTGCTTTCGTGGCGCGCCACGAGGATGCCGTCGCGCGTGGCGACCAGGTCCGGTTCCACGTAGTCGGCGCCGTCGAGGATGGCCTTGGCGTACGATGCCAAGGTATGTTCGGGGCGCAGGGCGCTGGCGCCCCGGTGGGCGAAGACGAGCGGACGCGAAGGGGGCGTGGCCAGCAGGCCGGCGGCAAAGCCGGGCGCGGCGGCCAGCGCCAGGCCGCCGGCGGCCGCCCGGACGAAGCTGCGGCGCGAAAAATGCCGCTGCGGCAATACCGGGGCGAGATGCGGCGCACGCATCAGAAATCCGCCGTCAAGGTCAGGAAGCCCTGGCGCGGGGCGATGGGGAAGGTGTTGTAGGTCTTGTCGGCCGCGCCCACCACCACGTTCAGCGAACCTTCGCGGTTGGCCAGGTTGCTCACATTCACGCGCCAGCGCGGATTTTTCAGCCAGCCGGCCAGGGCCGGCAGCTTGCCCGATACGCCCAGGCCCATCAGGAAATAGCTGGGCACGGACAAATCGTTGGTGTACGTCGCGTAGCGCTTGCCCACATAGTCTCCCGTCAGTTGCACTTCGATATCGCCAACCGTGGCGGAAGCCACGAACTTGTTCAGCCATTCCGGCGAGCCGGGCACGTTCTTGCCCGCCGTCGGCACCAGCGCGGCGCCATTGTTGTAATTGTCCGCGTACTGCGAGCGGTTGTACGACAGGGCATTGTAGAACGAAAAATTGTTGCCAAAGTGTACGGTTCCGGCGATGTCGATGCCGTCCGTGCGCACGCTGCCCACGTTGGCCAGCACGGGGTTGCCACCGATGATGGAGGAAATCACGGGCGTCGGGCTGATCTGCAGCAAGCGGTTGCTGAAATCGACGTGGTAGACGTTGATTTGCCCATCGATGGCCGTGATGGCGCCCAGGCGCAATGGGTGGCTGCCGCGCACGCCCACTTCATACGTGAGGGCCGTTTCCG
Source organism: Janthinobacterium sp. JC611 (assembly GCF_018682595.1). Lineage (NCBI taxonomy): Bacteria > Pseudomonadati > Pseudomonadota > Betaproteobacteria > Burkholderiales > Oxalobacteraceae > Janthinobacterium > Janthinobacterium sp. JC611. Next base: position 163,062 of record NZ_JAFLJN010000081.1, read on the forward strand.
GCTTGGCGTCGCGCTTGAACAGGTCGAACGCGGCCTGGCTCGACAAGCTCCATGGCGAGGCGCCGCCGCCGCCGTAGGTGACGAACTGGCGCATGTTTTTCTGGATGTTGAAGTACAGCTGGTCTTGCGGCGTGACATCCCAGCGTGCGCCCACCTGCGGCAAGAACCATTTTTTCGTGTTGATGGTGCCGATCGGCAAGGCCGTCGAGCCGCCGGAAATGGCGCCCCTGGCCGGCTGCACGGGGAATTGGCCATCGGCAAACTGCAGGCTGGACTTGAAGCCGGCTTGCAGGGCGATATCGGGGCGGATGCGCCATTCATCCTGCAGGTGCAGCTGCACCACCTTGTTGTCGATCTCGCTGCCGTACTGCGTGATCAAGGGATTGCTGGGGCGGTCGTAGGGCGAGGTCGGGTTGTTGACGTCCAGCGCATACCAGCGGCGGTAGGCGGAGGAGCGGTTCTGTTCCAGCCACAGGCCCGCTTCCAGCTGGTGCTCGCCGATTTCCTTGCGCAGCGTGGAGATCAGGCCGCCGCGCTTGATGTCGTATTCCGTCGTGCGCACGGCGTAGCCCGAGTTGCCGAACACTTGTTTCAGGTTCTGCTTCGGGTAGTAGACGCTGAACAGGCCCGGCAGGCCGGCCACGCCGATGGGCCCGGCCACCACGCCCGCGCCGTCATCCTTGTGGTAATACACCTGGTTGGCCCAGGTCATGCCTTCGGCCAGATTGGCGTCGAACTTGGCGTAGGCCAGGTAATCGGTGCGCTGCGCATCGCTGTAGTAATTGCGGTAATTGTTGCCATCGGCGGCAGGCGTGGCGCCCGTCGGCGACAGGTAATTCAGGGCCGCCTTGAAGTCCGGATACAGGAAGGGGCGCGTGTACGGCGCGCTCGTCTCGCCCGCCACGTGCACGGTGCTGTCTTCGTTCGGCTCGATCTTGTCCGAGTAATTGAAGAACAGGGTCAGCTTGCCCGCCTCGCTGCGGTTGACGTATTTGGCGTTGAACTGGTCGCCGCCCTGGCGCGCATCGAAGTCCCAGGCGCGCGCTTCGTGGTGCAGGATGGAAAAATAGGCGCTGCTGCCGTCGCCGAAGGCGCCCGTGTCGTAGCGGGCAAACGTGCGCGAGGTGCGGTGGCTGCCCACCGTTTGCTGCACGCTGGCGCCCTGCGTGGCCAGCGGGTCGCTGGAATAGGTTTCGATGGTGCCGCCCAGGTTGCTGGTCGACGCCGTCGCCAGGTCGCCGGCGCCCGAGGACAGCACGACGCTGCGCACGTTTTCGCTGATCACGGCGCGCTGCGGCGACAGGCCGTTGTAGTTGCCGTACTGCTGGTCGCCCAGCGGCACGCCATCCATGGTGTAGCCGAGTTGCTGGCCGGAAAAGCCGTGCACGAACAGCGACAGGTTTTGCTCGTTGTTACCCCACGGATCGGCCGTCTGGAAGCTGACACCCGGCAAGGTTTGCAGGGCTTTCAGGGGATTCGTGCCGGGCAGGATTTTCTGGATTTCATTCTTGCTCAGGGCGACGGAAGAGCGCGTCTTGCGCGAGGAAATCTCCACGGTGGCCATGGGGGCATTGTCGTCGGCGGGTGCGGCCATGTCGGCGGCGGCCGAAGCCACGGCGGCGGCCACGGCCGTTTGCGCCAGCGCCGGCAAGGAGAGGCCAGCGGCGCAGGCGCCCAGCAAAACGTGGAAGGAATGGCGGCGCAGGGCCAGCGTCAAGTGGGTGGTCATCATCAGCCTGTGGAAAGTAGTGTGGGTAATACAAGCTGCGCAGCGTAACGGCGGCGCGTGACGGGCTGATGACGAAGTGATGACGGAACGATGACAGTGGAAACAATTGCGCCGCCCGAGGGGCGGCGCGGAAGGACTATGACGAAACTGTCATGCTTAGTTGATGCTGGCGGCTGGCGGTATCAGTACTTCGGCCGGCGCATCCGTGATGAACAGCTGCGCGCAGTCGACCTTGTCGAAATCGTAGTGCTGGCCGCAGAAATCGCAGTTCACGCCCACGTGGCCGATTTCTTCCAGCGTGCTGTTGACTTCTTCCTCGCCCAGCATCTTGAGCATATTGCCCACTTTTTCGCGCGTGCAAGTGCAATGGAAGCTCGGGTGCAAGGGGTCGAAGACGCGGATGGTTTCTTCCCAGAACAAACGCTGCATCAGGGTGTCGATATCGGTCGACAGGATTTCCGCCTCTTTCAGGGTCGAGGCCAGCATCACGGCGCGGTTCCATGTGTCCAGCGCATCTTCTTCCGAGACGGGCGTCGCTTCGGCCTTGCCGCCATGGTGGGGCAGCTTTTGCAGCAGCAGGCCGCGCGAGACGGTATCGTCGGTGGCCAGCCACAGGCGCGTGTCGAGCTGTTCCGAGCGCAACATGTAGTTTTCGATGACGGTGGCCATGTCGTCGCCGTCCAGCGGCACGATGCCCTGGTACGGTTGCTGGCCCGGCACCTTGTCGGCCGGGTCCAGGGTGATGATGAAGCGGCCCTTGCCCGTGGCGTTGAGCAATTGCGGCACGGTGGCGGCGTCGGCGATGGTGGCGTCCGGGTCCAGCTTGGCCGTGGCGCGCAGGCGCAGCTCGGAATCGCATTCGACGACCATCAGGCGCACGGGGCCGTCACCATGGATTTGCATGATGATGGAGCCGTTGAATTTCAGGTTGGCCGACAGCAGGGCGGCGGCGGCGACCATTTCGCCCAGCACTTTTTTCACGGCCGTCGGGTAGGCGTGGCGCGACACCACTTCCTGCCAGGTGTGGGAAACGTCGATGAACTGGCCGCGCACGGCGGCGTTGTCGAAAATAAATTTTTGCAGGGTATCCTGGCCGGTGGCGGCGCTGACGGCGCCCGTCGTTTCAGTCGTCATTCTTTTATCCAATCTTCTTGAGTTGCGTATTAAATAGCTGGCCGCGCTGTACATAATTGACGGCGTTGCCTTGTAGCCTGGTGATATCGTCTGCCGTCAGGATTCGCACGGCTTTCGCTGGCGAGCCGAGGATCAGCATATTGTCGGGAAATTCCTTGCCTTCCGTGACCAGGGCGCCCGCGCCGACCAGGCAGTTTTTGCCGATCTTCGCGCCGTTCAGGATCACGGCCTGGATGCCGATCAGGGCGCCATCGCCGATCGTGCAGCCATGCAACATCGCCTGGTGGCCGATGGTCACGTTGCGGCCGACGTCCAGCGGGTAACCGGGGTCCGTATGCAGCACGGCGCCTTCCTGCACATTGCTGTTGGCGCCCACGGTGATGCGTTCGTTGTCGCCGCGAATGGTGGCGCCGAACCATACGGACGTATTCGCTTCCAGGGTCACCTTGCCGATCACGTTGGCCGTGTCGGCAACAAAAGCGGAAGCATCAATCTGCGGCGCATGGTCGCCCAATTGGTAGAGTGTCATCGTTAGCCTGTGGCGGTGGTGGAAGCGCCGGGCATGGCCGGACGCTGAAGTTTTACTGTGCTGCGTACGCTATTTTACGCTGTTGCAGGACAAGTCCTGATGCAGAGCGCCAATCCGGTATAATTATCGAACGGTCGTACTTTTATATCCGGCCTATCTACAGACACAGCATGTGGCGCCATCCGCGCCACTTTCAAGGCAGGCAATCAGATGAAACCCATGAAACTTTCCCGTTCCGAATTCATCAACATCCGCGGCGCCCGCACGCATGTGCGCCACTGGGGCCGCGAAGGGGCGCCCATGTTGTTCATGGTGCACGGCTGGATGGACGTGGCCGCCTCGTTCCAGTTCGTCGTCGACGAGCTGGCGGGCGACTGGCACGTGATCGCGCCCGACTGGCGCGGTTTTGGCCTGAGCGACTACACGCAGTCCGATACCTACTGGTTCCCCGACTATCTGGCGGACCTGGACGCCATGCTGCTGCACTATTCGCCGCACGCTCCCGTCAATCTGCTGGGTCACAGCATGGGCGCCAACGTGGCCGGCCTGTACGCGGGCGTGCGGCCGGAGCGCGTCAGCCGCTTCATCAACCTGGAAGGCTTCGGCATGATGGCGACGCAGCCGGAGCAGGCGCCGGGCCGCTACGCCAAATGGCTGGACGAATTGCGCGAGCCGCCCGCCATGCGCAGCTATCCTTCGCAGCGCGCCGTGGCCGAGCGCCTGCAAAAGACCAATCCGCGCCTGCCGGACGCGCGCGCGGCCTTCCTGGCCGAACACTGGTCGGCGCAGAACGAGGCGGGCGAGTGGGACATCATGGGAGACCCGCGGCACAAGCGGGTCAATCCCATCCTGTACCAGGTGGAAGAAGTGATGGCGTGCTGGCGCCGCATCACGGCGCCCGTGCTGTGGGTGGAGGCCGAAGAGACGAATATGTGGCAATGGATGGGGCCTAAGGAGCAGGCGCGCATCGAAATCGACCGGCGTTTGGCCTGCATCAAGGATGTGCGCTGCGAGATGCTGCTGGACGCGGGCCACATGCTGCATCATGATCAGCCGCAGGCATTGGCGCGCCTGGTGGAAGCGTTTTTGGCCTGATCTGTGTCGGGAACGCCGCAGCGCGATTGGACAAGCAGCGTACAATGAAAACTTCTTCCATGCTGAGCCCGTGCAGGGTATTGTTTTCACATGCTTAAAGTCGACCTGCATTGTCATTCGAATATTTCCGACGGCGTGCTCGCACCCGCCGCCGTGGCCGCGTACGCGCGCAAGGCGGGCGTCGACGTGTGGGCGCTGACGGACCACGATGAGGTGTCCGGCGTCGCCGCCGCGCGCGCGGCCGCGCTGGATCTGGGCATGCGCTTCGTGGCCGGCGTGGAAATTTCCATCACCTGGGCCGGCGAAACCGTGCACATCGTCGGCTTGCAAGTCGATGAAGCCAATCCGGGTCTCGTGCAGGGCTTGCACCGCACGCGCTCGGGGCGCGACGCGCGCGGCCGCGAGATCGCCCGCCAGCTGGACCTGGCCGGCATCCCCGATGCCTATGAAGGGGCCTTGAAATTCGTCGGCAACCCGGACCTGATGTCGCGCACGCACTTCGCCCGCTACATCGTGGAAACGGGCAAATGCGCGAATATCCCCGACGTGTTCAAGAAATACCTGTCGGAAGGCAAGCCGGGCTACGTCGAGCACCGCTGGGCCACCCTGGCCGAAGCCGTCGGCTGGATCCGCGGCGCGGGCGGCGTGGCCGTCATCGCCCATCCGGGCCGCTACCGCTTCAGCGACATGGCGCAAGGCGTGTTGTTCGATGAATTCAAGCAACTCGGCGGCGTGGCCATCGAAGTCGTCACGGGCAGCCACAGCCCGGACCAGTATCCCGAATACGCGCAACTGGCCAACGCCTATGGTTTCCTCGCCTCGCGCGGCACGGATTTCCATGCGCCGGGCGAGTCGCGCGTGGATTTTGCCAAGCTGCCGCCGCTGCCATCGAATGTGACACCGATCTGGCACGACTGGTTTTAGCTGACAGCCAGGCAAATCTACTACGCGGCGCGCTTTGCGGCCGGCGATGCTCACCGTACTCCAGTACGGTTGCGCTTCTCGGCCACAAATCACTGCCGCTCGCGACGATTTTCCTGGCTGCCGATGCGCCGTCGTGTCGCTGCTTGAAATCTGCGTTAGTGTGCATATCTTTTTGTCATTCTTGTTATATATAGTCATCCGGAGCCAACGCCCATGAAACGTATCGTCCTGTTTATCGCAACCAACCTGGCCGTGATGCTGGTGCTGTCGCTCGTGCTTAGCTTGCTGGGCGTGGGCAATCCGGCGCGCGGCAGCACCCTGAACCTGGGCAGCCTGCTGGTGTTTTCGCTGGTGGTGGGCTTCACGGGCTCGATCTTTTCCCTGTTGATCAGCAAACCCATGGCCAAGTGGAGCACGGGCGCGCGCGTGATCGACAACCCGACCTCGTCGACGGAATTGTGGCTGGTCAATACCGTGCGGGCGCTGTCCGAACGGGCCGGCATCGCGATGCCGGAAGTGGCCGTGTACGAAGGCGACGCGAATGCCTTCGCCACGGGCGCGTTCAAGAATTCGGCGCTGGTGGCCGTCTCCACCGGCTTGCTGCAAAGCATGAACCGCGATGAAGTCGAAGCCGTGCTGGGCCATGAAATCGCCCACGTGGCCAATGGCGACATGGTGACGCTCACCCTGATCCAGGGCGTGGTGAACACCTTCGTCGTCTTCATGGCCCGCGTGGTGGGTTTCTTTGTCGACAATGTGCTGTTGAAAAACAATAACCGCGAAGGCGGCGGACGCGGCATCGGTTACTTTGTGACCGTGATGGTGTGCGAAGTGATCTTCGGCTTGCTCGCTTCCATCATCGTCGCATGGTTCTCGCGCCAGCGCGAATTCCGCGCCGATGCGGGCTCGGCCAAGCTGCTGGGCAGCCCGACGCCGATGATGCATGCGCTGGCCCGCCTGGGCGGCGTGCCGCCGGGCGAACTGCCGCAATCGATGCAGGCGCTGGGTATCAGCGGCGGCAATGGCGGCTGGGGTGCGCTGTTCGCCACCCATCCGCCGATCGAGCAACGTATTGCCGCGCTGCGCGGCGTACAATCATGATAACTTAACAAGCTGGTTCGCCAGAACGCTGACACATGAGTCAATTTTTCCAGATTCACCCCGAGAATCCGCAATTGCGCCTGATCAAGCAGGCGGCGCAGATCATCCAGTCCGGCGGCGTCGTGGCCTTGCCCACCGACTCCTGCTACGCGCTGGTATGCCAGCTCGACGACAAGGGCGCCGTCGAGCGCCTGCGCCGCATCCGTGGCGTGGATGAAAAGCACCATTTAACCCTGCTGTGCCGCGACTTGAGCGAGCTGGGCGTGTACGCCAGAGTGGACAACCGCCAGTTCCGCCTGCTCAAGGCGGCCACGCCGGGCGCCTACACCTTCATCCTGGAAGCGACCAAGGAAGTGCCGCGCCGTCTCAGCCATCCATCGCGCAAGACCATCGGCCTGCGCGTGCCGCAGCACCGCATCGTGCAATGCCTGCTGGAAGAACTGGGCCAGCCGCTGCTGGGCGCGACCTTGACCTTGCCCGGCGACGAGGACAGCCTGACGGATGCCGACACGATCCGTGAACGCCTGGAAAAACTGGTCGACCTGATCATCGACGGCGGCGTCTGCGCGCATGGCCCCAGCACCGTGATCGACCTGACGGGCGCGGAGCCGGAAGTGGTGCGCGTGGGACGTGGCGACCCGGCCGCGCTGGGCTTGTAGGCGCCGAAATTTACCTGTCTTTAATGGCAACGTAAGAAAGCGCCCAGTACGCCTCTGGTAGAATCGCGTCCATGAGCGATTTCAATACGATAGTCCAGACCGTTGCGGTGTACCTGGTGCCGGTGCTGTTTGCCATTTCCCTGCATGAGGCGGCGCACGGCTACGCCGCCCGTTATTTCGGCGATCCCACGGCCTCGAACGAGGGCAGGCTGAGCCTCAATCCCATGCGGCATATCGATCCTTTCGGCACGATCCTGCTGCCCTTGATGCTGTATTTCACGATCCAGGTGCCGTTTGGCTATGCCAAGCCGGTGCCCGTCGATTTCAGCCGCCTGCGCAACCCAAAGAAGCAGATGGCCTGGGTGGCGTTTGCCGGTCCAGGCGCCAATTTCGTCATGGGCCTGGGCTGGATGATCGCCTTTGTCGTCCTCAGCGTGCTGCCGCCGACGGAAATGGGCATGTTTTTCCGCAAGATGGCGGGCGCCGGCGTCAGCGTGAATGCGGCCATGTTCGTCTTTAACCTGATTCCCGTGCCGCCGCTCGATGGCGGGCGCATCATGACGGGCTTGCTGCCGATGCAGCTGGCGCGCCCTTACGCCAGCATCGAGCGCTACAGCCTGTATGTGTTCGGCGCCCTGGTGCTGCTGATGTACACGGGCATCTTGAACCGCGCCTTGCTGGCGGCGATCGAATTTGTCATCGGCATTTTTGTCACCCTGGTCACGCCCCTGACGGCCCTGTTGACTTGATGCCAGCAACTGGATGTACGCACATAATTGATGGAAGTACCGATGCAAGTAACTGAACCAATACTAGAAACCGAAGCGATTTCCGGCTGGGTACGCCGCTGGGCGCCCCTGATCCCGGGCGGCGAGGTGCTGGACCTGGCCTGCGGCGCAGGCCGCCACGCGCGCCACCTGGTCAGCCTGGGCCACCCCGTGATCGCGCTCGACCATGATCCGGAAATGCTGGAAAAGGCGGCCGGCACGGGCATCACCACCTCGCTGGTGGACCTGGAAGCGCCGGGCGCCGCATGGCCCTTCGCTGCTGGCCGCTTTGCCGGCATCGTCGTCACCAATTATCTGCACCGGCCGCTGCTGGAAGCCATGGTGGCCAGCCTGGCGCCCGATGGCGTGTTGCTGTACGAAACGTTCGCCGAAGGCAATGAACAGTTCGGCAAGCCGTCGAACCCGAAATTCCTGCTGAAGGAAGGCGAAATGCTGACCTGGGCGGTGCAGCAGGGCTTGCGTGTGGTAGCGTATGAGGATGGACGCGTGGAACAGCCAAAAGCTGCTCTGGTGCAACGAATTTGTGCCGTCCGGCCGGATTTTCCACGGTTGGCAGCCCTGCTGCCGACGTTTTGAGCGGCCATACTATGTCAGAATGCACCACAGGCGCGGGCTATCCGCTACAATCGTTGTTTTATTTATCGGCGCTATAAACTTACTATGATCAAGGGCAGCATTGTAGCAATCGTCACCCCGATGCACGCAGACGGCAGTCTGGATTTTCCAGGTCTGCGCAAGCTGATCGACTGGCATATCGCCGAGGGTACGGACGGCATCGTCATCGTTGGCACAACGGGCGAATCGGCAACAGTCAGCGTGGAAGAACACTGCGAACTGATCCAGTTGACCGTCGAACATGCCAAGGGACGCATTCCTATCATCGCCGGCGCCGGAGGCAACTCCACGGCCGAGGCCATCAAACTGACGCGCTACGCGAAAGAAGCGGGCGCCGATGCTGTCTTGCAAGTGGTGCCGTACTACAACCGTCCTACCCAGGAAGGCATGTACCAGCACTTCAAGGCCATCGCCGAAGCCGTCGACATCCCCGTCATCCTGTACAACGTGCCTGGCCGCACGGTTGCCGACATGAGCAACGAGACCATCGTGCGCCTGTCCGCCATCCCGAATATCGTCGGCGTGAAAGATGCGACCGGCAATATCGGCCGTGGCGTCGACCTGCTGCGTTTGGTTCCAGCGGACTTCGCCGTGTACTCGGGCGACGATCCGACGGCCATGGCGCTGATGTTCTGCGGCGGCCACGGCAACATTTCCGTGACGGCCAACGTCGCGCCGCGCGCCATGCACGACATGTGCGTGGCGGCCATGGCGGGCGAGCGCGCCACGGCGATCGCCATCAATAACAAAGTGTTCCCTCTGCACCAGAAATTGTTTGTCGAGCCCAACCCGGTGCCCGTCAAATGGGCGATGGCCGAAATGGGCCTGATGCCGGCCGGCATACGCTTGCCACTGGTGCCGCTGGCTGAAAATTGCCATGCCACCGTGCGCGATGCCTTGCGCGACGCCGGCATCCTGTCTTAAGCCGAACTTCAAGCCCGGGCTCGACCAGCCCGGACCTTCCCTGATTCCAGCTGCTACTTAGCTTCTTATCCAGTTACGACATGACTAATTGCAAGAAAACCCAACCGGCGCCTGCCACCATCGCCGTCCGCGGCATCGTCATCGGCGCCGTCGCAGCCAGCCTCGCGGGCTGCGGCATGATCAGTTCGGTAGTCGGCGGCGACAAGGTCGACTACAAATCGGTCAAGAAAGCCAGCACCCTGGACGTGCCGCCTGACCTGACGCAATTGCAGCAGGACAACCGTTATTCCTTGCCGGATGCGAAAAACGGCGTGGCCACGGCTTCCGGCTACAACGCGCAGCGCAACGCCACGGCCGGCACGCCCGTCATCGTGGGCGCCGACGGCGTGGTGGGTGTCGTGCCCGTCACGGCAGGTGGCGTGAAGGTCGAGCGCGCGGGCAACCAGCGCTGGCTGGTCGTCAAGCAGTCGCCTGAAGTGCTGTGGCCGCAACTGAAGCAATTCTGGGAAGATTCGGGCTTTACCATCGCCATCGACCAGCCGACGGCTGGCATCATGGAAACCGAGTGGAACGAGAACCGCGCCAAGGTGCCGCAGGACTTTATCCGCAGCACCATCGGCAAGGCCTTCGATTCGCTGTACTCGACTGGTGAAAAAGACAAGTTCCGCACCCGCGTGGAGCGCCTGGCCGATGGCTCGACCGAGATCTACATCAGCCACCGTGGCGTGGAAGAGGTTGTCACGGGCCGCGACAAGGAAACCACCACCTGGACGGCGCGCCCCAACGATCCGGGCCTGGAAGCGCAATTCCTGGCCAAGCTGATGACGCGCCTGGGCGCGGCCAGCGACGATGCGCAGGCGAAGACGGCCGTCGATGCCGCCATCGTGCAGCCGCAGCACGCCAAGCTGGTGGGCGATGCCGCCACGCCGGCGCGCGCCATCGAAGTCGATGAAGGTTTCGACCGCGCCTGGCGCCGTGTCGGCCTGGCGCTGGACCGCGTGGGCTTCACCGTGGAAGACCGCGACCGCACGCAAGGCACGTATTTCGTGCGTTACGTCGATCCGGACGCGGTCAAGAAAGATGGTTTCTTCTCGAAACTGTTCAGCTGGGGTTCATCGTCCGACAAGGACAAGGAAGCGCAGCGCTACCGCGTCCTGGTCAAGGCCGGCAATGGCTCGACCAGCCTGGTCAGCATCCTCAGCAACGAAGGCCAGCCAGATGTCTCGCCAGTGGCCGAGAAGATCCTGGGTCTGCTGAACGATCAGTTGAAATAAGCGTTAGTTATATACGCGGCAGGCATCAGAACCTGCTGCGCATTAGAAAAGGCTGGCCCGGGAAACCGGGTCAGCCTTTTTTAATGCGCTTGCGTCCGGCGCTTTATCCTGCGGGTAAAGCGCCGGACGCAAAAAAGCCGGCCCGAAGGCCGGCTTTCTTTAGTGCAGGGTGCTAAATTACTTAGCAGCCGATGCAGCAGCCGAAGCAGCCGAAGCAGCGTCGGTAGCGGCCGAAGCGGCAGCCGAAGCAGCAGCAGCAGCGTCGGTAGCGGCCGAAGCAGCAGCGTCAGCAGCAGCAGCTGGAGCAGCTTCAACTGCTGGTGCTGGTGCTGGGGTTTCAACTACTGGTGCTGGTGCAGGAGCTTCTTCTTTTTTGCTGCAAGCAGCCAGAGCAACAACCATCAGGGAGGCGATCAGCAGGGATTTTTTCATTTGTTTTCCTTAATTATTTCAAAAAATAAATCAATATTGTTGCGATGAATAATTACCGGTAATTATCGCTCGTTAGGTCGTCTTCGAAGGCTTTTCGTACCAGGTGGTGCCTGCCAGACAACGGAAACTTCCTAACCGAATATTATAGCGATTTTTGGTGCGTCGCAATAGGAGCAAGAGGCAAATTCGCAACTATTTTGTGATATCGCAATATTTGCCGAAGCAAATTGCAAGCAAGTGTAAGCGATTTGCGAAAGCGCGACAAAACGATATAAAAATAATATGTTTCATTGCGCCGGCACAGAAGCTGTTCTTTTACCTACTGTAATACCACTTTGCTACGTTTCGATCATTCAAGCCAGTTCGATCCAGCCATCCTGATACCAGGTATACAAGGCATCCATCACGTCATCGGAAGCCTGGGCCACGGCCGCGCCATCGAGGGCGCGCTCGTTGGCCAGGGTTTCCAGAGCCGTTTTATCGGCCTTGCCAATGGCAAACGATTCGCCATTGATGAAGACATTCTTGCCACGATACAGCATCAGGGTCTTGCGCGACAACACGACCCCCTTTTTCTGTGCGGCGTCCGCGAAGCGGCCCACCGTCAGCGGCTTGGACAGCGGCGTGAAAAACACATTGTGCTTCGGTTCCGACAGGTGTTCACCCAGGAAAATGGTCACGTCTTCTTCCGTGAAGCGCACCTTGTTCATTTCTTCCGTGATGGTGCTGAGCATTTCACGGGGGATTTCCGCCGGTTTGCCCGACGCTTTCAGGTCGGGATCGCTGTAAATACCCGGCAAGTCGATCGAGTCGGCCATGAATTGCAGGAAGGCTTCACCCAGTTCCTGGAACGATGGCGAACGGAAACCGATCGAATACGTCTGGCAATCGCCGATGGCCACGCCGTCGTGCGCGTAATGAGGCGGCAAGTACAGCATGTCGCCCGGTTCCAGCGTGAATTCCTCGTCGGGCGTGAAGTTGCTGAGGATTTTCAGCGGCAAGCCGTCGATCAGGCTCAGGTCCTTCTGCGCGCCGATGCGCCAGTGGCGCTTGCCCTGGCCTTGCAGCAGGAACACGTCGTAGGAATCGAAATGCGGGCCCACGCCGCCGCCATCGGTGGCGAAGCTGACCATCAGGTCGTCCAGGCGCGCATCCGGCAGGAAGCGGAACTGGCGCAGCAGGGCGTCGGCCTTGGCGCTGTGCAGGTTGGCGCCCTGCACCAGCAGGGTCCATTCCTTCTGTTTCAGCGAGGGCAGGCTGGTCAAAGGACCTTGCTGCATGTTCCAGTGGCCATCCGCGTGGCTGACCAGGCGCGATTCGACGTGGTCCAGGGTGGCCAGCTCGGCCAGGGCCTTGAAATCGAACAGCGCCTTGAAGCCCGGTATGGCTTGACGGATCAGCAAGGGTTTTTTATGCCAGTAGTCGCGCAGGAATTGCGCCGGCGTGATATCGCCGAGGAGAGTTAATTTTTTCATGCGCCCATTATAACAACCGGAAATGCAGGAATGCGCCTGCCGTTGGCGGCGTGAAGGTATAATTTGCCAGCTTATACAATGAAAGGAAGCATAATGAAGATTGCCAAAAATACGGTCGTGACTGTCAACTACAAACTGTCAGACGCGCAAGACAATCTGATCGAAGACGGCCGTCAGCCGATGGTCTACCTGCACGGTGATTATGAAAACACCCTGCCGAAGATCGAAGAAGAGCTCGACGGCAAGGAAGTTGGCTATTCCAACACGATCCAGATCGAACCGGATGATGCATTCGGTGAATACGATCCCGCCCTGGTGAAGGTCGAGCCGCGCAATCGCCTGCCTGAGCCGCTGGAAGTGGGCATGCAGTTCGAAGGCATGCCGGAAAGCGATTCATCGGACGAAGAAGCGATGATCTTCACCGTCACCGATATCGCCGACGACAAGGTCGTGCTGGACGGCAATCATCCACTGGCCGGCATCGCGCTGCGCTTCTCGCTGACCGTCGCTGACGTGCGCGCAGCCACCGACGAAGAAATCGCCCATGGCCACGTGCATGGCGCACACGGCCATGACCATGGCGATGAAGATGATGAAGGCGAAGAGGGCGATCACTTCCGCACCCACCCTATTCACTAACACCTGAGCAAACCTGCTGCGCGCGGCGGGGCGCGGCCGGCGATGCTCACCGTACTTTACGTACGGTTGCGCTTCTCGGCCACGCCGCTCCGCTGCTCGCGACGGTTTTCTCAGGCGTCGTGACGTTTGTTGGTCGTGACGCCTGTTGTTGGATAGATGAAGGCTGGCTGCGTGCCGGCCTTTATTTTATCGGCGCAGCGTCGACGCCTTGGCCCGCGCCTGCGTCGATGGCCGCGTGGCACGTTGACGCACCTCAAAGAATGGCGTCTTGCCGGGCCGTACGGCGATGGCGGACCAGTCGTTGTCGATGCTGACGTGGCCCAGGTTGCCTTTCCAGCGGATTTTCGGCCCGCCAGCCTTGGCCGCGGCCTTTTTACTTTTCCCTTCCTTGCCGTCCGCGTCGCCATCGCGTTGCGTATCGACCAACAAGACCTTGCCGCTGAACTTTTTCGCCAGGGTGCGGATCTGCTTGCGCGGTCCGGCAAAGCCATCCTGTTTCGAACTGAAGCTGGGCAGCAGCGAATTGTCGTCTTCATCGAGCACGCCCACGTCGCCATCGGAAAACAGCACGATGCCGTCGAGCTGCTTGCGCTGCGCCATGGCGAACAGACGCTGCAGCCAGGAACGGTTGGCCACCAGGCGGTCTTCGAATTCGCTGTTGCGTCCCGCTTCCGGCAGGAAATGGTTGTTATTCGCGGGCAGGTTGACGGTGGCAAACAGCACGCCGCCGTATTCCCAGTGGGCATTCTCCGCATAGCTGCGGAATTTCGCCGTCGATGACAATCGCGACAGGGTCAGCTTGCGCTGGCCCAGGCTCTGGTCGTCGGCGAAATACACGTCGCGCAGCCGGTTCAGGCGTTCGATGGCGTTGACCCTGCCGCGCGAATTGCGGCAGTTGGCCCAGTCGCTGGCCGACAGCGAGACGATCAGCGGCGGCCCGCTGGCGTCCAGCACCTCCTTGCGCTGGCTGTACAGTTTGTCGCTGCACGATTCGCTGGCGGCCTTGATGCCGGTCGCCACGACGAACGACGCATTGAAGGCGCTCGTCTCGGCGATGGCCTTTTTTAACGGACCATCGTCCGGCCCCGCGTTGAAGGAATGGCCCAGCACGGCAAACTCGAAGCCGGCCTGGTCGGCGGGGGCCGCCAGCGCCGCTTGCCATGGCAGGCTGGCGACCAGCAGACCGGCAGCCAGCAGGCGCAGGCTGGCGATGCTGCGCCGTATCGTCATGCGGCGGCCAGCCGTTTCAACTGGTACAGCTGTTCCAGCGCGTCGCGCGGCGTGAGCGCGTCGGGATCGAGGTCGGCGATGGCATCGAGCAAGGCTTGCTGCGCTTCGTTCAGCGCGGCCAGCGGCGCCGCCGCTGCCTCTTCTTCCTCTTGCGCATACGGATCGGCGGAAGGCAGCGCGAACAGGTCGCGCTGCGGCGTGGCGTCGAGCGCCTGCGCTTCCAGGCGCGCCAGGTGCTTGCGCGCGGCCTTGATCACGGGCTGCGGCACGCCGGCCAGCTGCGCCACCTGCAAGCCGTAGCTTTGCGAGGCGGGACCGGCTTGCACGGCGTGCAGGAAGACGATGCTGTCCTTGTGCTCGACGGCGGACAGATGCACGTTGGCGGCGCTCGGGTGGCTGTCCGGCAGTTGCGTCAGCTCAAAGTAATGCGTGGCGAACAGGGTGAAGCTGCGGCTGCTGTCGATCAGATGGCGCGCGATGGCCCACGCCAGCGCCAGGCCGTCGAAGGTTGAGGTGCCGCGGCCAACTTCATCCATCAACACCAGCGAGTGCTCGGTGGCGCCGTTCAGGATGGCGGCCGATTCCGTCATTTCGACCATGAAGGTCGAGCGTCCGCCCGCCAGGTCGTCGGTGGCGCCGATGCGCGTGAAGATGCGGTCGATGGGGCCGATGGTGGCGGACGCGGCCGGCACGTAGCTGCCCACATAGGCCAGCAGGGTAATCAATGCCACCTGGCGCATGAAGGTCGATTTACCGCCCATGTTCGGACCGGTAATCAGCAGCAAACGGCGTTCGTTGACGAGGCGGCAATCGTTGGCGATGAAGCGTTCGATCTGCTTTTCCACCACCGGGTGGCGGCCTTCGACGATGTTGATGCACGGCTCGTCAACCAGCTGCGGCGCGGCCCAGTTGTGCTGCTGCGCATGTTCCGTCAGCGCGTTCAAAGTGTCGAGCTGGGCCAGGCCTTGCGAAATGGTCTGCAAAGTCCCGATGTGCGGCGCCAGCTCGGCCAGCAGCAGGTCGTACAGCAGCTTTTCGCGCACCAGGGCCTTGTCTTGCGCCGACAGGGCCTTGTCTTCGAATACCTTGAGTTCAGGCGTGATGTAGCGCTCGGCGTTTTTCAGGGTCTGGCGGCGGCGGTAGTCGTCCGGCACCTTGTCCGTCTGGCCATGCGTGACTTCAATGTAAAAGCCATGCACCTTGTTGTATTCGACGCGCAGGTTGGCGATGCCCGTGCGCGCCCGTTCGCGCGTTTCCAGGTCGAGCAGGAACTGGCCCGCGTTTTCCGACAGCGCGCGCAGTTCATCGAGTTCCGCGTCGAAGCCGGTGGCAAACACGCCGCCGTCGCGCACCATGGCGGCCGGCTCCTGCGCCACTGCGCGCACCAGCAAGTCCAGGCAGGCCGTTGGCGTGGCCAGGGCAGTATGGATGGCGGCCAGCAAACCGCTTTCGCCGCCCTGGCCGCATTGTTCACCCCTATAGCAGCGCACCACGTCGGCGCGCAGGGCCGGCAGTTGCAATAAACCGTCGCGCAGGGCGGCCAGGTCGCGCGGACGGGCCGACAGCAGCGCGATGCGCGTGGTGATGCGTTCGATGTCGGGCACTTGCGCCAGGGTGGTGGCGAGCGGACCGGCCGCTTCGCTTTGCGCCAGCGCGGCGATCGCTTCATGGCGCGCGCGGGCCACGTTCTGGTCGCGCCGCGCATGGTGCAGCCAGTGGCGCAGCATGCGCGAACCCATGGCCGTGCGGCAATGATCCAGCAAGGAGAACAAGGTCGGCGATTCCTGGCCGCGGATGGTTTCCGTCAATTCCAGGTTGCGCCGCGTGGCCGCGTCCAGGCCGATAAATTCGCTTTCCGTTTCCGTCGTCAGGGAGCGTACGTGCTGCAGACCACGTCCCTGCGTCGATTGCGCGTAGCGCAGCAAGGCGCCGGCCGCGCCGAACGCGGCGCCCAGGCCATCGGCGCCAAAGCCCGTCAAGGTCGCCACGCCCAATTGGTCGAGCAAGGCCTTGTGGCCGCCGACGACGTCGAAATGCCAGTCCGGCACGCGGTTGATGTGCGTGCCCGCGTAGTCGTCGAACAGGTTGCCATTGTCGCCGCTGAGAATTTCGGCCGGCACGATGCGTTCCAGTTCCTGCTGCAATCGCGCGGCCACGGTGGCGCTGTCGCCGGAAAACTCCATCAGTTTCAAGGCGCCGCTGGCCAGCGACAGCCAGGCCAGGCCCGTGGTGACCGTCTTGCGCTGCGTGATGCTGCACATGGCCAGCAGCGGGCGCTCGGCCTTCTCGGGCAGCAAGTCCGCATCCGTCAGAGTGCCCGGCGTGACGACGCGCATGACCTTGCGCTCGACAGGACCCTTGCTGGTGGCCGGGTCGCCGATCTGTTCGCAAATGGCCACCGACTCGCCCAGCTTGACCAGCTTGGCCAGATAGCCATCGAGTGAATGAAACGGCACGCCGCACATTTTGATCGGATTGCCACTGGCCACGCCGCGCGCCGTCAGGGTGATGCCCAGCAGGCGCGAGGCTTTTTCCGCGTCCTCGAAAAACAGTTCGTAGAAATCGCCCATGCGATAGAAGACCAACATCGTCGGGTGGTTTTCCTTGATGCCCATATATTGTTGCATCATGGGCGTAAGCTTTTCAGCCGAATTCTTCTTTGCCGCGGCGGCGTTGATTTCTTTTGGGACGGTGGTCATGTGTTCTTTGTCGTTGGTCCGGCGGCAGGGAAAGGCGTGCCTGCCGGGCTGTGGGTGGTGCTGTGTGCGTTCAAGGCCGCGCCAGTGGGCGCAGCTTGGGTTCAAGGCCGTCATTTTACCGCTTTCGGCGGACGGGGCGGCGTATTGCGTGCGGATGTGAAAAAGCCGCGCCGACAGAGGTCGGTGCGGCCTGGAATCTTATGCGACTGCAAGCAGGTGCCTGTCAGTGAGTGTACGGATTACGTATCGGCGTTGCCGCCCACCGATGCTTCCGGCAGCAGTCCGCCCGATACTTCCTCGATTTCGTTGACGTTTAATTCTTGCATGACATTTACCTCAGTTTTCAAGATTAAGATGAACAAGTCGCACCTATAGGATGCATGGCCGGGTCTTTCTGTGCCCGTATGGACTACCGCTCGACTCTGCCGCCCACCGACGCTTCTGGCAGCAAGCCGCCCGATACTTCCTCGATTTCGTTGACGTTTAATTCTTGCATGGTATCTATCTCAGTTTTCAGGATTAAAACTAACAAGCCGCACCGATGGCTATCGGCGTGTCATCTCTTACAAGCTGCCGTTGCCGCCGACCGAGCTTTCCGGCATCAGCCCGCCAGAGACTTCCTCGATTTCACTGCCGTTTAATTCTTGCATCGCTGTCACCTCATAATTAGGACTTGCGAAATTGCAAATCTAATCCATCGTAAGACAATTCTTGCCGCATGCCAAGCCTTAAGCGGCTGCCTGCGTTTCCTGCATCACGTCCTGCACTATTGTGCCTTGCTGCAGTACCACCACCCGTTGCGCCATGGCGATGGTTTCCGGGCGGTGCGCGACGATCACGCGCGTAAGCTGGATTTTCTGGATCGCCGCATTGACGGCTTGCTCGTTGCGCGTATCCAGGTGGCTGGTCGCTTCGTCGAGCACCAGCAGTTTCGGGTTTTTATATAGGGCGCGCGCCAGCAGGATGCGCTGTTTCTGGCCGCCGGACAGGCCGCTGCCGATGTCGCCCACCAGGGTGTTGAAGGCCATCGGCATGGCGGCGATTTCCGCATGTACGGCGGCCAGATGCGCGCAAGCCTGCACTTGCTGATAATTGGGCGAGGGGGCAAAGAAGCTGATATTGTCGGCGATGGAGCCGGCAAACAAGGTGTCTTCCTGCATGACCGTACCCAGCAATTGCCGGTAGTTCGTCAGGCCCAGGCTGCCCAGCTGGATGCCACCGATGAGGATTTCGCCTTCCGTCGGTTCCAGCAAACCCAGCAACAACTTCATGAGCGTCGTCTTGCCGCAGCCGGACGGGCCGGTGACGGCGATGCACTGGCCGGCGGGAATGCTCAGATTGAGGCCGCTCAAGACATTCGGTTCGCTGGCGGCATAGCGGAAGGTGAGGTTGCGGATCTCGATCGATGGCGAGATATCGTCCATGTCCACCTCGACGTCGCTGCCATCGGTTTCCGCATCGGTCAGGACGATGTCGGCCACGCGCTCGCCATGCAGGCGCAGCATGCGCAGCTCGAACAGTTTATCGACCAGGCTGGCCATGCGCTGGCTGAACTGGTCCTTGTAGCTGATGAACGCGAACAGCATGCCCACCGAAAAACGGTTGTCCAGCACGGCCAGCGCCGCCATCCAGATGACGATCACCCGTTCCGTGCTGAACAGCAAAGTATTGGCCGTCTGGTAGGACACGGATAACTTGGCGATGCGCAGGTCGGCATTGAACTGGTCGGCCAGCGCATTCATCCAGCTGGCGCGGCGCTCGGCGGCTCGACCGAACAAACGGATGCTCTGGATGCCGCGCACGGATTCCAGGAAGTGCGTCTGCTGCCGGGCCGCATGGATGATCTGTTCGGCCGTCGCCTCGCGCATGGCCTTGAACAGGGCCCAGCGCAGCAAGACATACAGCAGCACGGCGATGCAGGCCACGCCCGCCAGCAGCGGGCTGTAGACCAGCATCATGCCCAAGGTCGCCAGCACCAGCACACCGTCGATGGCGCCTTCGACAAATTGCGTCGTCAGGCTGCGCTGCATGGTCTGGATGGAATTGAAACGCGAGACGATGTCGCCTGTGTGGCGTTTCTCGAAATACGGCAGCGGCAGCTTTAAAAGGTGAGCGAAGGCATTGCCCAGCCATTGCAAATTCAAATTGGTGGCCAGCACCGTGGTGATCCAGGAACGCACTGCGCCGATGGCCGTCTGCACCAGCACCAGCAGCAAGAAGCCGCAGCCAAGCACGGTGATCAGGTCGCGGTCGGCGGCCAGCAGCGCCTCATCGACCAGCCACTGCATGTAGAACGGCGCCACCAGCGCGCACACCTGCAAGGCCAGGCCCAGCACCAGCAATTGCAGCAGGCCGCGTTTCAGGCCTACCACGCGCCCCATCAGCGACAGCAGGGAAAACTGCTGTTTTTCCTCGGCCTTCTTGAACTCGGCGGTGGGCGTCAGCTCCAGCGCCACGCCCGTAAAGTGTTTTGCCACTTCCGCCAAGGGCAGGCGGCGCTCGCCCACGGCCGGGTCGTGAATCACGGCATGGCTGCCGGAGACGGACTTGAGCACGACAAAATGGTTCAAGTCCCAATGCAGAATGGCGGGCAGCTTCAGCTCGGGCAAATGCTGCATGTCGAGTTTCAAGGGCCGCGTATGCAGGGCCAGGCCCTGTGCCATCGCCATCAGCCCTTTTAAAGTCACGCCTTTCAATGACACGGAAAAGCGCCGCCGCATGCTGGAAATATCGGTCTGATGGCCCCAGTAGCTGGCCACCATCGACAGACAGGCCAGGCCGCATTCGGCCGCTTCCGTTTGCAGCAGGACGGGCAGGCGCTTGTTGCGCCAGAAGGACATGTGGGTGAGATCAGGGAGGTGCATGAGTATTGTGGAAGATCAATATGGGGCTTACAGGCGCCCGGAAATGCTGAACAGGGGTTCGAGCACCCATTCATACAGGCGCCGCTGTTCCAGCAGCACGCTGGCGTCGACCAGCATGCCCGACTTCAGGGGCAGGGTTTCACCATACGCCTGCACGCTCTGGCGCTGCAAGGTCAAACGGATACGGTACAGGGGTTCGCCATTCGTGCCGCTGACGGCGCCCGGCACCGCCAGCTCTTCCGGCCGCAGTGAGGTGCTGGCCACTTCGCGCACCAGCGCCGGATACTGGCCGAATTTCTGGTACGGATACGCCTGGTAGCGCAGCAACACCGTCATGCCCGGCTTGATGAAGCCGACCGAGCGCGACGGCGCGTAGATTTCCGCCTCCAGCTGGGCGCCTTGCGGCAGCACGGAGGCGAGCACGCTGTTGGCCGCCACGGTTTGCCCCAGTTCGGTGGTAATGGCCGTGACCATGCCGTCCTGCGCCGCGCGCACGAGGATTTCGCGGCGCGCTTCGTTTTCGGTGAGTTCCTGCTCGATCTCCGCTGCATTGCGCTGCAAGTCTTGCGTATCGCGCTGTGCCTGCACCTGCAAGTCGCGCACGTCGGCTTGCGTGGTGGCCAGATCGCGCTGGCTGGCCGATTTGATGCGCTGCAGTTCCGCCAGGCGTTGGTGCTGGTCCAGCAGTTCGGCTTGCTTATCCTGCAGCTGTGCCGATGAGATGTAGTGGGTGGAGTGTAGCTCGCTGTAGCGCTTGTACGATTGTTCCGCCAGGGTAATGCGGCGCTGCTGCAGCGCGATCTGGCCATCCATGCGGGCAACCTCCGCCGCCAGGTCGCTGGCGCGGCGCTGGCCCGCCGCCATGCGCTGGCGCGATTGCAGGCGCGACTGCTGCAATTCCGCGTCATAGCTGTCGCGCCGCCTTTTCAGCAGGGTTGAGACGACTTGCTGGGGCGCGCCCGCATTGGCGCTGCTGCGCTCGCCCGACAACACGAATAGTACCTCGCCCGCGCGCACCGCCTGCCCTTCCTTGACGCGCACCCCAGCGATGACGCCCGCCTGGCCCGGCATGACACGGATCACGCCGCTGGTCGGCAGCAGCACGCCCTGTGTCTGTGCCTTGCGGGTGGTGCTGAAGAAGATGAAGAAGGCGACGATGGCCAGCGCGATGGCGAGGAACAGCCAGGTCAGGAAGAGATGGCTGATGGGCCGCGCCAGCAATACCGTACCGTATTGTTTATTGCCCAGATGCTCGATGGCTTGCTGGCGAAACAGGGGCTGGACGGGCGGGGCGGGGCTGGTGGTGGCGGGAACGCTGGGTTGGTCACGCAAGATGATGGACTTTTCAGGGAATGAAGGGAGACGCTAAGGAAGGGGGCGTATTCGCAGGCTGGCTGTTTGTCCGTGAACTGATCAGTGGAGCCGCGTCAACGCATCCTGTGGCGGCTCCGGATTGTCGGCGCGAAACACTGTTGATGTTTTGTGTCTTACCAGTCAGTATTGCCGCCAACAGAGCTTTCAGGCAACAGTCCACCCGCAACTTCGTCAATTTCGTTCACGTTTAATTCTTGCATGGTCTATTCCTTAATAAGATAACAAAATTTACGTTTTTTAAAACAAAAACATCGTAAAGCAATTGTTAAAAAAAGCATAGATTTATTGTGGCAGGTACCGGTGCAAGAGAGGCCTTCCAGTCGCCGGTGCAGTAGGTCGCTATGGTTTCCAGGCGATAAAAACAAGAGCCACGCCGGTGAATGCCGGAGTGGCTCTGGATGGGGGCATAGCTTGAAACAGCAAGGTGCTGTCTTGCTGGTATTAATTTACCAGTTGATGTCTCCGCCGACCGAGCTTTCAGGCATGTTTCCACCGGATACTACTTCAATTTCTTCAAAATTTAATTCTTGCATGTCTGTACTCCATTTTTATAGGTGGATTTGCAAAAATTAAATTTATCACAAGATGGTTTTCTTGCGATACCAAGATGAGGCAGAAAGATTTCCGTCTTTCTTTGCCCCTACTTTTAAGATGTAATCTGGCTCGCTCGTTTAGTTCATGTCGGAGTCGCCGCCCACCGAGCTTTCCGGCATGTTCCCACCGGATACTTCATCGATTTCGTGTGTATTTAATTCTTGCATGTTGTTTAACTCAATGTTGAAAATTGGCCAGGAAAGTCGAATCTCGACAGCTGTCGCCGGAAGTCTTGCTTGTAAATTCTGATGACTCACCGATCCAGTATCGCGACCTGTGGGCTTAGCTCAGAAGAGAAGGATTACATCAGGACATTGCCGCCGACCGAGCTTTCAGGCATATTTCCACCGGATACTACTTCGATTTCATGGATTTCTAATTCTTGCATATTCTTTCCTCGCTGATTACGTTGCTTTTTATGTAGAGGGATGCGTATGCAAAATTACTCGCATACTGGATAATATCAACCAAAACCCAATGAATCGCCAAATGAGGATTCCTGCATAAGTCCGCCTGGCACCACTTCAATTTCTTCAAAGATCAATTTTTGCATTCTATTTTTCTCTACATTAAGCTTTGTCCAGAAAATCGAACATTGGAATATTTTTCCGATCGCTCACTTTATGCATGCCGCTTAATTTTGTCTCATGTCACCGCCAGTTGATACTTCTGACAGCAATCAAGCCGCCACTTCGTCGACTTCATTCGCGTTCCATTCTTGTATTGTATGCGATTTTATAATGAGATAAGACTCACATTTTTAAAAAATTGTCTTTCAGAAAGCGGAGCAGAATTTATATCAGGTGATTGGAACTACATCATAACATCACCACCAACAGAGCTTTCTGGATCAAAGGAAAAGACGCGCAGTTCAGGTTGTACTCCTTCGCCGCGCATAATACGGACAGTGATGACAAACGATAACTCCCAGCGACCCGTTGCATAACCAACGTCGAGGTTGTGTTTCCATTCCTGGCGAATACGGCGCAGTGGTGGCAACGCAGTGTTTTCTGGTTCACCTAACAATACCTTGGCTTCGAAGTCCAGCGGAAAGCTATAGGCCGCGCCGATGGCTTGCAGAAATGGCGATGGAGGTGCGTAGACAGTAGGAATATTCGGTCCTATTTGCGTAAGTTGTGGCACGGTAATGATGCAGCAATCGACGATCTGGAACGACGTGAAACCACTCTCCTTGGAACCGCAGCAAGTGACGTCGAGGTACACATGCTGGCCTTGCTGGAAGTGCACGCCGCCCATGTAGGGACCATGACGCGGATCTGCAGTGCCATCGCATGAAGTGAAGCTATAGTCGAGCTGGTTGGTGATCTGGTCTACGTCAAAATGTACGGATAACTTCATCCAAGGGCTTACAGGCGTCATGTTTTAGGATCTCTTTTTAAGTTGATAATAAACTGCTGGTAGCGAGCATCTCGCCTGAGGTTCAATAGATCGGGAGCTGTTTCGATCAGGTTGATAGGGTAGCCTAGCTCGCCGGCACGGAGTAGCGCATTAAGCGCTTCGCTGCGATTGTTAATTAATTCATGGGTCAGTGCCGCGCGAAACTGGACTTCGGCCGCTTGCGGAGCCAGGTTAATTGCGTGTTTTACTGTGTCGAAGGCCTCCTTTTTTTTACCAACGTAGGCTTGGTAGAGCGCCATCCGTGAGTTCATCGTAATATCGTTCGGCATTCGCGCGAGCATAGGCCCTAAAAGCTCAATGGCGCGGGAATATGATTTTTCTGATAAATGTATCTGTGCTGGTACCCAGCGTTGAGCGTCAGCCAGGTTAGCCCATAGCAGATAGGTTCCCGGACTTCCCTTTTTCTCAGACACAGCATTTTCAAATGCTTTTACTGCGCCTAGATAGTCGCCTTTGGCAAATAAAGAAGTGCCAAGGTTTGTGTATAACTCCCAATGTGGATGGATCTGTAAGCCTTGCTGTAGCACTTGTAATGCTTCGTCCCCTCGGTTCTGCCGAAGCAATGTGGCATTTAAGGATGCATAGGCACTGGGTGATTGTGGATCCATCTGTATACTTTTGCGAAATACTTTCTCTGCGGTAGCATAGTCGCCCTGCTTGTAGTACAGATAGCCCAGCATGGAATTGAATAAGCGCTCTTTAGGGTATGCTGTAATTGCTTTTTCTAGTATTGCATGGGCTAAGTCAAATTTGTGTCCTACAATATAAAGACGAGATTTTCCGTATAAACCCAATAGATTATTCGGCTCTAAATTTAGCGATGCGGTTGCCTCGCGTAACGCTTCTTCATTTTTACCTTGGATTTCGAATACCCAAGCTTGTGCAACATGAGATAAGGCGAGTTGATTATCTGCCGCCAGAGCCTGCTTTGCGCTGACATCTGCCCTTTGTAGCCAAGTTTCATCGCGACCATTGCCGGTATAGCGTAAACTCGAAGCGAGCGATAAGCCGGCCGCAGCTGCCGCATTTGCTGGATTATGTTCTAGTACTTTGCTAAATTCATCAATGGCAGTTTTTTGGCTCGTATCGCGGTCAAACACCCGCAACGCCTCCATCCCCGCCGCCATGCTGGCCATTTCCGAATATGGCGCGGGTGCCTTTTCGCCTGTGACCAACGATTTGACGGCAGGAAGGATATTGGGCAGCTGCCATCCCGCCAATACCGCCAGCAGCGCCACGCCCGCGCCCCATTTCAGGGTGCGCTTGCGGGGCAGGGGCAGGCGGATGGAGACGCTGGCGGGCGCTTCTTCCTTCGCGGGCGTCGCGTCAGCAAGGGGCGTGGCCAAGGTGAGCGGTTCCCCGCGCTGCGCCCCGATCGCCTCGCGTACGTCGCGCATGGTGCGCGGCCGTTCGGCCGGGTCGTGCGCCGTCATCGCGCGCACGAGGGCGTTGATGGCGGGCGGCACCGTTTCCGGCAGGTCGGGCCACGGTTCCGTTGCCTGCATGTGGGCGGCGGCCAGGGCCAGGCCGTTCAGGTGGGCGAAGTGGCGCTGGCCGGCCAGCATTTCGTACAGCATGGCACCCAAGGCATACACGTCGCCGCGCGTGTCGGGCAGGCGGCCCATCAGGCGCTCGGGCGCCATGTAGGCGATGGTGCCCTGCAAGTCGCACAGGGTGGTCGTTTGCGTCGCTTGCGGGTCGATGTGGCGCGCCAGCCCGAAGTCGAGGATGCGCACCTTGCCATCCGCCTCCAGCATCAGGTTCGACGGTTTCAGGTCGCCGTGGACGAGGTCCATGGCGTGCGCCTCGTCCATGGCGTCGGCGATCTGGTAGGCGATGTCGAGCGCCCCCTGCAAGTCGGCCTTGCCGCTGTGCATGAACTGCCCCAAGGTCTGGCCTTCGACCAGTTCCATGACGATGGACTGGCCCGTTCCCTGGCCTTCGATGGCGAAGATGCGCACGAAGGCGGCATGCTTGAGCGAGGCGGCCAAGCGCGCTTCATTGATGAGTTTTGCGGGATGCAGCACGTCGGCTTGCGGTTTCAGGCGCTTGAGCGCCACGCTGCGGCACAGCTTGGTATCCCAGGCTTCGAATACATGGCCGAAACCGCCTTCGCCCAGCAAGCGGCGCACTTCATAGTGCCCGCTGATCGTGTCGTCTTGCAGTGGGGGCTGACGCAGGGAGTCGAGCAGTTCCATATACCTTGGCTTCAGAGTGCATCAGCGTGGGCATCCAGCATCGAAACGGGTCAGTGCGATGTTGGAATGCCCAAGATGATTGATTTTGAGTAACTTCCTGATTTAAAACGATTGTTTCGAATAAGTCAATTAATATTGACAAGGAGTGAACAAAAGTCGCCATGGCGGCGTCCTCCCGCATTGCTTGCCGGCTCATGCTTGTAATCTTGTTCAAACTCAATTTTTCTTTTTCCGCTTCCCCAATAATGCCGATGGAGCTGTACCGGCACGTGCCGGTCAGGCGAAGGAGGCTGGCATGGATGAGCTGCTGCAGTATTACGAGCGCGAACTGGGCACCTTGCACGCCCACAATCAGGCGTTTGCCCGCCGCTATCCGGCCATCGCCGGTGCGCTGGGTCTCCCGGGTGGCGAGATGGGCGATCCGCACCTGGCGCGCATGCTGCAGGCGTTTGCCATGTTCAATGCGCGCACGGCGAAGCGGCTGGCCGATGGCTTCGGCAGCTTCAGTGAAACTTTGCTGGAAGTCAATTTCCCCCATTATTTGCGCCCGTTTCCTGCCTGCGCCATTGCCCGCATCGATAACGACGCGGCGACGCTGACCGAGTTGGCCACCATTGCGCGCGGCACGGTCATGCATGCGGCCGAGCATCAGGGCGTTGCCTGCAAATTCACCACCGCCTATGATGTCGCCGTGGCGCCGCTGCGTCTGTCCGACGTGCGCTTCCAGTCCATCGTGGCGGCCCCGCCCGCAGTGCGCCTGCCACCGGATCTGGGGGCGGCGATCAGCATCACGCTCGAAGCGACGGGCGCCACGTCCACGCTGGACGGGCTGCCGCTGCCGGCGCTACGCCTGTTCCTTGACGGCGAGCCAGGTTTTTGCGCCACCTTGCGCGACAGCCTGTTCCTGCGTGCGCGCTGTGCCTATGTGGAAGTCGATAGCGTATGGCATGCGCTGGACGCAGTGCCCTTGCATCCGGTCGGCTTTGCCGCCGAGGATGCCTTGATGCCGGCCATGGCCGCCTCGCATCGCGCTTACCGCCTGCTGGGCGAATGGTTTGCCTTTCCGGATAAATTCAATTTCGTCGACCTGGACCTGGCCGCGCTGTGCCCGCAGTTGCCTCCGGCCTGCCGGCGCTGCACCGTGCACCTGCTGCTGGCCGACGTGCAGGCCGATGCGGATATCGCGCGCATCTTGCGGCCCCTGTCCGCCAGGCATCTGCTGACGGGATGCACGCCCGTCGTCAACCTGTTCCGCCAGGCGGCCAACCCGATCCGCCTGACGCACGCGAGCGCCGAGCATGTGCTGCTGCCATCGGTGCGGCAGGCGCATTGCTACGATATTTACAGCGTCGATAGCGTGCAGGTGCTCAGTGAAACGCAGAGCGGTGGGGCACTCGACGCGTTTCACCCGTTCTATTCGATGCGGCACGGCGAAGCGGGCGGACGCCAGGGGCGCTACTGGGTGACGCGGCGCGACGAGGACATGGCGTTGAGCAAGCCCGGCTACGACATGCGCATCGCCTTTGTCGACGGCGCCATGCAGCCCTTGCACGACGCGACGCAAACGGTGTCCATCATGCTGACTTGCAGCAACCGCGACTTGCCGGGCCGCCTGGTGTTCGGCCATGCCGCCGGCGACCTGCATCATGACGGCGTCGCCAGCGCCTTGCCGGTGCGCCTGCTGCGCAAACCCGGTGCGCCGTGTCGCTTCCCTGCGGGTGCGGCGTCGCACTGGCGGCTGATCGCGCAATTGTCCCTGAACCATCAGTCGCTGAATGAACCGGGTTTGCCGCTCTTCAAGCAGATACTCGAGTTGTACAACTTGCCCGGTTCGGCCAGCGCCGCGCGCCAGATCGCGGGCATAAGCGGACTGCGCCAGCGCGCCGCCAGCACCTGGCTGCACGACGAGGCGGGCGGCAGCCTGGTCTTCGGCATCGACGTGCTGCTGTCCGTTGACGAGGACGCCTTTGTCGGCAGCGGCCTGCATGCGTTTGCCCAGGTTATCGAACGTTTTCTCGGGCTGTATGTGCATCTGGGCTCGTTCACCCGCCTGATCGTCTTGTCGCAAAAGACTGGAAAGGAGTTGCTGTGCTGCCTGCCGCGCAATGGAAGCCAGACGCTGGTGTAGTCGCGCGCCTGATTGCCGATCCGTCCGGCACCGGCTTCTTTCAGGCGGTGCGCTTGTTGTCTGCCTGGCTGAGCCAGCAAGGCATGTCGCAGGAACACGTTTTTCGCGATTGCCTGCGCCTGCATGGCAGCGCGTCGCTGTCGTTTGCCCCGGGAGAAATCGAAGCGCTGTGGCTGGAGCCGCAGGCGGACGGCGGGATGCACGTGCATGTGCGGGCGGCCATGCTGGGTTTTTTGGGCGTGCATGGCAGCCTGCCGCTGCATTACACGGAAACGCTGGCCCGCCATGCGCGGCAGACGGGAGACGGTGGCCCCGGTGACTGGCTCGACACGCTCTCGCAACGCGCGCTGGCCTTGTTCTACCAGGCCTGGGCCCGCTACCGCATCGAATGCCAGCAGGATGCCGACGGCGGCGAGTTCCTGCCCTTGCAACTGGCGCTGGCGGGCGCCTGGCCTGCCGAGATGGCCAGGCAGGAAGATGGCTTGCCCGCCCATGTGCTGGCCCATTACGCGGCCATGCTGCGCCACCGGCCCGTGTCGGCCGACGTGATGCAAGCGGTGCTGGCCGAGTATTTCGGCGTGCCCGTGCACATGCAGCGTTTTGTTGGCGCCTGGTTCCGGCGCGCGCTGCGGGAGCGCACCTTGCTGGCCACGGCGCATGCGCGGCTGGGGCAGGGCGCCATGCTGGGCGAGCGCTGCCGGCGCGCCGACTTGCGCGTGCGTCTGGTGCTGGGGCCGCTGGCCCGTCGCGCCTACGAGGATTTTTTGCCCGGCCGGCCAGGCGCGCTGGCCCTGCGCCAGATGCTGGCGCTGTTTGGCTTGCCCGGCGTGAGCTTCGAAATACGCCTGGTGCTGCGCCGGGAAGACGTGCGTGGCTGCATCCTGGGCATGGGCGCCTGCCTGGCGGAGGATGCTTTCCTGGCAGACAAGTTACAGGCCCGTGAGCGTGACGACATGCATTACGACCTGCGTTTCGAGGGTTCCGCCTGAGATCGTCTATATGCCGTGCTCCGATGAATGCTGGAAGGAAGGAAACCATGGAAGACTTCGCGCAATGGATGGAAGTGGACAAGGACTTGACTGCAGGAAACCGCGCCTTGCGGCTGCGCCTCGCTTACCCGGAAGGCAGCAATGAGGATGTCTTGCTGCCGCAGCGCATCAGCGGCAGCGAGGCCATCTGCGGCGGCCTGGAATACCGCATCCTGTGCGTGGCCACCGAGGCGCAGTTGCCGCTGAAACAGTTCATCGCCGTGCCGGCCGAATTGCAGATCGTTACCGACCAGGGGCAACTGCGCAGGGTGTGCGGCATCGTCGCCGAAGCGTGCGCGGGGCAGGGCGACGGCGGCCTGGCCACTTATCAGCTGGTGCTGCGCGATGGATTGGCGTTGCTGGAAAAGCGTATCAACACGCGCGTGTTTCGCAACAAGCATGAATTGCAGATCGTGCAGCTGCTGTTCGACGAGTGGCGGCAGTGCAATAGCGTGCTTGCGGCCAGCCTGGAGCTCGCCATCGATGCGGCGCTGGCGGCGCGCAGCCTACCCATGCGCGAATTCACGATGCAGCACAATGAATCCGATGCCGCCTTTATCCGCCGCCTGCTGCGGCGCCGCGGCATCGCCTGGTGCTTCCAGGCGGGAGCGCCGGCCGGCCCGAACGCCGCCGCCACGCCCGTGCATACCCTGCTGCTGTTCGACGACGCCAGCCGCCTGGCGCACAACGCGGCGGGCACGGCGCGTTATCACCGCGAGGACGCCACCGAGGAAAGGGATACCGTGACGGCCTGGAGCGCCGTGCGCCGATTGCAGCCTGGAAAGTCCGAACGCTACAGCTGGGACGATGGC
Organism: Janthinobacterium sp. JC611; assembly: GCF_018682595.1. NCBI lineage: Bacteria > Pseudomonadati > Pseudomonadota > Betaproteobacteria > Burkholderiales > Oxalobacteraceae > Janthinobacterium > Janthinobacterium sp. JC611. Next base: position 192,726 of record NZ_JAFLJN010000081.1, read on the forward strand.
CACCCGCACAGCCCGCAGTTCATGGCCACGCGGTCGCACGGCGGCGTGGATCAGGGCGGCAATGGCAATCGCCTGGCGGCCAGTCTCGACGACTACATCGTGGAGCCGCCGCTGGCCGCCGCCAGCAACGACGATTTTCGGCAATTGGGCCAGCTGGCGATGGCGCGCCACGATATGGACAGCAAATGTTTTCAGGGCGAAGGCTGCGTGCGCGACTTTTGCGCGGGCCAATGGTTCAGCCTGGAAGGGCATGCCGACATCGACAGCCACCCGGTGGCCGAGCGCAGTTTCGTCATCACGGCCTTGAGCGTGGCGGCCAGCAATAACTTGCCGACAGGGCTAGACGCGCGGGTCGAGCGCCTGTTTGCGCAGAGCGGCTGGCAGCGCGATGCCGGTCCCGATGGCCAGGCGGGCTTGCGCTACCGCAACCGTTTTACCTGCGTGCGGCGCGGCATCGCCATCGTGCCCGCTTTTGATCCGCGCGGCGATTTTCCCGTCGTGCGCCTGCAAAGCGCGCTGGTCGTGGGGCCTGCCGGCGAAGAGGTGCATTGCGATGCGCTGGGACGGGTCAAGGTGCGCTTTGGCGCCACGCGCACGCCGGACCACGCGCATGCCAACGGCAGCGGCGCCTCCGATACGGAGCGCGATTCGGCCTGGGTGCGCGTGGCATCGAGCTGGACCGGCAATGGCCCGGGCAGCGGCAGCCAATGCGGCACGGTGAGCTTGCCGCGCATCGGCGCGGAAGTGCTGATCGATTTTCTCGGCGGCGACCCGGACCGGCCCATCATCGTCGGCCAGTTGTACAACGCCGTGGGCGCGCCGCCGGGCTTGAGCGCGCGCGGCGCCTTGCCCGGCAACCGCTATCTTTCCGGCATGCGCAGCCGCGAAGTGCGGGGCGGACGCGGCAACCAGCTGTGCTTTGACGATACGCCATCGCAAATCAGCGCGCAGCTGGCCAGCGACCAGGCAGCCACGCAATTGAATCTTGGCTACCTGACCGAGCCGCGCAGCGACGGGGCAGGGCGGCAGCGCGGCGACGGCTTTGAATTGCGCAGCGACGCCAGCGGCAGCGTGCGCACGGCCCGCTCGCTGCTGATTTCGGCCTGGAAACAGCTGGGCGCCAGCGGCAAGCAGCTCGACGGCAGCGAGCATGCCGCCGTGATGCAGGAGTGCCTGGAATTGTTGAGCTCCTTGGGCGAGTTTGCCGCCCGGCACCAGGCGTTGGCGCTGGATGCGAGCGGCAGCAAGGCGCTGGGGGCCGCCATCGCCGCCGACCAGCCCGCTATCAGCATCACGGCGCCCGAAGGCGTGGCGTTGAGCACGCCCAGGAGCATCGCCGGCAACGCAGGCACGAATATTGACCTGGTGGCCCAGCAGCATCTGCAACTGAGCGCGGCCCAGCGCTGCAACGTCAACGCGGGCAAGGGCATTTCCCTGTTCGCGCACCAGGACGGCATCGTGCAGGTGGCCCACTTCGGCAAGTTTGTGCTGCAAAGCCAGCATGACTTGCTGCAGGCGGATGCCGCCAAGGAAATCCGCCTGACGGCCGGCACGCGCCTGGTCGGCGTGGCGCAGGACGAGATCACCTTCATGACGGCGGGCGGCGCCTACCTGAAACTGTCCGGCGGCGCGGTGGAGCTGGGCGGACCCGGCGCGCTGACGGTGAAGACCGACGGTCATCACTGGAACGGTCCGGCCAGCATGAAAGGCGAGCTGCCCACCTTCGGCGAGGGCGAGCTGGGCCGCGTGCCGCGCTTGCTGCGTCCCACCGACGGCTTGTCCGTCGAGGGCGTGGAAGTGCACATCGAGCGTGAAGGTGACAGCCCGTTGACGGGCGTCAGCGGTGCCGACGGGCGCGGGCCGAAGGTGGCGACCGATCATCTGCAGCGGCTGAAGGGCTTCTTCTTCCGCCGCCGTTCCTGAACCCCGACACTGGAGACCACGCCATGCAGTTCGATCCCCGCCCGCCGCTGTGCGACGACCCCCAAATCGATATCCTCGGCCAGTTTTCCTGCAACGCCAATTTCCAGAGCAGCGATTGGGACACGCTGCAGCAGTTGCCGCTGCCCGGCATCATCATCTTCGTGCACGGCGTCAATTCCGATGGCGAGTGGTACGCGGCGGCCGAAGAAGGCCTGTGCAAGGGCCTCAACGAGCGCCTCAAGCGTTCCTGCCATCACCTGCGGCACCGTGGCGTGGAGGGTGGCGAACTGAAGGCGGTCAATTATGGCGCCGAGATCACGGCCGAAGGCTTTCTCCATCCCGAGATGTCGGCCGACACCCTGATCCGCGATGCCGGCACGTTTTCTCCCGTGATCCGCTTTCGCTGGGGCTACAAGGCTTCCGGCGAAGAACTGCAGCAATACGGCAAGGGCATCTACCTGAACGAACAGGATTACTGGGGCGGCGGCCCGTTTGCCAATGGCTGCAGCGCGCTGGCAGACCTGTGGAAGGAGGGGCTGAGCGAGGATTTGTTTTTGTGGAACACCATCCAGCACATGAATCCCTTTTCGGAGCGGCAAGTGTACAGTTGCCCGCCGCGCCCGTATTTCGTGCTGGCCGCCTATCGCCTGGCCAGGCTGGTCGAAGCCATCCGCCAGCAGCAGGCCGATGTGCCCGTCACCATCGTGTGCCACAGCCAGGGCACGATGGTGGCGATGGCGGCCGCCTTTCTCGGCGCCCGCCTGCCCAAGGCCGATGGCGTTCCCTGCGTGGCCGATAACTATGTCATCTGCAATTCGCCATACAGCCTGGCGAAACGCAATAGCGCCGAGAACTGGGTAGCCGGCAATCTGCGCGCGGCGGACGGCAGCACGGGCCGGGTGACGGTGCAGGCGCGCCTGGATACCTTGAGCAACTTCTTTGCCATCATCCGCCAGCGCGCCACCCTGGGCGAGCTGCAGACAGACGAGGAAATCGACCGCTGCATGGCCAACCTGCAGCACGGTTTTTCCGCCGCCCAAGATCGTGAACGATACGGGATTGCCGGCGCCGCGCGCGGCGGCAAGAAGTCATCGTATGGCAGGGTGACCATCTATTGCAATCCGCACGACGTGGTGGTGTCGTCCGTGGCCATCGAGGGCATCGGCTGGCGCGGCCTGTCGGGCTCGCTGGCCAAGGACAGCAAGGACGGCGGCGAGCTGGCCGCCACCGACGCGGCAGGCGTGTGCGTGCAGCGCGTGTTTGCCCAGGGTTTCGAGGTGGGCAAGCAAGGCAGCTATCACTACTGGACCGATCACTGGCGCAAGCCTGCGCCGGGCGGCAACGATTTCTGGTTTCCGGCACAGAAATATGCGTCGTATTCCATTAAACAGGGTGTCGAGGCCAGCCAGGAGAGCCGCTTGTCCACCATCCTGACGGTGGGATTGGCGCCCCTGTTCATCGTGATGACGGGCCTGGCCCGCAGCCCCTGCAATGCCTCGCCCCACAAGGATTGGAAAATCGAGCTGAACGCGCCCGACTTGGCTCTGCCCTTCAAGCCGCAGTCCTTGCGCTTTGGCCAGACCAGCGAGGAATTTGACGAAGGCTACGAGCCGCCCGGCGAATCGCGTCAGGCCGGAAAACAGCGTACCGCCGGTGACGATTACCTTGCCGATCATGCCATCCCGCCCGGCGGCCTGCAGGGGCAGGCGGGAAAAGACGAGGCCAAACGCATGGACAGCGCGAAGGGCACGGCTGGCGACGAGGCGCGTTTGCGGTTCGAGCAGCGCGCGGTGATCCGCGCCCAGGCGGTGCGGGAAGGGAAGAGTCCCGCAGGTCAAAAAGTGCAGCAGGAAATGCCCAACGCCACGCCCGACGCCGCCTACCAGCAATGGCGCAGCACGCGCATCGGCGAAATGATGTCCAGCCAGGCGGGCGCCTACGCCACCGACCATTCCTCCATCCTGACCAACCCCATGCATGCGGAGCGGGCGCTCGCGTACGACGTGGCGGTGGGCGTGTGCCGCATCAAGCCGGACCAGCTGCGCAAGTTGCGGGTGGCGGCGGATTGGAGGTTGTTGAGAGCGCTAAATAATACTGAATCCGCTAAATTGTTCGAAGAATATTTTAATGATGGGAAATTGCATGGTTTGACCATCACTCAATGGTCTCAGCAGACGGGTGGGGAGTGGAGTCTTCCTGTATCCATAGTTGACGTGAGAGAAAACCCTGCTCCTGATTCGCATCCCAATTCCGGTGAGCGAGCATTTAACTAAAGCCCATTTCGTAGCTGGATATTAAATTTTTAGTGTATTGCAGAATGTTTCAATTTTTTGGAGGCTATACCGTGGTTAGATCTATACTTTTTTATGCGCTCGGTACGTTTCTGATTGTCTTGATTCTGTCAGCCTGTGTACGCTTGCGTACACCTACAAGCACAAAGGTGGTATCTGTAACCTCAAATACTCCTATGCCAGTAGCGCGGCCATTCATGGCCCAAGTCGTTGGTTTGCAATGGCTAAATCCTTTGCAGCGTAGAGACTATCCAACTGAGTGGCAGCTACTTTGGACCCTCGGCCTGACAAGACCGAATCCGAACGATGACATGGTAAAAGAAAAACCTGAAAAATACTCTAAGTTGCAAAGTATTGCCTCCATTGCCATAGGCAATGAAGGCACCGAAACTTTCGATGGATACCATGAAAAATACATTAATGAATTAATGAACTTATACCATGATGTGTATTACTCTGATCCAGAATATTTTTACAATGTTCATTCAGCCGAGGACAAGTCACGCTGGCGAGAGTTGGCTGGTATCCATATCGAATATGCCCTGCCAGAAGGTAAGCTCGATCCGGTAGAAACGATAGCATTTGTGCGCAAAAGAGTTGCAAGGACTTTTAGCATCGGCAACATCCACTCTCCCACCCTCTGGACCCGCTCCACCCCGCCCGACGTCCGCGTCACCATGGGCGGCCCCAACGCCGGCTTTACTTCACTTTCCGCCGCGCTCGACTACCTGCAAAGCCACCCGAAGGAAACCGTCTGGGTCATGAACTGGGATGCGCCCAGCCGGCCTCTGGACCGGCAGATCAACGAGAACCTGGTACTGCTGGTGCTGGCCGGCCCTGACTACAAGACGGAGCGGGCGCCGCTGGCGTGGCTAGGCTATCCGAGCACGAAACAGGCGGTGGATTTTGAAGTCAAAAAGGGCGAACCGCCGCGCCTGGTGCAGGCGTGGACGGCGGCCATCGAAGAGGCTGCCGCGAAGGCCAACCGGCAAGATACCGAGATCGGCTATCTGATCCACGACGCGGGCAATACGCACCAGGATTCGTCCGCACGCCTGGGCGCACTGGCGCAGACGCTCACTCTGCAGTTGCCGGAATTCGACTTTCTCAAGCAAAGCTTCAATCTGACCGCCGTGCTGGGCGAGACGGGCGCAGGCACCGCCCTGACGAACGTGGCGCTGGGCATCGCCTATGCGCACCATTTCGGCAAGCCCGTGCTGGTGGCCGGCACCAGCGACCTGTCGGCCCCCGTGGCGCTGGTGGTGGCGCCGCCCGCTGTGGTTCGACCGATCCGGGCCGACAAGCCGTGGTTCCGCGCGCGCGGCGGCAACCATGCGTACTTGCCGTGGTGGGGCTTGCGCCACGATGCGCCCGAGTATTACCAGGGGTTTTCGCAATGAAGCACCGCACTTATTCTGGGAGAAAAGCATGCGTGGCGTGATCCGCTTGAACGACCCCACCAGCCACGGCGGCAAGGTGGTGGGAGCGGCGCCGAACAGCACGGTGCTGGGCGTGGCCGTGGCGCGCAAGGGCGACCCTTGCGTGTGTCCGATCAAGGGCCATGTGCGCTGCGTGATCGCCGAGGGTGATCCGCAGGTGCTGATCGATGGCGTGCCCGTGGCGTTTGACGGCCACAAGACCAGCTGCGGCGCCAGCCTGATGTCTACCGTGGGCAACAGCGGGCGTGCTTAGGCCAGGCTCGTGTCGATGGCCGCGCCCAGCTTGTCGACGAGCTCATCGACGTGGCTGGCGGCTATGATGTAGGGCGGGGCCAGCAGGATGTGGTCGCCGTACAGGCCGTCGATGGTGCCGCCCATGGGATAGCACATCAGCCCGTTTTGCATGGCGTGCGCCTTGATGCGCGCGTGCAGGCGGCGGGCCGGGTCGAACGGTTGCTTGCTGGCGCGGTCCTGTACCAGTTCCAGGCCCAGGAACAGGCCGCGGCCGCGGATGTCGCCCACGTGCGGGTGCGCGCCGAAGCGCTGCTGCAGGCGCTCTTTCAGCAAGCCGCCCATGGCGCGCACGTTGGCCAGCAAACCGCGCTCCTCGATCTGCCGCTGCACGGCCAGCGCGGCGGCGCAGGCCGTGGCGTGGCCGACATACGTGTGGCCGTGCTGGAAGAAACCCGTGCCGGCGCGGATGGTGTCGCGGATGTCCTGCGACACCATCACGGCGCCGATCGGTTGGTAGCCGGCGCCCAGGCCCTTGGCGATGCAGATCAGGTCGGCCGTGACGCCTTCCTGCTCGCAGGCGAACAGGCTGCCCGTGCGCCCCATGCCGCACATGACTTCGTCGAGGATCAGCAGAATGCCGTGGCGCTGGCAAATGTCGCGCATGCGCTGGAAGTAGCCGGCGACGGCGGGCAGGGCGCCGGCCGTGGCGCCGACGACGGGTTCGGCGATGAAAGCCATGACGTTCTCCGCGCCCAGTGCGGCGATGTTGTCTTCCAGTTCCTGGCCCAGGCGCGCCACGTAGTCGCCGTCCGTTTCATGGGCCGGCTGGTCACGGTAAGCATAGCAGGGAGACACATGGGTGACGTCGATCAGCAGCGGCTCGAACTGCTGGCGCCGCCACGCGTTGCCGCCCGTGGCCAGCGCGCCCAGGGTATTGCCGTGGTAGCTCTGGCGGCGCGCGATGACGTGGCGGCGTTGCGGCTGGCCCCGTTCGACGAAATACTGGCGCGCCATTTTCAGCGCGCTTTCCACCGCTTCCGAACCGCCCGAGACGAAGTACACGCTGTCGATGCCGACTGGCGCGCGGGCGACGAGGAAATCGGCCAGCTGCTCCATCGGCTCGCTGGTGAAGAAAGAGCTGTGCGCATACGCCATGCTGGCCACCTGCTGCTGCACGGCGGCGATGACGGCCGCATCTGAATGGCCGAGGCAAGAGACGGCCGCGCCGCCGCAGGCGTCCAGGTAGCGTTTACCGACGGCATCGATCAGGTAAGGACCGTCGCCGCCGGTGGCGACGGGATAGCTGGCGGTCAGGCTGCGGTGGAAGACATGGCTCATGGCATCGCTCTCATATCGGCAAGGAGACGCCGATTATAGGATGCGTTACGCCGCATTGCAACGTTTGATGCCTATATTTTTATTTTACATCATTTGATGTTTTTGCGTAGGCGCCCAGCGCCCGCAATTGCTGTTCCGCCGCGCCGATGGCCTGCACGGCATCTGGCCCCGCGCGCGCCACCAGCAATTCCACCAGGCTTTCCACGGCCGCGACGCCGGCCACGATGGAGGGGAAGAACGAGGGAGTGTCGACGGCGATGACGATGCTGGCGTCGGCCTGCAGGGCCAGCGGCGAGACGGCGCTGTCGCTGATGGCGACCACCTGGCAGCCGGCCTGGCGCGCCGCCTGCGCCACCAGCAGCGCTTCGCTCGAATACGGCGCGAAGCTGACGACGACGACGGCTTCGTCCGCCTGCAGGGCGCGCAAGTCCATTTCCAGGGTGCCGCCCTGGCCGCTCAGCAGTTGCACGCTGGGGCGCAGCAGCCGGTACAGGTAGTGCAGGGTGTAGGCGATGGGGTGGGCGGCGCGAAAGCCGGCCACGTGCACGCGGGGCGCCGCCTGCAGCAGGCTGGCGGCCGCGTCCAGGGCGCCATGGTTGGCGCTTTCCGTGGCGGCCAGGTTGCGTTGCTGCACCGTGAATACTTCGGTGACAAGATTTCCTTCCTTGCCGGCCAGCGCGCCCGCCTTTGCCGCATAGCCGCTTGGCCCCGCGCGCAGGCGTTCCACGAAGATGGCTTTCAGCTCGGGCCAGCCGGCAAAGCCCAGCTGTTGCGCCAGGCGCACGAGGGCGGCCGACTGCACCTGCGCGCGCGCGGCGATGCTGCGCATCGAGGAGACGGCCACCTCGTCCGGGTGGTCGACCAGGTAGCGCGCGCCAGCCTGAAATTGCGGACTCAGCTGCGCATGGCGCGCCTTGATCAGGTCCATCAGTGCCGCATAGGAGTCGTGGGGTGTCGCTGCCTGCATCGCCGTGCCTCAGTTGATAGGTTGCGGCGATGGTACAGGATTCGTCAGCGCGCCGGTAGCGGCGACGCTTGCGCCCGGGCGGCCGTGCGTGGACGCAGGCGGGCAAACAGATGCGGCCCGGCCGGTTTGCGGCGCGGCCCGGTCGTCAGCACGCGCAAGGCGGTGGGCAGCGGCACGTCGTGGCAGTGCAAAAACAGGGCGGCGGCGCCCGTGCCGGCCATTTCCTGTAACGCCAGCGCATGCTCGACCAGCGCCGCCGTGCGCATGTCGAGCCGCACCGGGATGTCGGGCTGGAATAACTGTGTGTCGATGGGCCGTGCATTGCGCATGCTGTCCCCGCCGGGTTCGCTAGTCAAGCTGCCAGCATAAAAGCGCCCGGGCGGCGCCATTTTGCGTTGAATCAATTCCTGTGCCTAATAGATTCCACAAAGCAAAAAAACGCCAACCGTTGCCGGCTGGCGCTGAAAACCCTCGAAGGAAGAAAGGGTGGGGGACGGGCTAGTAGCTCCAGCGCAAAGACAGGCTGACGACCTTGTCATAGCGCCGCACGTCGCGCACATAGTCCGGCGTGTCGTGGTAGTCGCGGTAGGTCGAGTCGAGCAGGTTGTTGGCGTCCAGCGTCACCGTGGTATGCGCATTGAGCTTGTACGACAACGACGCATCCAGCGTTTTGGTGGGCGCCACGGTCAGGTGGATGCCCTTGCCGCGGTAGTTGTAGTCGTCCACATATTTGTCGCGCCAGCTGTAGGCCAGGCGCGCCGACCACGGTCCCTGTTCGTACAGGCCGACGATGTTGGCCGACCACTTCGACATGCCCGTGAATGGATGCACGCCGCCATTCAATTCTTCCAGCTCGCCCGTCATGTAGGTGGCGTTGGCCTGCAGGCCCAGGCCGCTCATCCAGCCGGGCAGCTTGTCGTAGAACTGCTGGTAGGCCATTTCCACGCCTTGCAGGTGGCCTTTCGACGTGTTGCGCGGGCGCGTGATGTCGTACTCGATGCCGCCATACGTTTCCTTGGCCGAACCGGACAGGATGTAATTCTTGAAGTTGTGGCGGAACACGGTGGCCGTGACGGAACCCGTCTGCGCGAAATACCATTCCAGCGCCGCATCGAGGTTCTTGCCTTCCACGGGTTTGAGGTCGGGGTTGCCGCCGCTGCCCGTCGGACGCACCATTTCCAGGCTCTGGCCCAGGGTCACGCCGGGATTGAAGTCGGCGAAGTTCGGGCGCTGCACCGCCTTGCCGGCCGTCAGGCGGGCGATCAGGTCCTGGCGCAGCATGGCTTTCAGGGTCAGGCTGGGCAGCACGTCCGTATCGGACGTTTTCACGCGCACCAGCGTGACGACGCCGTTTTGCGAGGAATTGCCTTGCAAGTCCTGCCTGGTCTGCACCACGCGCACGCCCACGGTGCCATCGACCGGCACTTGCGCCAGGTCAAAGCCGATGCGCGCCTTGCCGTAGATGGCATTGGTTTTTTCCACATCCTTGAAGTGGGTCATCGGATCGTCCGGGCTGCGCTCGGTGCTGCCCGTAAACAGCTGGCGCAAGGTGTCCGTGTTGTTGAGCATGAAGTCGCGGCACGGCGTGAGCCAGCTTTGCAGGCCGAAGTTGCCCGTGTTCTGGTGCGAGGTGCAGGCCAGGCCGGGCAGGGCATCGGCAGTCATGATCGACGACAGCCCCCCTTGCACGTTCTTTTCGCGGATCGATTCGGCCTTGCGCTTGGCCAGGCGCACGCCGCCCGAGAATTCGCGGAAGAAGCCCGTGCCGTCCATGTCGTAGGTGGCGTCCGCGCGCCAGTCGGTGGAGCTGCCTTCGTCGTGGCTGTGATTGTCGTAGAAGCCGAGCAGGGTGTAGTTCTTCGGGTCCAGCATGTTGTAGCCGGGGTAGCTGATCTGCGCGCCGCCGTTCACGTTCGTGCTGCCGATGACGCTGGTGGGATGGGCGAGGAAATCGAGGATGGGAAATTCGCGCTCGAAATTGCTCACCGTGCGCGCCAGTTCCGTCGTGGCGCGCAGCTGCGGCGTGATGTCCCAGCGCGCGCCGATGGCGCCTTGCGAACCGATCGAGCGGTCGCGCCGCGCCTGGGTCGAGCCGAGCGTGAACGGCGACCAGGGGCCGTCGATCTTGCCCACCGTGGCCGCCTGGCTGGTGCCGGGGATCAGGGTGATGTCCGGGTTTTGCCCCCAGGGCAGCGTGCCGACGAAGAACTGGCTGTCGAACGCGTGCTTGATCAGGGTCGACATGCCTTCCGCATACACTTCCACCTGCGAGTTCGGACGCCACTGGAAGGCGGCGTTCGCCGCATAGCGCTTGCGGTCGCCCACGGTGGGGATCATGCCGACGGAGTCCGGGCCCGTGATGTTGCCCGCTTCCGGGTGCTTCACGGGTTCGGCGTTCCAGATCGTCTCGTCATAGTATTTGCTGCGCTGGTAGGACAGGCCGAGCAGGGCGCCGAATTCGCCGTATGCGGTCTTCCAGCGGTTCGAGAGCATGCCGCTGACGTTCGGGTCCGTCGAGCCGGACTTGTCGCGGTGCTCGGCGCGCACGTTGCCCGACGCCGTGAAGCCCTTGAAGTCGAACGGGCGGTTGGTGCGCACGTCGACCACGCCGGCCGTGCCGCCTTCGACCATGTCGGCGCCCTGCGATTTGTACACGTCCACGCGCTGCAGCATGGCCGTCGGAATGTCGGCCAGGTACAGGCTGCGGCCCACGGACGTGAACATCTCGCGGCCGTTGAGCAGGGTCACCACGCCGGGCAAGCCGCGGATGATGACGGAACCGGCCTCGCCGCCCTCGCGGCGGATCTGCACCCCCGTCACGCGGCCGAGGATTTCGGCCACGTTCTTGTCGGGGAATTTGCCGATTTCATCGGCGACGATGGAGTCGACCACCTGGTCGTTGTTTTTCTTGATCGTCTGCGCGCTCTGTGCCGCGCGGCGCACGCCGGTGACGGCGACGACGGCGATGCCGGCATTGTCGGCTGGCGCCGCCGGTGCTGCCGTTTCCACCGTTTCTACGGCTTCCACGGCGGGCGCCTGTTGCGCCCAGACGGAAGCGCTGCTCAGCAGGCCGGCGCCGGCCAGCGCGGCCACCGTGGCCTTCAAGGTCAGCCGTGTGTTTTGCCTGGGCGTGCGGGTGCCCGTTGCCATCGATTGCTTCATCTTGTCTCCACCTGTTTTTTAGTTATGTTGAGAACGCCGCGGCAGTCGCCGCCGGCGCTGGAACTTGCTCAGAAACATGGTAGGTGGGAATGACTTTGCCCCACAAATGACTTCTTTTGCGATGTCAATATCTATTCCGGTATCCCTGCTGCCTTCATGCGCCGTGGCGGCGCGGCGCGCGTCAGGCGGCGCAGGGCGCGGCGTTGTGCGCCAGCCAGGCCATGAAGTGCGCCTGCGGCATGGGACGGGCAAAAAAGTAGCCTTGCAATTCATCGCAGCCCGCGTGGCGCAGCACGTCGGCATCGGCCGCGCTTTCCACGCCCTCGGCGGTGACCGTCAAGCCCAGGGTATGGCCAAGGCCGATGATGGCTTTCGTCACCGCCAGGTTTTGCGGCGAACCGTGGATGTCCTGCACGAAGCTCATGTCGATCTTCAGCTTGTCGAGCGGGAAGCGGCACAGGTAGTTCAGGCTCGAATAGCCGGTGCCGAAATCGTCGATCGACAGCGCAAAACCCAGATCCTTGATGGCGTGCAGGGTGGCGATGGTGTCGTCCACGTTGTCCATCAGGATGGACTCGGTCAGTTCGAATTCGATCTGTCCCGGCGTGACGGGAAACTCGCGCAGCACTTCGCGCAAGGTCGCCACCAGGCCGCCGCTTTTCAACTGGATGGCCGACAGGTTGATCGACACGGCGATGTCGCCCGCGCCCGCCTCGCGCCAGGCCAGTTGCTGGCGGCACGCTTCGCGGATGACCCACGCGCCGATGGCGACGATCAGGCCCGATTCCTCGGCGGCGGGTATGAAACTGTCGGGCGCGATCAGGCCGTGCTGCGGGTGCTGCCAGCGGATCAGGCTTTCCACGCCATTCAGGCGCTTGCTCGTCGCATCGATGCGCGGCTGGTAGTACAGCACCAGTTCCTGCCGTTCGATGGCGTGGCGCAGATCGCTTTCCAGGTGCAGCTGCTGCTGCAGCTGCTCCTGCATCTGCGGCGTGAACATGCGCGCATGATCGCGCCCGCCGCTCTTGGCCTGGTACATGGCCGCGTCGGCGTGGCGCATCAGGGTATCCATGTCGTCGCCGTGGTCCGGGTAGATGGCCACGCCCACGCTGCACGAGACATACAGCTCGCTGCCTTCCACCTGGTGCGGCTGGCGCATGGCCGGTATCAGCCGTGTGTCGAGCAGCGCGCCGATGGCCTCCGCGTCGCCGATGCCGTTGAGGATGACGACGAATTCATCGCCGCCCAGGCGGCTGACGGTGTCGCCTTCGCGCACCAGCTGCAGCAGGCGCTTTGATACCGATTGCAGCAGCGCGTCGCCCACGTGGTGGCCCAGCGCGTCGTTGACGTGCTTGAAGCGGTCCAGGTCGACGAACAGCACGCCCACCTTTTCGCCGCTGCGGCGCGCCTGCGCGATGGCGGCCGCCAGGCGCAGTTTCGACACGTGGCGGTTCGCCAGTCCCGTCAGCGCGTCGTGGTGCGCCATGTGCTCGATCTGCCGCTCGCTGGCCTTGCGTTCGCTGATGTCGAGCGAGCTGGCGATGAAATGCGTGGTGACGCCATCGAGGCCGCGCACGGCGTTCATCACCAGCCAGGCCGGGTAGCTTTCCAGCGACTTGCGCTGTACCCGGATCTCGCCCTGCCAGTAGCCGCGCCGCGCCAGGGTCCGGCGCAGGCTGTCGAGCTGCTCGGGAGGGTTGTCGGGCGCGAGCAGGAAGGCCGGACGCTTGCCGATCAGCTCCACCATGTCGTACAGCGAATGGCGGCGGAAAGCCTGGTTGACGGTGATGATGCGCATGCCGGCGTCCATCACGATCAGGCTTTCGGCCGATGCCTCGAACACCTTGGCCCACAATTCCAGGCGCGACTCCATCAGCTTCATCTTGTTGATCGGCGTGAAGGTCGACAGCACGGCGCGCTGGCCCTGGTAGTCGATCAGGCGCGCGGAAATCAAGGCCCACGTGGGCGTGCCGCCGCCGCTCCAGCACACCTCGAATTCATCGACGGCGCCCAGGTCGCTCAAGCGCTGGAAGAAGCGCGAACGGGCTTGCGGATGCATGCCGCCCACCCACGGATCGCGTTCCAGGCCGCCCTGCCACGCGTGCGCGGCCTGGTTCGCGTGCAGCACCTGGTGACGCGGGATCGAGGTGACCATCAGCGGGATGGGAATGGCGTCGACCAGCTGGCGCTGCGCATCGGCCGCGCTGGCGCGCGCCACCAGGTCCTGCTGCGCCATGCGCTGGAAGTCGAGCTGCTGCAGCATGGTATTGAAGGCGCCGACCAGGCGTCCCGTTTCGTCCTCGCTGTCCCAGACGGCGCGCAGGCTATGGTCGCCCGTTTCGCGCACTTCCTGCGCCACGCGCGCCAGGCGGCGGATGGGCAGGGCGATCTGGCGCGCGACGAAAAACACCAGCCCCAGTATCATCGCCAGCAGCAGCACGGCCGTGCCCAGGTGCAGCCACATGCGCGTGAAGAAGCCGTCCACGCGCAGCTGGATCAACCGGTGCAACTGGCCTTCCGCCGCGCGCCAGGCACGCTGCAGGGCCGCGGCGGCGGCCGCATCGTGCCGCAGCAGGGCGGCGCCGCCGTCGGCCTGGGCCGGTGCGCCGGCCAGCGCCTGGGTACTGGCGCGTAACTGCGTCACGGCCTGCTGCAGGGCCGCGCGCGAGCCGTCCAGGTGCTGGCGCAGCAGCGGCGTGCTGGCCGCGAACGCCTCCGTGTAGTCGCTGCCGATGCCGGCCATGGTGGCGTCCATGCGCCCTTCCAGGATCAGGAACTGGGTCTGCAGGCGCTGGCGCCGCGCGCCTTCGGCCGTGGCCAGTTGCAGGGCCAGGGCGCGCGTGCTGTTGATCACTTCCAGCAGTTCCGGAAAGCGCAGGATCACCAGCGACATCGTGTAGTAGCTGTCCAGGTCCGGGTCGAGGATCAGGTTCGACTGGTTGCCCACGCGCGTGAGCAGTTCGCGCCCGGCGACGAAGGCGGGCGAGGGGGCGACGCTGTCGTCCGGCGCAGCGGGGGTGCTGCCCGCTTGGCGCAGCAGTTCGGCAAAGTGCGCATTCAGTTCGGCGCTGCGCATGCCCGCGCCGAAGCGGCGTTCGGCCTGCTCCACGGCCGCCGCTTGCGCCGTGCCGCGCGTGACGGGCAGCAGCGCATCGCGGATGGCGGCGATGTAGTCATTGCCCGCCATCTCCTTGCGCGAGAAATCGATGGCGAGGTATTTTTCGTTGATGAGGATGCCGGAAATGAAGATGACGGCGGACAGGTCGAGCAAATAAATCAGCGCCAGTTTGCGCCCCACCGTCAGTTTTCCGATCATGCGCGAGATGCTGCCCACCATGCGTGCCCCACCTTCCCGTCAGCTCATTTATGTTTTCTTATGAGCAATTTTCATGCCTGAATTTACAAGCTTGCAAGGGGAATTTTGCACCATGCCGGTGCGGAGGGCGGCGGCGCGCGCCCATGAAAAAGGGCGGCCCGCAGGCCGCCCTTGTGTGCATGTTACAGCGCTCAGGCTTCGGCGACGCGCTTGGCGATGTGCGCCAGCGCTTCTTCCACCTGGTCGATCAGGATCAGGCACAGATCGCCTTCGCCGAGGCGTGCCAGGGCCTTGTCGATGGCGACGAATTCGCCGTTGATTTCATCGATATGGCTGGTGCGCTTGGCGCCGTCCAGGCCCTGGCGCAGCAATGCCACCACTTCGCCGTCGGCGCGGCCGCGCTGGCACTGGTCCTGGTACAGCAGCACGTCGTCGAAGGCGGCGCCGAGGATTTCCGTCTGTTGGCGGATGTCTTCGTCGCGGCGGTCGCCGGCGCCGCTGATGACCACCGAACGGCGCTTGGCCGGCATGCTTTCGACGGCCTGCACCAGCGCCAGGATGGCGTCCGGATTGTGGCCGTAGTCGGCGATCAAGGTGGCGCCCTTGTAATCGAACACATTGAAGCGGCCGGGCGCATTGTCGGCTTCATTGGCGAAGGTCTTCAGGCCCAGCGCGATGGTTTTCCAGTCCAGGCCCACGGCCCAGGCGGCGGCCAGCGACGCCATGACGTTGTCGACCTGGAAGCCGATGGCGCCGTTGCGCGTGATCGGCACCTGCGACAGGGCGATTTCATGGCGTTCCTTGCCCTGCGCCGCGACCAGCTTGCCGTCTTCCACGTACACCACGCGGTTGCCCTGCGCGCGGTGCGTGGCCATCACCGGATGCGTCTTGTCGGCGGCGAAGAAGGTCACCGTGCCGTTGCAGTTCTTGGCCATGCGCGCGACGGCCGGGTCGGTGGCGTTCAGCACGGCCACGCCGCTGTCGGCCACGTTCTGCACGATCACTCTTTTCAATACCGCCAGGTCTTCCACGGTGGTGATGTAGTTCAGGCCCAGGTGGTCGCCCGCGCCGATGTTGGTCACCACGGCGACCTGGCAGCGGTCGAAGGCCAGGCCTTCGCGCAGCATGCCGCCGCGCGCCGTCTCGAACACGGCCGCGTCGACGTCAGGGTGCAGCAGCACGTTGCGCGCGCTGCGCGGGCCGCTGCAGTCGCCGCTGTCGATCTGGCGCCCTTCGATGTACACGCCGTCGGTATTGGTCATGCCCGTGCGCAGGCCGGAAGCCGTCAGCAGGTGGGCGATCAGGCGCACGGTGGTGGTCTTGCCGTTGGTGCCGGTGACGGCGACCACGGGAATGCGGCCATCGTCGCCCTCGGCGAACATGGCGGCGATGATGGCTTCGCCCACGGGGCGCGGCTTGCCGAACGACGGCGCCAGGTGCATGCGCAGGCCCGGCGCGGCGTTCACTTCGACGATGCCGGCGTTCTGCTCTTCCAGCGGTTTCAAGATGCTTTCGGAGACGACGTCCACGCCGCAAATGTCCAGGCCCACCATGTGCGCTGCCGCGACGGCGCGCGCCGCCACTTCCGGGTGCACGTCGACGGTGACGTCGGTGGCCGAGCCGCCCGTCGACAGGTTGGCGTTATTGCGCAAGATCACGCGCTGGCCCACGGGCGGCACGGATTCGGCCGCATAGCCCTGCTTGGCCAGGCTGGCCAGGGCGATGTCGTCGAAGCGGATTTTCGTCAGCGAGGTGGCGTGGCCGCTGCCGCGGCGCGGGTCCAGGTTGACCTGGTCAACCAGTTCGCGCACCGTGTGCTGGCCGTCGCCCACCACTTGCGGCGGGTCGCGGCGGGCGGCCGCCACCATCTTGTTGCCGATGACGAGCAAGCGGAAATCGTGGCCCGGCAGATAGCGCTCGACGAGGATATCGTCGCGGAATTCCTGCGCCGCGAGGAAGGCGGCCGTCAGCTGTTCGCGCGTGGTGACGTTGACGGTGACGCCCTTGCCCTGGTTGCCATCCTTCGGCTTGACGACGACGGGCAGGCCGATCTCGCAGGCGGCGGCCCAGGCGTCGTCCGCATCGATGGCGACACGGCCGTGCGGCACCGGCACGCCGGCCGAGTCCAGCAGTTTTTTCGTCAGTTCCTTGTCTTGCGCGATGGCTTCGGCGATCGCGCTGGTGCCGTCCATTTCGGCGGCCTGGATCTTGCGCTGCTTGCTGCCCCAGCCGAACGTCACCAGGCTGCCTTCGGTCAGGCGGCGGAACGGGATGTTGCGCGCCACGGCGGCGTTGACGATGGCGCCCGTCGAGGGGCCCAGGCGCACGTCTTCATCGAGTTCCTGCAGCTGGTGCAGGGCGCCGGCCAGGTCGAACGGCGCGTCGGCCAGGGCGGCCTGGCACAGCTGCTGCGCCAGTTCCAGCGCCAGGCGGCCGACGGCTTCTTCCGAGTATTCGACGACGACCTGGAATATGCCCGTTTCCAGGGTCGGCGTGGTGCGGCTGAAGGTGACGGGGCAGCCGGCTTGCGCCTGCAGACCCAGCGCCGCCAGTTCCAGCACCTGCGCCATCGGCGCGGCGTTGTAATTGCCCAGCGGTTGCAGCGGGCTCAGTTGCGGGAAGAGGGCGCGCAGGCGGGCTTCGAAGCCGGGCAGCTGGGCGATGTCGAGTTCCTGCGTGGTGCAGGAAACAATGGCTTCCACGGCGGTGTCGTGGCTCCAGAGGTTAGGGCCCCGCAAGGCCCGTACGCGAGATACTTCCATAATTAAACCGTAATCCTGTTGTGTTCTTGTGGGCCCGGCCGTGCTGGCCGGGCTTGAGTGCTGCTTTGCCTTAGTTGCCGATGCAGCCGGGAGCCGCGTCGAAGGTGCGCAGGCCCGCGCAAATCAGTTCGACGGGCAGGTTCAGGGCCCAGGCGGCGGCGGCCACGGCCAGCACGCTGTCGACATTGCCGGCGGTGGCCGGTTTCAGCAGGTCCAGGCACAGCAAGACCGTTTCGCTGCCGCCTTCGGCCAGCACGATGTGGTTGCCGCGCACGAACACGGCGCGCCGGCCGGCGGCCAGTTGCGCCGCGATGGCGGCCAGGCCGCCATCCTGCGCATACAGGGTCACGCTGCCGTCGCACAGTTCGGCCAGTTCCAGTACGTGGGCGTTGGCGGCGTTGAGCACGGCCACGCCCGTCGGCACCACCACGTCGACCTGGCTGCGCACGGCCTTGTACAGGCCCGCTTCGTCCAGCACGTCGAAATCCTTGACGCTCTCTAAACTGCCCATGTCCGTGACGACGCCGATCTGGCACTTGTCGTAGGCCAGGCCTTCGGCCAGGATCATGCGCGGATTGCTCTCGAACAGGGCCGTCTGCACGGTGCGGTTGAGCAGCAGGCGCTGGCCCGCGTCCCAGTTGACGCAATCGCTGCTGACGACGCGGCGCTGGTCCAGGTACATGCCTTCGCTGCAGACGGCGCCCGTGTGCAGGCCGGACAGGTTGAGCAGCTTGCACAGCATGCGCACGATCAGGCTGGCGCCGCGCGTGCCCGTCACGCCGATCAGCGGAATGCGGCCCGTTTCCTCGGGCGCGAACAGGTGGTCGACGATGGCCGCGCCGACAGGGCGGCTCTGGCCCACGCCCGGTTTGATGTGCGCCAGCAGGCCGGGGCTGGCATTGACTTCGATGATGGCGCCGCGCTGTTCTTCCAGCGGACGGGTAATATCTTTCGTCACCAGGTCGATGCCGGCGATATCGAGGCCCACGACTCTGGCGGCCAGCAAGGCCGCATGCGCGACGGACGGATGCACGTCGTCCGTGACGTCGATGGCCACGTTGCCGTTCGGCTGGATCAGCACTTTCTGGCCCGCCTGCGGCACGGACAGGGCCGTCATGCCCTGGCGCTGCAGTTCGAGGATGATCTCGCCCGATTCATGCGGCTTGACGGTGCCCAGCGGGAAGTCTTCGCCTTCGCCGCGGCGCGGGTCGGTATTGATCTGCGTGTTCACCAGTTCCAGCACGGTCGAGACGCCGTCACCGTCGACCCACAGCGATTCGCCCTTGGCGGCCGCGATCAGCTTGTTGCCGACCACGAGCAGGCGGTGTTCGTCGCCCGTGATGAAGCTTTCCACCAGCACGGCGGAGCTGTCGCCCTTGCGCGCGGCCAGTTCGTAGGCGGCCTTCACGTCCGCTTCCGTCATCAGGTTGAGCGACACGCCGCGGCCATGGTTGCCGTCATACGGCTTGACGACGACGGGCACGCCGATGTCCTGCGCTTCTTCCCAGGCCGCTTCGGCGCTGCGCACCAGGCTGCCTTCAGGGACGCGCACGCCGCACGATTTGAGGAGGAATTTGGTCAGGTCCTTGTCGCTGGCGATGCCTTCGGCGATCGCGCTGGTGCGGTCCGTTTCGGCCGTCCAGATGCGGCGCTGCGCGGCGCCGTGGCCCAGTTGCACCAGGTTGCCGTCGTTCAGGCGCAGCGAAGGGATGCGGCGCTCGGTGGCGGCGTCGACGATGCTGGCCGTGCTCGGGCCCAGGCAGCGCGCGTCGACCATGTCGCGCAGCGGCGCCAGCGCCGCTTCCAGGTCGTACGCTTCATCGTTGATGGCGGCCATCAGCAGTTCGCGCGCGGCGGCCAGGGCGGCGCGGCCCACGTGTTCTTCGCGCGTGCGGAAGGCCATCTTGTAGACGCCGCGCTGGCTGGTCGAGCGCGTCTGGCCGAAGCCCGTGCGCATGCCTGCCAGGTTTTGCAGTTCCAGCACCACGTGCTCGAGGATGTGGGCCGACCACGTGCCTTCGCGCAGGCGCTCGAAGAAGCCGCCCCGTTCGCCCACGCCGCAGCGGTGCTCGATCATGCCGGGCAGCCACGCCACCAGGCGCTCGTACAGGCCGGGCAGGGTATTGGATGGGTAGTCTTCCAGTTCGCCGATGTCGACCCAGGCTTCAATCACCGGGCGATACGTCCAGATGTTGGGGCCGCGCAAGTGGGTGATGCGGGCAAATTCGATGTTCTTCTTCTTGATCATGTAAGTGGTTTCTTGATAACAAGCCAGGCGTCTGGGCGCCAGATACTTTATGTTGGCTTTACAGAGTCTTTTCAGGCTCGTGCTTGGTTCTTTATCCCGGGTATGCGCAGTGTGCCACTTTTAGCGGCCTCTTGTCGCGTTTGCTTCTCGTATTCTGCTGGTGTTGTCATTCTAATTGTTACTAATTGTTGCCATACTTGTTATAAAGATACCGACTCTGGTCCAAGCTGGAGCATTTGCGCAACAGCGGGCCGTTGTATACTTCTCGCTGGTCGATGGACGCGCATTTTTTTGCGCCGTTTTGCCATGATTCCTTACCGGCAGGCATCCATTCGATACAATACAGGAAATTGCCACTGGTGCATCCACCTCGCCATCGCGCAGTACACAAACATTGATCGGGCGTCTGCCCCATCCCCCAAATCCCGCCCTGAAGGGCTTGGCCTCGAGCCGGAGTATGCTTTACGATGACAACTGAACTGAGTGTTCCTGCAACAACTATTCCCCTCACTTCGCTGCCGGCGACCGTGCCAGAAACCTGGCTGGCGGAAGTGGAGAGCAACCTTTCTCCAGAGGAGAACGTTTTAAGTAGCGTTGAGGTTGACCTCGATGCGCGATTACGTTTCACAAAAGGCATAATTGTTGTCACCGAGAAGCGTTTGCTGGCCCGTTCGCCGGGCGAGACCACCTGGAAAAGCTGGTCTTTCCGCCCTGGACTGCGCCTGACGCACCACGACCACGCCGGCGTCGGCCACCTGGAACTGTTCGACGATCACGGCCGCCTGGCGTCGTGGCGCTTCACCCTGGGGCAGAATCTGCACGCCATCCGCGTGCTGGAACAGTTCGTCGAGCGCCTCGACAGCCACCTGACGGGCCAGCCCGTGCTGGAAGCGGAGCAGGAAGTGTGTCCCAGCTGCAAGGCCCCGCTGGAGCCGGAGCAGGAAGAATGCCCGATCTGCGCCAAGGTGCTGCACACGCCGCCGTCCACCTGGACCCTGTTCCGCCTGTGGCGCTTCGCCCATCCCTACCGTGGCCAGCTGGCCCTGGGCTTCCTGCTGATGCTGCTCTCCACGGCCGCGCACATGATTCCGCCCTACCTGACGGCGCCGCTGATGGACAATGTGCTGATCCCGTATCAGAACGGCAAGCATATCGACCCGTGGCTGGTGGTGTACTACATGAGCGGCTTGCTCGGCTCGGCCCTGCTGGCCTGGCTGCTGGGCTGGGGCAAGACCTATGTGCTGGCTCTCGTATCCGAACGCATGGGCGCCGACCTGCGCTCGGCCACGTATGAACACCTGATGAAGCTGTCGCTGGAATTTTTCGGCGGCAAGCGCACGGGCGATTTGATGGCGCGCATCGGCAGCGGCAGCGACCGCATCTGCGTCTTCCTGTCGCTGCATTTGCTCGATTTCGCTTCCGACGTGCTGATGATCATCATGACGGGCGTGATCCTGTGGTCGATGAACCCGTGGCTGGCCATCATGACCCTCGCGCCGCTGCCCTTCATCGCCTGGATGATCCACCTGGTGCGCGACCGCCTGCGCACGGGCTTTGAAAAGATCGACCGCGTGTGGAGCGAAGTGACCAACGTGCTGGCCGATACGATACCCGGCATCCGCGTGGTGAAAGCGTTTGCGCAGGAAAAGCGCGAAGCGGCCCGCTTCCGCGACGCCAACGCGCACAACCTGGCCGTCAACGATAAATTGAACAAGGTCTGGTCGCTGTTCTCGCCCACCGTCTCCTTCCTGACGGAGATGGGTTTATTGGTCATCTGGTGCTTCGGCATCTGGCAGCTGTCGCGCGGCGAAATCACCGTCGGCGTGCTGACCGCCTTCATCGCCTACAGCACGCGTTTCTATGGCCGCCTCGATTCCATGAGCCGCATCGTCTCCGTGACGCAGAAATCGGCGTCCGCCGCCAAGCGCATCTTCGACATCCTCGACCACGTGTCGAGCGTGCCGGAGCCGGCGCAACCGGTCAAGCTGGAGAAGGTCGAAGGCAGGATCGATTTGCGCGAAGTCGGTTTCCGCTACGGCAACCGCGCCGTCAACCGCGGCATCACCCTGAACATCAAGGCGGGCGAGATGATCGGCCTGGTGGGCCACAGCGGTTCGGGCAAGAGCACCCTGGTCAACCTGATCTGCCGCTTCTACGACGTGTCGGAAGGCGCGATCCTGCTCGACGGCGTCGACATCCGCTCGTTCGCCGTGTCCGACTACCGCCGCAACATCGGCCTGGTGCTGCAGGAGCCGTTCCTGTTCTTCGGCACCATCGCGGAAAATATCGCCTACGGCAAGCCGCATGCGACACGCCAGGAAATCATCGCCGCCGCGCGCGCCGCGCATGCGCACGAATTCATCCTGCGCCTGCCGCAAGGCTACGATTCGATGGTGGGTGAGCGTGGCCAGGGCTTGTCCGGCGGCGAACGCCAGCGCATCTCGATCGCCCGCGCCCTGCTGATCGATCCGCGCATCCTGATCATGGATGAAGCCACGTCGTCGGTGGACTCGGAAACGGAAAAAGAGATTCAAAAGGCGCTGGACAACCTGGTGCAGGGGCGCACGACGATCGCCATCGCGCACCGGCTGTCGACCCTGCACCGGGCCGACCGCCTGGTGGTGCTGGACCGCGGCCAGGTCGTCGAAGTGGGCAGCCACGATGAATTGATGGCGAAAGAGGGCGCCTATTTCCGCCTCTACGAAGCACAGGCGCGCAACAACGAACTCGCCCTGGATGACAAGGAATAAGCATGGCCAGTACAACTTTTACATTACACCGCGACACCTTCGGCAAGCTGGTGATGACGGACGCGGACGGCCAGGTCTTTGAAGGCGTGGCGCCCGTGCGCGCCTTCCCCATCCAGTCGCCCGACGAAGGCATTTCGCTGGTGCTGGGCAATGGCAAGGAAGTGGCGTGGATCGACCATGTCAACGCCTTGCCCGAGCCGGCGCGCAGCCTGCTGCAGGAAGAGCTGGAAGGGCGCGAGTTCATGCCCGAAATCGCGCGCGTGAAAAGCGTCTCCAGCTTCGCCACGCCGTGCACCTGGTACGTCGACACGGACCGGGGCGAGACGCAGTTCGTGCTCAAGGGCGAGGAAGACATCCGCCGCATCGGCGCCGCGTCGCTCCTGATCGCCGACAGCCACGGCATTCACTTTTTGATACGCGACATGTTCAATATCGACAAGACGACGCGGAAGATTTTGGATCGCTTCTTGTAAGGAGTGCTCTGCATACGATGAGGCATTGTTCGCCGTTCATGCCGTTCAGCTTGCGCTGGACGGCTTTTTTTTGCCTCGGCGCTTACTTGTGTGTTGACTCAATTGAGCTATACTTAAGCCTCAAAGGAGATGATTATGGTGCAACACATTGACGCTCCCGTCCCGGTCCAGCAAGCGAGGGCGCTGTACGAAGGCATGGCGTTGTACGGTTTTGATACGGATGCGCGCATTGCGCTGATACGACGGGGCATTCCAGCGTCGACGATCAGTCGCCTGTCCGCGCGCATGGGCATGAGCAAGGAATTCCTGCTGTCGAGCCTGGGCTTGTCGCGAGCCACCATCAGCCGCAAGGAAAAAGACGCCAGCTTGCTGTCGAAGGACGAATCGGAGCGCGTGCTGGGTATCGAAACCCTGATCGGCATGGTGCAGGCGATGGTCGAGCAATCGGGCGATCCCGCCGGCTTTGACGCGGCGCGCTGGGTTTCCGATTGGCTCAGCAAGCCGCTGCCTGCGCTGGCGGGCGCGACGCCGGCCAGTTACATGGATACCTTCGAAGGCCAAAAACTGGTGACGGAATTGTTGTCCATGACGCAGAGCGGGGCCTATGCATGAATGTGCTCTGGCGTATCGCCGTCGAGACGCCAGCCTATCCCGCCAGTGACCTGAGCGGCACCGGCGCCAGGATCACGGGCGGCCGCTGGAACAGCAAGGGCACGCCCGTCGTGTACTGCTCGACGAGTATTGCCCTGGCCACCCTGGAAACCGTGCATTACCTGCGTGGCGGCGGCTTGCCGTTCAACCGTTATCTCGTGCGCGTTGCCATCCCGGATGTCGTGTGGGATGCGCGCCAGGTACTCGATCCATTTCCCGGCGGCTGGGACGCCATACCGGCCGGCTTGTCGGGCAAGCAGGCCGGCGATGGCTGGATTGCCGGTGCAAAATCCGCATTGTTGCTGGTGCCTTCCGTGATCGTGCCCGACGAATACAATGTCTTGCTCAACCCCCGGCACGCCGACGCCGCAGCGGTCACTGCGGGCACCGTCAGGCGGTGGAGCTACGATCCCCGCTTTTTTCCCTGAGGCGAGCGCTTTACTGGAACGCCACCTCGGCAAAGCTGCGCAATTTCCGGCTGTGCAGGCGGTCCACGCCCTGGCGGCGCAGCAGTTCCACGGCGCGGATGCCGATGCGCAGGTGCTGGTCGACGCGCTCGCGGTAGAAGTGGTTGGCCATGCCGGGCAGCTTGATTTCGCCGTGCAGCGGCTTGTCGCTCACGCACAGCAGGGTGCCGTAGGGGACGCGGAAGCGGAAGCCGTTGGCGGCGATCGTCGCGCTTTCCATGTCCAGCGCGATGGCGCGGCTCTGGCTGAAACGGCGCTCCGGCGTGCGCTGCGGCAGCAGTTCCCAGTTGCGGTTGTCCGTGCTGGCCACCGTCCCCGTGCGCATGATGTGTTTCAAGTCATGCCCCGTCAGCTGGGTGATTTCCGCCACGGCCGTCTGCAGCGCCTGCTGGATTTCCGCCAGCGGCGGGATCGGCACCCACAGCGGCAAGTCTTCGTCGAGCACGTGGTCTTCGCGCACGTAGGCATGCGCCAGCACGTAGTCGCCCAGGCTTTGCGTGGTGCGCAGGCCGGCGCAATGGCCCAGCATCAGCCAGGCGTGCGGGCGCAGCACGGCGATATGGTCGGTGATGGTCTTGGCGTTCGCCGGTCCCACGCCGATATTGACCATGGTGATGCCGCTGCCGTCCGCGCGCAGCAGGTGGTAGGCGGGCATCTGCGGCAGGCGCGGCGGCGCGGCGCCCAGCGCATCCTCGCCTTCCACCGTCTGGCCGATCCGGCGCGTGACGACGTTGCCCGGTTCGACGAAGGCGACGTAGCCGTCATCGTCCGACGGCGCTTGCGCGTCGGGCGCGCGGTCCATCATGGCGTGGCCCAGGCGGATGAATTCGTCGATGTAGAACTGGTAGTTGGTGAACAGGACGAAGTTCTGGAAATGCTGCGGCGAGGTGCCGCTGTAGTGGCGCAGGCGCTGCAGCGAATAATCAACGCGCGGCCCGGTGAACAGCGACAGCGGCTGCGCTTCGCCATGCGCCGGTTCGTGCGTGCCGTTGGCGATGCCGTCGTCCATGGCCGACAGGTCGGGCAGGTCGAACAGGTCGCGCATGGCCAGGCGGCGGCCCGCGTCCATATTGCCTTCGATATGGTCATGTTCGGCGAACGAGAAATGCACGGGAATGGGCTGGGCGCTCACGCCCACTTCCAGCAGCACCTTCTGGCCGCTGTTATGGTTTTTCAGCAGCAGGGTGAACTGGTCGAGGTAATAGTCGCCGAACAGGTCGGGGCGCGTCAGGGTGGTCTCGAACACGCCGGGGCCGGCGACGAAGCCGTAAGCGAGCGGCGAATCGGCGCGCGCCACGGTGTCCGTCTGGATGCGCACGAAGGGGTAGCAGGCGCGCACCCGTTCGTGCATGTCTTCGCCGGCGACAAAGCGCTGCAGCGCATCGCGCAAGTGTTCGATGCTGCTGCGGTAGATGGCTTGCACCTGTTCCAACGCCAGGCGTGGATCGTCGAAGCGGGAGGAGGCGATGAAGGGGGGCGTAAGCAAGCGGATTCTCCTTGTAGCGGTTCGTGCATACCATTGTAAGGCAGCGCGGCAACTCTTGTCGGCGCATCTGGGGCCGCTTGACGGATTCAAATAGAATCTGTATTCTATTTGAATGGTCAGACTCGCCAAATTCAACGAAAACAACTTCATCGACAGCGCGATCGCCGTCGCCGCCCAGTGCGGCGTGGGCGCCGTGTCGATGGCCGCCATCGCCGTCAAGGCCGGCGCGCCCATCGGCTCCGTGTATCACCGCTTCGATTCGCGCAACGCCATCCTGGCGCGCGCTTGGTTGCGCGTGAAGAGCGACTTCCGCGAGGAAGTGGCCAGCCGCTGGCTCGGCGCCGATACCTGGGCTGGCGTGCACGGTTTGCTGGACTGGTGCCGGCGCAAGCCCGTGTATGCGCGCTTCCTGCTGCAATGCGCGGACAGCCCCGATTTCAGCGGTGGCCTCAGCGAGGAGTTGCTGGCCGCCGTGGAAGAGGAGCAGGCGGCGCTCGACGCCTGCTTCGTGCGCTGCGCCGAAGCCATGCCCGCCACCACGGAGCTGGACCTCGATCACATGCTGCTCAAATTCGTGCTGATCGACGCGCCCGTCGCCGTCGTCAAGCCTTACCTGACCCAGGAGCGGCCGATACCGGCCAGCGTCGACGCCATGCTGCGCGCCTCGCACGACGCCGTGCGCGGCTGGGCCTTACATGCCACATCACACTAACAACGAAAAGAATCCCCATGCGCTATTCCACCCAGCTTGAACACGGCAAGAAAATCCCCCTGCACGACGAAGAAGGCTTCATCGGCATGCGCGCGGCCGGCCGCATCGCTGCCGACACGCTCGACTACATCACGCCTTTCGTCAAACCCGGCGTGTCGACGGCCAAGCTCGACGCCCTGTGCGAGGAATTCATGCGCGCCGCCGGCGCCATCCCCGGCACCATCGACTACCACGGCTACAAGCACGCCAGCTGCATCTCCGTCAATCACGTGGTCACGCACGGCATTCCGTCCGAGACCAAGATCCTGAAAGTGGGCGACATCCTGAACATCGACGTGACGCCGAAGTTCAAGGGCTGGTTCGGCGACACCAGCCGCACCTTCAAGGTGGGCGCCGTCTCCATCCTCGCCAACCGCCTCGTCCACACGGCGTATGAGGCCATGATGGCCGGCATCCACACCGTGCGTCCGGGCGCCACCCTGGGCGACGTGGGCGCCGCCATCGAAGCGGTGGCCAAGGCGCAGGGCTTTTCCTCCGTGCGCGACTTCTGCGGCCATGGCGTGGGCCAGGTCTTCCACGACACGCCGCAAGTGCTGCACTATGGCCGCGCCGGCACGGGCATCGTGCTGGAACCGGGCATGATCTTCACCATCGAGCCGATGCTCAACGTGGGCAGCTACCAGGTCAAGGTCTTGCCCGATAAATGGACGACGGTGACGAAAGACCGCTCGCTGTCGGCGCAGTTCGAGCACTCGCTGGCCGTGACGGAAACGGGCTTTGAAATCTTCACCCTGACCGGCTTGACCGAGCCGCTGGTGTAAGCATGGATGACGCGCGCCGCCAGCAGTTGACGGATATCGTCGCCGCGAAAGCCGGCGTGGATGCGGCCTGCGCGGCGCGCCACCTGGCGCTGCATGATTACGAGGTGGCGGCCGCCCTGCGCGGCATCGACGCCGAGCGTTATACGCTGACGCAGCGCTTGCTGAACAAATACCGGCGCGACCCGGAAGACGCGCTGCAGCACGTGGCGCTGGCCGTCTTGCAGCACGCAGATATCCGCAGCGACAGCGTGCTGCGCCTGGAGCGCATCGCGGCCCTGGCGCCGCCCGTCGCCGGCGTGGTGACCCTGGCCGAGTGGCTGGCCCATGTGGACTGGGAAGGCTTCGACAGCGCCCTGTACGCGAATATCGACGCGGTGGCGGTGTTCATCGCGGGCGAGCTGCAGTTGCCCGAGGTGGCCGCCAAGCTGCTGCAGGCGCGCGACGAAGCCGTGTTCGAGGCGCAGCGCCCCGCGCTGGCGCTGGCCTTGATTTCGCTCATCGAACGCCACATCGCGCTCTTTCCCAGATAGCGGCGCGCGTCTTACAATGGCGGCAAGCACTGTTGCCCCATTTTGAAGACTTCCGCATGAGCGATTTTCCTGAAGATATCTACACCGAGCCGTCCGCCGACGTGCACACCCTGAACAACCTCGGTCCCCTGACCGGCATGGCCGGCATCTGGACCGGCACGCGCGGCCTGGACGTCAAGCCGAAGGCGGACGGCCCGCGCAAGCAGGCCTTCGTCGAGCGCATCGAACTGCAGCCGATCGACCCCGTCACCAACGGCCCGCAACTGTTCTACGGCTTGCGCTACTACATCCACATCACCAAGCCGGACCAGGTCAAAACGTATCATGAGCAGGTGGGCTACTGGCTGTGGGAGCCGGCCACGGGCGCCGTGATCCAGACCCTGGCCATCCCGCGCGGCCAGATCGCCATGGCGTCGGGCACGACGACGGCGGACGCCACCAGTTTCGAACTGGTGGCCAAGCGCGATTCGACGGCCTACGGCATCTGCTCGAACCCCTTCCTCGAACACGCGTTCACCACCGACGAATACCGCATCAAGGTCGACATCCACGCCGACGGCACCTGGGGCTACGACGAAGACACGGTCATGCTGATCCGCGGCAAGGATGAACCGTTCCACCACACGGACCGCAACCTGCTGACGAAAATCGGCGAGCCGACGCCAAACCCGCTGGCCTTGCAGGCGCTGGCGGCCGCCGCCGCTTAAGGACTTCCTTGCGCCACCGCCTTGATCGCGCGTTCCTCGCCCATGGCGGCGGCGATCTTCCAGCGCTGCATGGCGCTGGCGCGGTCGGGGCGTTTCAAGCCCGCGCCTTCCCAGTCCATCAGTCCCAGGTTGTAGATGTCGCCCGCGCTGCCCTTGTCGGCGGCCAGGGTGAACCA
Source organism: Janthinobacterium sp. JC611 (assembly GCF_018682595.1). Classification (NCBI taxonomy): domain Bacteria; kingdom Pseudomonadati; phylum Pseudomonadota; class Betaproteobacteria; order Burkholderiales; family Oxalobacteraceae; genus Janthinobacterium; species Janthinobacterium sp. JC611. Next base: position 221,179 of record NZ_JAFLJN010000081.1, read on the forward strand.
TTTGCGCGCTTCCTTGTGGTTGACGGGGATCTGGTCGCCGCGCACGTTATACAGCCCCAATAGGTGCATGGCTTGCGCATTGCCCTTGTTGGCGGCCTGTTTCAGCAGGTCCAGGCCGCGCGCCATGTTGCGCGGCTCCTGCCAGCCTTCGGCCAGCATCACGCCTTTCGCCGTCAGCGCATAGCTGTCGTTCTTCACCAGGCCCTTGCCGATCAGGGGCTTGGCGGCCACCTGGCGCGCCGCGCGCTGCTGCGCCGTCGGCGCCGTGACGGGGCCGGCTTGGCCTTCGCCCATCAGCAGCATCCAGCCATACAGACCATACGCGCCCGCGTCGCCCTTGCCGACCAGGCTTTCCAGCATGGCCAGCGCCTGCGCCTTGTCGCCATTTTCGTACAGCTTGACGGCCTTGGCGCTGCTCGCATCCTGCGGCACGGCGGCCGGCGCATGCGGCGCGACGGGCGCCGAGGCCATGGCCGTTTGCTGCGGCGGCGCGGCGGGGCGCACGCGCACGGGCAAGCCATAGCTGGCGGCCAGCACGGCCAGGCTGGCGGGCGCGAGGATCAGCACTTGCGCCAGCTGGTTGCGGCGGCCCTTGCCGGCGATGCCCATGGCCCGTTCTGCCTGCCGCTCGCCGCCCAGCGCTTCGCTGAGCACGGCTTTCACCTTGCGGTTGAACAGCCAGTAGCCGGCGCCCGTGACGAGCAGGCCGGCGACGGCGGCGGCGCCGCGGCCGGCGAAGAACCAGGTGGCGATGGCGGCGGCCAGGGCGGCCAGCGCGCTTTTCCACCAGAATTGCTTGGCCAGCCGCGTGTAGACCTGGCGCAAGGCACCGAGCACGCAGGTGCGCACGTTCTGCGCGTACTCGGCGGAGACGACGTCGACGTGCGCGTGGTCGGCGTCGCCGCCGAGGACGGATTCGATCACGTCCGCATTCAATTCCGAGGCGGCCACGTCGCGCAGCGGCGTGAGCAAACCCTGCACGTGGGCCGAGAACAGGCCGTCGTCGGCGCTGCCGGCCAGCGCGTCGCTGAGAGCCTTGAGGTCGCCGCGCAGCAGCTTTTCCACGATGTCGTCGAGGGTCAGCCAGCGCAAGTCCGTGCCGTACGCCACCAGGTGGTGCTTGTCCCCGTTGCAGGCGGCGTCCAGGCGCACGATGCGCAGCTTGGCCGCATACAGGGCGTCGACTTCCTGCGGCTGGTCTTCATTGTAAATGCTCACTTTCGCCAGGGCCAGATTGCCGGCAATGGCCGCCAGTGAGTGCACGCCCTCCTTGTCGCGGATGCGGCGCGCGTCGTCGGGCGCCTGCTTGGGCAGGCTGACGCTGTAGCCGGGCGCCACGTGCACGTCGACCCAGGCCGCCTTGCCCACCTTGCCGGAACCGTCGCACGGGTTGCAGCGCAAGTCGCCCACGCCGCCGCAGGTCCGGCAGGTGATGCTGCCGCTGGCGCGGCAGGTGCCGCAATTGACGTTGCCGGCACCGTGGCAAGTGCTGCAGCTGACCTTGCCGAAGCTGCAATGGTGGCAAGAGCGGTATTCGGTGCGGTACTGCGTGCGTGTTTCGCTGTGGTAGCTGGTGTGCGAACTGCCGTTGCTGTAGGTGGTAGTGGGCACTTGCACCGTCACGTAGTCGGTGACTTGCTCGGAGACCGTGCCGCTGCCGCTGCAATACGAGCACGACACCTTGCCGCTGCCGTAGCAGCCATAGGCGTCGCAGCTGACGGTGCGCCCGCCGTGGCAGCTCCAGCAGGTTTCCGTCGTCGCGCCGTGGCAGGTGTGGCAGCCGATGCGGCCGCGGCCCGTGCAGTTGCTGCAGGTGTCCAGGTGCCAATGTTTGACGGCATGCGGCAGGTAGAGGCCCGCCGCGACGCCATTGTAGGCCTGGCCCGCCTGGCGCAAGGCATTGTCGAGCTTGGCCGCCGCGCGGCGCAGGTGCTCCTTCTCCTGCGCGTGAGCGAGCGCTCCCACCTCATGCGAGCCACAGCGGCAGTCATTGCCCGCCGGCGCGAAATAGCCATTGATGACGCGCTGCTCGAAGCGCGCTTCCAACGCGTAGTTGGCTTGCAGGGAAAAATCCTGCAGCACGTCTTCCTCGGCCAGCGGCGTGATGTCGTGCGGCTCGAAACGCGTCTTGTCCTGCACCAAGGTGCGCAGCTTGCCCAGCACGGTGGGTATGTCTTCCTTGTCCAGGCGGATGGGCGCGGGCGCCGTCACGGTCGTCTCTGTCACCTGCGGCACATCCTCGCTGCCTGGGGTTTCACGGGCCGTTTCGGTGCTGGGGTTCATGCGCGTCCTTTTGCTCTCTGGAAAGATGTTTGAATTTTAGCATCCCCATATGACAAGGCGGCTACCCCCTGGTTCCCTTTTTCAGCGCAGGCCGCGGCGGAACTGGTCGGGCGTGCCGCCGCTTTGCCGGCGAAACATGGCGATGAAGGCGGAGGCCGTGCTGTAGCCCAGTTCCAGCGCGATCGCCTGCACGGTGTCGCCTCGTTCCAGCAGGGGTAGCGCGGCCAGGAAGCGCTGGCGCTGGCGCCATTCGCCGAACGGCATGCCCAGTTCGCGCTGGCAGCGCCGCGCCAGGGTGCGCTCGGTCACGTGCAGTTGCGCGGCCCACTCGGCCAGTGAGCGCTTGCTGCCCGGCTCCGCCTGCAGGGCGTCCAGCAGTGCCGCGATGACGGGTTCGTCGCTGCCCGGCAGGTAGTTGCGGCTGCACGGCGCCAGCTGCAGCTGGTCGACCAGCACCTGCGCCAGGCGCTGGTCGGCCACGGTGGCGGGCGTGGTGACGCCCCGTTCCGCGAAGTCGCCGAGTATGGCTTTGAGCAAGGGACTCAGCACCAGCGCGCACGGCCGCGCCGGCAGTTGCGCGCACAGGCTGGCGTCGATATACGCGGAGTGAAACACGACATCCTGGCGGATATAGCCGTCGTGCAAGGTCTCGGGCGGTATCCACACGGCATACTGGGGTGGCGACAGGTAGCGCTGGCCCGCCACCATGATTTCCATCACGCCCGTGGCGCAATACGTGAGCTGGCCCCACGGATGACTCTGGTAATCGAATTGCTGGTGCGCGTGATAATCGTCGAGGCGAAAATACACGGGATAGGGCAGGGCGTCGGAAACGGCGGGGAAATGCTGGTTGCTGGCCATGGTGTCTTTGTCCGGTTCTTCGCATCGTTTGTCCGGCATGCATTATATCCATGGAATCGGACCGTGCGAGAATGCTGGTATCGAATAATGGAGTACGCCGCATGCAAGTCAAGCACTATCTGTTACCCGTGATCGCCGTGTTGATCTGGGCCATCAACACCATCGTCAGCAAGCTGGCCGTGGGCGTGATCGATCCGGCCGCCATCTCGTTCTACCGCTGGCTGCTGGCCGGCGTGCTGCTGGCGCTCGTGTTCGGGCGCGGCGTGTGGAAGCAGCGGGCCGTGGTGCAGCCGTATCTGGGCAAACTGTTTGTGCTGGGCATGTTGGGCATGGTCATGTACCAGTGCCTGGCCTACATCGCCGCGCAGACGACGACGGCCACCAACATGGGCATCCTCGCGTCGCTGATGCCGCTGCTGGCCGTGGGCCTGTCCGTCTTGCTGTTGAAAGAAGCGCCCACCGTGGGCGGCGTGTTCGGCGGTCTCGTGTCCTTGCTGGGACTCGGCTACTTGCTCAGCCATGGCGACCCGGCCGCCCTGATCGCCCATGGCGCGGCCGTGGGCGACGCCCTGATGCTGCTGGCCTGCCTGTCGTATGCGGGCTATGGCGTGCTGCTCAAGCGCTGGAAGATTCCCCTGAATAACTGGCACTCGCTGCTGATCCAGGTGTGGTGCGCCGTGCCCGTGCTGTTCGTGTATTACCTGAGCCAGTCCGCGCCGCCCGTCACCGGGGCCGGCTTGCCGCTGGTGCTGTTCGCCGGCATCCCCGCGTCCATCATCGCGCCGTTTTTGTGGATGCACGGCCTGGCCAAGCTGGGGCCGAGCCGCGCGACGACCTTGATGAATCTGCTGCCCGTGTTCACGGTGATCATCGCCATGCTGTTCCTCGGTGAAACCTTGCACAGCTACGATGTGATCGGCGGCGGCGTGACCCTGCTGGGCGTGGCGATGGTGCAGTACCTGAAGCGCCCGTTGCGCCGCGCCAGCGCCTAGATTTTGCTATGCTGATGTTTTGCACAAGGAGCCATCATGCCTGACATCGATACCCTGTTGAGCGAACTCGAAGCATTTGGCAGCAGCAACGATGCGGCGCATGCGGAGCGCGCCAGCCGCATGCTCAACATCACGCGCGACACGGGCGAGTTGCTGGCCGTGCTCGTGCACGCGCGCGGTGCGCGCCGGGTGCTGGAAATCGGCACCTCGAACGGCTATTCGACCCTGTGGCTGGCACGCGCGGCGCAGGCGCTGGGCGGCAGCGTGGTGACGGTGGAAAAGGCGCAGGACAAGTTCGACATGGCGCATGACAACTTTGTGCGCGCGCAACTGCAGGGCGTGATCGGGCAGTTGCTGGCGGACGCGGGCGATGTGCTGCGCGATGCGGCCGACGGCGCCTACGATTTCATCTTCCTCGATTCCGCGCGCCAGCAATACGAGGCGTGGTGGCCGCAGCTGGACCGGGCGCTGGCGGCCGGCGGCGTGCTGGTGGTCGACAACGCCAGCTCGCACTACGCGGACATGGCGGGGTTTATTGACGCCATCCGCGCCGACAGCCGCTACACGGCGTGCCTGGCGACGGTCGGCAAGGGCGAATTCATTGCCGTCAAGGCGGGCAACTGATTCCCAGGTGTTCTTGCGCCAGCTGGCGCAGCAGGGGCAGGCTCGCATGGCCGGTTTCAGCTTGCCAGGCCAGGCCGATGCCGGCCGCCAATTCCTCCCCTTCCAGCAATGGCCGGTAGGCCACGCCAGCGAGGCGCAAGGCGCGGAACGAGTCGGCCAGCAGCGCCATGCCCTTGCCGGCCGCCACGTCGCCGAGCAGCACATGGTGGTCGGGCGCTTCGCGCAAGAACATCGGCGCGAAGCCATGCCGGCGAAACACCTGCTGGCAATGGTCGAAGAAGGCGGGCTGGCGCGCCCGTTCAAACCAATAAACCGGTTCTGCCGCGATGTCAAACAGGCTGAGCTTGCGCTTCTTCGCCAGCCGGTGTCCGGCGGGCAGGGCCAGCATCATGGGCTGGCGCGCCAGCGGCTGCACGGCCAGTTCGAAGGTGGCGCTGGGCAGGGCAATCAGGGCCGCGTCCAGCTGGCCCTTGCGCACGGCGGCCACCAGGCGCGGCGAGGGCGCCGCCGTCAGTTCCAGGCGGACATCGTGTAATTGCCCTTCCAGCGCCGCCAGCAGCGGCCGGAACAGCCCGGCCGCCACGGAACTGGTCAGGCCCAGGCGCAGGCGCGCCGGCGCGGCATCACGCCGCAGCGACGCTTGCGCCGTATCCAGCAAATCGAGGATGTGCAGCGCCTGCGGCAGCAGGGTGCGGCCCGCCTGCGTCAGGGCCACGCCCTGCGTGTCGCGCTCGAACAATCGCGCGCCCAGCCGCTCTTCCAGCGCCTTGATGGCGCGCGACAAGGGCGGCTGGGTCATGTGCAATTGCTCCGCCGCCTGACGGAAGTTCAGGCAGCGGGCGACGGCGCAAAACAGGCTCAGGGCGTGGGTGTCGAGGGTTCTCATACCAGAAAGGTATCACGAAATCGCGCATTCCCCCGCCGGCCGGCGCGGCCTAGACTGGCTGCATCGAGTCAACACGTGAGGAGAGCAGCATGCAACAACGACGCATCGGCAATAGCGGCTTGAACAGTTCGGCACTGGGCCTGGGCTGCATGGGCATGTCGGAATTTTATGGCGCCACCGACGAGGCGCAATCGCTGGCCACGCTGGAAGCGGCCCTGGCGGCGGGCGTGACCCTGTTCGACACGGCCGACGCCTACGGTTTCGGTCACAACGAACAATTGCTGGGACGCTTTTTGGCCGGCCATCGCGGCCAGGCCCTGGTCGCCACCAAGTGCGGCCTGGCGCGCGAGGCGGGCAGCTATGCGCGCCGCGTCGACAATACACCCGCCTATATCCGCCAGGCGTGCGAGGCGTCGCTGGCGCGCCTGGGCGTGGACGCCATCGACCTGTTCTACCTGCACCGCCTGAACCTGGACACGCCGCTGGAGGAATCGATGGGGGCGCTGGCGCAACTGCTGCAAGAGGGAAAGATCCGCGCCGTGGGCCTGTGCGAAGTGAGCGCGGTCACCTTGCGGCGCGCGGCGGCGCTCTGCCCCGTGGCCGCCGTGCAGAGCGAGTATTCGCTGTGGACGCGCGAACCGGAGCAGGGCGTGCTGGCCGCCTGCCGCGACGTGGGTTCCAGTTTCTTTGCCTACAGCCCGCTGGGCCGCGGTTTCCTGACGGGCGCCATCGCCGACGCGGCCAGTCTCGACGCGGGCGATTTCCGCCAGTTCAATCCCCGTTTCGCCGCCGGCAACCTGGCGCGCAACCAGGCCATCGTGGCGCTGGTCCGGAAGTTGGCGCGCGAAAAAGGCTGCACGCCGGCCCAGCTGGCGCTGGCCTGGCTGCTGGCGCAAGGCGACGACGTCATCCCCATTCCCGGCACCAAGCGCATCGCGTATTTGCACGACAACCTCGGCGCGCTGGCCGTGCGGCTGGACGGGACCGAACTGGCGGCGATGAATGCCGTCTTTCCCTTGGGCATGGCGGCGGGCGCGCGTTATACGGACGAGGGCATGAAGGGCGTGGATGCCTGAAAAAAGGCGCGCGAGCGTACGCCAGCGTACCTAACTGATACTTTCCTTGGGGGATAATCGCCGGCGATCTGCTAGCATTTGGCAGTGACTGCGCGGTGCAATGTGCAGCGTGTTCAACGGCCCGGTATCCGATGAGGTGGATGTTGTTAGATGACGATATTTTCGATATAGAACTGAAATTATTGCTTGAGGGAATACTGCTGCGGTATCAGCACGATTTCCGCGATTATTCGGTGGCGTCGCTGCGCCGGCGCATGCGCCAGGCCATGGAGCGCTTCGGCTGCGCCAGCCTGTCGCAATTGCAGGACCGCATCTTGCACGAGCCGGCCATGTTCGCGCAGATGCTGCAGTTTTTCACGGTGCAAGTGAGCGAGATGTTCCGCGATCCCGCGTATTTCCGCGCCTTGCGTGAAAAAGTCGTGCCCATCCTGCACACCTATCCTTCCATCAAGATCTGGGTGGCCGGCTGCAGCAGCGGCGAAGAGGTGTGGTCGCTGGCCATCTTGCTGGAAGAAGAGGGTTTGCTCGAGCGCAGCATGATCTATGCGACCGACATCAACGTGGAAGCGCTGGCCGCCGCCGAAGCGGGCATCTATCCGATCGAGCGCATCGCCCAGTTCAGCGAGAATTACCAGCTGGCGGGCGGCAAGCGCTCCTTGTCCGACTATTACACGGCCGCCTACAAGGGCGCCATCTTTGAGCGGCGCCTGCGGCGCCAGTTCGTCTTCGCCGACCACAGCCTGGCGACGGACAGCGTGTTTTCGGAGGTGCATATGGTTTCCTGTCGTAACGTCATGATTTACTTCAATAAAGACTTGCAGGACCGCAGCCTGGGCCTGTTCCACGAAGCGCTGGTGAACCGGGGCTTCCTGGGCCTGGGCATGAAGGAAAGCCTGCATTTCAGCCGCCATGCGGCCAGCTTCACCGAGCTGAGCCCGGCCGAACGCATCTTCCAGCGTGCCTGACGTGTTGCCGACCTGCGACGTGGCGCCGCCGCCCGCCGGCCTGCGCCTGATCGCCATCGGCGCCTCGGCCGGCGGCGTGGAGGCGCTGGGCGTCGTGCTGCGCGCCTTGCCCGCCACCTGCCGCGCCACCGTGGTGGTGGTGCTGCACCTGGCGCCGGGCCGCGCGAGCCAGTTGCCGCAACTGTATGCGGAGCGTTGCCAGTTGCCCTTGCGCGAGGCGCAGGACAAGGAACCGCTGCAGGCGGGAGTCGTGTATTTCGCGCCCCCCGATTACCACCTGCAAGTCGAAGCCAATGGCTGTTTCTCCCTGTCGCAGGAAGCGCCCGTATATTTTTCGCGCCCGTCCATCGATGTCCTGCTGGAAACGGCGGCCCTGGCTTACCGGCGCGCCATGCTGGCCATCATCCTGACGGGCGCCTCGGCCGACGGCGCGGCGGGCCTGGCGCGCGTGCGGCGGCTGGGCGGCGGTGCCTGGGTGCAAGACCCGCAGCGGGCCAGTTGTGGCATCATGCCGGCCGCCGCGCTCAAGCTGGCCGGCGCCGACCGCGTGCTCGATTTGCCGCGGATGGCTGCCAGCCTGGCCTTGCTCGGCGATGGCGAACACAAGTGAGTGGGAGTGCGGCAGTGCGTGTACTATATGTGAGAATTGAAACAATGTTGATATCTATATCGAAACACGATGGCGTCTTGCCGTTGCGATGCCTGAAGATGATTCCGTGACCGATCCTATCCATATCCTCGTCGTTGACGACATCGCGCAAAACCTGGTTGCCGCCGAAGCCGTGCTGGCACGGCCCGACATTGTCATCCTCAAGGCCAGCTCGGGCGCCGAGGCGCTGGAATTGCTGCTGACGCATGAAGTGGCACTGGCCCTGATCGACGTGCAAATGCCGCAGATGGATGGCTTCGAACTGGCCGAGCTGATACGCGGCAGCGAGCGCACGCGCGGCATTCCCCTGATTTTCCTCACGGCCGCGTCGCGCGAGCCCAGCTACAGCTTCCGCGGCTACGAGGCGGGCGCCGTCGATTTCCTGTACAAACCCATCGACGTGAAAGCCTTGCAAAGCAAGGTGGCGGTGCTGGTCCAGTTGTACCGGCAGAAACGTGAATTGTCGGCCCAGCTTGACGAGCTCAAGCATGCGCTGCACCTGAATGAACTGTTCACGGCCGTGCTGGGCCACGATTTGCGCACGCCCTTGTCGGTGGTGATGAATGGCGCCATGCTGCTGCCGATGATGAGCGACCACCCGAAGGTGATCGTCACGGCGCAGCGTATCGAAAGCAGCGCCAAGCGCATGGGGCGCATGGTCGACCAGTTGCTGGACCTGGCGCGCATCCGTTCCGGCACGATGGAGTTGCGCAGCAGCACGCACGACTACCTGGCGCTGGCGCGCGCCATCGTCGAGGAGTTCGAGACGGCCGGCCAGGCCCCGCTGGTCGAGGTCAGCAGCGTGGGCGAGCTGCACGGGCAATGCGATGCGGGCTTGCTGTCGCAAGTCATCTCGAATCTGTTAAACAATGCCATCACGCATGGCGAGGCGGGCACGCCGGTGCATCTGGCCCTTGATGGACGGGCCGCCGACTGCATTGAATTGCGGATCGCCAATCGTGGCGTCATCCCCGCCGCCTTGCTGCCGACCCTGTTCGAGCCGTTCCAGCAGGCGGGCGGGAAGCGCAGGACGGGACAGGGCCTGGGGCTGGGCCTGTACACGGTCAACATGTTCGTCAAGGCCCACGGCGGCACGCTCGCACTCAGTTCGACGGCCGCGCAGGGCACGCTGGCGACCGTGCGCATCCCGCGCCAGTGCCAGGTGCGCGTGCAAGCGGGAATGGCGACATGAACGGCGACATGAGCGCGCCAGCCTGGCCGCGCGGCGGCGGCGACATGGGCGAGCTGGTGCGCCAGCGCGACTGGTCCGCCACCAGCCTGGGCGCCCTCGATGGCTGGCCCGCCCATTTGCGCACCAGCGTCGACATCGTGCTCCATTCGCCGATGGCGATGGTGCTGATGTGGGGGCCGCAGCACGTGATGATTTACAACGACGACTACATCCAGATCGCCGGGGCGCGCCATCCGGCGGCGCTGGGCGGCACGGTGCCGCTCGTCTGGCCCGAAATCTGGGACTGGAACGCGCGCATCCTCGAGGCGGGATTGCGCGGCGAGACGCAGGTGCACCGCGAGAGCTGCCTGCCGCTGCTGCGTGACGGAAAGCCGACGGACGTCTGTTTCGACCTGTTTTACACGCCCGTGCATGGCGCCGACGGCCAGGTCGATGGCGTGCTGTGCACGGCGCTGGAATTGACGGCGCGCATGGAGGAGGGACGCCAGCTGAAGCTGGCCACGGCCGAGCTGGGCGAACTCAACACCACTTTGCGGAGGGAGAGCGAGGCCGTGCGCGCGGCCAACCGCCGCCTGGGCGAGGAGCGCGCGCTGCTGCGCGCCCTGTTCCAGCAGGCGCCCAGCTTCATGGCCCTGCTGCGCGGACCGCGACACGTGTTCGAACTGGCGAATGAACATTACCTGCGCCTGGTGGGACGTCCCGAACTTGAGCTGCTCGGCAAACCTGTCGAAGTGGCCTTGCCCGAAGTCAAGGCGCAAGGTTTCATCGAACTGCTCGACCAGGTCTACCGCACGGGCGAACCGTTCGAGGGGCGCCAGGTGAAGGTGGACTTGCAGACGGCGGACGGGCAGACGGGCCAGCGCCAGATCGACTTCGTCTACCAGCCCATCAAGGACGACGAGGGCGTGGTCACGGGCATCCTCGTCGAAGGCATCGACGTCACCGAACGCATGGAAGCCGAGGAGCGCCTGCGGCTGGCCCAGCAGGCGGGCGGCATCGGCACCTTCGAATGGTTCCCCGAGACGGGCGCGATGGTCGTGTCGCCCACCTTCCGCCGCCTGTGGGGCATTGCCGACGAGGCGGAAGTGACGGAAGGCCTGCTGGTGAGCCTGGTCGATGCGCGCGACCGCCAGAAGGTGGGGCCGAGCAAGCTCGATCTGGCGCCCAATCCCCTCGAATACGTGGAATACCGCATCCGCCGTCCTGCCGACGGCGCGCTGCGCTGGATCGCGCGCCAGGGCGAGGTGGTGGCCGGCCGCATGCCGGGCCAGCGCCGCTACGTGGGCGTATCGTTCGACGTGACGGAGCGGCGCCAGATCGAGGATGAACTCAACGCCAGCCAGGAGCGCATGGCGGCCATTTTCGGCCAGGCCTCGGTGGGCTTGTCCGAACTGGGCCTCGATGGCCGCTTCCAGAGGGTCAACGGAGCCCTGTGCTGCATGCTGGGGCGTTCCGCCGAGGAACTGCTGAGCCTAAACATGAACGACATCATGCATCCTGCTGACGTGCCCGGCAACAGCGTGCTGTTCCGGCGCCTGGTGGAAACGGGGGAGTCGTTCTCGCTGGAAAAGCGCTACATCAAGCCCGATGGCTCGCAAGTGTGGGTGTCGAGCAACGTCAGCCGGCTGGTCGATGAGCAGGGACAGACGCGTTCCCTGATCGCCGTCAAGACGGACATCACGGACCGGCGCCGCGTGGAAAAAGCGCTGCATGAATTGAACGAAACGCTGGAACACCGGGTCGAACAGGAAGTCGGTGAGCGCACCAAGGCCGAAGACGCCTTGCGCCAGGCGCAAAAGATGGAAGCCGTGGGCCAGCTGACGGGCGGTATCGCGCACGATTTCAACAATGTGCTGCAAATCATCTCCGGCAATTTGCATTTGCTGCAGCACCTGGCGGGCACGGATGGTCTCATGCGCCAGCGCCTGGACACGGCGATTGCCGCCGTCGAGCGGGGCGCCAAGCTGTCGTCGCACCTGCTGGCGTTTGCGCGACGCCAGCCCTTGCAACCCGTGGTGGCCGACCTGGCCCGCGTCGTGCGCAACATGGATGCGCTGTTGCGGCGCGCCCTGGGCGAGGCGATCGACATCGTGCTGGTGGGCGGCGGCGGGCTGTGGAACACCCTGGTCGACCGCAGCCAGATCGAGAACGTCATCCTGAACCTGGCCATCAATGCGCGCGACGCCATGGATGGCGTGGGCAAGCTGACCATCGAGCTGGGCAATGTCGTGCTCGACGAGCAGTATGTGCACAACCTGGTCGACGTGCCGGCCGGCCAGTACGTGATGCTGTCGGTGACCGATACGGGCCGCGGCATGAGCGGCCCCGTGCTGCAGCGCGCCTTCGAGCCGTTCTTCACCACCAAGCCGGAAGGCGCGGGCACGGGCCTGGGCTTGTCGATGGCGTATGGCTTCGTCACGCAAAGCCGCGGCCATATCCGCATTTACAGCGAACTTGGCGTGGGCACGGGAGTCAAAATCTATTTGCCCCGTTCCCTGATGGCGGAAGCGGACGAGGAACTGGAATTGAGCGGCGTCGTCACGGGCGGCACGGAAACGGTGCTGGTGGTGGAAGACGACGTCGGCGTGCGCACCACCGTGGTCGACATGCTCGGCGCGCTGGGCTACAAGGTGCTCAAGGCCGAGGATGGCGAAAGCGCGCTGGCCGTGCTGCACAGCGGCGCGCAGATCGATTTGCTGTTTACGGACGTGATCATGCCCGGTCCCGTCAGCAGCACCGAGATGGCGCGCCAGGCGCGCGAATTGCAGCCCGATATCGCCGTCTTGTTTACCTCGGGCTATGCGCAGGATGTCATCGTGCACGAGGGCAGGCTCGACGCGGGGGTGGAATTGCTCAGCAAGCCATACCGGCGCGAAGAGCTGGCGCGCAAGCTGCGCCATGTGCTGGCCAACCGCCAGCAGCAAATGCGCGCGCGCCAGTTGGAACGGTCCGGCGCGCCGGTGGCTGGCATCGGCGCCGGTGGCGGCCCGGCGGCCAGCGTGCTGGGCAGTGGTACGCCGGGACTCGACTTGACCGGCCATGCCGTGGTACCGCAGGGGGACATGCCGACGTCGATGAAGATACTCGTGGTGGAAGACAATCTCGATTCCCAGCTGATGGTGTGCGAACTGGTGGGCATGCTGGGCCATACCGTCAGCGGCGTGTCCGATGGCGAGGCGGCGTGGAAATTGCTCAACGAGCAAGACTTCGATATCCTGTTTACGGATGTCAGCCTGCCGGGCATGTCCGGCATTGCGCTGGCACGCATGGTGCTGCGCGAGAAGCCGGACATGCGCATCATCTTTTCCACCGGCTATGGCAAGGAATCGATGGACGAGCTGGGCTTTTCCGCCAGCGTCTTGCGCAAGCCCTATGATTTGACGGAGTTGCAAGCGGCACTCGACCAACCCTGACGGGCACGCGCCGGCACGGCCTGTCTGTCTCACCCGCAGAGGTAATGGATGACCCCGGAACTGACGATGCTCGGCTGTACCCTCGTGCTGGCGCTGCTGCAAATCCTGCTGCCCGCGCTGTTTCGCACGCGCGAGACGGGCACGGCCTACAACGTGAGCGCGCGCGACGGCGACGGGCCGCCCGTCGGCAAGATCACGGGCCGTTTGCAGCGGGCCCAGGCGAACCTGTTCGAAACCCTGCCTCTGTTCGCCACCGCCGTGCTGATCGCCCACGTGACGGCGCAGGAAAGCGCGCTGACCCTGTATGGCGCCGCCCTGTACCTGGCGGCGCGCGTGCTGTACCTGCCCCTGTACGCGTTTGGCGTGCCCGTCGTGCGCACGCTCGTGTGGTGCGTGTCGATTGCCGGCTTGCTGATGCTGTTCTGGGCCATCCTGTTTGTTTCTTGAATTCCAGGTCACCATCGCCTTTCCTGAAAACACCACGCGCACCTTGATGGCGGAATTCGTCGTCCCCGCCTGAGACCATGGTGCGCTGTCGAACAGTGATTTGGCGCAAGAGCGCTAGAATCAAGCCATTCCAATACGGTTTTTACGTGGGGAGCAGGGCATGGCAGACATGGTGGTGGTGCGCAAGGAAGGCTTGTATTGTGTGCCGGGTCAGTTCTACATCGACCCGTGGCGGCCCGTCGAGCGCGCCATCATCACGCATGCGCATGCCGACCATGCGCGCGTCGGGCACCGGCATTACCTGTGCGCCGCGCCCGGCGAGCAAGTGTTGCGCGCGCGCCTGGGCGCCATTTCCATCCAGGGCCTGGCGTATGGCGACAGCATCGCACACCATGGCGTGCAAGTGTCGCTGCATCCGGCCGGCCACGTGCTGGGCTCGGCCCAGGTGCGCATGGAATACGGCGGCGAAGTGTGGGTGGCGTCGGGCGACTACAAGCTGCAGCCGGACCCCACGTGCGCGCCGTTCGAGCCCGTGCGCTGCGACACCTTCATCACCGAATCGACCTTCGGCCTGCCCATCTACCGCTGGCAGGCGCCGCAGGAAGTGCATGACGACATCAAGCAGTGGTGGCGCAGGAATGCGGCCGAAGGGCGCAGCAGCGTGCTGTTCTGCTATGCCTTCGGCAAGGCGCAGCGCATCCTGGCGGGGCTGGACGCCGGCATCGGCCCCATCATCTGCCATGGCGCGGCGCAGGCCTTGACGCAGGTCTACCGCGAATCCGGCGTGGCCTTGCCCGCCACCGTGATGGTGGGCGACGTCATGGACAAGGCGGACCTGAAGACGGCGATGGTGATCGCGCCGCCGTCGGCCGCCGGTTCGCCGTGGATGAAGCGCTTCGGCGATTACAGCGATGCGTTCGCCAGCGGCTGGATGCTGCTGCGCGGCGCGCGCCGGCGGCGCGGCGTGGACCGCGGTTTTGTCCTGTCCGACCACGCCGACTGGCCCGGCCTGATGCAAGCCATCCGGGCCACGCAGGCCGAGCGCATCATCGTCACGCATGGTTCGATTCCCGTGATGGTGCGCTGGCTGCGGCAGAACGGCTGGCAGGCGGGCGGTTTCGAGACGGAGTATGGCGACGACGAGGCCGATGACGGTGCGCCTGGTGCGAGCACGGCGGCGGGAGACGTCGCCCATGCGTGACTTTGCCCGCCTGTACGCGGAACTCGACGAGACCACCTCCACCAGCCGCAAGCTGGCGGCGCTGCAAGCCTATTTTCGCGGCGCCTCGCCCGAGAACGCGGCCTGGGCCGTGTATTTCCTGGCCGGTGGCAAGCCGCGCCAGGCCGTGCCCACCAAGTTGCTGCGCGAATATGCCACCGAAAGGGCGGGCCTCGATGCCTGGCTGTTCGACGAGGCGTATCACGCCGTGGGCGACCTGGCCGAAACCATCGCCCTGATCCTGCCCGCGCCCGCCAGGCGCAGCGACGTCGGCCTGGCCGAGTGGGTCGAGCGGCGCATCGCGCCCTTGCGCGGCGCGGCGCCCGAGACCATCCGCGCCGCCTTGCTGGCCTACTGGGACGAGCTGGAAACGCGCGAACGTTTTTTACTCATCAAGCTGATCGGCGGCGGCTTGCGCGTGGGCGTGTCAAAACTGCTGGTGACGCGCGCGCTGGCGTCCATCGCCGCCGTCGACGGCAAGCTGATCGCCCAGCGCCTGATGGGCTGGACGGACGGCAAGGTCAGCCCCACGGGCGCGGGCTTTCTGAAACTGATCGCCGCGCCATCGGAGGGCGAACATGCGCTGCGCGGCGGCCAGCCGTATCCGTTCTTCCTCGCGCACCCGCTGCAGGCGGAACCGGCGGCACTGGGCGACCTCGGCGCCTGGCTGGTCGAATGGAAATACGACGGCATGCGCGCGCAGCTGCTGCGGCGCGACGGCGTGAACTGGCTGTGGTCGCGCGGCGAGGAATTGATCACGGAGCGCTTTCCCGAACTGGCGCAACTGGTCTTGCCCGAGGGCACCGTGCTCGATGGCGAAATCCTCGTCTGGCAGCCGGGCGACGTGCCGGCGCCATTTGCCGACTTGCAACAACGCATGGGCCGCAAGAGCGTGTCGCCCAAGCTGCTGGCCCAGCTGCCCGCCGTGCTGGTGGCCTACGATGTGCTGGAGCTCGATGGCGTGGACGTGCGCCAGCTGCCCCAGCTGGAACGGCGCGCGCTGCTGGAAACGGTGGTGGCCGGCGTGGACGCTCCCGCGCTGCGCCTGTCGCCGCGCATCGCGGCGGCAAGCTGGGAGGCGCTGGCGGCCATCCGCGACGAATCGCGGGCGCGCGGCGTGGAAGGCTTGATGCTCAAGGCCGTGTCGGCCGCGTATGGCGTAGGCCGCACGAAAGACGCGGGCACCTGGTGGAAGTGGAAGATAGCTCCGTATGCCATCGACGCCGTGCTGATCTATGCCCAGGCGGGCCACGGCCGGCGCGCGTCGCTGTACACGGACTATACATTCGCCGTGTGGGATGAGGACGGGGAGGGCGAACGCAAGCTGGTGCCGTTCGCCAAGGCGTATTCCGGCTTGACGGATGCGCAAATCGGCCAAGTCGACGCCGTCATCCGCAAGACGACGATAGAAAAATTCGGCCCCGTGCGCAGCGTGCAGCCGACGATGGTGTTCGAGATCGGCTTCGAAGGCATCGCCGCATCCGGCCGCCACAAGGCGGGCATCGCCGTGCGCTTTCCCCGCATCCTGCGCCGGCGCGAAGACAAGGCCATCGCCGACGCCGATACCCTGGCCACCCTGAAGGCCATGCTGGCCCAGACCACATGAGCAAGCGATGAGCACGCTGGCGCAGCGCATCGATGCGTGGTTCGCCGCGCGCGGCTGGACGATTTTCCCCTTCCAGCGCGCCGTCTGGCGCGCTGGCGCGCAGGGCAAGTCCGGCCTGCTGCATGCGAGTACGGGTTCGGGCAAGACCTATGCCGTCTGGTTCGGCGCCTTGCTGCGCGCCGAACGGCTGGCGCGCAAGGGGAGAAAACAGGGCTTGCGCGTGCTGTGGATCACGCCGATGCGGGCGCTGGTGGCCGACACCGTGCGCGCCCTGCAAGCTTCGGGCGCCGAGCTCGCTCCCGGCTGGCGCATCGAGGCGCGCACGGGCGATACCAGCGCCGCGCAGCGGACACGGCAGGCCAAGGCCTGGCCCGAGGTGCTCGTCACGACGCCGGAAAGCCTGTCCCTGATGCTCAGCCAGGCGGATGCCCACGACCGTTTCAGCCTGCTGGAAACCGTGATCGTCGACGAGTGGCATGAATTGATGGGCAGCAAGCGCGGCGTGCAGGTGCAGCTGGCGCTGGCCCGCTTGCGCCGCTGGAATGGCGCGTTGATGACGTGGGGCCTGTCGGCCACCCTGGGCAACTTGCGCCAGGCGCAGGACGTCTTGCTGGGCGAGCAAAACGCCGGCGTGCTGGTGGAAGGCAAAGTCAGGAAGCGCATCCTCGTCGACAGCCTGATTCCTTTGAACCCCACGCGCTTTCCCTGGGGCGGGCATCTGGGCATCCAGATGCTGCAGCCCCTGATCGCCGAGATCGAGGGCAGCGCCAGCACCCTGGTGTTTACGAATACGCGTTCGCAGGCCGAGCTGTGGTACCAGCATTTGCTCGACGCGCGGCCCGACTGGGCGGGCCTGATCGCCCTGCACCACGGTTCGCTGGACCGCGAGGTGCGCGAGTGGGTCGAGCAGCACCTGAAGGCGGGCGAGTTGAAAGCCGTCGTGTGTACGTCCAGCCTGGACCTGGGCGTCGATTTCCTGCCCGTCGAACGCGTGCTGCAGGTGGGCAGCGCGAAGGGCATCGCGCGCCTGGTGCAGCGGGCCGGGCGCAGCGGCCACGCGCCGGGACGCGTTTCGCGCGTCACCCTGGTGCCCACCAACAGCCTGGAATTGCTGGAGGCGGCCGCTGCCCGCGCCGCCCTGGCGCAGGGCCACCTGGAAGCGCGGCCCGTGCCGGACAAGCCGCTCGACGTGCTGGTGCAGCACCTGGTGACGATCGCCCTGGGCGGCGGTTTTGCATCGCCGGCGCTGTACGGGGAAGTGCGCGGCGCCTGGTCGTATCGCCACCTGACCCTGGACGAGTGGCAATGGGCGCTCGATTTCGTCGCGCGCGGCGGGCAAAGCCTGACCGTGTATCCGGAATACCGGCGCGTGCTGCCGGACGACCAGGGCGTGTACCGCGTGCCGGACGCGGCGCTGGCGCGGCGCCACCGCATGAGCATCGGCACCATCGTGTCGGAGGCGGCGATCCAGGTCAAGTTCCTCGGCGGTGGACGGATCGGCAGCATCGAGGAATCGTTCATCGCGCGCCTGAAGCAGGGTGACCATTTCCTGTTCGGCGGGCGCATCCTGGAATTCGTGCGCGTGCACGAGATGACGGCGTATGTGCGGCGCGCCACGGGCAGCCGCGGCGCCGTGCCGCGCTGGCAGGGCGGCAAGATGCCGCTGTCGTCGGAACTGGCGCACGCCGTGCTGGACCAGTTGCAGCTGGCGCAGGAGGGGAAGGCCAGCGGGCCGGAAATGCGCGCGCTGGCGCCGCTGCTGGCCATCCAGCAGGCATGGTCCAGCCTGCCCACGCGCTCGGCCCTGTTGCTCGAAACCTTGTCCAGCCGCGAAGGCCGTCACCTGTTCGTGTATCCGTTCGCCGGGCGCTCGGTGCACCTGGGCCTGGCGTCCCTGCTGGCCTACCGCATCGCGCGCGTGCAGCCGGCCACCTTGTCGATCGCCGTCAACGACTACGGCTTTGAATTGCTGGGCGCGGACGACATCGCCTTTGCGCCGTTGCTGGCGGGGGCCAGCGGCGCCGATGTGCCCCTGTTCAGCACGGACAACTTGCTGGAAGACGTGCTGGCCAGCCTGAACGCGACGGAATTGTCGCAGCGGCGCTTCCGTGAAATCGCCCGCATCGCCGGCCTCGTGTTCCAGGGCTATCCGGGCCAGCCGAAAAGCGCGCGCCAGTTGCAGGCCTCGTCTTCGCTGTTCTTTGAAGTGTTCCGCAAGCACGATGCGGCCAATTTGCTGCTCACGCAGGCGCAGCGCGAAGTGCTGGAACAGGAACTGGAATTGACGCGCTTGCGCGCCACCTTGCGCGAGCTGCATGGACGGCAGATTGCCCTGCAAGCGTTGCAGCGCGCCTCGCCGTTTGCCTTCGGCCTGATGGTCGAGCGCTTCCGCGAACAGTTGACGACGGAAAAACTGTCGGACCGGGTGGCGCGGCTGGTCAGCGCGCTGGAAAAGGCGGCCGCATGAACGGGCAGCGGCAAGCGCACTGCGTGGTGGAACTGGCCGGCGAACAAGTCTGGCTGCTGGCGTCCAGGGCCGTGTACTGGCCGGCGCGCAAGATGCTGGTCATCGCCGACATCCATTTCGGCAAGGCGGCGGCCTTTCGCGCGCTGGGCGTACCCGTGCCGCGCGGCACCACCACGCAAAACCTGCTGGCGCTGGACGCCTTGCTGGCCACCTATGCCTGTGAGGAAATCGTCTTTCTCGGCGACTTTCTGCACGCGCGCGCCGCGCATGCGGCCGCCACCGTGGCCGCCATGCTGGCCTGGCGCGCGCGCCATCTGGACGTGCGCCTGACGGTGGTGCGCGGCAACCACGATGCGCATGCGGGCGATCCGGCCGCCGCGCTGGGCATCGGCATGGTGGACGAGCCGCACCAGGTGGGCAAGCTGTCGTTCTGCCATCATCCGGATACCGTCGCGCCCGGCTATGTGCTGGCGGGCCATGTGCATCCCGTGTATCACTTGCGCGCTGACGGGCGCGGCTTGCGCCTGCCGTGTTTCCTGCTGGGCAGGCAGCGCGCCATCCTGCCCGCGTTTGGCGCCTTCACGGGCGGCCATGCGGTGCGCCCAGGCGCTGGCGAGCGCGTCTACGTGACGGCCGACGCGGCGATTTTCCCGCTCCCAGCCAACTGCTGAGTGTCTGGTACTTTTGGTGGAAAACTGAAAGTAACTATGCCACCAAGGGCGGGACTCATCCTACATGCGCTCTTGCCATCCTCCTATTTCTTGCGCCCCATGCGGGCACTAAGATGAGGGTTCCCTTGCCATGCGAGGGGGAAGAATTGCATGATTTGCACTGTTTTCCGATTCCATCGATCAAGGAGATCATCATGGCCACATCGAGCGACAATAAACAGCAAGGCAGTAAAACCAGTAGCAGCAGCGGCGGCAACAAGCAAAGCGATACCAGCAAACGGGGCTTCGCTTCCATGGATCCCGCCCAGCAGCGCGAAATCGCCAGCGAAGGCGGACGTGCCGCGCATGAAAAGGGCACGGCGCATGAATTCACGTCGGAAGAGGCACGCCGCGCAGGCAGCCAAAGCCACAAGAACGATGCCAACCGGCAAAGCGCCGCCAGCTCCGGCGGGTCGCGCGACAATGCCAGCATGGACCAGGAAGGCAGCCGCGATAGTGGCAACAAGCAGAGCGGCAGTTCGGGTTCCGGCTCAGGTTCCAGCTCGGGTTCGCGCAACAAGCAGTAGCAAGCAGTAGCACTGATCATGACCAGTGGCAGGCAGTCGCTGGTCATGGCCGCATCCGTCCTTCAGCCGCAAAATTTTGATGCAATGCAGCAGGCTTGGACTATGATGAAATAGCTGCGCCGGCGAGCTGCAATCACCTCGCAGCCAACTCGCATTGATGATCAGGGAGAAGATAATGGGCAATTCGAATACGCCGCAACCGGGCAATAGCCAGGGCGGTACGCCGTCCAAGGCAGGCAGCAAGCAAAGCACGGCCGAGTCGGCCGAGAGCTTTGTGCTGGTCGATAGCGAGCAAGGAATCGATATCGGCGACGATCTGTTTTCCATCGGCGAAGTGCGGCGCGCCGACCGCTTGCCGCATCACCAGTCCGGCTCCGCCGGCCAGAGCCGGCAGAGCGCCGACGATGCGCCCGACACCACGGGCAGCACGGGCGTTTGACCTTCTTCCGTTTGCTTAATTACCGTCGGACCATCCCCGCCGGGCCAGCTGCAAGACGTGCTCCCGCACGTCGGCTGGCCATTCCTGCACGTACGTCAGGAACGCCGGCTGATTGCCCGCGAACAGGGCGCGACTGGCTTCCTCGAAGCCAGTCGCATCGCCGGCCAGCGCATGCATGACCTTATACGCCGCGTCGCGTGCCTGGCGCTGTTCGTCCTGCGTCTTGCTGCCGCGCTGCGCCAGTTCCACCAGTTTGCGCAAGGCCACGGAAGCGCCGCCCGGCTGCGTCGCCAGCCATTCCCAGTGACGGGGCAGCAGGGTGATTTCGCGCGCCACCACGCCCAGCTTCGGGCGGCCCACCGTGCGCGCGGGCGCGGGTGCGACCTCCTCTTGCGGCGCCGCGGCGCGTGGCTGGGGCAGGCGCTGCAGCACGTCTGCCAGGCTGCCGTGCAGGTTCAGGTCGACCTGGCTGCCGCTGGCATCGTCGAAAATGAGGATTTGCGCATCGGGATCGCGCGTCACCAATTCCTTCAGTGTTTGCGCTACGACATGTAAGGTGCCGGCGGCCACTTTCCGTTGGCCGGCAAAGGCCGTGACTTGGGGGATTGCTGGGCTATGCATGGCAGCCTCCATGGAGAATGCGGATAATTTTACCAGGGCTAAATGTAAAGTCAATAATACCCGGGTAAAAATTGATGCCTTCCATGGCTGCCGGCGGTGGCTGCAGGTCGACGCGTCCGTGATGGCGGCCTTGCCCATTTCATGGTGCTGCATCATCTTGCTGGCGCTGCCATCCCGGCCTTCGGCCGACTGGATCGACGAGCATGTCGTCGCTGGTGCTCAGCATGCCGAATTTGACGTCCTTGAGCGTGGCCGCGAGGCTGACCAGTTGTTCGCTGGAATACGCTTGCATGCCGT
This sequence comes from Janthinobacterium sp. JC611, assembly GCF_018682595.1. Lineage (NCBI taxonomy): Bacteria > Pseudomonadati > Pseudomonadota > Betaproteobacteria > Burkholderiales > Oxalobacteraceae > Janthinobacterium > Janthinobacterium sp. JC611. The sequence goes on from NZ_JAFLJN010000081.1 coordinate 242,453, forward strand.
GCTTCTGTCCTGGCCGCTGTCACGCTGAACATGTTTCAACGCTGTTACAAAACGCAGGCCCGGCGGGACGCCCCATGTATTGACTTAATAAATGATAATCATTATCATTTGTTTGCATGGATGGGCATGAACTTTGATTGAAGGATGGGAATGAAGCACACTGACTTGTCGCGCCACCTGGCGCGCTCCTTGCCGGGAGCGGGCTATGGGTAACGCGGGCGCCGCGGACAAGGCCAAGAACAATGCCAGCCGCGCCGTCTGGCTGAAGAACTTGCATCAATGGCACTGGATCAGCTCGGCGCTTTGCCTGCTGGGCATGTTTTTGTTCGCCATGACCGGGATCACCCTGAACCACGCTGGCCAGATCGAGGCCAAGCCGGTGATCACGCGCCAGCAGGCGACCCTGCCTGTCCCTTTGGTGACGGAGCTGGCCGCGTATGCCGCCAAGCACGATGGCGCCAACGCGCCCATGCCGGCCGCCGCCGAGACCTGGCTCAAGCAGCAGTGGTCGCTCAATGCGGGTGGGCGTCCCGCCGAATGGTCGATCGACGAAGTGTATCTGCCGCTGCCCAGGGCGGGCGGCGACGCCTGGGTGCGCATCGGCCTGGAAGACGGGGCCGCCGAATATGAATTGACGGACCGGGGCTGGGTGTCATGGCTCAACGACGTGCACAAGGGGCGCAACACGGGCGTGGCCTGGAGCTGGTTCATCGACATCTTTGCCGGCGCCTGCATCGTGTTTTGCCTGACGGGGCTATTGATTTTGAAGTTCCACGCGGCCAACCGGCCATTTACCTGGCCGATGGTTGGCCTCGGTATATTGATACCTTGCGCGATCGCCCTGCTGTTTATCCACTGATCGTTTTTACTTTTATCTTTTTACAGGCACACCATGAAATTACGCTACTCCCTGGCGCTTGGCCTTCCCCTGATCGGCACTTCGGCGATGGCGGCCGACCTGTCCCTCAAGCTTGAAATCCCGCAACTGAACGTGGCGGAATACCACCGTCCCTACGTGGCGGCATGGCTGGAAACGGCCGATCAAAAGGTCGTGGGCAACCTGGCCGTGCTGTATGACGTGAAAAAGAAGGACAAGGCGGGCGAGAAATGGCTGAAGGACATGCGCCAATGGTGGCGCAAGAGCGGCCGCGACCTGGCCATGCCCGTTGACGGCGTCAGCGGCGCCACGCGCGCGCCGGGCGAACATACCCTGACCTTCCCCGGCGCCAAGGCCTTGCTCGACAAGCTGCCGGCCGGCGAATACCAGCTGGTGGTGGAGGCGGCGCGCGAAGCGGGCGGACGCGAACTGGTGCGCGTGCCGTTCCAGTGGCCGCTGAAATCGGCCCAGTCCGTGCCTGCCAAGGGCAAGGAAGAACTCGGCAACGTCGTCGTCCAACTCAAACCTTAAGGCGCCCTACCATGTTGAAGCAACTCAATAAATCGTTGATCGCCCTGGCACTGGCCGGCCTGGCCGTGAACGCCCACGCCCACCGCGGCTGGATGGTGCCTTCGAGCACAATGGTGGAAAGCAAGGATGCCTGGGTGACGGTGGATGCGGCCGTCTCCGATGGCCTGTTCGACATCGACCACCAGCCGCTGCGCCTGGACGCGCTGCAAGTGATCGGTCCGGACGGCGCGAAAGTCACGCCGGCGAACACCGTCACGGGCCGCTTGCGCAGCGTCTTCGACGTGAAAATGGAAAAGCCGGGCACGTACAAGGCGGCCATCGTGTCGCAAAACGTGATGGGCAGCTACAAGCTCAATGGCGAGCAGAAGCGTTTCCGCGGCAACGAGGAAACCTTCAGGAAGGAAGTGCCGGCCGATGCGCAAGAACTGAAAATCACGCGCACGGCGGCGCGCCTGGAAACCTTTTTCAGCAATGGCGAAACCAGCACGGAAGTGTTCAAGCCGACGGGCGTGGGCCTGGAATTCGTGCCCGTGACCCATCCGAACGACTTGCGCGCGGGCGAGAAAGCCACGTGGCGCTTCCTGGTCGACGGCAAGCCGGCGGCGAACCAGGCCTTCAGCCTGGTGCCAGGCGGCGTGCGCTACCGTGGCGTGCTCGGTGAAATCCGCCAGAGCACGGATGCCAAGGGCGAGATCACGTTCACCGTGCCGGCGGCCGGCATGTATTACCTGAGCAGCACCTGGCCGGCGGCCGCACCGGCCGTGGCTGGCCAGCCGCCGGTGATGCCCGAGCGCCGCATGACGTACGCGGCCACCGTGGAAGTGCTGCCGCAGTAGGCGGCGGCAGCTTCGCGAACGAGAGCATCGATGCGCCGGGTCCTGCTGCCGCAGCATATTTCCGATCAGGTCGCGCCGCCCGGCGCCGCGATCCGGGATGTGCGCGGCCTGACGATGGGCACCAGCTGGTCGGTGCGCCTGCTGGAGTCCGCCATGCCGGGACGCGCGGGCAGCGCCGACTTGCAGCAAGGCTTGCAGCAGCAGCTGGACCTGGTCGTGGCGCAAATGAGCCATTGGGACGAGGACTCGGACCTGGGGCGCTTCAACCGGGCCGAGCCCGGCAGCTGGCACAGCCTGCCCGCCGCCTTTTGCGAGGTGCTGGGCTTCGCCATGCACGTGGCGCAAGCGTCCGGCGGCGCCTACGACCCCAGCGCGGGCGCGCTCGTCAATCTGTGGGGCTTCGGCCCCCGCTGCCGTTACGATGAGCCGGGCTTCCTGCCGCCGAAAGACGATACCGTGGCGTTGCTGCTGGCACAGCGCCAGCGCCGCCGCCTGGAACTGGACTTGCCGGCCCGCCGCGCGCGCCAGCCCGGTGGCTTGCAACTGGATTTGTCCGCCGTCGCCAAAGGCTATGGCGTGGACCGCCTGGCCCGCTACCTGGACAGCCAGGGCATTCACCATTACCTGGTGGAAGTGGGCGGCGAGCTGCGCGGCGCCGGCAGCAAGCCTGACGGCCAGCCGTGGTGGGTGATGCTGGAACAGGTCGATGGCGCCGCCGATAATGCGCAGCATCCGGCGGAAATGCTGCTGGCGCTGCACGGCTTGTCCGTGGCGACGTCGGGCGACTACCGCCGTTTCTTCGAGGACGGCGCTGTGCGTTTCTCGCATACCATCGATCCGCGCAGCGGCATGCCGATCGCCAATCAACTCGCTTCCGTCACCGTCGTGCACGAGCAATGCATGGTGGCCGACGCCTGGTCGACGGCCCTGACGGTGCTGGGTCCGGAAGCGGGCATGGCGCTGGCCGAAGAGCAGGGCCTGGCCGCGCGCTTCCTGCGGCGCGATGGCGACGGCTACCATGAAACGCTGAGCAGCCAGCTGCTGGCCATGCTCGACGAATGAACGATTGATTCCATGATTTTTACGCACGATACGACGCGGCTGGCCTTGCTGGCCGCCCTGTCCCTCAGTTATGCGGGCGTGTGCCTGGCGCCCTGGCTGCGCGCGCGCGCCAGGCGCCGCGCGTGCGCCGCCGCCAAGGCGGCCCTGGCCGACAGCCGTCCCTGGCTGGTGGCGTATGCGAGCCAGACGGGCAATGCCGAGGAACTGGCCACGCAAACGGCGCGGAGCCTGCAGCTGGCCGGCATCCCCGTGCGCCTGTGCGCGCTGGCCGACCTCACGGCCAAGGATCTGCGGCAAGCGGAACGGGCCTTGTTCCTGGTCAGCACCTATGGCGAGGGCGACGCGCCCGACAATGCGGCCGCCTTCATGGGGCGCTTGATGACGGGCGAGCTGGCGTTGCCGCACTTGCACTACGCCGTGCTGGCCCTGGGCGACCGCGGCTATGGCCAGTTTTGCGGCTTTGGCCGCGCGCTGGACGCCTGGCTGGCGGAGCAGGGCGCCTCGCGCCTGTTCGAACGCATCGAGGTCGACCGCAGCGCCAGCGCCGCCATCGAGCAATGGTTCCAGCACCTGAGCCATTTGGCCGGCACCAGCGACGCGCCGGACTGGAGCGCCCCCGCCTTTGGCGACTGGCGATTGACGCGGCGGCAGCTGCTCAATCCCGGCAGCGCCGGCGGCGCCATCTATCACGTGGAACTGGCGCCCGTGGCCGGCAGCCTGCCGGAATGGCAATCGGGCGACCTGGTGCAGGTGGCCGCGCCGCTTGATCCTGCACAACCGCGCGAATACTCGATCGCCTCGATCCCGCATGATGGCGGCGTGCACCTGCTGGTGCGCCAGCATGCGCATCCGGACGGCAGCCTGGGCCTCGCTTCGGGCTGGCTGACGGCGCAGGCGTCCGTGGGCGACGTGGTGCAGCTGCGCTTGCGCCAGCATCGGCGTTTCCGCCTGGAAGACAATGCCCAACGGCCTTTGATTTTGATCGGCAACGGCAGCGGCATCGCCGGCTTGCGCGGCCATTTGAAAAGCCGGGTGCTGGCGGGGCAGCGGCGCAATTGGCTGATCTTTGGCGAGCGCAACCTTGACCACGATTTCCATTATCGGGAAGAAATTGAACGGTGGCACGCCAGCGGCGACTTGCCGCGCCTGGATCTGGCGTTTTCGCGCGACCAGGCCGAGCGGCTGTACGTGCAGGACCGCCTGCGCGGCAATGCCGACGAGGTGAAACTGTGGTTGCAACAGGGCGCGGCCATCTACGTCTGCGGCAGTCTGGCAGGCATGGCGGGCGGCGTCGACCAGGCGCTGCAAGAGATGCTGGGCCGGCCCGCGCTCGATGCGCTGGCGGCCGAAGGGCGCTACCGGCGCGACGTGTATTAATACAGAAGGGGCTGATTACGGCTGGATCGCGGCCAGCGGCGTCGCTTCCATCGCGCCGCTCACTTCCTGCAAGCCCCGTGCCAGGCTGGAGATGCTGGGGTTGTCGATGAAGACGCAGCGCTTGCCCGTGCGCTTGCAGTAATCCTTCACGCGCCAGTAGGCGCTGTGGCTGATGCAGCCCGTCTGGCAAATCACCAGGTCGGCCGCCGCCAGGCTGGCATCGAGCAGGTTGGCATTGTCTTCCAGGCCGCCGTCGTGGTGGGCGAATTGCGCGCCGACCCGTTCGATCAGGGCGCGGTAGGTGGCGACATTGCCGCTGCGTCCGCCCACGCACAGCACGCTTTGATCGACGAGGCGGATCGGCATTGTCAGTTTGCCGCCCGTCGGCACTTCCAGCTTCGGCGCCGGTGGCGGCGCGACGGCGCCTGGACGTGGCTGGGCTTGCTTCAATTCCGCGATTTGCTGGCGCAATTCCTTTTCGCGCGCATCCATTTGCGCCAGGCGCTCGACCAGGCGCGTGCGCGATTCCAGCGCCGGGATGGCTGCCTGCAGCTGCGCCAGCTCCGCGCGCAAGCCGTCGATCACGCTATCCTTGCCGATCGCCTCGGCACGCGTGCGCAGCAGCACCGCTTCCTGGCGTTCCAGCTCGCCCGTCTTTTCCATCAGTGCGGCCTGGCTGCGCTGTTGCAGCTTGGCCAGTTCCTGCGCCAGGCGCGCATTTTCTTCCTGCACGGCCGTAAATTTACCCATGTCGGCGCGCACGCAAGCGCCCGCCTGGTGCTGGATCATGTGCAAGTCTCTGCACATCTGCTCTTCCAGTTCGGCGTCGCAGCGCGGGTGCGTCAGGCCAGCCCAGAAAGCGCCCGACACGTCGCCGTTGGCGACGGCCGTGCGCCACAGTTGCGCTACCTGCTGCGTGGTCTTGGCGCCGCGAAAGCGCAGGATCACGGGGGCGTAGCGGCGTTCGAGTTCCTTTTGCAGCGCTTCGGACAGGCGGTTGCGCGCGCCGCATTCCGTCACGGCGCCCACATGCACTTCATAGTCATCGGCCAGCACGCGCCCGCCCGTCATCTTGCCCACCAGCTTGCGCAGGTAGCCTAATGGCAAGCCCACGCCGACCAGCGGACAATGGCAGGTATGCGACAGTTCCCACAGCCGGCGGCGGCGCGAAGCGAGCGCGGCCGTTTCGGCCCCGTCCCTGGAACAATGGCTGATGACGGGCAGGGACTGGTCTTTGTCACACATGGCGATATCCTGTTGGGCGGTGGGGTGTTGAAGGGCAGTTATTGCGGCAGGGGCGAGGCGGGGCGCTTGGCGCTCAGCAGCCGCGCCAGGCGTTCAAGCCAGGTGGTCCTGGGCGGTGCGGGCCGGTGCAGCGCCACCAGCGCGGCCCACTGCTGCGACAGTTGCTGGCAGGTCGTTTGCAGCACGGGGCCCAGGCCGGGCGAACTCGACAGCACTTGCAGATGGCGTTCGATGACACCTGCCAGCTTCTCGCAGGGACTGCCCGCATGGTAGTGCGACATCAGGTGCAGCACGGCCGACAGCAGCAATTCAGGCTGTTGGCCTTGCGGGGATGGAAACATCGGGGAAGGTTGGTCGTTCGCCATCAAACACTCCTGTGCGGTGGTTTGGCTGGCTGCGCGCACGGGGCGCGACTGGCTGGCGAGTGCGGTGACTGGCTGCCGTGCTGCTTCAGGCAGTCAGGATCAGCTTGTTCAATTGGGTGACGCGCAGGCGATAGATCTTGCCGCTGTGCTCGATCTCCACTTCGCGGCCCTGCTGCAGCAGCGCTTCGCTGGTGATGCGGCGCGCCGGCTGGGTCATGCTGACGGGAGGACGGACGTGGGCGCTGGCGGCATCCTGGATCAAGGCTGGTTTTGAGCTTTGCATGTTGGGCTTTCTTTATCTCAGTTGAGAATGATTCGTATTTGCATTATTGTTGAATGTGGCCCGAAAAGCAAGGCTTATTTGTACGCCATCCGCGCTTTTTTTACGCTGGCGCGGCAGCATGGTGGAGGGGCGGGGCAAAGGCGGCCGCCGGCATGGCGCGGAAGGGGAGCGGTAGCAAAAAAGACCCGGCAAGGCAGTGCGCCTTGGCCGGGTCAAGCCTGTGCCAAGCTTGAGGAAATCGGGATGGCTAGATGGTGGCCAGCAATTGCGCCGAGGCGTTGGCGGCCGCGGTGGTATCGGCCTTGAGTTTGGCGGCGGCCAGTTGCTTGGCGCGTGAGCGCGACGGCGGCAGGCGGCGCAGGGTTTTCAGGGCGTCCGGGTCCTTGATGCCGATGGTGCGCTGGTCGACCGTGATCAGGCCGATTTCATTGAAGGCGGACAAGGTGCGGCTGACCGTTTCCAGGGTCAGGCCCAGATAGCTGCCGATTTCGTGGCGCGTCATGCGCAGGTTGAACAGCTTGCTCGAGTAGCCCATCTGCGCGAAGCGGTCCGCCAGCGAGACGAGGAAGCGTGCCACGCGGGCCTCGGCGCTCAAGGCGCCCAGCATGCCGATCATCGCTTGCTCGCGCACCAGTTCGCGGCTCATCACGCCATACATGACATTTTCCAGTTCCAGGTGAACACGTCCCAGCGCCGTGAGCTTCTTGAACGGCAACAGGATCAGGTCGCAGTCGGACAGGGCCACCGCTTCCGAGGAGTAATGGCGCGAGTGGATGCCGTCGACGCCCAGCATGTCGCCCTTCATGGGAAAGCTGAGTACCTGCTCATTGCCGAATTCATCGATGAGCACGGTTTTCAGGAAGCCCGAATTGACGATGTACAGGGTGTCGAACGGTTGGCCGATGGTGTGCACGCGCTGGCCCGTCTTGAATTGCACGTGCTGGAACAGCAGTTCGTCGGCCGCGATGGTGCAGGCACTGGAGATATGCAGCAGGTCGCACACCTCTTTCAGGTTCGACCATAGCCGGCCCTGGCGCTGGCGCCCCGCTTCCATCGGAGAGGAGGGGGCCAGCGATGGAGAGGCGGCGCGGGTTTCAGGCGTTTGCGTGGACAGCATGTTCATCTCCTGGTGACAGGTAGTGCAGAGTTGAATGACGGGGTGCGCAGGGCGGCGGGCGGGTAAGGGGCGGCGCGCGTCCAGGCAGGTAAAGCTCAATTCGCTGACGACTTGCTGTGTGATGAAATAACTTCCCAGCAACTTGATTACTGGTTTCAGTATGCCAACAACCGTATGCAATTAATATCAGCAGTGGCTGAATATGGCAGTAGGAGCTGTGGTGGATGAAGTAGGATTGTTCCTACAGTCGACGCGCGGGCGCGCGCCGCCGTATTTAGGTCTTGAAGGGGGAGAGCAGGCGGTGCGCCACGGCATACTGGACCATTTCCGACAAGGAGCTCATGCCCATCTTTTGCATGATGCGCGTCTTGTGCGTACTCACCGTTTTGACGCTCAGGTGCAGATTGTTGGCAATTTCCGTGATCGACTTGCCTGCCACCAGCAGGGAAAAGACTTCGAATTCACGGTCTGACAACTGTTTATGCAGCAAGCTTTCGTTCGGCATCATGATGTTGAGCACGAGTTGCTCGGCCACCTCGGCGCTGATGTAGGGACGTCCCGACGCCACCTTGTGGATGGCGCCCACGAGCTGGGTGCCCGCGCTTTCCTTGGTCAGATAGCCTTGCGCGCCGGCGCGGATGGCGCGCACCGCATATTGCTCTTCCTCGTGCATGGTGAGGATCAGGATGGACAGCTTGGGCGCCTCGCTGCGGATTTGCCGGATCAGGTCAACGCCGCTGCGGCCCGGCATGGACAGGTCGAGCAGCAGCAGGTCGAAGCCGCCCTGACGCACATGGTTGAGTACTTCAAAACCGTCGATGGCTTCACCCACGATGTCGATATCCGGCGCGCCGTCAAGGATGCGCTTCAATCCTTCGCGCATGATGGTGTGGTCGTCGGCAATCACAATACGTATCATAGGCAGGCAATCTGGGCAGTCCGTGACCGGACAATCAAATGTTAAGAAACGAGAAACGTTGTCATTTTAACCGAAGCGGCCGCACTATGCCTTTTTTTGATGCGCCAGCAATGGCGGCCCCGTGGCCATGTGACCTCCTATTTTGCTGGAGGTTCCTTGATCAGCCTATGCACGAGCACGGGCAATTTGGAGTGCGACAGCACCTTGTTGGTCACGCTGCCCAGCAGCAACTGACCCCAGCCGCTGCGGCCGTGCGAACCCATGAAAATCAGGTCGCATTGCTGCAATTGCGCCACTTCCACGATTTTCAGGGCGGGGCTGTCGGAAAAGGCCGTCAAGCCCGTCGCTTGCAGGCCCCGCTTGGCGGCCGCGTCGAGGATGGGCTGCCAGTGGTCGGCGCCCGCCTTGCGCATGGCGATGCGGTATTCCTCTTCGCTGGGATAGCTTGGCGGAATGATTTCGATGTAGACCGGGTACTGGTACTCGGGCGCCACGTACACGGCAAGGATGTCGGCGTGCATCTGTTCGGCAAAGGCAACGCCGGCACAGGCTGTCAAGTTGGAGACGGTGGAGCCGTCCGTGGCGATCAGAATTTTCTTATACATGGCAGGTCCTTTGGCAGTGACTCAGCGCGCGCAACGCCTCTTATTGTAGTCGTGGCGGCAGCATTGTATTCATGTAAAGACTTGATAATTATCAATACTATTGCACCTTCAGTATAGACAACATTGGCAGAAAGATCGTGTTTTAGCTGCAATGACGTCCTTGCGGTGCTGTTGCGCAGGCGCCCGGGTGCGGGATTTCTCGTGCGCCGCGTGGTCTTGCACGCACGCCAATGGTAGTATTTCAAAATACAACAGCAGGAACACTTATTTCCTGGTGGAAAAGCTCTGGTGGGCCTGCTTTGCACCAGGAAGCGCGTTTTGAGATTTACCAACAGGGCGGCGCCCTGCTACACTCGCACCATCGCAGCGGTATTGCCTCAAATCATCTTAATCGAGAAATTGTGGGTATCAGTCTGTAAAACGCACAGTTCAGGCGGAATTTTGACAAATTATGGAGAAGCAGGGATATGACCAACGCCGCTGATGATTTCGATGCATTATTCGATGAAGTATCCGCGCAAAGCGCGGCCGTAGCCACGCCGGCGCCGGCCGCCGCGCCCGCTCCCGCCGTGATCGCGGATGACGATTTTGACGCGCTGTTCGACTCCGTGTCGGCCAGCGCCGCCGTGCCGGCCGCCGTGGCGCCGCCGGTGGCTGTCGAGCCCGCCGCGCCGCAGGCGCCGCCTGCCGCCGACGCGCCTGGCGAAGCAGCCGACCCTGTCGACCAGTCCGACAAGCCGATGTTCGAACGCCTGGGCGGCATCGTGCGCCTGCTGCACGATTCGCTGCGCGAACTGGGCTACGACAAGGCCTTGACGGAAGCGTCGTCGCAGATCGTCGACGCCCAGGATCGCCTGGAATATGTCGCCACCCTGACGGAACAGGCCGCCAACAAGGTTCTCAATACGCTCGACGAAGGCATGCCGGCGCAAGACGTGCTGTCGAAGAAGGCCAAGGACATGGACGTCCGCTGGACGGACCTGTTCGACGGCAAGCTGAGCCTGGAAGAATTCAAGGCCCTGGCCGGCGATTCGCGCCAGTTCGCGCAAGCCGTTGCCGAAGCGACGGAGGCGGAGAAAGCGCGCTTGCTGGAAATCATGATGGCGCAGGACTTCCAGGACATCACGGGCCAGCTGATCAAAAAAGTGGTCAACATCACCAAGACGGTGGAAAACGAGCTGGCCCAACTGCTGCGCGACAACGCGCCGGCCGAAGTGCGCGAAAAACTGGCGCAAAAGCCGGTGCCGCTGATGCAGGGCCCGTCCGTGCCGTCGGTGGCGCTGGACCAGGATAATGTAGACGACCTTCTTGCGGATTTGGGATTCTAATGGACGATATGCTCAAGGATTTCGTCGTTGAGGCGATGGATCTTGCGGTTAATGTTGAAGAGCACTTATTACGCCTCGAGCGTGATCCTGACAACAAGGAAACACTAAATGCCGTGTTTCGTTCTTTCCACACCATCAAGGGTGGCGCCGGCTTCATGGGCCTGCCCGCGCTGGTGGCGGCCTGCCATCTGACGGAAAACCTGTTCGACGCCCTGCGCACGGGCGCCGCGCCCGTGACGCCGATCGCCATCGAGGCGGCGCTGCAGGCGTCCGGTTTCGTGGCCGACCAGCTGACGGAACTGGCCAATGGCGCCGCGCCGGAAAGCTTGCCGGCCATGCCGGAAGAGCTGGAACACATCCTGACGAACGCCATCGAGGGCAAGGGCATGGATGCGCCCGCGCCGGCCGCCGCCGTGGTGGCGGAAGCGGCCGTGGCCGTTGCCGAGGTGGCCGAAGTTGCCGTGGCGGCGCCTGCCGCCGCCGTTGCCACCGCCGGCGCCGATGGCCTGGACTGGGAAGGCATGTATAACGCCGTCGTGCCCGAGGCCAGCCGCGTCGCAGCCGCGCCCTTGTCCGCCGCCGCCGCCGCGCCTGCCGTCGTGGCCGCCGCGCCTGCCGCGCCTGCCGCTGCCGCCAAGCCGGCCGCCAAGGCCTGGGATGGCGCGGAACGCCGCGAAGAGCGGCCGGAAGTGCGCCATGCCGCACCCGTCAAGGAAGACAGCATCCGCGTCGACGCCGTCAAGCTTGACGCGCTGCTGGAAGTGGCCGGCGAATCCGTGCAGGCCGCCAACCAGGCTGCCGTGCTGCTCGAGCGCTTGCTGCAATTCAAATTCGAAGGCCAGGCCGCCACCTTGATGGCAACCCTGGCGGAAACCCTGGAACGCGCTTCGCGTTACTCGACGGAACTGCAGCGGGCCACCCTGGCCACGCGCATGCAGCCTGTCGGCCGCCTGTTCCAGAAATTCCCGCGCCTCGTGCGCGAACTGGCGAAAGACCTGGGCAAGGATGTCGAGCTGACCATCGAAGGCGCGGAGACGGAAGTCGACCGCGTCGTGGTGGACAGCCTGTACGATCCGCTCGTGCACATGCTGCGCAACTCGCTCGACCATGGCGTCGAATCGCCGGAAGCGCGCCTGGCCGCAGGCAAGCCCGCCAAATCGTATATTTCGCTGAAAGCCTGGCAGGAAGCCAATAGCGTGATGATCGTGCTGCAGGATGATGGCAAGGGCATGGATCCGGTCTTCCTGCGCAGCAAGGCCCAGCAAAAAGGCTTGATCAGCGAAAACGCGCAGTTGAGCAACGACGAATGCTTCCAGCTGGTGTTCCTGCCGGGTTTCTCGACCAAGGAAGTCGCTTCCAGCGTCTCCGGGCGCGGCGTGGGCATGGACGTGGTGAAAACGGCCGTGGAGAAAAACCGCGGCGCCATCCACATCGAATCCATGCTGGGCAAGGGTACCAAGTTCGCCATCCGCCTGCCGATCGAATTGTCGATCGTGCCGACCATGCTCGTGTCGACCTCGGGCGCCGCGCTGGCGCTGCCGATGGCGGTGGTGCAGCGCGTCGTCGAATTGCCGGAAACCTTCATGGAAGTGGGCGGCGCGCCTGTGTTGAAAGACCAGGGCCGTCCATTGCCCGTGCGTTCGCTGGCTGGCGCCCTGGGCTATGAATCATGCAGCGAGCGCGTCGGCATTGTTGTCGCTGCGCCACAGCCGTACATTCTCGCCGTGGAAGCCGTCGATGGCACGGCCGACCTGGTGATCAAGCCGATGACGGCCATCACCGTGGAAGGCATTACCGGCACCGCCCGCTCGGCCGAAGGCGAACTGGTTCTAGTCGTGGGCCTATCTTTCCTGATGGACGGTTGCAGGGGAAGTGTGCGCATGGCTGCTTGATAACACAGGCCAGTTCACACCCAGCCCGCTGCAGACTTCTGCAGCGGGCTTTTTTTTCGGCTTTTTTCGATTTTTATTCGCCCCGCCGGCATTTTGGCGGATTTTCGTATCAGCAATTTTTTCGCCATATCCGCAAAGCAGGCCAAATTTTGTATCGCCCATCCCCCGCTGGGGCGGCTTTTGCTTCTGCATTGCACAATATATGGCATAATCATTGCCGATCCCTCCGATCAGTTCGACAGATCACTTAAACAGGCTGTGGCAACGCTGCATAAATCATGATGAAGACGCTTTACGACAAACTCTGGGAATCCCACGTTGTTCGGGCCGACGATGATGGCACGACAATTCTGTACATCGACCGGCACTTGCTGCACGAAGTCACCAGCCCGCAAGCCTTCGATGGCCTCGGCGTGGCGGGCCGCCAGCCGTGGCGCATTTCCGCCAACCTGGCCGTGGCCGACCATAACGTGCCGACCACCAGCCGGGTCGACGGCATTGCCGATCCGGTCTCGCGCCTGCAGGTGGAAACCCTGGACAAGAACGCCAGGCACTATGGCTTGACCTATTTCAACATGAACGACAAGCGCCAGGGCATCGTGCACGTGATCGGCCCCGAACAGGGCGCGACCCTGCCCGGCATGACGGTCGTCTGCGGCGACTCGCACACGTCGACGCATGGCGCCTTCGGCGCGCTGGCGCACGGCATCGGCACGTCCGAGGTCGAGCACGTGCTGGCCACGCAAACTTTGCTGCAAAAGAAATCCAAATCCATGCTGGTGCAAGTCGACGGCGCCTTGCCGGCCGGCGTGACGGCGAAAGATATCGTGCTGGCCATCATCGGCAAGATCGGCACGGCCGGCGGCACGGGCTACTGCATCGAGTTCGGCGGCTCGGCCATCCGCGCCCTGTCGATGGAAGGCCGCATGACGGTGTGCAACATGGCCATCGAGGCGGGCGCGCGCGCCGGCATCATCGGCGTCGACGACACCACCATCAATTACGTCAAGGGCCGCCCGTTTTCGCCGGCCGGTCCGCACTGGGAGCGCGCCGTCGCCTATTGGCGCACCCTGCATTCGGACCCGGGCGCCCGCTTCGACCTCGTCGTCACGCTCAACGCGCAAGACATCGTGCCGCAAGTGACCTGGGGCACCTCGCCCGAGATGGTGATCGGCGTCGATGGCCGCGTGCCCGATCCTGACCAGGAGAAGGACAGCGTCAAGCGCGATGCGATGGAAAAGGCGCTCGTCTACATGAACCTCAAGCCCAACACCGCCATCGAAGACATCCGCATCGACAAGGTCTTCATCGGTTCCTGCACCAACTCGCGCATCGAGGATTTGCGCGCGGCGGCCGCCGTGGTGCGCGGCAAGTACCGCGCCTCGAACGTCACCCTGGCGCTGGTGGTGCCCGGTTCCGGCCTGGTCAAGGATCAGGCCGAGCGCGAGGGACTCGACCGCATCTTCAAGGATGCGGGCTTCGAGTGGCGCGAGCCGGGCTGCTCCATGTGCCTGGCCATGAATGCGGACCGCCTGGAGCCGGGCGAACGCTGCGCCTCGACCTCGAACCGCAACTTCGAAGGCCGGCAAGGGCAGGGCGGGCGTACCCACCTGGTGTCGCCCGCGATGGCGGCGGCGGCGGGCATCGCCGGCCACTTTGTCGACGTGCGGGGATTGCGATGACGGCAGGGACCGGCGCGACTGGTTTACACTAGCGTTCCCGGTCCCTTATTTACTATCAAGAACTCATCATGAAAAAACTCTTCGCCCTCCTCATCGCCACCGTCATCCTGTCTGGCTGCAACACCGTGTCCGGCATTGGCCGCGATGTGCAGAAAGTCGGCCAGGTCGTCACTGGCGCCGGCGGAAAATAAACCGTGACGTGCCGGCGCCCTGCGCCGCGCGTCTTACCGAGTAGAAACAGCATGGATAAATTTACGATTTACGAAGGCCTGGTCGCCCCGCTGGACCGCGCCAACGTCGACACCGACGCGATTATCCCGAAGCAATTCCTGAAATCGATCCACCGCAGCGGTTTCGGCCCCAACCTGTTCGACGAATGGCGCTACCTCGACCATGGCGAACCGGGCCAGGACAACAGCCGCCGCCCGCTGAACCCCGATTTCGTGCTCAACGAGCCGCGCTACCAGGGCGCCTCGATTTTGCTCACGCGCAAGAACTTCGGCTGCGGCTCCTCGCGCGAACACGCGCCGTGGGCACTCGATCAATACGGCTTCCGCGCCATCATCGCGCCGTCGTTTGCCGACATCTTCTTCAACAACTGCTACAAGAACGGCTTGCTGCCCATCGTGCTGTCGGAAAGCCAGGTCGACCACCTGTTCAATGAAGTCAAGGCCTTCCCCGGCTTCAAGCTGGTGGTGGACCTGGAACAGCAGTGCGTGCGCACCAGCAATGGCGCCGTGTCGTATCCATTCGAGATCGACGCCTTCCGTAAATATTGCCTGATGAATGGGCTTGACGATATCGGCCTGACCCTGCGCCATGCGGACGATATCCGCGCCTTCGAAGAGCGTCATTTGAACAACCAGCCTTGGTTGGCAAACGTTATCTAAAGATTAAATCCATGAAAATTGCAATCTTACCCGGCGACGGTATCGGTCCTGAAATCGTCGCCCAGGCCGTCAAGGTCCTGAATGTTCTCGGCGAGTCGTTCGAACTGGAAACGGCGCCCGTGGGCGGCGCCGGTTACGCGGCGCACGGCCATCCCTTGCCGGAAGGCACGCTGGCGCTGGCAAAAGCGGCCGATGCCGTGCTGTTCGGCGCCGTGGGCGACTACCAATACGACACGCTGGAGCGCCAGTTCCGCCCGGAACAGGCGATCCTGGGCTTGCGCAAGAACCTGGGCCTGTTCGCCAACCTGCGTCCGGCCATTTTGTACCCGGAACTGGCGGGCGCTTCGACCCTGAAGCCGGAAGTGGTGTCCGGCCTGGATATCCTGATCATCCGTGAATTGACGGGCGACATTTATTTCGGCCAGCCCCGCGGCGTGCGCGAGTGCCCGGACGGTCCGTTCAAGGGCCAGCGCGAAGGCTTCGATACCATGCGCTATGCGGAAGGCGAAATCCGCCGCATCGCCCACGTGGCGTTCCAGGCCGCGCAAAAGCGCGACAAGCGCCTGACCAGCGTGGACAAGGCGAACGTGCTGGAAACCTTCCAGTTCTGGAAGGACATCGTCACCGACGTGCACAAGGAATACCCGGACGTGGCGCTCGATCATATGTATGTCGACAACGCGGCCATGCAGTTGGTGCGGGCGCCGAAGAAATTCGACGTCATGGTGACCGGTAACATGTTCGGCGACATCTTGTCGGACGCGGCCGCCATGCTGACGGGCTCGATCGGCATGTTGCCGTCGGCCTCGCTGGACGCCAACAACAAGGGCTTGTACGAGCCGTCGCACGGCTCGGCGCCCGATATCGCGGGCAAGGGCGTCGCCAATCCGCTGGCGACGATCTTGTCGGCGGCCATGATGTTGCGCTATTCGCTCAACCGCGAAGAGCAGGCAAGCCGCATCGAAGGCGCCGTGAAACGGGTGCTGGCGCAGGGCTTGCGCACGGCCGACATCCATGAAACGGGCACGACTTTGGTCGGTACCGAGGCGATGGGTGATGCAGTTGTAAAAGCACTGGGATAAAATAGTCTAATGATGGCAGTCGCCGTCTCATCTTGAGGAATGGTAATGAAATTAGTTGGCTTGGTAGGTTGGCGCGGTATGGTCGGTTCGGTCCTGATGCAGCGCATGCAGGAAGAGGGCGATTTCTCCCACATTGAACCGGTGTTTTTCACGACGTCGAACACGGGTGGCGCGGCGCCGGCCATGGCGAAGAATGAAACCATCCTGAAGGATGCCAACAACATCGCCGAACTGTCCAAGTGCGACATCATCATTTCCTGCCAGGGCGGCGACTACACGAGCTTTGTTTTCCCGCAGCTGCGCGCGGCGGGCTGGAATGGCTACTGGATCGATGCGGCCTCGACCTTGCGCATGGAAAAAGACGCCGTCATCGTGCTCGACCCCGTCAACCTGCACGTCATCAAGGATGCGCTGGGCAAGGGCGTCAAGAATTACATCGGCGGCAATTGCACCGTCTCGTGCATGATGATGGGCCTGGGCGGCCTGTTCCAGCACGACCTGATCGACTGGATGACGTCGATGACCTATCAGGCGGCATCGGGCGGCGGCGCGCAGCACATGCGCGAACTGCTGACGCAATTTGGCACCATCAACAGCTCCGTCAAGGCGCTGCTGGAGAGCCCCGCTTCCGCCATCCTGGAGATCGACCGCCAGGTGCTGGCCACCCAGCACGGTTATTCCCCGGATGAGATCAAGCAATTCGGCGCGCCGCTGGCCGGCAACCTGATTCCGTGGATCGACAAGGACCTGGGCAATGGCCAGTCGAAGGAAGAGTGGAAGGCGGGCGCGGAAACGAACAAGATCCTCGGTCGCGGCATCGATTTCGGCACCAGGGAAATTCCGGTCGACGGCCTGTGCGTGCGCATCGGCGCCATGCGCTGCCATTCGCAAGCCTTGACCATCAAGCTGAAGAAAGACGTGCCGCTCGATGAAATCAACGACATCATCGCCAGCAACAATCAATGGGTGAAATTCGTGCCGAACACGCGCGAAGCGTCCGTGCGCGACCTGTCGCCGGCGGCCGTCACGGGCAGCCTGACGATCCCTGTCGGCCGCGTGCGCAAGATGAGCATGGGCGGCGAATACCTGTCCGCGTTCACCGTGGGCGACCAGTTGTTGTGGGGCGCGGCCGAGCCGCTGCGCCGCATGCTGCGCATTTTGCTGGACGCGTAATGGCAAGCAATTGCTGATCAAGATCAAGCCGGGGCTGTTTTCCCGGCTTTTTTTTCGCCCTGAGCCCGTCAAGGCGCAACCATGCGGAGCTTGCATAGCTCTGGGCATGATGATATGTTGATACCTCTGGAAAAGTAACAGTTTTCCCATGTCAACTAAGATGCCGCCAACTATGCCTGTACACACTCGTCCCCGGGTCGCCTCCCTTGCCATTCAAACACTCAGCAGCGCTGTCGCCTGTGCGGTGTTATTGTCACCGGCGGCATCCGCAGCCGAGCTGGGCAAGATCACGGTACTGTCCGCCGCCGGCCAGCCGCTGCGCGCGGAGGTCGAATTATCAGCCGTCAAGTCAGGCGAGGCGGCCAGCTTGCTGGCCAAGCTGGCGCCGCCGGACGCGTATCGCCAGGCCAACGTGGAATTCAACCCTGCCTTGAACGCGCTGACGTTTGCCGTGGAAACCCGCAACGGCAAGTCCTTCATCCGCATCAGTTCGGCGCAGGCGGTGGCCGAACCCATGGTCGACCTGCTGCTGGAGCTGAGCAGCAAGAGCGGTCGCCAGGTGCGCGAATATGCGTTCGTGCTCGACACGCCCGAAGCGCGCCAGACGCGCGGCGCGCAAGTGACGGCGCCGGTGGAACCGGGCAAGGGCAAGCCCGGTGCCGATGCCGCGGCGCCGGCACAGAAGAAACCGGCTGGCGAATACAAGGTCAGGGCGGGCGACACCCTGAGCCGCATCGCCAGCGAACTCAAACCGTCGGGCGTGTCGCTCGACATGATGCTCGTGGCCCTGTACCGCGCCAATCCCGACGCCTTCAAGGGCGAGAACATGAACCGCATGCAGGCCGGGCGCATCCTGGCCGTGCCGGGCGCGGACGCCGTGCGCGCCACCGGTGCGGCTGAGGCGAAGGGCATCGTGACGGCGCACGCCATCGATTTCGACGCCTACCGCAACAAGCTGGCGGGCCAGGTGTCGCAAAGCAAGCCGGCCAAGGCCGCGCAAGCGACGCAAAGCACGGCCGGCAAGATCGGTGCGACGAAGGTGCAGGAAAAGCCGACGGCCGTGAGCGAGTCGCAAGACAAGCTGAAACTGTCGAAGGCGGAGCCGGCGGCCAAGTCGGCCGGCAAGAGCGCCGTCGCCAGCGAGGAAGACAAGATCGCCAAGGCGAAACAGGTCGATGAAGCGGCCGCGCGCGTCAAGGAGCTGGAAAAGAACGTCAGCGACCTGGAAAAGCTGATGGCGGTCAAGAACAAGGCCATGGCCGACAAGAGCGCCCCGGCGCCCGCCAAGCCAGCCGAGGCCGCCGCCAGCGCATCGGCCAGTGCCGCGGCCAGCGCCATCGCCAGCACGCCGGCCGAAGCACAGCCGCCCGTGCTCAAGGCGAAACCGGTGCCGCTGGTGAAAAAACCGTCGCCGCTGGAACCGACCATCACGGATAAAATCAACGACCACCTGGGCGCCATCGGCATCGGCATCGCCGCGCTGCTGGCCGCCGTCGCGGCGCTGGTGATCGCGCGCCGCCGCAAGGACGCGCCGCCCGCCAGGGACGATGTCGCCCCCGTATTCGAACCGGAGCCGCCCGCCGCGCCACCGTCCGGCCTGGCGCCGGAAGACCAGCAGTCCGAGGCGAGCAACCACCTGTTCGGCACGGGCGCCGCCGCTGCCGGCGTGGCCGCCGCGGCGGGCGCCAGCATGCTCGCCGCGAATGAAACGGACCCGGTCGCCGAAGCGGACGTGTATATCGCCTACGGCCGCGATGGCCAGGCGGAAGATATTCTCAAGGAAGCCTTGCGCATCCACCCGGAACGCCATGCGGCCCGCTTGAAATTGCTGGAAATCTATTCGGCCCGCAACGACGTGCGCGCGTTTGAGGACCAGGCCAGCGAGCTGTACAGCCTGACGCGGGGCCAGGGCGAAGAGTGGCCGCAGGCGGCCGCGCTGGGCCTGGCGCTCGATCCCGCCAACCCTTTGTATGGCGATACGGAAGACGATGCCGTCGTCAGCCTGAGCAAGGGTGCCGGCGACGAGCTGCATGGCCAGAGCATGGATTTGCCCGACGAGCCGGCTGCGCCGCTGGCCGACCTGGCGCCGGCCGTGCCGGTCCAGGATGCGCGCGAGCCTCTCGATTTCGACCTCGACAGCCTCGATTTCGAGCCGGTTTCCACCAGCGACCCGATCGTCATGCCGGGGCCGGAAAGTAAGCCGGTCTCCGCCGCGCAGGATGCGCACGATGCGCAGTATGACGCCAGCATGGATTTCGGCCTCGATCTGGAGCCCCCGGCCGGTCCCGTGAATGGCGTGGGCGCCGGCTTGACGCCGCTGCCCGATCCATTGAAGGACGTGGACCTGGCCCATTTCGACCTCGACGAACCGGTGGCGCCCGCTGCCGCGCCGGTGGCGGCGGCCGAACCTTCCAGCGACAGCCTGTTCGACGACGCCCAGGCGCCAGTGATCTTGCCGGAAGCCATGCCGCCAGCGCAGGAGTTCGATCTGTCCGGCATCGACCTCGACCTCAACGACGGCAAGACGGCCAGCGTGGGCGTCGACGACCCGCTGTCGGCCATCCACATGGAAATGGATACCAAGCTGGACCTGGCGATCGCCTACCAGGAAATCGGCGACAAGGAAGGCGCGCGCGAGCTGATCGATGAGGTCATCAAGGGTGGCAGCGAAGAGCAGGTCGCGAAGGCGAACACAATGAAGGCACTGCTTAGCTAGCAATACCCGGCGGCGCAGCAGGCCCACGGCGCCGGTATAATGCTTCGATGCAAAATATTACGACAGCAACGCCATTGAAGCGTATCGTCCTCGGCCTGCAGTATGACGGCACGGCCTGGCATGGATACCAGAAACAGGAAGACGGGCAAACGGTGCAGGACCAGCTGGAAAATGCGCTGGAGCAGTTTGCCCGCGTGCGCCTGGCCACCACCTGCGCCGGCCGCACGGACACGGGCGTGCATGCGCTCGAGCAAGTCGTGCACTTCGATACGGAACTGAACCGCGACGTGCACTCGTGGGTGCGCGGCGTCAACGCCTTCCTGCCGAAATCCATCGCCGTGCGCTGGGCCAAGGAACTCGAAGGCGATCCGACGGTCAATGACTTCTTCCACGCCCGTTTCAGCGCGCGCGCGCGCACCTATCATTATGTGCTGTATAACAACGCCACCCGTTCACCGCTGGTGGAAGGGCGCGCCGGCTTCTTTTTCCGTCCGCTGGACGTGGAGCTGATGCGCCAGGCTGTGCAACCGCTGCTGGGCTGGCACGATTTCACGGCCTTCCGCGCCGCGCAATGCCAGGCCAAGTCGCCCGTCAAGCTCATGCATGACATCCGCATCGAGCGGCGCGGCGATTGCGTCATTTTTACGATTACGGCGAATGCCTTCCTGCACCACATGGTGCGCAACCTGGTCGGTTCGCTCGTCTACATCGGCACGGGGCGCGAAAAGCCGGACTGGCTCGGGCACTTGCTTGAAAGTAAAGATCGCCATGCGGCCGCGCCCACCTTCATGCCGGACGGGCTGTACCTGGCGCAGATCGATTACGATCCGAAATGGGCCTTGCCGCAAGACAGCAGCAGCGCCTTGCCCTGGTTTTGATCTGCATCAATAAAGGATAGCCATGCCTCGCACACGCATCAAGATCTGCGGCCTGACCCGCATCGAAGACATTGCCGCCGTCGTGGCGGCGGGCGCCGACGCCATCGGCTTCGTGTTTTATCCGAAAAGCCCCCGCCATGTGACGCCGCAGCAGGCGGCCAGCCTGATCGCCGCCATGCCGCCCTATGTGACGGCGGTGGGCCTGTTCGTCAATGCCACGCTGGAAGAAGTGCGCGCGACGAAGGCCGTGGCACCCTTGTCCCTGCTGCAATTTCATGGCGACGAGACGCCCGAACACAGCGCGGCGCTGGCCGGCGCCGTGCAGATGCCGTTTACGCAAGTGTTTCGCGTCAAACCCGACACCTCCTTTGAAGATTTGCTAGAATACGAACAGCGCTATCGCGCCGCCAGTCCCTTGTTCTCCAGCCTCTTGCTGGACACCTATGTGGATGCTTACGGTGGAGCAGGAAAGGTATTTGATTGGTCCCTCATTCCAAAAGAACTCGCGCCTCGGGTCGTTTTAAGTGGTGGCTTGAGCGTACAAAACGCGACTGACGCAGTGGTGCGCGTGCGCCCTTACGCCGTCGACATCAGCAGTGGTGTCGAAGCGTCCAAGGGCATCAAGGACGCGTCCCGTGTCCGCGCGTTCATCGCCGCGGTGCAGGATGCCGATGCCATCATTGCCAGAGGAAATCACCATGAATGACCACACCACAGCGCCCGGCGCAGCCGCCGCATTGTTCCACGCCACCGATTACCCGTTTCCCGATGTGCGGGGCCACTTCGGCCCGTATGGCGGTTCTTTCGTTGCCGAAACGCTCACGCACGCGCTGGCCGAGCTGAAAGACGCTTATGCCCGCTACAGCGTCGACCCGGAATTCCTCGAAGAATTCCGCTACGAGCTCAAGCATTTCGTGGGACGTCCGTCGCCCATCTACCACGCCAAGCGCTGGTCCGAGCTGGCCGGCGGCGCGCAAATCTATTTCAAGCGCGAAGACTTGAACCACACGGGCGCGCACAAGATCAATAACGTCATCGGCCAGGCCTTGCTGGCCAAGCGCATGGGCAAGCCGCGCATCATCGCCGAGACGGGCGCCGGCCAGCACGGTGTGGCCACGGCCACCATCTGCGCCCGCTTCGGCCTCGAATGCGTGGTCTACATGGGCAGCGAAGACGTCAAGCGCCAGGCGCAGAACGTGTACCGCATGAAATTGCTGGGCGCGACCGTCGTGCCCGTCGAATCCGGTTCCAAGACCCTCAAGGATGCGCTGAACGAAGCCATGCGCGACTGGGTGACGAACATCGAAAACACCTTTTATATCATCGGCACCGTGGCCGGCCCCCATCCTTACCCGATGATGGTGCGCGACTTCCAGTCCGTGATCGGCGAGGAATGCCTGGTGCAGATGCCGGAAATGACGGGCCGCCAGCCCGACTATGTGCTGGCCTGCATCGGCGGCGGCTCGAACGCCATGGGTATCTTTTACCCGTATATCGACCAGAAGGACGTGAAACTGATCGGCGTGGAAGCGGCTGGCGAAGGCCTGGACACGGGCAAGCACTCGGCCTCGCTGACGGCCGGTTTCCCGGGCGTACTGCATGGCAACCGCACCTATCTGCTGCAGGATGCAAACGGCCAGATCATCGAAACGCATTCCGTCTCGGCCGGCCTGGACTATCCTGGCGTGGGGCCGGAACATGCATGGTTGAAAGACTCGGGCCGCGCGCAATACGTGTCCATCACGGATGACGAGGCGCTGCAGGCTTTCCACGACTGCTGCCACATCGAAGGCATCATCCCGGCCCTGGAATCGTCGCACGCATTGGCCTACGCGGCCAAGCTGGCGGCCACCTTGCCGAAAGACAAAATTGTACTGACCAACCTGTCGGGCCGTGGCGACAAGGACATGCATACCGTGGCGGAGCGCATGGGACTCAACTTTAGCTGATCGTTAGCTGTTGACTACCGGGGTCAGACCCGCCGGGACTCGGCGTCCCCGTCTGACCCAGCCTTCAATTTCCCTCAGAAAAGAGATATCCATGTCCCGTATCGCCACCACCTTTGCCAATCTCAAATCGAACAACAAGACCGCCCTGGTCACCTTCATCACCGCCGGCGACCCCGGCCCCGACGCCACCGTGCCCCTGATGCACGCGCTCGTCGAGGGCGGCGCCGACGTGCTGGAACTGGGCGTGCCGTTTTCCGACCCCATGGCCGAAGGCCCCGTCATCCAGCGCGCGTGCGAGCGGGCCCTGAAGTTCAATGTCGGCATCCACGACGTGTTCGGCTATGTGCGCCAGTTCCGTGAAACGAACCAGACGACGCCCGTGGTGCTGATGGGTTATGCCAACCCCATCGAGCGCATCGGCAGCGCCGCATTTATTGCTGCGGCGCAAGCGTCCGGCGCCGACGGCGCCATCGTCGTCGACTATCCGCCGGAAGAGTGCGAACAATTCGCGGCCGCCATGCGCGAAGCCGGTCTCGACCTGATCTTCCTGCTGGCGCCCACCTCGACCGAAGAGCGCATCGCGCAAGTGGCCAAGGTCGGCGGCGGTTTCAGCTACTACGTGTCGCTGAAAGGCGTCACGGGCGCCGGTAACATTGATACGGAGCAGGTGGCGGGGCGCCTCGCGGCCATCCGCCAGCATGTAAAATTACCCATCGGCGTGGGCTTCGGCATCCGCGATGGCGCCACGGCCAAGGCCGTTGCCAAGGTGGCCGATGCCGTCGTGATTGGCAGCCGCATCATCCAGGAAATCGAAAATGCCCCGGCAGGGGGCGCCGTGGACGCCGTGCGCAGCTTTACGGCCGGCATTCGCGCCGCACTGGACGCCTGAGCAAGCTTGCCGTTTACGCAAGATGCGTTGACGGCAAAGTTCGACAGCCCGGCGATAAACGGCTACACTTCGGCCACTGATTTGCCTGTTATTGTGCAATAGATAA
The DNA here is from genome assembly GCF_018682595.1 of Janthinobacterium sp. JC611. Taxonomy (NCBI): domain Bacteria; kingdom Pseudomonadati; phylum Pseudomonadota; class Betaproteobacteria; order Burkholderiales; family Oxalobacteraceae; genus Janthinobacterium; species Janthinobacterium sp. JC611. The sequence goes on from NZ_JAFLJN010000081.1 coordinate 266,255, forward strand.
AATTTTTGGTGGCGCCCTAAGGGGGTGTCGCCGTTGACCGTCTGCCGGGGGCGTCCACCGACGCTACCCCTACAAGGGCCCAAGGAGAAAATATGAGTTGGTTGGAAAAACTGCTGCCACCGCGCATACAGCGTTCTGATGCTGCCGCGCGCAAGACCATGCCGGAAGGCCTGTGGGTCAAGTGCCCGTCGTGCGAAGCCGTGCTGTACCGTACGGACCTGGAATCGAACCTGCACGTATGCCCGAAATGCGACCATCACATGCGCATCCGCGCCCGTGAACGCCTCGACAGCCTGCTCGACGCGGGCGGCCGCTATGAAATCGGCCAGGAAATCCTGCCCGTCGACACCTTGAAGTTCAAGGACAGCAAGAAATACCCGGACCGCCTGAAATCCGCCATGGAAGCGACGGGCGAGACGGATGCGATGGTCGTCATGGGCGGCGCCATCATGAGCCTGCCAGTGGTCGTGGCGTGCTTCGAATTCGAATTCATGGGCGGCTCCATGGGTTCCGTCGTGGGCGAGCGCTTCGTGCGTGGCGCGCAGATCGCGCTGGAACAGAAAGTGCCGTTCATTTGCATCACCGCCACCGGTGGCGCGCGCATGCAGGAAGGCTTGCTGTCCCTGATGCAGATGGCGAAAACCACGGCCATGCTGACCAAGTTGTCGGAAAAGAAATTGCCATTCATCAGCGTGCTGACCGACCCGACCATGGGCGGCGTGTCCGCCTCGTTCGCCTTCATGGGCGACGTGGTTATTGCCGAACCGAAAGCGCTGATCGGCTTTGCCGGCCCGCGCGTGATTGAAAACACCGTGCGCGAAAAATTGCCGGAAGGCTTCCAGCGCGCCGAGTTCCTCGTCACCAAGGGCGCCGTCGACATGATCGTCGACCGCCGCAAGATGCGCGAAGAAATTGCCCGTCTGCTGGCCTTGTTGCAAAACCAGGCCGTCGAAGTCTTGGCTTAAAGTAATTTGCCGGGCGCTGTCCGCTGGACGCGCCCGGTTACCACGTCACACCGTCTCCGCGCCTCGCGCACTGTCTCCTCATCAAGAAGTCTCCCATGCACAAGCTACCTACCACCTTGCCGGACTGGCTCGCCATGCTGGAAACCCGCCATTCGGAAACCCAGATCAACATGGGCCTGGACCGCGTGCAAGCCGTCAAGGCGCGCATGCAACTGGCTTTTACTTGCCCCGTGATCATGGTGGCGGGCACGAATGGCAAGGGGTCCACCTGCGCCATGCTGGAATCCGTGCTGTTGCGTGCCGGCTACAAAGTGGGGCTGTACATCAAGCCGCACTTTCTCGATTTTAACGAGCGCGCCCGCGTGCTGGGCGAGATGGCCAGCGACGAACAGCTCGTCGCCAGCTTCAATGCCGTCGAGGCCGTGCGTGGCGACACGCCGCTCACGTATTTCGAATTCACCACCCTGGCCATCCTGCACCTGCTGTCGCAAGCGAAGCTGGACGTGGCCATCCTGGAAGTGGGCCTGGGCGGGCGCCTGGACGCCGTCAACGTGATCGACGCCGACGTGGCCATCGTCACCAGCGTCGATATCGACCACACGGATTACCTGGGCGACACGCGCGAAGCGATCGGCTTTGAGAAGGCGGGCATCTTCCGTCCGGGCAAGGCGGCCATCTGCAGCGACCCCGTGCCGCCGCAATCCTTGATCGACCATGCCGAGGCCATCGGCGCCGACCTGTGGCTGATGGGCCGCGATTTCAACTATTCGGGCGACAAGCAGCAGTGGAACTACGGCGGGCGCGAGCAGCGCCGCAATTCGTTGGCTTACCCGAGCTTGCGCGGCGCCAACCAGATCCTCAACGCCTCGGCCGTGCTGGCCGCGCTGGAAGTGCTGAAGCTGACACTGCCCGTGGGCGCGCAGGAAGTGCGCACGGGCCTCGTGACGGTGGAGTTGCCGGGCCGCTTCCAGGTCTTGCCTGGCCGCCCCAGCGTGATCCTCGACGTGGCGCACAATCCGCACGCGGCCTCGGCGCTGAACCAGAACCTGGGCAATATGGGCTATCACCCGTACACCTATGCCGTCTTCGGTTCCATGCAGGACAAGGATATCGATGGCGTACTGGCCGCGATGGGCGAACACGTCGACCACTGGTGCCTGGCGGGCCTGCCTTCGCCGCGCGCGGCCACGGCTTCCGAGCTGGCCGCCAAGGTGCAGATCATGCTCGAAGATAAGCCCGACGGCGGCGAACATACTGTGTCTATTTTCGATGATCCGGCACAAGCTTTTGCAAATGCAATGAGCCGGGCCGGTGAGAATGATAGAATTGTGGTCTTTGGTTCTTTCTTCACCGTTGCCGGCGTGATGAAGGCCCGGAAATCCTCACTTCACTGAAACGCACTCGACTGAAAATCACGCATGGGCTTGTTCTCGAAACTGTTTAAAAACAAGCAAGAATCCTCTGGCGAAGACAGCGGCTTTTATGTCCCTGGCGAAGCACAGTCGCCGACCCGCAAGCGCGCAGCCAACACCGCCGGTGGCGGTGGATCGCGCCGTGGCGGCAAGGAAGCGCCGGATCCGGTCTTGCCTGAAAAAAAGCGCGCACGCCGCCGCCTGGTCGGGGCCATCGCCCTGGCCCTGGGCGTGGCCGTCGGCTTGCCGATGCTGCTCGATTCCGAGCCGAAGGCGCCGTTCAACGATATCGCCATCGACATTCCGTCGAAGGAAAAGGCCATCGCGCCTGCACCGGCGCCCGTGCCGGCCGTCCCGGCTCAGGCTGCGGCGAATGGCCTGGACCAGTCCGAGGAAATCGTCGACACGCCGCTGCCGCCTGCGGCCAAGCCCGCGCCCACGCCGGCACCCGTGCTGGCCGCCGTCCAGCCTGCGCCGGCCAAGCCGGCCTATGCGGAACCGAAACCCGAGCCCAAGCCTGAGCCGAAACCTGTCAAGGTCGAGCCCAAGCCTGAGCCGAAACACGAAGCCAAGCCGGAACCCAAGCCCGAGCCGAAACACGAACCCAAGCACGAAGTAAAAGCGGAAGCCAAGCCTGAACCGAAGCCTGCCAAGCCGGCGCAATCGGCCGACGATGCCGCGCGCGCGCTGGCGATTCTGGAAGGCAAGCCACAGGACAAGCCGCAAGAGAAGGTACAGGACAAGGCGCACGATGCCGGCAGCGGCAAGTTCGTGGTGCAGGTGGCGGCGCTGGCGACGCAGGACAAGGTCGATGAATTGCAGGACAAGCTGCGCGAAGCGGGCATCAAGTCGTACACGCAGAAAGTCTCCAGCCCGGCGGGCGAGCGCATCCGCGTGCGCGTGGGTCCGTTCGGCAGCCGCGAAGACGCCGAAAAGACCCGCGCCAAGCTGCAAAAGCTGGGCCTGGGCGGTTCGCTGGTGCCGGCGTGACGTTGCAAGGCTGAACGCGCGTGACGATCTTCGATTACCTGGTGCTGTTCGTGCTGGTGACGTCCGTGCTGATCAGCATGATGCGCGGCCTGGTCAAGGAAATACTGTCCCTGGTCAGCTGGATCGTGGCGTTCGTCATTGCCAACGCCTATGGCGCCACCCTGGCGAAATTCCTGCCGGAAGCCGTGCCGGGCGAAGCCATCCGTTTATTGCTGGCCTTCGTGCTGCTGTTCATCGGCGTGCGCATCTTGATGGGATTGCTCTCCATGACGGTCGACGCGCTGGTCAAGGTGACGGGGCTGAGCCTGGCCGACCGCACCCTGGGCAGCCTGTTCGGCGTGGCGCGGGGCCTTGTGATCGTGCTGACCGCCGTCATCTTGTGTGGCATGACGTCCATACCGCAGCAGCCATTCTGGAAAAACGCGCTGCTCAGCCCGTTCGCGGAACAGGGCGCGCGCGCCATCAAGCCTTATCTGCCTGCCGCTTACGCGCAGCATGTGAAATTTTGAATTTTTTTAAAATCAGTAGCACAGTTTAGGAGCACACCATGTGTGGCATCGTCGGCGTCGTTTCCCATCAACCTGTCAATCAATTGCTCTATGATGCATTGTTGCTCCTGCAACATCGCGGTCAGGACGCGGCAGGGATTGCGACCAATCACAGCAGTATGTTTTCCATGCACAAGGCCAATGGCCTCGTGCGTGACGTCTTCCGTACGCGCAACATGCGTTCGCTGCAAGGCACGACGGGCATCGGCCATTGCCGCTACCCGACGGCCGGTTCGTCGAGCGAAGAGGAAGCACAGCCGTTTTATGTGAATGCGCCGTTTGGCATCACCCTGGCGCACAATGGCAACCTGACCAACTGGGAACAGTTGAAACAGGAAATGTTCAAGAACGACCGCCGCCACATCAATACCGATTCCGATTCGGAAGTGCTGCTCAACGTGCTGGCGCATGAAATCCAGGAAGCGACGACGGGGCTGAACCTGGACCCGGAAGCGATCTTCAAGGCCGTCACCGTGCTGAACCGCCGCGTCAAGGGTGGCTACGCCGCCGTCGCGCAGATCGCCGGCGTGGGCTTGCTGGCCTTCCGCGACCCGCACGGCATCCGTCCGCTGTGCCTGGGCATCAATGAAACGGAGCAGGGTCCCGAGTACCTGATCGCCTCCGAATCCGTGGCCCTGGAAGGCATGGGCTTCCGCTTCGTGCGCGACATCGGTCCCGGCGAAGCCGTCTTCATCGATGCAGACAAGCAATTGCACAGCGCCCAGTGCGCCGACAATGCCAGCCTGAACCCGTGCGTGTTCGAATTCGTCTACCTGGCCCGTCCCGACTCCGTCATCGACGGCGCCTCCGTGTACGCCACGCGCCTGAAAATGGGCGAATACCTGGCCGAGAAGATCCGCGCCGAGTTGCCTGGCGTGCATATCGACGTGGTCATGCCGATTCCCGATTCCTCGCGTCCGGCCGCCATCCAGCTGGCCATGGCACTGAACATCGAATACCGCGAAGGCTTCATCAAGAACCGCTACATCGGCCGCACCTTCATCATGCCGGGCCAGGCGGCGCGCAAGAAATCCGTGCGCCAGAAGCTCAACGCCATCCCGTCCGAATTCAAGGATAAAGTGGTGCTGCTGGTCGACGATTCCATCGTGCGCGGCACCACCAGCCGCGAAATCGTGCAGATGGCGCGTGAAGCGGGCGCGACGAAAGTCATCTTCGCCTCGGCCGCGCCGCCGGTGATTTACCCGAACGTGTACGGCATCGACATGCCGACGCGCGACGAGCTGATCGCCTACGGCCGCACGACGGAAGAGGTGTGCCGCGAAATCACAGCCGACTACCTCGTGTACCAGGATATCGGCGCACTGAAGCAGGCGATCGCCGACGTCAACCCGGCCCTGACCAACTTCGAGGCCTCGTGCTTCGACGGCGTGTACGTGACGGGCGACGTGTCGCAGGAATACCTGGACCGCCTGGAATATGCGCGCCACCATCCGAAGGCGGCAGCGCCCGAGGATACGCCGCGTTCCCAGCTGAACCTGAACCTGGCAACGACAGAAGCATAAGTAAGCTGCCCGGCCGATGCCGGGCTTTTTTTTCTCCGCGATCATGAACGATAAAAAAACCTACGGCTTTACCACCACCATCCTGCATAACGACCGCCGCAAGGGCATCGAGCATGGTTCTCTGCACAAGCCCGTGCATACTTCCGTTGCCTTCGGCTACGCCGATGCGCGCCAGCTCGCGTCCGTGTTCCAGGGCAAGGAGCCGGGTTTCCGCTATGGCCGCCAGGGCAACCCGACCGTGTCCGCGCTGGAGGACAAGGTCAACAAGATGGAAGACGGCGTGGCCACGCTGTGCTTCGCCACCGGCATGGGCGCCATCGGCGCCGTGGTGCAATCCCTGCTGCGCGCGGGCGATCACGTCGTGTCGTCGGCTTTCTTGTTTGGTAATACCAACAGCCTGTGGCAAACGGTGACGGGGCAGGGCATCGCCGTGTCCTTCGTCGACGCCACCGACGTGGCCAACGTGGCGACCGCCATCACGCCGGCCACGCGCATCGTGTTTGTCGAAACCATCGCCAATCCGCGCACGCAGATCGCCGACCTGAAAAAAATCGGTGACTTGTGCCGCGAGAAGGGCATCCTGTACATCGTCGACAATACGATGACGACGCCCTATTTGTTCCGCCCGAAAGCCGTGGGCGCGGGCCTGGTGGTGAATGCCTTGACGAAATCCATCGGCGGCCACGGCAATGCGCTGGGCGGCAGCTTGACGGACACGGGCGTATTCGACTGGACGCGGTATCCGAACATCTTTGAAAACTACAAGAAGGCGGCACCTTCGCAGTGGGGCATCGCGCAAATCCGCGCCAAGGGCTTGCGCGACTTCGGCGCCTCGCTGGGGCCGGAAGCGGCGCACCATATCGCCGTCGGCGCGGAAACCATGGCCTTGCGCATGGACCGCACCTGCTCGAACGCCCTGGCGCTGGCCACCATGCTGGCCGCCGACCCGAGAGTGGCCGCCGTGCACTACCCGGGCCTGGCGTCGCATCCGCAGCACGCGCTGGCGACGGAGTTGTTCCGCAGCTATGGTTCGCTGTTCAGCTTTGAGTTGAAGGATGGCATCGACTGCTTCGATTTCCTCAACCGCCTCAATTTAGCGATTCCCGCCAGCAACCTGGGCGACACGCGCACCCTGGTCATCCCCGTCGCTCACACGATTTTCTACGAGATGGGGGCCGAGCGCCGCGCCAGCATGGGCATCGCCGAATCGCTGATCCGCGTCTCCGTCGGCATCGAGGATGAAGCCGATTTGCTCGAGGATTTCAAAAACGCGCTGGATGCCTAAACAGCCGCGCGCCATGTGAAAAGGGCCGCGACAGTCATGCTGTCGCGGCCCTTTTTTATGGACGGTAATTTAATGCCAGCTGCGCATCAGGCCGACAGCCAGTCCTTCCAGGGCGAACTCGTCTTCCGGCGATACGGTGATCACCTTGAAGTCGGGGTTTTCCGGCAGCAGTTCGATGACGGAACCCGTTTTCTTGTAGCGCTTGACGGTGACTTCGTCGCCGATGCGGGCCACGACGATCTGGCCATTCTTGGCGCTGTCGACCTTCTTGACGGCCAATAAGTCGCCATCCATGATGCCGGCGTCGCGCATGGACCAGCCGCGCACCTTCAGCAGGAAGTCGGGCTTGGCCGAGAACAGGGCCGGGTCCACGTTGTAGCTCGCTTCCAGGTTTTCCTGCGCCAGGATGGGGGAGCCGGCCGCGACTCTGCCGATCAGGGGCAGCGACATCAGCAGGGCTGCCGGCACTGTCGATGGCGCCGCCTCGGCGGCCGCGCCGATCAGGCGGATGCCGCGCGAGGTGCCAGGCGAAATCTCGATCGCGCCCTTGCGGGCCAGGGCCTGCAAATGCTCTTCGGCCGCATTGGCCGATTTGAAACCCAGTTCATTGGCGATTTCGGCACGGGTGGGGGGGAAGCCCGTGTTTTCAATCGCGTCCTTGATCAGGTTCAGGATTTGTTCTTGTCGTGCTGTCAGCTTGATCATGAGCGGTGGGTGCATACTGAAATGCTGTCTATATGAACAGTCTGTATTTTTGTACAGTATCGCCCACTATGCAAGGGGATTTCCGTGTTTTCGGCGAATTTCGCAAGAAATACTTGTCCGCGGGAGGAAAGCAGGGCGGCGCACGGGCTTTTCGGACCATGGTGGAAGGAATGATTGAAACGTTTGCAAAAGGCGGTTATAATCTTCGGCTGACCTTCCCACACCCGTCTTGACGCCGGGGTGGGCGATTATCAATCCGACCTGAAGGAGTTTGCATGCGTCATTATGAAATAGTCTTTATCGTCCATCCGGACCAAAGCGAGCAAGTGCCCGCGATGATCGAACGCTACAAAGCCAGCGTAACCACCCGCGGCGGTTCGGTTCACCGCGTGGAAGATTGGGGCCGCCGTCAAATGGCTTACTCGATCCAAAAGCTGCCTAAAGCACACTACATCTGCCTGAACATCGAATGCGACAACGAGACCCTGGTCGAGTTGGAAACAGCATTCAAATTCAATGATGCCGTGTTGCGTCACCTGACCGTTAAAATGAAGAAAGCTGAAACAGCTCCTTCGCCGATGATGAAATCGGTACAACGCGAAGACGCGGCCAAAAGCCACCGCACCGAAGCACCAGCAGCCGCTCCAGCCGCAGCCGCTTAATTCTTGACCAGGATCGTGCGCTGAACCAGCTACAAGTGACCGCTATTATTGCCGAGCGCGAAATATTGCGCTATACCCCGGCAGGGCTGCCGATTGTGAATGCAGTATTGCAGCACAGTTCGCAGCAGATGGAAGCAGGGATTGCCCGTTTGACCGAGTTTGAAGTTGCCGCGCTAGCCGCTGGCGAAATCTCAGGCCGGTTCAGCCAGGCAAGCTTGGGCGGGGTCTATCAGTTCACGGGTTTCCTGGCCAGAAAAAGCCGCAACAGCAAGAGTTTGGTGTTTCACATCATTGATTTTAGTGCAGTCATTCCCGACTAGCGCATTTTAGATACAGGAGCCTGACATGGCATTCGGTAAAAAGTTCGACAAAAATAAGCTCAAGCTTAAAGAAAAACGCAAACAGCAAAACCCATTGTTCAAACGTAAGAAGTTCTGCCGCTTCACCGCAGCGCACGTTGAGCAAGTCGACTACAAAGACGTCGACACGCTGAAAGACTTCGTCCAGGAAAACGGCAAGATCATGCCAGCACGCCTGACCGGTACCAAAGCGCACTACCAGCGCCAAGTCGACACCGCAATCAAGCGCGCTCGCTTCCTCGCGCTGCTGCCATACACCGATCTGCACCACGCTTAATCGGTCAGATATTCCTGGAGAAGAACTATGCAAATCATTCTGTTAGAAAAAGTTGTAAACGTCGGCAACCTCGGCGAAGTCGTCAAAGTCAAGGACGGTTACGCACGTAACTTCCTGATCCCGCAACGCCTGGCACGTCGTGCCACGGCAACCGCTGTGGCTGAATTCGAAGTCAAGCGCGCCGAACTGGAAAAAGCTGCTGCCGCCAAACTGGCCGCATCGCAAGCCCAGGGCGAAAAACTGAGCGGCCTGACCGTTCAAGTCGCTCAAAAAGCTGGCGTCGATGGCCGTCTGTTCGGTTCCGTCACCAACTTCGACATCGCTGAAGCGCTGACCAAGCAAGGTTTTGCTGTTGAAAAAGCACAAATCCGCATGCCTACCGGCCCGCTGAAGATCGTTGGCGAGCACAACGTTTCGGTTGCTCTGCACACCGACGTGGTCGTGGAAGTGGTGATCGCTGTCGTTCCAGACGCGAACGCGTAATCGTCTGCGGGCCTGGCCCGCAAGCGCTGCCGCACGATGAAAAGCCGGGTTCGCCCGGCTTTTTTGTGGCCTTTTTTTCGCTCAATTTCAGCCCTTTATTTTTGCCGGCACGCCGAAGCGGGTATAATTCGCGCCATGAACGCCCCCTCTGATCCGCAACTGGATTCCCTCCGTATTCCGCCGCATTCGATCGAAGCAGAACAATCCGTCATCGGTGGTCTGCTGCGCGACAATGCCGCATATGACCGCATCGCCGACTTCATGCATGCGGAGGATTTCTATCGCTATGACCATCGCATCATCTTCGAGCAAATCGTCAAGATGGTTAACGCTTCCAAGCCAGCCGATGTCATTACTGTTTTTGAAACCCTGACCCAGCTCGGCAAGGCCGAGGATGTGGGCGGACTCGCTTACCTGAACGCCATGGCGCAAAACACGCCATCGGCCGCGAACATCCGGCGCTATGCCGAGATCGTGCGCGACCGCGGCGTGCTGCGTAAACTCATCACCGTCGCCGACGATATCTCCGGCACGGCCTTCAGCCCGCAAGGCAAGGAAGTCAAGCAGATGCTTGACGAGGCCGAATCGAAGATCTTCGCCATCGCCGAAGAAGGCGCGCGCGGCGCCCAGGGCTGGACCGCCATCCAGCCCCTGCTGACGCAGGTGGTCGAGCGCATCGACGAACTGTACAGCCGCGACAACCAGAGTGAAATCACGGGCGTGCCCACCGGTTTCATCGACCTCGACCGCATGACCTCCGGTCTGCAGCCGGGCGACCTGGTGATCGTGGCGGGGCGTCCCTCGATGGGCAAGACGGCGTTTTCCGTCAACATCGGCGAGAACGTGGCCATCGACAGCGGCTTGCCCGTGGCCGTGTTCTCGATGGAGATGGGCGGCGCCCAGCTGGCCATGCGTATGCTGGGCTCGGTCGGACAGCTCGACCAGCACCGCCTGCGCACGGGCCGCCTGAACGACGAAGACTGGCCGCGCCTGACGAATGCGATCCAGAAGATGAACGACGCGCAGTTGTACATCGATGAAACGCCGGCGCTCAATTCCATCGAATTGCGCGCCCGCTCGCGCCGTTTGTCGCGTCAATGCGGCAAGCTGGGCCTGATCATCGTCGACTACTTGCAGCTGATGTCGGCCAATACCCCGGGCGACAACCGCGCCACGGAGATTTCCGAGATTTCGCGGGGCTTGAAAGGCCTGGCGAAAGAACTCGGTTGCCCCGTGATCGCGCTGTCCCAGCTGAACCGCTCGCTGGAACAACGCCCGAACAAGCGTCCTGTCATGTCCGACTTGCGCGAATCGGGCGCTATCGAGCAGGATGCCGACGTGATCCTGTTCATTTACCGCGACGAGGTGTATAACCCCGACTCGCCGGACAAGGGAACGGCCGAAATCATCATCGGCAAACAACGTAACGGTCCAATCGGCAGCATCCGCCTCACCTTCATGGGGCAGTACACCAAATTTGGCAATTACAGTGGTGGCCTGGCGCTTTACCAAGGCGACTAAGACTCAGCAGCACTGGCAATTCCATCGGCCGCCCCCGACAACGGGGCGGCTTTCTGTAGTAAATAACACGACTCAATGCTTAACGGAGAATGACATGTTTGGACGCTTGATGCCCACTGAGGGCAAGTTTTTTGAATTGTTTAACCAGCACGCGGAATTGTGCGTCAAGGGCGCCAAAGAGATGCTCGGCCTGATGACCAATTTCGACGACCTGGAAAACCGCGTACATGCGATCGAAAGCATCGAGAAACAGGCGGACAAAGTCACCTACGCCACCGTGGAAATGCTGCACAAGACCTTCATCACGCCGATCGACCGCGACGACATCCATCAGCTGATCACGCGCCAGGACGACATCCTCGACCTGCTGGAAGATGCGGCGCAAACCGTCTCGCTGTACGACCTGAAAGCCGTCACGCCGGAAGCCAAGCGCCTGGCCGAACTGGTGCTGGCCTGTACCGAAAAAGTGCGCGACGCCGTCGCCATGCTGCACAACATGGACAACTCGCGCAAGATCGTCGCCATCTGCGAAGAGATCGACCGCCTGGAATCGGACGCCGACCACGTGATGCGCGCCGCCATGTCCAAGCTGTTCCGCGACGAACCGGACGTGCGCAACCTGATCAAGCTGAAAGCGATCTACGAAATTCTGGAAACCGTGACCGACCGTTGCGAAGACGTGTCCAATATTATCGAAGGCATCATCGTCGAAAACGCGTAAGCGTTGGGCCTGTCCTGAACCAGAATCAGAAAAGAAACTACAATGACCATACAAATCAGCATCTACGTGCTAGGCCTGTTGATCGTCCTCGCGCTGCTGTTTGACTTCATGAACGGCTTCCACGATGCCGCCAACGCGATCGCCACGGTGGTCTCGACGGGCGTATTGAAACCGCAGACCGCGGTTGCCATGGCCGCCACGTTCAACTTCGTCGCCATCTTCGTGTTCCACCAGCTGACCGTGGCCGCCACGGTGGGCAAGGGCACCATCGACCCGGCGGTGATCGACCAGTACGTGATCTTCGGCGCGCTGATGGGCGCCATCTTCTGGAATTTGTTTACCTGGTACTACGGCATTCCCTCGTCGTCCTCGCACGCGCTGATCGGCGGCCTGGTGGGCGCGGCCGTGGCCAAGTCCGGCACGGGCGCCCTGGTCGCGGCCGGTCTGTGGAAAACCGTGGCCTTCATCGTCATCGCCCCCGTGCTGGGCTTTGTGTTCGGGTCCATCATGATGCTCATCGTGTCGTGGATCTTCGTGCGTTCGACGCCGCGCAAGGTCGACAAGTGGTTCCGCCGCCTGCAACTGGCCTCGGCGGCCGCCTACAGCCTGGGCCACGGCGGCAACGATGCGCAAAAAACCATCGGCATCATCTGGATGCTGCTGATCGCCGCCGGCTACTCGAGCACGAACGACCAGATGCCGCCGATGTGGGTCATCATCTCGTGCTACACGGCCATCAGCTTCGGCACCCTGTTCGGCGGCTGGCGTATCGTCAAGACCATGGGCCAGAAGATCACCAAGCTCAAACCGGTCGGCGGCTTCTGCGCCGAAACGGGCGGCGCGATCACCCTGTTCGTCTCGACGGCGCTGGGCATTCCCGTGTCGACCACGCACACCATCACGGGCGCCATCGTCGGCGTCGGCTCGTCGCAAAAGATGTCGGCCGTGCGCTGGGGCGTGGCGGGCAATATCGTCTGGGCCTGGATCTTCACGATTCCTGCCTCTGCGTTCGTTGCGGCAGTCGCCTGGTGGATTGGCCACCACATCATGTAAGGCGGCCTTGGGCCAATTGGGCACATTCAAAAAAAGGAACCGCAAGGTTCCTTTTTTTTATGCGCCGGCCAGTTCCACCGTCAGTCCCTCGTACGCGAGGAACACCTGCAGGCCGTTCAGACGGCTCGCGTAGCGGCCCATCACGTCGGCAAAGACGGCTTCGAGCTGTTCGTCGCTGCGGGTCGGTTCGTGGTGGGTGCAGTACAGGCGCCGCGCGCCGCAGCGCAGGGCCAGGTCGAAGGCGGCGTCGAAGGTGCCGTGGCCCCAGCCCTGCTTGCCCGGGTATTCCTCGCGCGTGTAGGAGCAATCCATGATCAGCGCGTCGACGCCGGCGACCAGCGCGTCGATGCCGGCCTGGCGCTGCGCGTTGTGCGACGCGCAGGCCGCGTGTTCGGCATGGCCGGGTGCATGCAGATTGTAGAACGGTTCATGGTCGCCGCTGAAAAACAGCGCGGCGCCGCCGCAGTCGATGCGGTAGCCGAGGTTGACGACCGGGTGGTTCATCTCCGCGCCGCGCACGCGCGCGCCACCCACCTCGACGGTGTCGCCGGGCGCCAGGGTGCGGTACTCGATGCTGGCCGCCATGGCCGCTTCGCTGACGGGAAAATAGCTGTTTTGCAGCTGCACCGCCATCACGTGCTCGATCCCGCGACCGGCGGCCGCGTCGTGCGCGCCGTGCAGGCGCATGCGGTTGCCGGCCACGAACAGGGGCGAGAACATGGGCAGGCCGTGGATATGGTCCCAGTGGCTGTGCGTGATGAAGACGTGCGCGTCGACGGGCTCGCCCGGCGGCAGTTGCTGCGCCAGCGCAAAGATGCCGCTGCCCGCATCGAGAATGATCAGGCTATCGTTGTCGGTGCGCACTTCGATGCAGGTGGTGTTGCCGCCATAGCGCGCCGTGCGCGGGCCGGGAGAGGGGATGGAGCCGCGCACGCCCCTGAACGTGAATTTCATTCAGTACCTTGTTACTGTGTAATTATTGTTGATTCTATTCTAATTAATGAGATTGGCGGCAACATTTATGCGTGTTGTGATACGGCAAGTTATTTCATTTTGTTGTAACTAAGTAATGTACAGTGCGCAGGGGCGCCGTTACACTGGCGCTTGCCGACTTCCCCTTTTTTGCTTGCCCATTACCTGATTGCCGCCAACATGCCTCAGTTGCACCCTGAGAAAATCGCCCACAGACTGGAGCAATTGACCGAACTCAGTGTCGCGCTTGGCCACGGCCAGGGCGGTGAGGGGCACGATATCGGCGCCTTGTTGCAGCGCATCGTGCTGCTCGCAAAAAGCATGAGCGGCGCCGATGGCGCGACCCTGTACCGGCCCGCGCTTGAGGGCCGCCAGCTGGCGTTCGACATCAGCGTCAACGACAGCCTGGGCATCGCGCAGGGCGCCGACGTGGGCTTGCCGGGCGTGCCCCTGTTCGATGGCGCGGGTCAGCCCAACCTGACCTCGGTGGCCGCGTATGCGGCGAACCTGCGCCGCAGCGTGAATATCGCCGACGTGTACCGCGACGAGGGCTTCAATTTTTCCGGCATGCGCGAGTTCGACCGCCACCACGGCTACCACACGCAATCGATCCTGACGGTGCCCATGAGCGACCACGAGGGTGAGCTGATCGGCGTGCTGCAGCTGGTCAATGCCAAGGATGGCGAGACGGGCCAGGTGCGCGCCTTTTCCTCCACCGACCAGCGCTTCATCGAGGCGCTGGCCGCGCAGGCCGGCGTGGCGCTGACGAATCAATTGCTCATTGCGCAGCTGGAAGAGCTGCTCGAATCGCTCGTTACCCTGATCAATATCGGCATCGATGAAAAGTCGCCCTACACGGGGCGCCACTGCCAGTTCGTGCCCGAGCTGACGATGCTGCTGGCCGACGCCGCGCACGCCACGCAAACGGGGCCGCTGGCCGATTTCCGCCTCAGCGACAATGAACGCAAGCAACTGTGGCTGGCCGGGCTGCTGCACGACTGCGGCAAGATCACCACGCCCGTGCACGTGGTCGACAAGGCCACCAAGCTGGAAACCATTTTCGACCGCATCGCCCTGATCGACACGCGCTACGAAGTGCTGCTGCGCGACGCCGAGATCGCGGCCCTGCGCCAGCAGGCGGCGCAGCCGCGGCAGAAGGATGCCATCGGCCGCGCGCTGGCGCTGGAGCAGGCGGCGCTGCGCGACGAGCGCGACTTCATCCGGCGCGTCAACATCGGCGGCGAAAGCATGGCGCAGGCCGACCAGGAACGCGTGCGGCAGATCGCCCGGCGCCGCTGGCGCGCGGCCGACGGCGAACTGCGCGATTTCCTCGACGCCGACGAGACGGAAAACCTGACCATCCGCGCCGGTACTCTGACGGCGGCCGAGCGGGCCATCGTCAACAACCATATCAGCGTGTCTATCCGCATGCTCGAAGCGCTGCCGTGGCCCAAGCACCTGCAAAAAGTACCGGAATACGCGGGCGGCCACCACGAGCGCATGGATGGCAAGGGCTATCCGCGCGGGCTGACGAAAGAGCAGATGTCGGTGCCGGCGCGGCTGATGGCCATCGCCGACATTTTCGAGGCACTGACGGCGCGCGACCGTCCCTACAAAAAGGGCAAGCCGCTGTCCGAATCCCTGCGCATCCTCGGCAATTTCAGCCTGAACGGGCACATCGACCCGGAGCTGTTCGACGTGTTCATTCGCAGCAAAGTCTATCTGACCTTCGCTGAAAAGCATTTGCATCCGAGCCAGATCGATGCCGTCGACGAGGCGGCCATTCCGGGCTATACCCCTTGACGCTGCCGCTGGCCCTGCGCAAGCATGGGGCGCGGTCGCTGCTGGGCATACTGCTGACCTTGGCGGCCGCCCTCCTGTGCGTGGCTGGCAACGACACCATCGCGCGCCTGGATTCCATGCTGGGCGACTGGCGCATGCGTCTTGATGCGCCGCAGCTCGACCGCCGCATCGTCATCGTCGACATCGACGAGCACAGCCTGGCGAAGGTGGGCCGCTTTCCCTGGAGCCGCGACATCCAGGCGCGCCTGGTGCGCCAGCTGACGGGCCATTACGGCGTGGCCGCGCTGGGCTTCGATATCTCGTTTCCCGAAGCGGACACCAGCTCCGGCTACGCCGTGCTGCAAGGACTGGCGCGCGGCGAACTGGCGGGCGTGGCCGGCCTGCCGGCGCAGCTGGAAAAACTGCGCCCGGCCATGGACTACGACGGCCTGTTCGCCGAGGCCATGCGCGGCCAGCCCGTGGTGCTCGGTTACAGCGTGTCGGAGCAGCAAAGGAAGGGCGTGCTGCCCAGGCCCGCCTTCACCGTCGCCGATTTGAACGGACGCAGCGTCACGGCCTACGTGGCGCGCGGCTACGAAGCCAACATCGCGCCCCTGCAGGCGGCCGCGCAGGGCGCCGGCATCTTCACGGCGCTGACCGATGCCGACGGCGTCGTGCGTTCCTCGACCCTGCTTACGCGCATCGGCGACGGCTATTATCCGTCGCTGTCGCTGGCCACCGTCGTCGTCTACCTGCAGGCGCGCGCCATCGCTCCCCGCTTCACGGGCACGGCCGACACCCTGTCGGCGCGCGAACTGGCCAACGGCGGCCTCGATCACCTGATGCTGTTCACGCCGCGCGGCGCGCTGGCGATACCCGTCGGTGAAGCCTTGACCACCACGGTGCAGTATCGCGGCGCGGGCGGCCCCGATGGCGGCGCCTTCCGCTATGTGTCGGCGTCCGACGTGCTGGCCGGCACGGTGCCGCCCGCGCTGCTGAAGGGGGCCCTCGTGCTGGTGGGCACCACGGCGCCCGGCTTGAACGATATCCGCGCCACGCCCGTGAATGCGGAATACCCTGGGGTGGAGGTGCACGCCAATCTGATCAAGTCCATGCTCGATGGCCGCTTCAAGGTGCGGCCCGACTACGCGCTGGCGCTCGAACTGGCGCAGATCGTGCTGTTTGGCCTGCTGCTGGCCGGCGCCCTGGCCGTGCTGCCGCCGGCCGGCGTGATGCTGGCCACCGTGGGTGCGCTGGCGGCCGCCATCGCCATCAATCTGTATCTGTACGCCGCGCACGACCTGGTGCTGGGCGCCGCCGTGCTGCTGTTGCTGATCGTCGCGCTGTTCGTCGTCAACCTGGCGTGGGGCTATTTTTTCGAGGTGCGCAAGGGGCGCGCGCTGGTGGCGCGCTTCGGCGAGTATGTGGCGCCCGAGCTGGTGGCCGAGATGGCCGACGATCCGCGCCGCTACACCATGGAGGGCGAGAACCGCGAACTGACGGTGCTGTTTGCCGACGTGCGCGGTTTCACGGCCATCTCCGAGCAGCTGGCGCCGGCCGCGCTGCGCGAATACATCAATGCATACCTGACGGCCATGTCGGAAGATATCCGCGACAGCCATGGCGGCACCCTGGACAAATACATCGGCGACGCCGTGATGGCGTTCTGGGGCGCGCCCGTCGCCTTTGCCGACCATGCCAGCCGCGCCGTGGCCAGCGCCCTGCTGATGCAGGCCAGCGCGCAGCGGCTGAACCAGCGCTTCTGTGCGCGCGGCTGGCCGCCGCTGCGCATCGGCATCGGCATCAATACGGGGCCCATGCATGTGGGCGACATGGGCTCGCGCATCCGCCGCGCCTATACCGTCATGGGCGACAGCGTCAACCTGGCCGCGCGCCTGGAAGGGGCCAGCAAGCGCTATGGCGTGGGCATCGTGGTGGGTGAGGCCACGCGCCTGGCGGCCGCCGAATTCCTGTACCGCGAGCTGGACCGGGTCAGGGTGCAGGGCAAGCGGGAGGCGGTGGCCATCTTCGAGCCGCGTTGCCTGCTGGCCGGCGCCGCCGCCGCCGAGCTGGCGCAGCTGGAACGCTGGCATGCGGCGCTGGCCCGGCTGCGCGCGCGCGACTGGCCCGCCGCCGCCGCCCTGATCGGGCAATTGCAGGCGGATTTTCCCGACGACGGCCTGTACCGGCTGTATGCGGCGCGCGTGGACGATTACCGCCGCGCGCCGCCCGCGCCCGACTGGGATGGCGTGACCATACTGGATGGCAAATAAATAGTGGGTGAGCAGAATAATGTTATTAAATAAATCATCCTTGATCGATGTAGGCACGATGTATGCTGCGTTGCGATAAAAATCAGGGGAAAACGTTAGAAATTTCTGACTGGAAACTAAAAGCCGTCTAAAATTTGTCTTCAATCCATTGCCGGACACGCTGGCGCCCGCGGGCGGCGCGCTTGTCCGGTTACACAAGAAATCCTTCACATGACATATCGTTTGGTGCACCTGCTTGCGGGTTCCGCGCTGCTGTTCGCCGTCGGCGCCGCCGGCGCCGCTGTTTCCATGGATGATGCCGCTCCTGCCACGCAGGAGGACGGCGTGCCGCGCTTCGAGATCCGCCGCTTCGACGTCGAGGGCAATACCCTGCTCACGTCCGCGCAGGTGCAAGCCTTGCTGGCGCCTTTTACGGGTGCACAGCGCGACTTTTCCGACATTGCCCGCGCCGTCGAGGCGCTGGAAGGGGCTTACCGCGCGCGCGGCTACGGCGCCGTGCAGGTGCAACTGCCCGAGCAGGAACTGGAACGGGGCGTGGTGCGCCTGCGCGTGCTGCAAACGCCGCTGGGTAAGCTTGTCATCAGCGGCAACCTCCACGTTGACGAGGCCAACGTGCGGCGCGCCCTGCCGTCGCTGCGCGAAGGCGAGACGCCAAACCTGCCGGCCCTGTCGCAAAGCCTGAAGCTGGCCAATGAAAACCCGGCGCGCAAGATCGAAGTGCGCCTGCAGGCCGACGAGCCGGCCGGCGCCAAGGCGGGTGCCATCGACGCCATCGTCACGGTGGCCGATGACAAGCCGTGGAAGGCCATGCTCAATGTGGACAATACGGGCAATGCGCAAACGGGCAAGACGCACGTGGGCGTGGTGCTGCAGCATGCCAACCTGTTCGGCCGCGACCACGTGGCCAGCCTGCAATACACGAGCAGCCTGGAAAAGCCGGACAAGGTGGGCGTGTATGGCGCCGGCTACCACTTGCCGCTGTATGCGCTGGGCGACTCGATGGATTTTTTCGCCAGCTATTCGAACGTCGATTCGGGTAGCGTCTCGGCCGGCATTTTCGACCTGGCCGTCAGCGGTCAAGGCAGCATGGCCGGCATCCGTTACAACCAGAACTTTGCCCGCGGCGACGATTTCGAACCCAAGCTCGTGTACGGCATCGACTACAAGGCTTACCGCAACAGTGTGCAATTGTTCGGCATGGAACTGGGCGCGGACGTCACCGTGCATCCGCTCAGCGTCAGCTACATCGGCAACTGGACCTTGCCCACGGGCGAGACCAGCGTGGCGCTCACCTTCGCGCATAACATCCCTGGCGGCAAACATGGCGCGCAAGCCGATTTCGACCGCGTGCGCGCGCATGCCAAGGCGGCCTGGAACACGGTGCGCCTGAGCGCCAGCTCGGGGCGCGTGCTGGCCGGCGACTGGCAATGGCGCGCGCTTGTCAACGCGCAAGTCACGCCGGACGCGCTGGTGCCGGGCGAGCAGTTCGGCGCCGGCGGCGCGGCGTCCGTGCGCGGCTTCGCCGAGCGCGAAGTGGCCAATGATTCGGGCGTCAACCTGAACCTGGAACTGTACACGCCGAACTGGTGCGGCCAGGCGCTCGGCTACCAATGCCGCGCGCTGGCTTTCTATGACACGGCCTGGCTGCGCCGCAACCATGCGCTGCCTGGCGAAAGCGCGTCGCAAGGCATAGCCAGCGGCGGCCTCGGCCTGCGTTTGCTGCTGAGCCGCTACGCCAATCTGCAACTCGATTACGCCCATGTCGTCAATGGCGGCGACACGGGACAGCGGGGCGCCAACCGCCTGCATTTCCGCCTCGCCTTGGCCTACTAGCATCAGGATGAACACCATGCCCAACCACGTCCCGCACGCCTCCGTTTTCGTCCTGACGCCACCCTTTTCGTCACCGTTTGCGCCGCCCCTGCGCCGCACGGCGCTGGCGCTGCTGCTGGCCGGCTGCTTCGGCGCGGCGCAAGCCAACCCCGCCTTGCCGCAGGTGGTCAACGGACAGGCGACGTTCAACCAGCAGGGCAACGTCTTCTCGATCACGAACACGCCCAACACCATCATCAACTGGCAGAGCTTTTCCATCCATGCGGGCGAGATCACGCGCTTCATCCAGCAAAACGGCAATAGCGCCGTGCTCAACCGCATCACCGGGCAAGACCCCAGCAAGATCCTCGGCAGCCTGGAATCGAACGGCAAGGTCTTCCTGATCAACCCGAACGGCATCGTCTTCGGCCAGGGCGCGACGGTGAACGTGAATGGCCTGGTGGCATCGAGCCTGGGCCTGTCGAACGAGGATTTCCTGTCCGGCAAGCGCCAGTTCACGGCCGGCGCCATCGCCGGCGGCGTCGCCAATGCGGGCACGATCAACGCGGGCAAGGGCGGGCAAGTGCTGCTGATCGCGCCCAACGTGGAAAACACGGGCCTCATCACGGCGCCGAACGGCGAAGTGATCCTGGCGGCCGGGCGCAGCGTGCAGCTGGCCGACCCCGGCAATCCGCAATTGCGCGTGCTGGTGTCGGCGCCAAGCGATCAGGCGCTGAACCTGGGGCAGATCATCGCCCAGGGCGGCGGCATCGGCATGGCCGGCGCGCTGGTCGGCCAGCGCGGCGTGCTCAACGCGAACAGCGCCGTCGTCGGCGAGAACGGCAGGATCGTGCTCAAGGCCAGCGGCAAGGCGCTGCTCGAAGCGGGCAGCGTCACCAGCGCCACGGGCGCGGCCGGCAAGGGGGGCGACATCCAGGTGCTGGGCGAACAGGTGGGCTTGCTGGGCAACGCGGCAATCGACGCCAGCGGCGCCACGGGCGGCGGCACGGTCTTGCTGGGCGGTGACTACCAGGGCAAGAACGCGGCCGTGCAGAATGCGCGGCAAGTGCTGGTCGGCAAGGACGCCAGCGTCACCGCCGATGCCATCGGCAATGGCAACGGCGGCAAGATCATCGCCTGGGGCAACGAGTCGGCGCAGGTGCATGGCAGCCTTTCCGCACGCGGCGGCGCGCAAGGCGGCGATGGCGGCTTCGTGGAAACGTCCGGCCATTCCCTGGCCGTCGACGGCATCCGCGTCAATACCGGCGCGGCGCATGGCAAGCGCGGCAACTGGCTGCTCGATCCTTACGATATCACCGTGGTCGCAGGTTCCGGCGGCGAACTGAGCGACGTCGACCAGTTCGCCGACGCGCCGTCCACCGGCAACACCAATCTCGGCGCCGACCTGATTTCTGGTGCCGGCAGCAACGTCACCTTGCAGGCAACGCATCGCATCAACTTCAACAGCGCCATCAACGTCACGCAGCAAGGCGTGGGCCTGACGGCGCAGGCGGGCGAAACGATCAACGTCAACGCCTCCATCACCACCAATGGCGGAGCCGTCAGATTATTGGCCAATGACGCCAGCAGCGGCAGCGTCGGGGCGATTGGCTCGCATGTGAATCTGGCCGCGCCGATCACCAGCAATGGCGGTAGCGTTTATCTTTCCGGCGCCAGCGTGGGGGGCGCCGGCGTGGTCGACGTCGGCAGCGGCCATCTGAGCCTGATCAGCAATTTCCAGGGCGGTGCTATCGACCTGACCGGTAGCGGCGATCAGTTGCTGGGCAGCGGCATCGCCGGCCAGACGGTGACCTTGCAGGCAGATAATATCGGCATTAACGGCAAGGTCAACTTCGGTGGCTCGGCCGGCGGCGCGAACGTCATCATCAAGCCCCTGAGCAGTGCGCGCAGCATCGACCTGGGCACCAAATCGGGTACGGCCCTGAGTTTGAACACCGTTGAACTGGCCGGCATCTCGGCCTCGTCGCTGACCATCGGCGACGGCACGAACATGGGCGGCATGCGGATATCGGCTGCGCTCGCCAGGACCGGAGATCTGCACCTCAATTCAGGTTCCGTCATCACGGCCACGGCTGCCGTGGCGGTGGACGGCAGCTTTGTGCTCGACGGCGGCATCTGGGTGCAAAACGGCGCGGCCCTGCCAGGATTCAGCGCCCGCGGCTTTAGCATCGGCAGCGGCGCCAGCTTCCTGCGCGTGGCCGGCGGCGACGGTGGCGCGACCCCCTATCTGCTGGCCGATATCTATGGCTTGCAAGGCATCGCCAGCCTGGGTCTCGGCAACAACTACCGCCTGGCCGGCAATATCGACGCCAGCGGCACCGTAAACTGGAACGATGGCCAGGGTTTTGTGCCGATCGCCGGCGGCGGCAGCGGTTTTTCCGGCGTCTTCGATGGCGGCGGATTTACGCTCAGTAATTTGAAAATCGACCGCAGCCTGGCGCCAGGCTCGGCGGCAGGCCTGTTCGGCAGCGTGCAGGGCGGCAGCTTGCGCAACCTCACCCTGAGCGGCGGCAGCGTCGCCGGCACGGCCAACGTGGGCGCGCTGGCGGGCGAGGTCGTCAGCGGCACGATCGACAACGTGAACAGCAGCATGGCCGTCAGCGGCCAGCGCAATGTCGGCGGCCTGGTGGGCAGCAATGGCGGCGCCATCACGCTGTCGGCCAGCAGCGGCGCCGTCACCGGCGTGAATGCCGATGGCGGCGGCGCCATCGGCGGCCTGGCGGGCGTGAACGCGTCCGGCGCCAGCATCGCGACCTCGTACGCCACCGGCGTGGTGACGGGCGCGCGCGAGATGATCGGCGGCCTGGTCGGCAACAACCAGGGCGCGCTGAGCCTATCCTATGCCACCGGCAACGTCAGTGGCGCGCGCAGCATCGGCGGCCTGGTGGGCCTGAACGGCGGCAGCATCGATGACGCGTATGCCAGCGGCGCCGTGGGCCGGGCCGGCACTGCCGATGCCATCCTGGCCTGGGAAAACATGGGCGGGCTGGTCGGTGAAAGCACGGGCAGCGTCAGCCATGTCTTCAGCAGCGGCGCCGTGACTGGCGACGGCTATGCGTCCGCGGGCGCGGTGGCCGGCCGCGTGTCCGCCGGTTCCCCGTTCAGCTATGGCTTTTTCAATTCTGACACCTCGCTGGTGCAGACCGATGGCGGCGGCGCCAGCGGCCGCAGCACGGCGCAGATGCGGCAGCAAGGCAGTTTCAACGACTACAATTTCAGCAGCGTGTGGCGCATCTACGACGGCTACACGACGCCGATGCTGAAGGCTTTCCTGAAGCCGCTGCAAGTGAACCTCTCGGGCAACGCCACGGGCAAGGTGTACGATGGCCAGCTGGCCGCCTTCCTCGGTTCGATCGGCTATGTGGGATTGATCGACGGCGATACGGGCGTGAATGGCAGCCTCGGCTACGGTAGCAATGCGCGCAATGTGGGCAGCTACGCCGCGACGGGTCTGTGGTCGACCAAGTACGACATCACCTTGGGCGGCACGACGACCTTCGCCATCACGCCGCGCGCGCTGACGGTGAGCATCGGCGGCAATGGCAAGATCTATGACGGCACGCTGGGCTACGACGGCGCCAGTTTCGTGCTGGGCAATGTGGTGACGGGTGACAGCATCAGCATCGGCGGCAGCGCCGCCTTCCTCGACAAGAATGTGGGCGGCAGCAAGGCCGTGCACGCCAGCGGCCTGGTCCTGAGCGGCAATGAGCTGGGCAACTACAGCCTGGCCGCGACGACGGCGGACGGCACGGCGGCCATCACGGCGCGCGTCCTGAACTATGGCGTCACGGGCGCGCAAAGCCGCGTCTACGACGGCGGCTTGCAGGCGGCCCTGAACGGCTACTTCGAAGGTCTGGTGGCGGGCGACCAGGTCGGCATGGCCGGTTTGCTGGGCAGCTTCCGCGACAAGAATGCAGGCACTGGCAAAGTGGTCGATTACCAGGTGGCGACGGGCCACCTGACGGGCGCCGATGCGGGCAACTACGTGCTCAATGGAAATGCGGGCAGCACCACGGCCGACATCGCGGCGCGCACCTTGAACGTGAGCGTCAACGGCGTCAACAAGACGTATGACGGCACGACGGCCGCGCAGGTGAACTTTGGCGACGACCGCATCGTTGGCGACGCGGTGAGCGTGAGCGGCAACGCCGCCTTTGGCAACAGGAACGCGGGCAGCGGCAAGGCCGTGCGTGTGACGAACCTGGCGCTGAGCGGCGACGATGCCGGCAACTACGTGCTGAGCAGCAATGCGGGCAGCACCACGGCCGACATCGCGGCGCGCGCCTTGAACGTGAGCGTCAACGGCGTCAACAAGACGTATGACGGCACGACGGGCGCGCAGGTGAACTTTGGCGACGACCGCATCGTTGGCGACGCCTTGAGCGTGAGCGGCAACGCCGCCTTTGGCAACAGGAACGCGGGCAGCGGCAAGGCCGTGAGTGTGACGAACCTGGCGCTGAGCGGCGACGATGCCGGCAACTACGTGCTGAGCAGCAATACG